>ONDF01000029.1 GCA_900316525.1 uncultured Bacteroidales bacterium
GAAACCCTGATGCGCTCCTACACCGGCCTGTTCTCCTATCCCGTGTCCATCGACGAGGAGACCGTCGCCCGGAAGAGCGGCCTGACGGTGCCGGAGCTGCGGCAGCTCCTGTACGGCCTGGCCGTCAACCACCTCATCAAGTACATCCCCTCGGACCAGTCCGACGTCATCTTCATCCTCCACGACCGCCTGCACGAAGGCAACGTGGACCTGATGCCCAAGCGGTACGAGATGCTCCGTTCCGTCTTCCACGACCGTGTGGAGACGATGCTCTCGTACGTGGCCGAGGAGGACGAATGCCGCTCCCGCTTTCTCCTGCGCTATTTCGGGCAGGAGGAAAGCGCCGACTGCGGCTGCTGCGACATCTGCCGCGCCCGCGCGAAGAAGCCGCAGGACCTGGCCGCCCGCTTGAAAGCGTCCATCAAAGCCCCTTATACCCTTGCGGACGTCCGCGCCGCCTTCGGCACCGCCGATTCGGCCTGGGAGGACGTCCTCCGCGACCTCATCGACCGCGGCGAAATACCCCCTTATGACTGCTGAAACTATGAAAACGACCCGACTCATCCTGGCCATCGCCACCCTTTTCCTGACCGCCTGCAACTGTTCCAAGCCGGCTCCGGTCACGCCCGATGAACCTGAACCCGAGGTGAAACCCCAGCCTGTTCCCACGCCCTCGTTCGCCAAGGGGGCCGACATCTCCTGGGTGTCGGAGATGGAGAAAGGCGGCCGCACGTTCCAGCTCAGCAGCGGAACGAAGGCCGACATTATGGACGTCCTCAAGGAGACGGGCGTCAACGCCATCCGCCTCCGCGTGTGGGTGAACCCCACCGGCGGCTGGAGCGGCAAGGACGACGTCGTGAAGCTCGCCACCCGCGCCGCCAAGGCCGGGATGGCGCTGATGGTCGATTTCCACTACAGCGACTTCTTCGCCGACCCGTCCCGCCAGGACATCCCCAAGGCCTGGGAGGCCGACAAGAACGACCTGGACAAGATGGCCAAACACGTCTCCGACCATACGACGGAGGTGCTGAAGGCCCTGCAGGACGCCGGCGTCACCCCCAACTGGGTGCAGGTCGGCAACGAGACCCGGAACGGCATGCTCTGGCCCGCCGGCCAGCTCTGGACCTCTTCCGGCGACATCCCGAACGGGCGGAAAAACTTCGCGAAACTCCTCAATGCGGGCTATGACGCCGTCAAGGCCGTCTTCCCGTCCTGCACGGTGCTCGCGCACCTGAACAACGCCTTCGAGGACAACGCCTGGTGGTTCGAGCAGGTCCAGGCGGCCGGCGGCAAGTTCGACGCCATCGCCCTGTCCCACTACCCCCAGACGGAGTCGGACTGGAGCAAATGCAACACGACGGCCATCCAGCGGATCCAGGCCCTGGCTTCGAAATTCAACAAGGAGGTCATCGTCGCGGAAGTGGGCGTGAAAACGCCCGCGAACGCGACCCTGGCCGCCCAGGTCCTCTCCGGGTTCATGACGGAGGTGAAGAAGATCGCTAAGTGCAAGGGCGTCTTCTACTGGGAGCCCGAGGTGGACGGAAAATGGAAGCCCGCCGTGTACGGCACGCTGGGCTGGAACGCCTATGACATGGGCGCCTTCACGAGTGACGGGAAGGCGACGGGGGTGATGGACGCGTTCAAGTAGAGATTTCTCGGCAAGCTCGAAATGACAACTGGAACGGTCTCGAAATGACAAAGGGCAACGGTTCGAAAGACTATTTGCTCGCCCAGATCCGGGGCGGCGGGACGCTGACGGGCGGGCAGCAGCTGAAGCTGTGCCTCGTGCTCAGCTACCCGGCCATCATCGCCCAGGTGTCGTCCGTGCTGATGCAGTACATCGACACGTCGATGGTGGGGCATCTCGGAGCTGCGGCGGGCGCGTCCATCGGCCTGGTTTCCACCTGCATGTGGCTGCTCATGGGCTTCTGCGGCGCCTGCGGCAGCGGTTTTTCGGTGCAGGTCGCGCACCTGATCGGGGCCAACGACTTCAAGACGGCCCGGGAGGTGCTCCGGCAGGCGCTCGTCAGCGCCCTCTGCTTCAGCGGCGCCATCGCCGTCATCGGGATGGCCCTCGCCGGGCCGCTCCCCCGCTGGCTCGGCGGCAGCCCGGAAATCGTCCCCGACGCGACGAAATACTTCTTCATCGTCTCCGCCTTCCTCCCTTTCATGCAGCTGGACTGGATCTGCGCGTCGATGCTGCAGGTGAGCGGCAACATGAAGGTTCCCAGCTACCTGAACATCGGAATGTGCCTGATGGACGTGTGCTTCAACTACCTGTTCATCTACGTGCTGGACATGGGCGTGGTGGGCGCGGCCCTGGGCACGGGCCTGGCGGAACTGATCACGGCGATGGCCATGCTGTACTTCCTCACCGTCCGCTCCCCCGAACTCAACCTGCGGCAGGACAAGGGATCTTTCAAGCCCACCGGAAAAGTGATCTCTAAGGCGGCCGGCATCGGCGGGCCGATGGCGCTGCAGAACATTCTCATCCGGGGCGGCTACATCGCATCGACCATCATCGTGGCCCCGCTCGGGACCATCGCGATCGCCGCGAACTCCTTCGCCATCACGGCGGAAAGCTTCTGCTACATGCCCGGCTACGGCATCGCCGACGCGGCCACGGCCCTGGTGGGCCAGTCCGTCGGCGCCGGCCGCAAGGAGCTCGCCAAGCGCTTCGCCTGGATCACCACCGGCCTGGGCATGGGCATCATGGGCCTCCTGGCCATCCTGATGTACGCGTTCGCCCCCGAGCTGATGCGGATGCTCTCCCCCGACGGGGAAGTCATCGCCCTGGGCGCCCGGGTGCTGAGAATCGAAGCGTTCGCGGAACTGGGCTACGCCGCCTCCATCGTCGCCTACGGCGTCTGCGTGGGCGCCGGCGACACCAAGTGGCCGAGCGTGATGAACTTCACGTCGATGTGGATCGTCCGCATCCTCCCCGCCATCTTCCTCGTGCGGGTGTATGGCCTCGTGGGCTTCTGGATGGCGATGGCGGTCGAACTCACCTTCCGCGGCACCATCTTCCTGATCCGCATCGCGCGCGGGAAGTGGCTGGAAGCGGCCGCCTAGGACAAGTCTTTATCCGTCATCGCGCAGACGCAGGAGTCGGACCAGACGTTCTCGGCCGTCTCCACCATGTCAAGGATGGTATAGATGGGCAGGATCAGGCCCAGGACGGCGACGGGCGCGCCGATTCCCGTCATCAGCGACACGGTCAGGAAGAAGCATCCCATCGGCACGCCGGCGTTGCCCACGGCCGCAATCACGGAAATGAGCGCCCACAGGAGCATCGTGCCGATGCCCAGGGAGAAGCCGCCGTTCTGCATCACGAACAGGGAGGTGACCAGGATGAAGGCCGCGCAGCCGTTCATATTGACGGTCGTGCAGATGGGGAGGACGAACCGGGATACCTTCGGGTCCACGCCCAGCCGCTGCTCGGCGGAGGACAGCGTGACCGGGAGGGTGGCCGCCGAACTCTTGGTGAACAGGGCCATCATCACGGCCGGACTCATCGCCTTGAACACCTTCAGCGGATTGATTCCCCGGACGAGCAGGAACAGGGGCAGCACCACGAAGAACTGGACGGCGTTGCCGGCCAGGATCACGGCGGCGTACTTCCCGAGCGAGCCCAGGATGACTCCCCCGCTGAGCTGGGCGGCCAGTTGCGCGGCGAACGCGGCGATGCCGAGGGGCAGGGTCCAAATGAGCGCCTTGATCAGCACGAAAAACAGTTCCTGGAGCCCCTGGATGCCTTTCACCAGCACGCCCTTTCCTTCGCTGTCCGGCATCCAGGCCAGCGCGAGGCCGACGGCGATCGCAATCAGGAGGATGGACAGGACATTCCCGGACAGGAACGGCTGGACGATGTTGTTCGGGATGACCGAGATGATGTGTTCATAGAAGGTGCTCCCGCCGGCATTCACTTCCCCGGCCGAGGAAACCATTTCCGCAGGGAGGTTCTCCGGGGCGATCAGCAGGTACAGGCCCATGCCCACGAGCGCAGCCGCGAAGGTGGTCAACAGCGTGTAGGTGACGGTATGGAGGAAGATCTTCCGGGTGCTCCGCTGCTTCCCGAACAGGATGAGCGTCGTCGTGATCGCGAGGGCCACGGTCGGGACCGCCAGGAACTGGAACAGCCGGGTATACACCGTGGCGATGAAGTTGCACACGGCGTCCACGGTCCCGCTGTGCAGGAGCCCCAGCCCCGTACCCAGCGCCAGGGCGCCGAGCCACCAGAGCAGTTGTTTCCGCTGCGGCTTCATGGCTATTTCTCGCCGTGGGCGGCGCAGAGGGCCGCGAGGAGGTACGTGATTCTCATAATGCAAAGATAATCAATTTCTCCCGGAATTCCGACGGACGCCGCCCAAACGGTCCGCCCAGCGCTCCGTGAAGAAGCTGTAATAGCCGACGGAGCGGCCCGGATGCCACCAGAGGGCCCACAGCAGCGAAGGAAGGCCGACGACAAGGAGGTAGAAGGGACCCAGCAGGCGGGACTGGCGGCAGTGGCCGTACTCGTGCAGGGCCATCTTCTCGTAGATGGGCGGCCGGCAATAGACGAAATTGCCCAGCGAGATGCCGCCGTACATGTTGGAAGCGTCCACGACGCGGATATCATCCGGAATGCCGGGAAGGTTGCAATAGCGGCGCTTCCCTTTCAGGAACCAGCCGAAAACGAGCCCCGCCAGGTTCTGCGGCAGCTGCCAGACCGTCAGGAGGACGGTGGTCAGAAGGGTGAGGGCGCGCCTCATAACACGCGCACGAGATAGTAGAACATCGCGAGGACGCGGCGGCGGAGGATGCCGTAGTCCAGGGAATCGGCGTTGTCGGTGACTTTGTTGTTGCGCAGGGTGATCCCGGAGGTGAACATCACCGACGGGACGCCGTGGTCCAGGAAGGGCTTCTGGTCGCTGATGGTGCGGTAGAACACGCGGGTGAAATCCTTGCTCCCGTAATAGTCGAAGCCCAGGTCCAGGCTCACTTCCGGACTCTGGTTCGCGATCAGGAGCGCGTCCCGGCGGCCGTCCCCGGGCTCGCAGAGCATCATCAGGTAGTCGGGCCGGTTCTTGTGGATCGGGGCCTCGGTGCCGCCCACCTGGTCGATGTTGACCATCCGGTCGATATCCTTCGGGGAGACGGGCAGCCCGGTGCGCGGGTCGCGGATCAGGCCGCCGGCGATCTCGTTCCACAGGTGGTACGAGCCGGAGAGGCTCTGTTCCTTGCCGTCCAGGGCAGCGAAGATGATCGTATGGGAATAGGTCTTGCCGAGCTCCTTCAGGTGCTGGAACATCTGCGCCAGGGTCAGGAGCGCCGCGACGCCGGAGGCGTTGCTGTCCGCGCCGGGATAAAGGGTGCCGGCGAGCGTGCCGATATGGTCATAGTGCGCGGCGACGACCACGTAGCGGTCCCCGCTGCCGGGAAGGAAGCCCACGACATTGTGCGCGGAGCCGCCGGTGAGGGTGCGGAAGCCGTGGAAGTAGGTGCCGCCGGCAGGTTTGAGGCCGTAGGCGGCGAACTGGCGGGCGATGGCCGACTGCGCGTGCAGGGAGCCCGGCGTCCCGGAGGCCCGGCCGGCGCAGAGGCTGTCGGCGAGGAAGGCCACTCGGGAGCGGAGGCCGGCCGTGTCGGCCAGGTGCTCGGCGTTGCGGGCGCTGATGAAATAGCCCGAAGGCTGCGCTCCGGCGAGGGTCGTCAGGGCGGTGAGGGCGAGGCAGATGCTCAAAAATTTTCGGGTCAGGCGTCCGATGGGCACGATAAATGATTATCTTTGTAAACTGGTGCGAAAATAGCCATTTCGCCCGTCATTTGAAAATTTTTCTGAATGAAGTGCAAGGGAAAACTGCTGATCTGCCTCCTGGTCCTGCTCGCCGGCGCCTTCCGGGCGCACGCGCAGTACGACAAGGACGTCTTCATGTTCCGGGGCCGCAACGCCCTGGCGGAGGGGCGCCTGGCGGAAGCGGTCTCCAACTTCAACGTCCTCGCCCAGCTGGACACGACCGACTACTGGACCTTCTTCTACCGGGGCATCGCCAAGTACAACCTGGGCGACATCCGTGGCGCCCGGACGGACTTCAACACCGCCGTCCGCCTGAACCCCGTCTTCACCTCCGGCTACCACTACCGGGCCATCACGGCCAGCCGCTTCGGCGACTACGAAGACGCCCTGAAGGACCTCGAGAAGGCGATCTCGCTCCGGCCCGGCTCGGCCGGCCTGTATTTCACCCGGGGCGTCACCTACTTCCTGAGCCAGCAGTTCGAGCCCGCCGTCAAGGACTTCGACAAATACATCCGCCAGGAGCCCAAGGATCCGTCGGCCTACCTGAACCGCGGCGCTTCCTACCTGTTCCTCGGCGACACCCTCAAGGCGGTGACCGACTACAACAAGGCCATCAAGATCGACCGCTTCGAGCCCGAAGGCTACATCCGCCGCGGCCGCCTGCTGGCGGAGCAGGGCAACTACGAAGCCGCCATCCAGGACATGGACAAGGCCATCGAACTGGACACCACCAACACCCTCGCCTACTTCAACCGGGCCATCCTGCACTCCGAGCAGAGCCACCTGAACGAGGCGATGGCGGACCTCAACACCGTCCTCCGCCACGAGCCCGGCAACGCCCTCACCCTCTATAACCGCAGCCTCATCTCGGCCCAGGTGGGCGATTTCGCGGCGGCCCTCTCGGACATGGACCGCGTCATCAACATCAACCCGAACAACGTCCTCGCCTACTTCAACCGGGCCGGCTTCTTCCTGGAGATGGGCCGGTGGGAAGACGCGCTGGCCGATTACAACAAGGCCATCGAACTGTATCCGGACTTCGCCAAGGCCTATATGAACCGGGCCTACGCGGAGCTCCAGCTGGGCATGAACCGCGCCTCGCGGGAGGACTACAAGACCGGCCGGCGGAAGGTCGCGGAGTACCGCGCGAAAAACGCCTCCGGCGCCGCCGAGTTCGCGGACACCACCAAGAAATACAGTTCCCTGCTCACGCTGGACGCCGAATTCGCCAAGCACGACTTCGACGACGAGATGCTCCAGCACCGCGACGTGGACATCAACCTCAAGCCCCTGTACAAGTTCGTCCTCGCCTCCGGCCGGGACGACACGAACTACGCGCTGGAGCACCGGTACGAGAACCCGCTCCTGGACCGCTTCTATTCCGTCCTGCCGCTGCCGGTCACGATCACGGACGACGCCTCGAAGGTCTCCTCGCCGTCGCAGGAAACCCTGGATGCCGTCCTGTATGGCGGGAACACGGAAGGCGCCACGCGGGAGTTCCTCCTGGCGCTGGCCGAGCTGGACCAGAAACAGTACAATGCGGCGCAGTCGCATTATGACCGCGCCATCGAGGCGGAAAGCGGCGGGGACCGCTACGACAGCTATTACAAGGCGTTCTACCTGATGAACCGCGCGGTCCTGCGGGCGGAGATGATCGACTTCATCGCCTCCATCGAGTCCAACGTCCAGACGCTCACCATGGACGACAAGGGCAACACCCGCGCCCGCGTCCGCGAGCAGGTCACGAGCCACTACGACTATTCGGAGGCCCTCGCCGACATGGAGCAGGCGGCCGCCATCCAGCCGGCGATGCCGTACATCCAGTTCAACCTGGGCAACCTGTACTGCCTGTCCCAGCAGCTGGTGAACGCCATCGACAGCTACGGGAAGGCGATTTCCCTGTACCCGTACATGGGCGAAGCCTACTTCAACCGCGGGCTCGTCCTCATCTATCTGAAAGACAAGGAGAAAGGCTGCATCGACCTGTCCCGGGCCGGCGAACTCGGCATCGGCGGCGCCTACAACGTGATCTCCCGGTACTGCGAGGAGGAACGGAACTGATGCGCTTCCTGAGCTTTTCCAGCGGCAGCTGCGGCAACTGCTACCTGCTCCTCCACGAGGAAGATGGCTGCGCCACCTCGGGCATCCTCATCGACGCGGGCGTCAGCATCCGCCGGATGAAGAAGGTCCTCGAGAGCCAGTCGCTGGACCTGGACTGCTTCCAGAGCGTCCTCGTCACGCACGACCACGGCGACCACATCCGCAACCTCGGCTCCATCTGCAAGCGACTCTCCAAACCCGTCTACACGACCTCCATCCTGCAGGACGCCCTGGCCTGGCACCCCTTCACGCGGCACGAGATCGGCGCCTGCCGCCGCGACCTCCTGCCGCTCACCTGGAACCCGGTGGCCGAGGGCATCGAGGTCCAGTACTTCGAAGTCCCGCACGACGCGACGCAGACGGTCGGCTACGCCATCCGCTGCGAAGGACGCCTGTTCGTCCTGATGACGGACCTCGGCCATGTGACCGACGAGGCCCTCGCATGGGCCCGCCAGGCCGATACCGTGGTGGTGGAATCCAATTTCGACGTGGACATGCTCCTCGGGGGCTCCTACCCGCATTACCTGAAGATGCGCATCTGCCAGGGCGCCGGCCACCTCTCGAACGACGCCTGCGGCGACGCCATCCGCGCCTTCATGCACCCCGGTCTGCGGAACCTTTTCCTGTGTCATTTGAGCGGCAACAACAACACCCCGCGCCTCGCCTACGACAACGCCCGCGCCGTCCTGGAAGAACTGGGAGTCGAACCCGGCACCGTCCATCTCCGCGTCCTCGAGCGCGGCATCCCCTCTCCCCTGCTGCTGTTGTAAAAAGGACCGGCCGATCTATTGAAATCACGGGAAATCAGAAGACGTCCAAGCGCTTTAAATCATTCGCCAAGCTGTCGGTATAGATTTCCGCCCCTGTCTTGTTTAGATGCATCGCATTGTAGAAATATGCCGTATCGCGGCAGATCCACATATCCGTATAGTCCAAGACCGGAATACTATGCTTGTCTGCCAGTTTCCGATATGTTTCATACATCAGATCCCTATTACTGATCTTCTCCGTGGCACCCGAAAACAGAGGAGCATAGACGAAAACGACTTTTACGCTGTCCTCTTCAGCCTGATCCAGGAATGAATCAAACATCCGGAGGGTCGTATCATTTACATGAAAAATGATTGTTTCTTGCTGCTCAAAAGCTTCTCCATTCCACACACCGACCTGGCCTTGATATCCTTTGTAGAGCGTCCGGGGCGACCGATGGAAAAACAACATGGGATTCATGCCATGATACCTGAAGAACGGGATGTATTTTTCTCCCCATGTGAATGGCTCTGTCCGATAGAACGTCTTTCTGATATCCCGATCCCAAAAGAAAGGGAAAAACTGCTCTTTCTCGTAACCGATGGTATATCCCAGGGACCATACATCTATATTCTGGATAATCAGTCTCGGTTTTGGATTCCTCTTTCGGAAGATTTCGTACTTCTGGACTTGCCGATTGATCTCGCTACCATCAATGCCAAGATTATAAGAATTCACGCATAAGACACTGTCGATGATATGAGGGTCGATCTGAACCCATCCGCGAGAAGAGCCCAAAGCGACGACATCCGCGTGTATATTCCCATTGACAACATCCTCCCATGCTTCCACTGGTCGCCAGTTGGAAGTTCTGATCATCGCGGAATAGGCATAGTCGACCAAAAAAAGGACTATATATAGAACTATCGCGAAAACCAATAGTTTAGACAAGTATTCCCTCATGACTAAAACTGAAAATAGATAAACTGGGACGGGCTGTTTTCGACAGAAATCATCAAGGCAAGAATCACAAAGATATAGATGCCATACCTGACAAGCGGGCTTTTGACGGCCTGCAAATCGAGGCCATGCTCATTCTTTCTGTTCAGCCATTCGAAGAGCACCATCATCAGGACCACCCCTGTTCTCGATATCAAATTGCGCTGGATAAAGAGTTGATAGCCCGCTCTGAGCGTATCCCATTGCCACATTCCGCAGAGGTATTCCCACGCCTGGCCGATCGATTCGGCACGGAAGATGACCCAGCCGATGACAACGATCAAGAAAGTCATCAGAATCCGAAACACTTCTCCGACACTGGGGAACAGTTTGTCCGAAGCGACCACCTCTTTGTACTTTCTGTTCTTCCCTAGGAGGATGAGCGGGAGAAAAAGAACCGCGTGATAGGCACCCCATGCGATGAAAGTCCAGTTGGCCCCATGCCACAGGCCGCTGACGAGGAAAATGATGAACGTGTTGCGGACGATCTTTGCTTTGGAGCAGCGACTGCCGCCAAGCGGAATATAAATGTAGTCCCGGAACCAGGTGGTGAGGGAAATATGCCATCGCCTCCAGAACTCGGCGATGTCACGACTGAAATAGGGGACGTTGAAATTACGCATCAGTTTGATCCCGAACAGCTTCGAAGTACCGATGGCGATATCCGAGTAACCGGAGAAGTCGCCGTAAATCTGAAATGCGAACATGATCGCGCCCAGCAACAGATTGCTTCCCGGTTGAGACTGGTATGTCGAAAATATCTCATTGACAAAAACGGCGCACTTGTCCGCCACGGCCATCTTTTTGAATAATCCCCATAAGATCTGACGGCTTCCATCCACCGCCATATCAACATTGAATATACGGGGCCTCTGGAACTGTGGAAGCAGGTTGGTCGCCCTTTCGATAGGGCCCGCCACCAACTGTGGGAAGAAGCTGACATAGGCGAAAAATTCGACAATATCCTTCGTCGGTTCAATCTTTCCCTTATACACATCAATGGAATAGCTCAGCGCCTGGAACGTATAGAAGCTGATGCCGACAGGCAGCACGATATTCAGCAGGAGCCCCTCCGTTTTCCCCCCAAGGAACACATGGGCAAAAGAAGTTGCAAAGAAGTCGTAATACTTGAATACGCCCAAAATGGCCAGATTGAGAACGATATTGGCGGTGCTGACCGCTTTTGCCTTTTTCCCCTGCTGGCTGTATTTCTGAATCAGCAGTCCGCTCATCCAGCTGCAGAACGATGTGAAAGCGATCAGAAAGAGAAACCTCCAATCCCACCAGCCGTAAAAGATGTAAGAGACAATGACGATGAAAAGATTCTGAACTTTCACACTCTTATTGAATACAAACCAATAGAGCGCGAAAACCAGCGGAAGGAATATCGCATATTCAATTGAATTGAATACCATATAATTAGCAGATGGATCGAATTGTATGCGCCGTCAAGCAACAATACGTAATTATCAAAGTTAGGTTATATTTTACAACAATCCAACAATAATCTAATGTTTCAAGACCGTTTCGCAACAAGGTTTCCCTGGCGTGGTCCAAACGTATCTCCTAAACCATTTCCTGTATCCTCCGCGCCACTTCTTCCGGATGGTCCACGAGCAGCTGCCCGTGGTTCATCTTGGGGAAGACTTCGATGCGGGCCGACGGACAGAGCGCTTGCAGATGCCTGGCCTGGGGCCGGGCCACGAAGGCCTCGAGCGTGCCGTGCCAGAAATGGATATCAGGGCCGGAGATTGACTCCAACTTATTGGTATAGACCGATTTATACCCGTCCAGAACGGCCTGGCCGCCCCCGAAGGGATACACTTTCCGGCATTCGTCCAGCAAGACGTCGAAATAGTGCGAATGGAACACCCACCGCCAGAATCCCGTCCAATGGTAGCAGGTCCATACGTTGGCGCACTGATAGTAGCGGAGCGGCCCCTCCAGCCATCGGGGAAGCGGCAGCAAGGGCGCCGCATCCAGGATGGCATGGTCGATGACGACTTCGTTCCGCTCCAGCACGCGGGAAAGGATCTTCCCGCCCAGGGACAAGCCATAGGCGCAGTCCAGGCGGCCTCCCCGGCACTCCTTGACATACGCGATCACCTGCCCCGCCTGGTCGTCGATGGAGGTGAACCGCGTGAAGGTTCCCAGCGTGAAGCCGTCGACCTGCACGGCGATGATGCGGAACCGCTCCTCCAGCAGACCGATCAGCGGGAGAAAAATCTCATACGACACCCCCAATCCCGGGATGAGCAGCAACGAGGGCGCCCCCTCCTTGCCGAATTCCTTGAAATCCATGACGTCAAACTGTTATACCTCTCCCCTTCCACCAGCGGATAAGGAAACGGATCCCCGCGGAAAGCAGGCCTGCCCCCAACCCGAGATAGAACCAGGCGAAGAAGGTCGGCGGAATGCCGGGGACATACTTGAGCGTAATCCCCAGCGTAATCATAAAGGCGATGATGAGATACCCCTTGAGGCTGAATGTCTTGTAAATGGGCTCCTTGGGCCCCGGCAAGGCCTGAATCCTTTCCGAATACTTCCGCACAATGCCCGTGAACATCATATAGAATGCCGCGAACACCAGCAAGGACAACGGAATCATCCACCCCAGCTTCTCTGGCGCCGCCTTCAGGTAATTGACCATCCCCGTGACCGCGATCTTCGTCCCGATCGCCGTCCACAGCAGCCCATTCACGGCCAACAGATGTATCTTCCTGACCTTGCACATATTGCTTCCGTCCCAAAGATAGCCATTCATCGCCGGATTGCCAAATGCCCGACCGCCGGCCATCCTTGTTTCATGGCTTCAGGTCCATTTCGTGGAGGGCAAGACATGATTTCGCGGGTTTTCCATGTCCATCGTCCCAGCTCGTGGACCTCAAGCCTCGAGAGAACCGCGACGATGTTTTCCCGTAGGTCCATGCGCAGTACCTACTGGAAAGAAAACTGTCGCGGGTTTTTCTTGCCCATAGGTACAGCGAATGGACCTTTGGACACGGTAGGGGGTCGTGTCTAGGGGGTTTGCCGCGTTTACACTTGGGGGGCCGTGGAGGGGCGATATGTTGTAAACGCGGAAGGGTTTTGGGGCGAAATGGGCATTTTTCGTTCCGCGTTTACACGTGGAATGCGTAGAGTGGCGTTTTCTTGTAAACGCGGCAAGGGCAACGGGCCCCGGGGAAGGAGCCAACGGGCCATAGGCTGGGGAAAGGGCAGGATATGGCTTCGAAGCGAAGCGACGGAGGGGGTCCGGGGGTCTTCCTCCGGTATGGTTGGACGAAGCAACATGATTCGGAGCGAAGCGACGGAGGGGGTCCGGGGGTCTTCCCCCGGCAGCCCCTAGGGGCAGCGCGAAGCGCGGGGGTGAACGGTTCAAGTCCACCGGCCGGCTGACGGTGGAAACTTGCCGACATTCTTGAACGATTCAAATCGGAGCGAAGCGACCCAGGGGTGTTTGAGGGGGTCCGCCCCCTCAATGAATAATAGGGTCTTTAGACCAAAAAAGCAGGCGTGCCGCCTGCTTTTTTTGGTCTGGATGACTGGACTTGAACCAGCGACCTCCTGGTCCCTAACCAGGTGCGCTACCAACTGCGCTACATCCAGAGGTCCTTTTTTCAAAGGGACTGCAAATATCGGTATTCTTTTCCGAAAATGCAAGAAATTATTTCAAAGTTTCCTGTCGGGCCTTCAAGGCGGCCTTCAGGGCGGAGGAGGCTTTCATGCGGCGGATGGGTCCGTTCACGCAGGCGAAGGAGTTCAGGTCCTCCTTCAGTTCGTCGGGGGTGAAGCTGGGATAGAGGCGGGCGAGCTCGCCGGCGAAGAGGGCGAGGCGGTCGCTCACGCCCAGCGGGTAGTCCTCGCCGAAGTAGCGCTCGGACCAGCGGTAGAAGGCCAGGCGGGCGCGGACTTCCTTCTCCACGACGGCCGGGTCGGTGGTGGGAGCGGGGGCGGTGTAGCCGATGCGCTCGCGGCGGGCGGTGCGGACGCCGGTCTTCTTCGCGGCGGCGAGGAGGAGGGCATGGGCCATGCCGGCGGCCTCGGAATCGGCCTCGAAGGCCTCCCGGAGGGCTTTCGCGCGGAAGACGAAGGAGGAGATGGGCGCGGCGTAACCGTCCACGAAGATGTTCGTGAAGATGCGGTCCGGACGGGTCCGAAGGCCCCATTTCCTGTTCGGTTCGGCCAGGTTCCAATGGAAGACGTCATAGGCGTCGTGGTCGTCGATGCAGCGGCGCATGCGCTTGACGCTCACCTCGTTGAAGTCCACGCCCGGGGTGAGGAAGCACACCCATTCCGCCGTGGGAGCGGCGTCCAGGCAGCATTTCCACAGGGGCTGTCCGGCCAGGTCCACGGTCACCGCGGAGACCGGGAAACTGTTCTCGAAATCCGGCACGAGGGCGCGGACGGCCTCGGAGCCGGCGAGGTCCACGATGACGGCGCGGAGACCGGCGTCTTTCTGGAATGCAAGCATGGAGAGGGTCCGGTGGAGCGTGTCCAGGTTCCGGGCGGGAATGACAAAGGTGATCTCGGCCATAAGAGAGGGGTTTTATCCTTGCAAAGATAGCAAAATTGCTTTATTTTTGTGAGTTAATCTTCCTAACGCGCCTGCGCATGCACGACTTTTTCAAGATGATGAGACAGTACGCCTCCCCGTACAAGGGTTACCTGGCCGGGGCGGTGGTCCTGAACATGCTGTCCGCCATCTTCAACATCTTCTCCTTCGCCGTGATCGTCCCGCTGCTGAACATCCTGTTCAAGGTGGACACGGTGGAGTACGCCTTCATCCCCTGGGGAACCGAGGGCATGAAATTCAAGGACATCCTCGTGAACAACGCCTATTGGCTCGTTTCCGATTTCTCCGCGGCCCATGGCGCCGTGACGGCACTGCTCCTGCTGTGCCTCGTGATGATCTTCTTCACGGCCCTCAAGACCTCCTGCTACTTCGGGTCCGCGGCCGTGATGATCCCCATCCGCACCGGCATCGTCAAGGACATCCGGAACCGCATCTACAACAAGATCCTCGCCCTCCCCATCGGCTTCTTCTCGCAAGAGCGCAAGGGCGACATCATCGCCCGGATGAGCGGCGACGTGAACGAGGTGGAAAACTCCATCACCGCGTCCATCGAGATGCTCATCAAGGACCCGATCCTGATCCTGTTCTACTTCGGCATCCTCATCTTCCTGAGTCCGGAGATGATGCTGGTGATGCTCACCTTCGTACCGGCCTTCATCTGGATCATGGGCGTGATCGGCAAGCAGCTCAAGCGGCAGTCCCTGGAGGCCCAGACCCTTTGGAGCGACACGATGTCCCAGGTGGAGGAAACGCTCGGCGGCCTGCGCATCGTCAAGGCCTTCAACGCCGAGAGGAAGATGTCCGCCCGCTTCGACTCGGTCACCGACCGGATGCGGCGGAAGGTGAACCGGGTGAACACCCGGCAGGCATCGGCCCATCCCGTGAGCGAGTTCCTCGGGACGGTGATGATCATGGCGGTCCTCGCCTTCGGCGGCTACCTGATCATCCGGGGGAAGGGCCTGTTCGGCGGCACCTTCATGGACGCCTCCCAGTTCATCTTCTTCATGATCATCCTCTACTCCGTGATCGAGCCCATCAAGGAGCTCTCCCGCGCCACCTACGGCATCCCGAAGGGGCTCGCGTCGATGGAGCGCATCAACCGCATCCTGGAAGCCGAGAACCCCATCACGGAGAAAGAAAATCCGCTGGAAATCAAGGAGTTCACGGACAAGATCGCCTTCGAGGGCGTCACCTTCTCCTATGAGAGCGGCCGGCAGATCCTGCGGGGCGTGGACCTCGAGATCCCGCGCGGCAAGATGGTCGCCATCGTGGGCGAGTCCGGCGCCGGCAAGTCCACGCTCGTAGACCTCATCCCCCGGTTCTACGACGCCGACGGCGGCCGCATCACCATCGACGGAAAGGATGTCAAGGACCTGAGGATCAAGGACCTCCGCGCCCTGATGGGCAATGTGAACCAGGACCCGATCCTGTTCAACGACACCATCTTCAACAACATCGCCTTCGGCGTGGAAGGGGCCACCCGGGAGGAGGTCGTCGCCGCCGCGAAGATCGCCAACGCCCATGACTTCATCATGGAGAAGCCCGAGGGCTACGACACGAACATCGGCGACCGCGGGACCAAGCTCTCCGGCGGACAGCGCCAGCGCCTGTCCATCGCCCGCGCCATCCTCAAGAACCCGCCGATCCTGATCCTGGACGAGGCCACCGCCTCGCTGGACACCGAATCCGAGCGCATCGTGCAGGACGCCCTGGACCACCTGATGTCCAGCCGCACCACCATCGCCATCGCGCACCGCCTCTCGACCATCAAGAACGCCGACGAGATCATCGTCATGCACGAGGGACAGGTCGTCGAGCGCGGCCGGCACGAGGAGCTCATCGCCCTGGACGGTTACTACAAGAAACTCAACGACATGCAAGCCCTATGAGACAGATACAAGTTCCCTTCATCGCCGATTTCGAAGAGGTCGACCTGGACACCGCCCTCGAACTCGAAGGCGCCCGTTTCCAGGTGGACCAGGTCAACTGGCCCGCCGCCTTCCCGTACGCGCCCCTCTGCGCCGGCCGCATCGCCCGCACGGAGGACGCGCTCGTCGTGGACTTCCGCGTGAGCGGCCTGGACCTCCGCGCCCTGAACACGGAGGACAACGGCTCCCAGTGGGAGGACAGCTGCGTCGAGGTTTTCATCGAGAATCCCGACGGAAGCGAGTACTACAACTTCGAGATCAATCCCATCGGCAAGATCCTGGCGGCGAAAGGCTCCGGCCGCGAGGGCCGCGTGAAGCGCCCCGCCGAGGAGATGGAGGAAATCCTTCGCATCGCCCGGTTCGAGGGGCCGCAGGAGTACGCCGGCGGCATCTGGGACTGGCGCGTGACGGTGCTCATCCCGTTCGAGCTCGTAGGCGTCGACCCGGAGAAACTCCCGGAGAAACTGCGCGCGAACTTCTACAAGTGCGGCGACAAGACCGCCCATCCGCACTTCCTGAGTTGGAACCCCGTGGGAACCCCTTCCCCGGACTTCCACCGTCCGGACTTCTTCGGAGAACTGCTCCTCGGGGCCGGTGAGCCTGTCGAGCCATGACGCGCCGGCAGCTCCTCTGGGCCCGGATCCTGTTCGGGCTGTACCTCGTCGCCGTGGCCGTGCTGTGCTTCGGCAAGTTCGACGGTGCGCAGGACGAGCCGAGGGACCTGTGGGGCATCCCCACCGACAAGATCGTGCACTTCCTGATGTTCTTCCCCTTCCCGATCCTGGCATGCCTCGCCTCCGGCGGCTACCGGGGCGAACGCTGGCAAGCCACCTTCCGGACGGTCATCGCCTTCCTGGCCGGCTGCGCCTTCGCCGCCGCCACCGAGTGGGTCCAAACCTGGCTCTCCTACCGGTCCGGAGACCCCGTCGACTTCGGGGCGGATGCCCTGGCCCTCCTCCTCAGCTCGGCCATCGTCCTCATCATCGTCCTCGCCAAGCATAGAAAATGATGCGAAAGTTCCTCCTCACCGCCGTCCTGCTCCTGGCAGGCCTCGCCCTTCCCGCCCAGACCGCCCGGGAGTTCAAGACCGCCACCGACTCCCTGCGGGCCCGCCTCCACCGGCGGACCACCGTGGACACGGCCTTGAAACTGACCCGGGTCGCCAAGCGGGGAACGACGCTGGACTTCCATTTCAGCAAGGAACTCGGGGACTATCCCCTGCGGCCGGCGGACATCGAGTGGATGCGGAAGCAGCTGCTGGACCTGTTCCCCTCCGCCTACCGGGCCTACGCCCTGGGCGACATCTATGCCGAAAGACGGGAAGTCACCTTCCTGCAGATGCCCGCGCTGAACTCGAACGGCCGCCCGGCCGAGACGAAGCTGCGGCGGAGCGACCCGCGGTCCAAGACGCCCCTCGTCCGGACCGACGAGCACTGGTCCCGTGGGCTTTCCGGCCGGCATATCGCCCTCTGGCAGAGCCACGGCCGCTATTATGAAGCCAAGACCCAGCGCTGGGAATGGCAGCGGGCCGCCACCTTCCGCACCGTGGAGGACCTGTATACCCAGAGTTATGTCCTCCCCTTCCTCATCCCGATGCTGGAAAATGCGGGCGCCTGCGTGATGACGCCGCGCGAACGGGACGTCCAGAGCTGGGAGGTCATCTGCGACAACGATCCTTCCTTCCACGGCGAGCGCGCCGGCAAGATGCGCCGCGCCGGGCATTTCAAGGAGACCGGCGCCTGGAGCGACGCCGGGACCGGTTTCGCCGACACGAAGCCCGTCTACAGCATCTACGAGAACCCGTTCGAGGCCGGCACGGCCTTGATGTGCGAGACCATCACCGGCGAAGAGTCGCACCCGAAGGCGACCGCCACCTGGCGGCCGGTGATTCCGGAGCGGGGCGAGTACGCCGTCTACGTCTCCTACCGTTCCTTCGCCAACAGCACCACCGACGCCGTGTACACGGTCCACCACCTGGGAGGCGTGCGCGAATTCCACGTGAACCAGCGGATGGCCGGAGGCACCTGGGTCTATCTCGGGACCTTCCCCTTCGCGGAGGGCGACGAAGGCTTCGTGCGCCTGACGAACCAGAGTTCGGCCGCCGGCCTGGTGAGCGCCGACGCCGTGAAGTTCGGCGGCGGCATGGGCAAGATCGAGCGCGGCGGCGAGCTGTCCGGCTATCCCGCCTTCGCGGAAGGCGCCCTGTACAGCATGCAGTGGTACGGCATCGACACGCATATGTTCGATGACTGGGAGGACGACTATACGCGGGATTACGCGGGACGCGGCAAGTGGGTGTCCCACCTCGCCGGCGGCTCGCGCGTGAACCCGGAAACGGGCGGCCGGCGCGTTCCCTTCGACCTTTCCTTCGCTTTCCACAGCGACGCGGGCGTCACCCAGAACGACTCCATCATCGGCACGCTGGGCATCTACACCCTGCTGGCGGACAACAAGGACGAACTCCCGAACGGCGAGTCCCGCCTGAACGGACGGCTTCTCACCGACTACGTCCAGACGCAGGTCGTGGACGACATCCGGAAGCAGTTCGAGCCCAACTGGTCCCGGCGCCAGACGTGGGACCGCTCCTACAGCGAGTCCCGGACGACCTCCGTCCCGGCCATGCTCCTGGAACTGCTTTCGCACCAGAATTTCGCCGACATGAAATACGGCCTGGACCCGTCCTTCCGCTTCACGGTGTCCCGGTCCGTCTACAAGGGCATCCTCAAGTACCTGAGCGCCCGGTACGGCTGTTCCTACACGGTCCAGCCGCTGCCGGTCAAGGCCTTCGCCGTCGAGCTCCAGGACGGGAAGGCCGTCCTGAGCTGGGAGGACACGAAGGATCCCGACGAGCCCACGGCCGCCCCGACCGGCTACATCCTTTACACCCGCGAGGACGACGGCGCCTTCGACGACGGCGTCCGGCTGGAGCATGTGGAGAAAGTCGGAAACCGGCAGATGACGACCGTCCCCATCCGCCGCGGGCGGATGTACAGTTTCCGTATCGCCGCCTTCAACGACGGCGGCAAGAGCTTCCCGTCCGAGACGCTGGCCGCCGGCACGCCCGGCGAGGACAGCAAGACGGTCCTCATCGTCAACAACTTCACCCGCATCTCCGCGCCCGCCTGGTTCGACACCCCCAATTACGGCGGCTTCATGGACAACATCGACAGCGGCGTGCCTTACGTCCGCGAGATCAATTTCATCGGCGAGCAGAACCAGTTCGACCGGACCAAGGTCTGGACCGACGACGACAATCCCGGCTTCGGCGGTTCCTACACCAACCGCGGCGGACGGGTCATCGCGGGCAACACCTTCGACTACCCCGCCCTCCATGGCCGCGTGCTGCTGAATGCCGGGTATGCCTTCTGCTCCGTGAGCGCGGATTATTTCCCGTCGATGGACGCGGCAGGCTACGCGGCCGTCGACCTCATCTGCGGCAAGCAGGTCACCACCCGGATCGGCCGCGGCGCCGTCCCGGACCGGTACACCGTCTTCCCCGCCCCGATGCAGGACGCCCTCCGGAAATATGCCGCCGCGGGCGGCTCCATCCTCGTCGCGGGCGCGTACATCGGCACGGACGCCTGGGACCAGGTCTATCCCGGCGCCTTCCCGATCAAGAACGCGGACCAGACGCGGGCCTTCATCCAGGAGGTCCTGGGCTACAAGTGGGTGACCAACTTCGGGGACGTGACGGGCATCATCGTCCCGAAACCGGGCGCCGCCATCCAGCTGAGCGACCCGATGAAGTACAACCGCCTGTTCGACGAGCATTATTACCGGGTGGAGAATCCCGACGGCATCGAGCCCGCCGGGGAGAATGCCCGCACCTTCCTCCGCTACGCCGGGACGGACATCCCGGCGGCCACCGTCTTCGACGACGGCAAGCACCGGGTCGTCGCCTGCGGCTTCCCGCTGGAGGCGCTCACGACGGAAGGGGCCCTGGAAGCGGTGCTCCTGACCTCGATGGGATTCCTGGTGAATTAGGGACTACGGTCTGCTTTCCTTCCGTTTCCGCGCCATCTGGTGGCGGAACTCGGAGGGCGTCATGCCCGTGCTCTTGCGGAAGAAACGCGTGAAATAGGAAGGATCGTCCACGCCGACGGCGACGGAGACTTCGCCGACAGACAGGTCGCTGTCCTTGAGCAGGGATTTGGCCCAGTTGACCCGGGAGATCTCCACCCAGTCCATGGCGCTGTGGCGGGTCTGGGTGCGGACGAGCTTGTTCAGGTAGCTGGGCGAGATGTTCAGCCGCTCCGCATAGCCGGAAACGGAATCGAGGACCCGGCTCCGGTCGAAAAGCAGTTCGAAGAACCGGTTGACGACGGGATGGGCCTTGGCCTCGCCGGGAGACGGAATCGAATAGAGGAACAGGTCGAACGCGCGGGAGAGGTAACCGGTATCTCCCCGGGCGAACGCGGCGACCATCCGGTCCATGATCTGGGCGATGAAGGTGGCGCTGTCGAACCAATAGGTGCGCATGACCGGCTTTCCGCTCGTCAGGAAAGGGTAGGATATGTCCCGAAGGGCGGACAGGGAGAAACCGCCCGTATAGCCGATGATGTCGGTGTAATGATGGACGGAGAACGGTATGTTGGCAGGAATCAGCAGCAGTTGGCCGCCGCGGCACAGGCAGGATTCGCCGTTGATGTCCGCGAGGATCTCCCCTTCCAGGAGGAACAGGAAAGCGAAACACGGCAGGGTTGTGCGCGGGATTTCCGTCGCTTCCACGGGCAGGCTGGACTCCACCCGCTTGATGAAAAGGCCCTGTTGGGCCCAATCGCCCCCCTTCTCCCAATATGGAATGACTCTTTTCATGGAAATGTGTAGTTAGCCAATACAAATATAGTAAAAAACCGGTCAGGTTGTCTTCGGGATAAAGGAGGTTTTTGTTATATTTGTGGCATGGAAAGCACTTCATCCATCTTTCGGGACCTTTGGAAATCCTTGCGGGAGAAACTCAGGGAATCCCTGATTTCGGTCGTACCGGTCAGCCTCCTGGTCTTTCTGCTCTCCGTGACCCCGTGGGTGGACATTTCCCGCCACGAGCTGGTCGTCTTCGCCGGCGCCGCCCTCCTCCTGGTGGCCGGCATCAGCCTCTTCAACCTGGGCGCCGACATGGCGATGACCCCGATGGGGCAGCACATCGGCGAAGGCCTCACCAAATCCAAGAAGCTGGGCATCCTGCTCAGCGTCTGCTTCGTGATGGGCCTCCTCATCACGGTGGCGGAACCGGACCTCTCGGTCCTGGCCGGCCAGGTCGGTGCCGTGATGAACGGGACGGTCCTCATCGCCGCCGTCGGCTTGGGCGTGGGCCTGTTCCTGCTCATCGCCGTCATCAAAATCCTGTTCCACAGCGACCTGACCAACATCCTGCTATTCTGCTATATGGTGCTGTTCTGCCTGGCCGCCATCCTGATTGACAGCGGAAAGGGCTCCTTCCTGCCCCTTTCCTTCGATTCCGGCGGCGTGACCACCGGGCCCATCACGGTGCCCTTCCTGATGGCCCTCGGCGTGGGCATCGCCCTCACGGTGGGCGGCCGGAACGCCGGCGAGAACAGCTTCGGCCTCATCGCCCTCTGCTCGGTCGGCCCCATCGCGGCCGTGCTGATCCTCTCCCTCACCGCCTCCGGCGACCTGTCCTTCACCATCCCGGACTATTCCATGGACACCGTCCTGGAAGGAGGCGTCTGGCACCTGTTCGGGGAGATGGCCGTGGACGTGGTCAAGTCCCTCCTCCTGGTGGTCGTGTTCTTCTTCATCCTCCAGGCGGCCGTGCTGAAACTCCCCCGGACGAAGATCATCCAGATCCTGTTCGGCATCGTCTACACCTTCGTCGGCCTGGTCCTGTTCCTGGCGGCAGTCACGATGGCATTCATGCCCATCGGCTTCAAGATCGGCACCCAGCTCGCGGCCTACAGCCCGAAACTCCTGGTCATCTTCGCCTTCATCCTGGGCATGGTCGTCGTGCTCGCGGAGCCGGCCGTCCACGTCCTGAACAACCAGGTCGAGGAAATCACCGGCGGCGAGGTCTCCCGGCGGCAGATGATGCTGGCCCTGTCCATCGGCGTGGGCGTGTCCATCGGCCTGTCCGTCCTGCGCGTCCGCTTCGGGTTCTCGCTCCTGTACTATCTTATCCCGGGCTACCTGATCTCGCTCGGGCTGTCCTTCTTCGTGCCCCGGCTGTACACCGCCATCGCCTTCGACTCCGGCGGCGTCGCCAGCGGCCCGCTCACCTCGAGCTTCATCCTCCCCCTGGTGATCGGTGCCTGCTGCACCCTGCAGGGGGAATCCGCGGTGCTGGACTTCGCGTTCGGCGTCGTGTCCATGGTGGCGATGACTCCGCTCATCACCATCCAGACCCTCGGTTTCAAGTCCGTCGTGAGCGTCCGCCGGCGGGAGAGCGCGGCCATCCGCCGCATCCTCGCCGCGGCCGACGACCAGATCATCTATTTCGACTAGCATGGCAGAACCCCGGAATATCGCCCCGATGAAGCTGGAACTGCTGCTGGCCGTCGTGCACAACGACAAGGCCGCCTATTACTCCAGCCTCATCCAGTCCCACCAGGCCAACCTCCAGCTCACGGTCCCTGCCAAGGGTACCTCGCACCTGATCCTGAACGTCCTGGGACTCACGGAGAATCCGAAGTCCCTCGTGATGAGCGTCGTCCGCGCGGACCAGGCCGCCAGCCTCATCGACCTGCTGGACCAGAACTTCAAGAAAGGAAAGAACTACAAAGGCGTCGCCTTCACCGTTCCGATGACCAGCGTCATCGGCACGCTCGTATATGGATTCTTAGCGAACGACAAGCGAACCGTCAAGAAGGAAGCATAACCATGGAAGACCACAAACACGAACTGATCGTCTGCATCGTGAATGCAGGATTCTCGCAGAATGTGATGGAGTCGGCGCGGGCTGCCGGCGCCCAGGGCGGGACCATCCTCCGCGCCCGCGGGTCGGCCAATCCCGAAGCCGAGGAGTTTTTCAGCATCAATATCCAGCCGGACAAGGAAGTGCTGATGATCCTCGTACCCAAGGCCATCAAGGACGACGTCCTGAAGGCGATCTACAAGGACTGCGGCCTGGCCGACGAGGCCAAGGGCATCGCTTTCTCCCTCCCCGTGAACCGAACCACCACGATTAAAGAATAGTCCCTATGCTGCAGGTCTATTGCAAGAACACGAAGACTTCCCGGAAGTACCCGGAAGGCACTTCCCTCGCCCAGATGCTGCCCGACTTCGAATTCGACCGGCCCTACCCGATCGTGTCGGCCAAGGTCAACAACGTCTCCCAGGGCCTCAAGTTCAAGGTGTACCAGAACAAGGACATCGAATTCCTGGACGTCCGGGAGGCCAGCGGCCGGCGGGTGTACTTCCGCTCCCTGTGCTTCCTGATGTACAAGGCGGCCACGGACGTGTTCCCGGACAGCCAGCTGTACATGGAGCACCCGATCTCCGGCGGCTACTTCTGCCACCTGAGGAAGGCCGACGGCACGGACCTCACCTGCGAAGACCTGAAGCTCCTGGAGGCTCGGATGAAGGAACTCGTGGCGAAGGACCTGCCCTTCCACCGGTATGACGTCCAGACCGAGAAGGCCATCAAGGAGTTCCGGAAATCCGGCTACGACGACAAGGTCAAGCTCCTGGAGACCAGCGGCGAGGCCTATACCGACTACTACACCCTGGATGACACGTCCGACTACTATTACGGCAAGCTCGTCCCCTCCACCGGCTACCTGACCGTCTGGGGCATCCAGCCCTACCACGACGGCATCCTGCTGCGGGAACCGGACCTGGAGAACCCGAACGTCCTCGCCCCCTTCGTGGACCAGCCCAAGACCTACGAGATGTTCAAGGAGAACCTCCGGTGGAACATCATCATGGGCCTGAACACCGTGGGCGACGTCAACTGCGCCATCCTGGACGGGCACGCCACCGAGCTCATCCAGATCGCGGAGGCCCTGCAGGAGAAGAAGATCGTCCAGATCGCCGAGGAAATCGACCGCCGCTACCGCAGCGAGGACCCGGTCAAGGTCGTCCTCATCACCGGGCCGTCGTCCTCCGGCAAGACCACCTTCTGCAAGCGCCTGTCCATCCAGCTGAAGGCCTGCGGCCTCAAGCCCCTGTCGATGTCCACGGACGACTATTTCGTGAACCGGCTGGACACCCCGCGCTTCCCCGACGGGAGCTTCGACTTCGACAACTTCGAGACCGTGGACCACGCCCTGATGGAAGCCGACATCATGAAAATGCTCGCCGGCGAGGAAGTGAACGTCCCCGAATTCAATTTCGTCACCGGCCTGCGGGAGTACAACGGCAAGAAGATCAAGCTGGAGCCGGGCTGCATCCTCCTCATCGAGGGCATCCACGCCCTGAATCCGGCCCTGACGGCCAAGATCCCGGCCCCGGCCAAGTTCAAGATCTTCATCAACACCCTCACGGGCATCCTGCTGGACAACCACAACTGCATCCCCACGAGCGACAACCGGCTTCTCCGCCGCATCGTCCGCGACTACAACAAGGGCGCCTTCACGGCCCGGGAGTCCATCAGCCAGTGGCCGAACGTCCGCCGGGCCGAGCACCAGTGGATCTATCCCTACCAGGAGATGGCCGACGTGATGTTCAACTCGGCCTACCTCATCGAGTTCGCCGTCCTGAAGAACCACGCGGAGCCCATCCTCCGCAGCGTGCCGCAGAACTGTCCGGAGTATTCCGAGGCGCACCGCCTGCTGAAGTTCATCCATTACTTCACGCCGGTGCCGGACAAGGAAATCCCCTCCACCTCCCTACTCCGGGAGTTCGTGGGCGGTTCCAGCTTCAAATAGCCGGCGGCATGGTCTTTACCGAGACCATCCTCCGCTGGTACGCCGAGAACGGCCGGGACCTCCCTTGGCGGAGGACCCGGGACCCGTATGCGGTGTGGCTGAGCGAAATCATCCTCCAGCAGACGCGTGTGGCCCAGGGATGGGCCTACTGGGAGCGGTTCATGGAGCGCTTCCCGACCGTCGGCTCCCTCGCGGCCGCGCCCGAGGACGAAGTGCTCCGCCTCTGGCAGGGGCTCGGCTACTATTCCCGCGCCCGGAACCTGCACGCCGCGGCGAAGCAGATCGTGTCGATGGGCGGCTTCCCTTCCACGCTGGAGGGTATCCGGAGCCTCAAGGGCGTGGGCGACTACACGGCCGCGGCCATCGGCTCCATCGCCTTCGGCCTCCCGGCCGCCGTCGTGGACGGGAACGTCTACCGCGTCCTCGCGCGGTATTTCGGCATCGCGACGCCGGTCGGGTCGACGGCCGCGAAGAAGGAATTCACGGCGCTCGCCCAGCGGCTCCTGCCGCCGGAAGCGCCCGCCGCCTTCAACCAGGGCATGATGGACTTCGGCGCCACCTGCTGCACGCCGGTGAACCCCGCCTGCCTCACCTGCCCGCTGCAGCCTTCCTGCCAGGCCTTCCGCGACGGACGGGTGGAACTCCTGCCGGTCAAGCAGGAAACCCGGAAGCCCGTGGAGCGGCATCTGACCTATGTCTATGTGCGTTTCCAGGGGCAGACCGCCCTCCATCGGCGCGGGCCCGGCGACATCTGGCAGGGGCTGTGGGAACCCCTTTTGACGGAGGATGTCCCCGCCGGAGCGAAGCCCGTCGTGAAAGGCTTCAAGCACCAGCTCACGCACCGCACTCTCCTCACGGATTTCTATCTCTGGGAGCCCGCCGTCAGGCCGGATCTCCCCGACGGATACCGCTGGATCGAAGAAGCGGAGCTTGACACCTACGCCAAGCCTCGCCTGTTCGAACTGTTGCTGGGAAAACTCTAGCACCTGGATGGGAGGGGGTCGGGGGGTCTTCCCCCGGCCGCCCCTGGGGGCAGCGCGAAGCGCGGGGGTAAACGTATATCAAGGCATTGCCTTGATATACAGGTCGCGCTGCGGGAACGGAATCTCGATGCCGTTGTCGTTCAGGGCATTGTAGATGAGCTCCTTCGCACGCGCCGGATAGGTGTAGTGCTCCTCCACCGTGATGCACTGGAGGACGGTCAGGTTCACGCTGTTGTCGCCGAAGTCGTCGAAACGCACCTGGATGCCGAAGTTCGGATCCACGACATCGCGCCCGTAGACATCCTTGACCAGGAGCGGCTGCAGCGCGTCCTTGATGACTTTCCGGACGGCGTCCACATCAACCCCGTACTTGACGCCCACGGGGATGGAGACCAGCTCGTAGGAGTGGTTCTTCGTGAGGTTCTTGAAGTTCTTGTTGAACAGGGTCGAGTTCGGGAAGGCCATCACGGAACCGTCGGTGGCGATGATCTGGGTGCTCTGGTAGGAGATGGAATCCACCCGGCCGCGGACGCCTTCGCACTCGATGAAATCGCCCACCCGCAGGCGGCCGGACATCAGCTGGATGCCGCAGAAGAAGTTGTTCAGAATGTCCTTCATCGCGAAACCGAGACCGGTCGCCAGACCGGCGCCGACCACCTTGACCGCCCCCGTCGGAATCTTCAGGAGGACGAACACCGCGATGATGTAGATGGCCCAGAGGGAGATGCCGATGATGTTCTCCGCCAGGGTGAAGTTCGCCTGGTTCTCGTGGAAGATGCGATCCTTGGAGCCCTTCAGGAGGGAGCGGATCTTGATCAGGCGGTAGAAGGCCTTGAGGGCGTAGGACAGAAAGCGGAACACGAAGAACAGCGTGACCACGAGGATGACCTTGGAGAAGGACAGGTGGATGTAGCCCTCAATGTTCAGGAAAGGATAATGGTAATACTCCTCGAACACGCTGTGGAGGTCGAACACGCCGGAAGCCATGGAGATGCTGAACGGGATGGACAGGACCAGGAAGATGGGGAGCAGCGCCTGCTTCGCCAGGGAATGGGGCCAGGTCACCGTGATGAGGTCCTCGTCCGTCTTGTTCGGGAGGTTGGGATGCTCGTCGATGAAATGCTGCTTGGCGTCGCGGACATGCCGCACATAGTAGATGTGCAGGAGGTCATAGACCGCCGTGATCGTCTGGAGGATGGTCAGCTGGAAGATCCACCAGATGAGGAGCTGCACGCCGAGCAGGACGTAGCCCGACAAGGCGACGACCGTCGTGGCCACCAGGATCAGGAGGGAGACCCATCCATAGAAGACATCCCAGCCCGGAAGCGACTTCCGGTAATGGAACAGGGACCATCCCTGCAGCAGGGTGAAGATCAGCAGGACGGGCGGGAACAGGATGTTCAACAGACTGTTGGGGATGAAAGCGATCCGCAGCGAGATCACGATGAGGCTCAGCAGCAGAATCGGGAAATACAGGCCGATGCCCTTGCGCACCCCCTCGTCCTTCAGGCGGATGACGAGCGAAACCAGGATGGCCGCCAGCATCCAGGCGAACTCCACGAGAAGCTTGGAGGCCATCGACAGGAAATTCTGCTTGGCGATCCAGCTGGCAATCATGATCGACAGGGCGAAGATGACCACGGACAGGATCAGGGTCATCTCGAAGCGGTGCGAAGCGATCCGTTCCTGCTTGAAGAACGGGACCTTCCGGGTCAGGAACTGGGCCAGCAGGACGCTGACGAGCACGGAGATGACCAGCCAGAACAGGACGAAGAGCGAGAATCCGGTCACCATCGGACCGCGCCACTGGCTGTTCACGTCCCCGATCGCGTTGGGGCTGTACTTGTCGATGGCGTCACGGGTGGCCTGCTGCCAATAGCGGGGGAAGTTCTTGAGAAGGGTGCCGTAAGCCGTCTGGCCTTCGATGAAGATGCGGTTCTGGACGGTCTTGTACCGCTGCTGGGCGTAGTCGTAGCTGGATTTCAGGAGCGCGGCGGTCTCCGCGTAATGCGTGCTGTCGCGCACCAGCTGCTCCTTCTGCATCCGGCAGGCATCCAGCAGGCTCTGCGCGTAGAAGATACAGCTGTCCCGGTCGACCTGACCGAGTGAATCCAGCATGAAGGGGCGCGTCCGTCCGGTCGTGTCCATCGCGCGCCGGGTGGCCAGCTCGCCGCGTGTCTGGCGGAGCGAATCCCGCCGGTGCCGCCAGGCATCCCGGTCCAGGTACACCAGCTGGCCGGTGCTGTCGCGGTAGGCCATCAGCTGGGCCGGCGGCAGGCGCTTGAGGGTATGGACCAGGCGGTCGTACCGGTCGATGTCGATGTCCAGCCGGGTGATGATGTCGTCGAACGGGAGCTTCTGCGAGGCGAACTCCTCGTATTGGCGGGACACCTCGTTCAAGGCGTACGTCATGTCGAACGTGTAGTCCTGCTTCTGCGAATACAGCATCAGGGAGAGCTCGTTGCTCCGCTGCATCATCTCCACGAGCTGCGCCCGCTGCCGGGCGCCGCGGCTCATCGTCCGCTGGGCCCGCTCCGAGGACGCCTTCCAGGCGGAACGCAGTTCATACCGGAGCACGGACAGCGTCTGCGAGAGGTCCTTCTCGTTGAGCACCGCATACGCCGGAATCAGCGCGACCAGCGCCAACGCCACGAGCAGTAATCTTTTCTTCTTCATGGATCGACCGTTTGGTTACATCCACAAAGATAATCAATTATTTCTTGGGAACGAAGTTCACGAGGCCGACGCCGATGAAGACCAGGAGGGAGGCGGCTACCTTGAGGGCGGTCAGGTGGTCCAGGCCCATCGCCAGCGCGATGACCATCGCGATGACGGGCTGGACATACGTGTACATGCACACGACCACCGGACGCAGCCGCTTCTGGCCGATGGGAATGAGGAAATAGGCCACGAAGGTGGCGAAGACGACCACGTAGGCGATCTGCCAAAACACGTCCGTCGGCACGGCCGCCAGGTTGGACGCCTTGAAAGCCCCGAAACTGAACGGGAGGGCCATCAGGGACGAGAAAAGGAACATCCACTTCATGAAGGTCACCACCGAATACTTCCGGATGACCGGCTTGAAGATGCCCACGTAGGCGGCGAAGCAGAGGGTGTTCACGAGCATCCCCAGGATGCCCCAGATGGAGGTGGAATCGGCCCCGGAGCGGATGGAGACGCAGTTGTAGATGAGGATCAGCACGCCCACGAGGCTGAGCGCGATGCCCGCGACGCCGCTCCAGGTGATCCTCTCCTTGATGACGAGGGCCGATATGACGAGCGTCATGATGGGGCTCAGGGTGCTCATGATGGACGCGTCGATGGCCGTCGTCTTCGTGATGGCGAACAGGAACGAGAGCTGCGTCATGAAGAGGCCGAGGAACGAGGCGATGACCACCTTCCAGACATCTTCCTTGTGGATGTGCTCATGCGGGGCCGTAAACAGGGACCAGAGCCAGAAAAGGGCCGTCGCGCCGAAGGAACGGAGGCAGAAGAGGGCCATCGGCGTGACGTTCCCGTCCAGCGCGATGCTCTTGCAGCTGATGATGTTGAACCCGAAAATGGCGTAGGCCGCGAAGCACGCCAGGTTGCCGATGAGAGAGCTCTTTCTTTCCTGTTCCATCCCGTATCGCAAAAACGACCGCGAAGTTACGCATTTTTTGCTATCTTTGGATGATAAACGCGCTGACCATGAAAAAAGTCCTTCTCTGGATCCTGGGAATCCTCCTCGCCCTCGTCCTCGTCGTCCTCTGCATCTGGGGCGGCGAAATCCGCACCGTCTCCTCCATCGAGTCCGTCGACGGGAACCCATACCTGTATCAGATGGAATACAAGGCCGCCTACGACCTGGATGACCTCATCGCCAAGGACGTGGACACGAACGCCGAACTGCTGGACTATGTGGTCGGCCGCATCGGCAAGGGCCTCCCCCTCAAGATCAAGAGCGCGCAGGTGGCCGACGAGAACGGCGAGCTGGCGACTTTCAACTGCACGAGCTTCCAGGCCGCGAAAGCCGAGGGCGACGGCTACCGGTTCGGCCGCAACTACGACTACTTCAAGAACCCGACGATGGTGACCGTCTCCCGCCCGAAGAAGGGCTACGCCTCCATCGCCGTCAGCGACATGTCCCACTTCGGATACTCCCTGGAGAAGCTCCCGAGCTCGTTCCTGGCCTCGCTGAGCTGCCTCGCCTCCGTCTACGCGCCCGTGGACGGGATGAACGAAAAGGGCCTCTGCACCTCCATCATGGCCCTCCCGAAGCAGGCCGCCCAGCAGGACACCGAGCGGCACAACGTGGGCACGACCATCATCATGCGCCTGTGGCTGGACCGCTGCGCGACCGTCCAGGAGGCGCTTGACCTGCTGGAGACGGTGGACGTGTGCCACGACGCCGCCGTGGGCTCGGGCTACCACTACATGGTGGCCGACGCGAACGGCGACTGCGCCGTCGTGGAGTTCGACAAGGACGACGGCTGGAAGACGATGGTCGTCCGGAAGGCTCCCGACGCCCGGTACATGCTGGTTACCAACCACTTGCTGTCGGATAAGTACTACACCACCGAGCCCGACCCGGCCGTGGGCAACCCCCACAGCAAGAGCTGGTGGCGCTACGAGACCGCCGGCGCCTACCTCGCCGGCCACGACGGGACCCTCACCTTCGACGAGGCGCAGGAATGCCTGGCCCAGGTCCACTGGAAGGACCTCGTCTGGGACAACGGCACCGTCGAGGACACCCAGTTCAGCAACGTCTACGACCAGTCCGCCCTCACCCTCGACCTCCGCAACTGGAACGCCTACGAGGATACGAAGCACTTCAAACTATAGAGGTGCGCGTCGGGAAATAATCCTTATCTTTGTAGCATAAACCTACCAGACGAT
>ONDF01000030.1 GCA_900316525.1 uncultured Bacteroidales bacterium
CCTGTAACCAAGTGGTCTATTGGCGTGTGGTTAAGTCTCCATTCTCCTTCACAATCTCATATTGATCCACGCCGGTTCATCGCGTCGCTCTCCACTCATGTTGGAATGGGTTGTGCGCGCTGGACCTATGAGCCGGAAGAAGCCGTATTGAAGTCCGCCCCGAGAATGGATTGGGTGGAGCGGCTTCTTTTTTTTCTCCTATTTTACTCCCGCCCCCATCGCCGTATACTGCTCGACCACCTTCCCTTCCCGATAGATTGCAAACCCTTTCTTCCCGGCCCGTAATGTGATACCGCCGAATCATAACCGCCGTCCTATTGCTGTATATTGCGCCACTACCTTCCCGTCACGATACACAGCAAATCCCCGTCTTCCGCTCTTAAGGGTAATGCCGCCGACATATAAAAAGCAATACCCCGTTGCCGAGTGTATCATCTTATGTTTTTGTATTAAAAGAGTATGCAATAGACGGTGAGATTGTTACTGCTTCTTCTTTCCAAAATAAAGCCCCCCTGACAAGGTGAGTGCATAGTTACCTTCAGGAGCGATATATCCATTCAACATTACCTTCAGATAGTCCCAATCAAAGCCGAAACCCGTAATTACAAGTGGAATGGGTTTTCGCTCCACATGATAAATCCACATATCACTTTGTTGGGCATATGCTAAACCCGCTCTGCAAAACAGCGGGAGTTTCCCCATGGTAAATCCATAATCGCCAAATGCTCCGACATACGCGAAGTTGGGTCGCACAAAACTATCGGGCTCATCCTCCTCAAAGAAATAATCGGCTATCGCTTGATTCATGGCTCCGACTTCGGCCCCCCATCGCCATGGAGTATTCTTTATGGCGATGTCAAAACCGAGTGTGAGGCTCATCGTAAAGTTTTCGGCTGACCCTTTCTTACAGAAGGTATTGCCCAAAACTCCATATTGCCCTCCGACTCTCCAAAGCATATCAGATTGTGCAGAACACCTTGTCTCAGAGATAATTCCGATGGCAAATATCGTTAGAATCAGCGAAATAGGATGAATATGTTTCATGATAGCGATATATAAGTATAATCCTTCAAGGTATCTAACCTTGCATCAAGATAGGTCTAATTCTTATGTGAAGTGATAATAATGCCCCTGCGAATGATGCAAAAAATCATTCCGATATGGCTTGTTCTCGGAGATGTTGAGGTTCCTTCCAAATGGCGAATGAGCCACTGCTCAATCACTTTCCCTTCCCGATATAGATTCCGCCCGAGAATTGATTGGGTGGAAGGCCAAATCTCTTCCATAATTGAAGGGAACTATATACCTGTTGTCCAAAAACGGACTAATTAAAAGCCGTAGGTGTGAAAGCCTACGGCTTCGTTTATAGCGAACTCACATACTGTGAAATCTTCTCGGCGCTCTCGCTTGCTATGGCGTTGATGATGTCTTCCGAAGCCCTCATACAATCTTCAATGGCTTGCTTGTAACTATCGGGATTGACATCCAAACCCTATGTGGAGAATAATGTTATCTGAGCATCCATTTTGTTCGAAATCCGCTTATCCTCGTGATACAAGGTTGATTGTTCTTTCTTCCAGGCTTCCATTTTGGCGATTTCAACAACACCTCCCGTTGAACACGGTCAATAGATTCACATAGGCCTTTAGTTATCACCACATTCGAGAGTGTACCATCAGGCATAATATCAAAATCGGCAATCACCCATCCTATTGCATCAGGTTGGTCCTCTGGATAATAGATATTTGCATCAACCCACTTATGGAAGGAGAACAAAGTTGTGTCATTCTGAAAAACAGGTGTTACATCAACATCATCATAGCTCCAAGTTACCCTGTCTAAAGAATCTTTACAGATTATTGAACTTAGAACTTCCACCGTTGATGACTGCCGTGTGTTATTTTGAGCACAGCAACTTATAGATATTAGTAATGCAACTATTGTAATGATATATTTCATATCTAATCGTTTTCTAAAATATGGTGAATTCAATTTAGAAGTGCAACACACTTCAAAAGTCAAAGATATACACTCCTTTCCACTATTCCTACGGCGTCTTGAAACCGGAAAGCTCTTGGGAATTACATTAATTCCGCCCGTGAATGGATTGGAGTGGAGGGGCTTAATCTCTTCCCATCACGATACACAGCAAATCCCCGTCGGCCGCTCCTTAGGGTAAAACCGCCGGGGGATACAACCGCCGTGTCTTAGATGGTGGTATCCCTTAAAATGGATATCATCGTCACTTTCCAGCGTTATCGCCTAAGCCGGCGTTTATTCAGCAAGAGCCTTCCGTCCGGTTCGATGGTATAGGAAGATTGAAGGAAGGCACAGACGTTCTTATCGGACAGTGGAGCCATTAATTTGTCCACAGCAATCTTGTATGCCTCCTTGTCTTTTGACAAATCGGCGGTATTAACGAATCTTCCGACGGTTTGATCATCTTGCTCGCCAAGGGACGCGACGCTGATCAAACAGTTCCGTCCCTCATAATACCCGATGAAGTTCACCTCGGGATTCCCGAACTCTTCATCATACAATGGCATTGGTCCGCCGAGAACATAGACGGAATCCACATCTCCACGGAAATCAAACCAGACGCCGGCACCAAGCAGCGAATCCGGAAAGAAGTATTCTCCTTGTTCTTTATCAAAGTCAATCGTTTCAAAAACCGCGTTCGTTAATTCAGGTTGCAAGTAATGGGCTACTTTCACTATTCTTTCGGCCCTGCGATGAATCGCCCGTGTCTCATCATTAAACCAATAGTCATTGGAGTGCGGACCGTAGACGTGCTCGTCGATGAAGCGGAAAAGGTCGGGGTTGTCTTTCATGAACTGGCCATTAACACGCCCGGGTGACTTGTCTTTTCCATGGTCACGTAAAATGGCCGTTCCCCCAAATTCTCCAAAAGCGACGAACAACGAATCCCCAGTTTTCGTTGCCAAGACGGCTGCCGATCGCATGTCCATGCCTTTGACCGTCCGGTCCGGTTTCAAGTCGTTAACCATCGTCGTGAATTCCCTGATGAAATATCTGTCCACGATAACGGAATCCCTGTACACACTCTTCACTTTTTGGAAAGAGACCATAGCGGATGGCCGTTCAATACCCTTGGGCATAGCGTAGAAGGTGATACTTTCGACTTGCTCGGGAGGGATTCCTTTCTTATGTCCACAAGAGATCAACAAGAAAGGGAACAAGGAAACAGTGATGACCAGGGCGAGATGTCTCATGTCTTGATAGATTGGCGGTTGAAATGCTACAAAAAATACACCGTTCGTTTCCATGCTGGCCGGCGGAGTCTATGAAGCGCACGGTGAAGATATTTCCTTCGAGTCGCTTTGCCTGCCAGTCCATTCCGCCGGCAGTATCCATCTTTACGACCCTTATTATGGATCCTGGTCCCCCTTCATGACTACGTACACAAGTGAAGCGTACAACTGGAAGGCAATCTATGCTTGCTTTCTTGTACGCATCTCGCACCAATCCCCTCTGTAAACCCACTTCGCGGGAGATGTGTACAAGTATTCGCCCATGGGGAAACATTTACATGTACGCATCAGCAGTGTACATGTGATAGCACCGTGGCGTCATAAAATGTGACCGTTTTTGGATAGAGAGGCCTTATCATCCGGCTTGGGCGATCGGTTCTATCATAGACACGTCCAGAACTGACAGGAGCCCTGTAACAGCTTGATAGACAATAAAAAATCCGCCGCTGGATAGCGCCGGGTATATAGTGAGGTTTGTTTCAGGTGCAAGGGACGTCGTACTTGTCCACTCGCGTATGTCTTAGATTTCTCGACTTCGCTCGAAATGACAAGAAATCTTCGTAGCGGGAGTGGGTCACGATCCCACGACCTCCGGATTATGAATCCGACGCTCTAACCAGCTGAGCTACCCCGCCGTCGTTTTTTCAAAATAAAAATCAGCTTGACGAAGGCTGATTTTCAGTTGAGATAGAAGGACTCGAACCCTCACTGACAGAGCCAGAATCTGTAGTGCTACCATTACACCATATCTCAATATCCCGAATTGGGGACTGCAAAGGTACTACTTTTTTCCGAATGTGCAAGCCGTTTTTGAAAAAAAAGCGAGCAAACGGACAAAAAAAGCCGTCAGTCCAGCTCCGGGTCGAAAGGATCGATCGGCAGCGGCTCGGTGGAGCCGGTCAGCAAGGCGGCCTCGAAGGACACCTCGCCGACCCGGCTCTCCGGTCTCTCGTATTTCCGACGCGCTTCCATGGACTTATTCCCACTCGATGGTGCCCGTGGGCTTCGGAGTGAGGTCGTAGAGGACGCGGTTCACGCCCGGAACTTCCGTGATGATGCGCTTCGTGATGTGGTGCAGCAGCTCGTAGGGGATTTCCTCGATGGTGGCGGTCATCGCGTCGCGGGTGTTGACGGCGCGGATGATGACCGGCCAGTCCCAGCTGCGCTTGTTGTCCTTGACGCCCGTGGACTTGTAGTCGGGGACGATGGTGAAGTACTGCCAGACCTTGCCTTCCAGGCCGTTCTTCGCGAATTCCTCGCGGAGGATGGCGTCGCTCTCGCGCAGGGCCTCCAGGCGGTCGCGCGTGATGGCGCCGGTGCAGCGGACACCCAGGCCGGGGCCGGGGAATGGCTGGCGGAAGACCATGTTGTCGGGGAGACCCAGCTCCTTGCCGACGACGCGGACCTCGTCCTTGAAGAGGAGCTTGATGGGCTCCACGAGCTCGAACTGGAGGTCTTCGGGGAGACCGCCCACGTTGTGATGGGACTTGACGGGGCCGGATTCCACGATGTCCGGGTAGATGGTGCCCTGGGCCAGGAAGCTGATGCCGTCCAGCTTGCGGGCTTCCTCCTCGAACACGCGGATGAATTCCGCGCCGATGATCTTGCGCTTCTGCTCGGGATCGGCCACGCCGGCGAGCTTGTCCAGGAAGCGGTCGACGGCGTCGACATACACGAGGTTGGCGTCCAGCTCGTCGCGGAAGACGCGCACGACCTGCTCGGGCTCGCCCTTGCGGAGGAGTCCGTGGTTCACGTGGACGGAAACCAGCTGCTTGCCCACGGCCTTGATGAGGAGCGCCGCGACGACGGAGGAGTCGACACCGCCGGAGAGGGCGAGGAGGACCTTCTTGTCGCCGATCTGCGCGCGCAGTTCCTTGACCTGTTCATCGATGAATTGCTTGGCCAGTGCGGGGGTCGTGATCCGCTCCATGTCGGCGGGACGAACGTTTCCAGTAGTCATGTCTTGAAAATGCTAATTTGTTGATTGTCGTTTTATTCCCATTCAATGGTTGCCGGCGGCTTGGAGCTCACGTCGTACACGACGCGGTTCACGCCCCGGACCTTGTTGATGATGTCGTTGGAGACCTCGGCGAGGAAGTCGTACGGGAGGGGGAACCAGTCCGCGGTCATCGCGTCAGTGGAGACCACCGCGCGGAGCGCGACCGGGTGCTCGTAGGTGCGCTCGTCGCCCATCACGCCCACGCTGCGGATGGGCAGCAGGACCACGCCCGCCTGCCAGATGGCGTCGTACAGGTTCGTGGCCATGTAGCGCGGGTCGGAGGCGCTGCGGAAGCCCATGCCCGTGCAGTCGTAGGCGCGGAGGGCCTTGATGTAGATGTCGTCCGCCTCGCGCAGGATGCGGAGCTTCTCCTCCGTGACGTCGCCCAGGATGCGGACGCCGAGGGACGGGCCCGGGAACGGGTGCCGGTTCACGAGCTCTTCCTTGATGCCGAGGGCGCGTCCGACGCGGCGGACTTCGTCCTTGAACAGCATCCGGAGGGGTTCCACGACCTGCAGGTTCATCTCCTTGGGGAGACCGCCCACGTTGTGGTGGCTCTTGATCTTGGAGGCGATGCCGGGGATGCCGGCGGATTCGATGACATCGGGGTAGATGGTGCCCTGGGCGAGCCAGCGGGCGCCCTCGATCTGCCGGGCGTACTTGTCGAAGGTCTCCACGAACAGGCGGCCGATGATCTTCCGCTTGGCCTCGGGCTCGGTGACGCCGGCGAGGGCGTCGAGGAAGGCCTGGGAGGCGTCGACCCCGATGACGTTCAGGCCCATGTCCTGGTACGAGGCGAGGACGTCCTCGAACTCGTTCTTCCGGAGGAGCCCGTTATTGACGAAAATGCTGGTGAGGTTGTGGCCGACGGCCTTGTGCAGGAGCACGCCGGCAACGGTGGAATCCACGCCGCCGCTGAGGCCCAGGATGACCTTGTCGTCCCCAAGCTTCGCGCGGAGGTCCGCCACCGTGGTCTCGATGAAGGAGTCCGGCGTCCAGTCGCCCGCGCAGCCGCAGATGCCGAGGGCGAAGTTCGCGAGGATCTTCGTCCCCTCTTCCGTATGGAACACCTCGGGGTGAAACTGGACCGCGAAGGTGGGCTCGCCCACGATCTGGTAGGCGGCGTACGGGATGTCGGCGGTCTGGGCGATGGCGACGCCCCCTTCCGGGAGGCGGGAGATGGTGTCGCCGTGGGACATCCACACCTGGGAATGGACCTTGACGCCGTCCATCAGCGGAGAGTCCGGACGGATGACGTCCAGCATCGCCCGGCCGTATTCCCGGGCGAGGGAACCCTCGACCTTGCCGCCGCAGTGGTGGGCAATGTACTGCGCGCCGTAGCAGATGCCCAGGACCGGCAGCCGTCCCTTCACGCTTTCCAGCGCGAACTGCGGGGCGTTCGCGTCCCTGACGGAGCAGGGACTGCCGGACAGGATGACGCCCTTCACGGTGTCGTCCAGCGCCGGCATCTTATCATAGGGAAAGATCTCGCAATAGACGTTCAACTCCCGCAGGCGGCGGCCGATCAGCTGCGTCACCTGGGAGCCGAAGTCGAGGATCAGGATCTTATTCACCGCGGGAATAGTTGGGCGTTTCCTTGGTGATGGTGATGTCGTGCGGATGGCTCTCGGTCATGCCGCTCGCGGTGACGCGGGTGAACTTCGCGCTCTTGAGCGCCTCCAGGTCCTTCGCGCCGCAGTAGCCCATGCCGGAGCGGAGGCCGCCCACCAGCTGGTACACCGTCTCGGCGAGGGTGCCCTTGTACGGAACCCGGCCCACGATGCCTTCCGGGACCAGTTTCTTGAGTTCCACCTTGTCGGACTGGAAGTAGCGGTCCTTGGAGCCGGCCGCCATCGCGTCGATGGAGCCCATGCCGCGGTAGGCCTTGAACTTGCGGCCGCTGTAGATGATCGTCTCGCCCGGGGATTCCTCGGTGCCGGCGAACATCGAACCGCACATCACGCAGTCGCCGCCGGCCGCGAGGGCCTTGACGACGTCGCCGGAGTAGCGGAGGCCGCCGTCGGCGATGAGGGTCGCGCCCGTGCCCTTGATGGCCTGGTACGCGTTGTAGATGGCGCTCAGCTGGGGCACGCCCACGCCCGCCACGATGCGGGTGGTGCAGATGGAGCCCGGGCCGATGCCCACCTTCACGCCGTCGGCGCCGGCGTTCACGAGGTCGCGGGCGCCTTCCTCGGTGGCGACATTGCCCACCACGACGTCCAGCGACGGGAACGAGGCCTTCACGCGCTTCAGGAGGTCGATCACGCCCTTGCTGTGGCCGTGGGCGGAGTCCAGGACGACCGCGTCCACGCCCTCGGCGTAGAGGGCGGCCACGCGGTCCAGGGCGTCCGGAGTGATGCCGATGCCCGCCGCCACGCGGAGACGGCCCTTGGCGTCCTTGCAGGCCTCCGGATGCAGGCGCTCCTTGATGAGGTCCTTGTAGGTGATCAGGCCCACGATGCAGCCCTTCGCATCCACCACGGGAAGCTTCTCCACCTTGTATTTCTGGAGGACCGACTTCACGTATTCGCGGTCCGTCCGGGAGTCGGGGATGGTGACCAGGTTGTCGGCCGTCATGACGGCGCGGACCGGGACGTCCAGGTCGTCGAAGAAGCGGACGTCGCGGTTCGTCACGATGCCCACGAGGTGGCGCTCGCCGTCGGTGACGGGGATGCCGCCGATGTGGTTCTCCTTCATCAGGCGGAGCGCGTCGCCCACGGTCTGGTCCTGGTTGATGGTGACCGGGTCGCTGATCATTCCGTTCTCGGAACGCTTGACCTTGCGGACCTCGGCCGCCTGGGCGGCAATGCTCATATTTTTATGAATCACGCCGATGCCTCCTTCCCTTGCCAGGGCGATGGCCATCGGCGCCTCGGTGACCGTGTCCATCGCGGCGGACACGACCGGTATGTTCAAGCTGATGTTTCGGGAAAAGCGGGTATGCAGGCTCACCTCCCGCGGAAGGACTTCGGAGTACGCCGGAACAAGGAGTACATCGTCAAAAGTAAGGCCTTCCTGGGCAATTCTTTCATCGATAAAGGACATGGCTCACGCGGAATTTTTGCAAAGGTAGCAAAAAAACGGCAAAAAATCGGCAAAAAATCGGCGGGTCAGCGACTGTATTTCCGCGGGAAACGGAAGACGATGGAGAGGGCGGCCACGAGGCCCAATGCGAAGGGGTAATAGAGGTATCCCGTGATGGAGGCGGCGGAGACGCCGGCGAGGCCGGAGGCCATCAGCATCTGTGCGCCGTAGGGGATGATTCCCTGCACGAGGCAGGAGAAAGTGTCCAGGATGGAGGCCGTCTTGCGCGGGTCCAGCTTGTACCGGTCGGAAATGTCCTTCGCCAGCGGGCCCACGGTGATGATGGCGATGGTGTTGTTCGCCGTGCAGAAGTTCACGAGGGACACCAGGCCGGCAATGGAGAAATAGGCCCCGCGCGGCCCCCGGATGCGCCGGGTGAGGCCGTCGATGATGAAGTTCAGGCCGCCGTTGTACCGGATGAGCTCCAGCATGCCGCCGGCGAGCAGGGAGACGATGATGAGCTCGCCCATCGACCCGATCCCGGTGCCGATGGAGGTCATCCAGCCGATCCAGTCGTAGGCGCCCGTGCACCAGCCGATGATCCCGTTCACGCCGATGCCGATGGCGAGCACCGTGACCACATTGACCCCCGCGAGGGCGAGGCCGATGACCAGCAGGTACGGCACGAGGCCCAGCCACTGCACGTGCTGCACGGCAGGCGCGGCCTCCACTTTCAGGCCCAGCACCACATACAGCACGGTCACCAGGAGCGCGGCCGGCGCGGCGATCCACAGGTTCGCCCGGAACTTGTCCCGCATCGAGCAGCCCTGGCTCTTGGTCGCCGCCACCGTCGTATCGGAAATGAAGGAAAGGTTGTCGCCGAAGAAGGCTCCGCCGATGATGACCGCCGTCATCAGGGGCACGCCCACGCCCGTTTCCGCGGCGATGCCCGCCGCGATGGGCACCAGGGCCACGATCGTGCCCACGCTGGTGCCGATGGCCATCGAGATGAAGCAGGCCGCGAGGAAAAGCCCCGCGAAAATGAGCTTCCCGGGCAGGATCCGGAGCGTGGCGTTCACCGTCGCGTCGATGGCGCCGATGTCCTTCGCCGTCGCCGCGAACGCCCCGGCCAGCACGAAGATCCAGATCATCAGGAGCACGTTCCGGTTCCCCGCCCCGGACGAGAAGATGGAGATCTTGTCGTCCGTCTTGTCCACGCTCCGCGTGATGAGCATCGCATAGGCCGATGCGATGATGAACGCCGCCGCGACCGGGACCTTGTAGAAGTCCCGCGCCACGAGGGACGACACCAGGTACACCAGCAGGAACACCAGCAGCGGGCTCAGGGCGAGCCAGCCGTTCATTTTCTTTCCGGAGGGGAGGTTCTCTTGGGGATTCTCGGTATGGATGGCCATCGGTCAGTTCGTTTGGGGAAGTGCAAAGATACGAAAAAGATTCCGTACCTTTGCCCCGATGAAACCGAATGTCCATCTCGACGTGCCCCTCGGGGCGAAGCGCGTGCTCCTGCACGCGTGCTGCGCCCCGTGCTCAAGCGCGGTTGTGGAGTGCCTGATGGACAATGGCATCGAGACGGCCATCTTCTACTCCAACTCGAACATCTTCCCGAAGGAGGAGTACGACCATCGGCTGAACGAATGCATCCGGTACGCGCGGAAGTGGGGCATCCCCATCGTGGACGACGTGTACGACCACGAAGACTGGGGCGGCTGCGCGGAAGGGCTCGAGCACGAGCCCGAGCGCGGCGGACGCTGCCTGCAATGCTTCAAGTACCGCCTCCTCCGCGCCGCCCGCTACGCCGCTGAGAACGGCTTCCCCGTCCTCACGACCACCCTCGCCTCCTCCCGCTGGAAGAGTCTGGAGCAGGTCAATGAGGCCGGAGAATGGGCCTGCTGCCAGGTGGAAGGGGTCGTCTGGTGGCCCCAGAACTGGCGCAAGGGCGGGCTGCAGGAGCGCCGGAACGAGATTATCCGCAACGAACAGTTCTACAACCAGCGCTACTGCGGATGCGAATTCTCGGTCGTTCCGGACAAGGCGAAAAACGATTGACCTCAGGGCGTCCATGGTTCGTTCTTTCTCCAAGAAATTCTTCTTAACCTGCCTTAGCTTCTTCCTGTACTTGCTCGCCGGCGCGCAAGTCACGAAGGTGCGCGGCATCGTCACGGATGCCGCCGACGGAACGCCCATTCCTTTCGTCAGCGTCTATTTTACAGGCTCCACGACCGGCATCTCGACGGACCTGGACGGACGGTATTACCTGGAAACGCGGGACGAGTCGCTGACGGAGCTTCAAGCCCACCTGATCGGCTATCATCCCGCCGCGAAACAGATCGCGACCGGGGCTTTCCAGGAAGTGAACTTCGCACTGGCGCAGAATCCGGCCGAATTGACGGGGGCGGTCGTCAAACCCGACAACGAACGCATCCGGCGGTTCCTGAAGAAACTGGACGAGAGACGGGACCGGCACAATCCCCTCAGCTATCCGGCCTGGAGCGTTCCGCTGTATACCCGCACGGAATTGGACGCCACCCACGCTGAAGGGCTGGTCAACTTCCCGCTGTTCAAGAAAGCCCTGGCCCCGATGGAAGCGTGCAAGGACACCTCGGCCGTCACCGGCGCCGAGTACTACCCCGTCCTGCTGTCCGAAACCCAGTCGACCCTCTACCACAGCAACGACCCGTCGGTGGACAAAGAGGTCATCGAGGCCAACCGGATCACCGGCGTGGACCCGGACAACTTCCTCACCCAGTTCTCCGGCCAATACTTGTTCAAGGCCAACCTCTACGAGAACACCCTCTCGCTTTTCAACCTCAACCTTCCCTCCCCTGTCGCCTCCTCCGGCCATCCTTTCTACGACTACTACCTGGTGGACAGCCTGATGGTCGAAGGCCGGAAGACCTATTGCCTGCGCTTCCATCCCAAGCCGCTGGTCACGTCGCCCGCCCTCGACGGGCAAATCGACATCGACGCGGAGGATTTCGCCATCCGGGCGGCCCGGGTCCGGGTCTCGGACAAGTCGAACATCAACTGGATCCGGCACATCGACTACAGCCTGGACTACACCCGGCTGCCCTCCAGCCAATGGTTCCCCCGGGAGGAATCCGTGTTCATTGACTTCTCCATTTCCGTGAGCGACAGCGCCAAGGTGCTCTCTTTCCTGGCGAACCGACGGATGCTGTACGACGTCCCGGTCTTTGAGGCGGACCTCCCCGAAGCCTGTCTGGAGAACGGCGATCCGGTCCTCGTACCGCCGCCCGGCACCCATTTCGACTGGGAGGGGAAGCGGCCGATTCCGCTGACGCCCCGGGAAGAAAGGATCGTGGAAGCCGTCGGGCAGATCCAGCGTTCCTCCTCCTACAATGCGTTGTATGCGCTGGCCCGCTCCCTGGTCGTCGGCTATGTCGAATGGAAAGACTCCCCCATCGGCATCGGCCCCTGGGCGAAGACCTTCCTGTATAATCCGACGGAAGGATTCCACATCGGGACAGGATTCCGGACCACGCAGGTCTTCCATCCGAAGGTGCGTTTCATCGGATCCATCGGCTACGGATTCAAGGACCGGAAACTGAAAGGAGGGCTGACTGCCGAATACCTGTTGCGCCGGGACAAGACGCGGAAGCTGACCGCCGGTTTTTCCAAGGATTATGTCCAGCTGGGAGAAGGGTCTGGCACGCTGTCCGGCAACAACATGTTCAATTCCCTGATGAGCCACCGGAACGACCGGCAGTCGCTGTTGCTGCGCTGCGGCGTCGAGTATGAGCACGAATTCTCCCGCGTCTTCTCCGGCTGGATCGGCGCGGAACACCGGCGGGTCTTCGGGAACGAACAGGTGCCGCTGCTGCTCCGCGACCGGACCCGCCTGGACCATGTCGATGCCGCCCAGGTGCACCTGCGGGCCCGTTTCGCCTGGGATGAGCATCAGCATCGGGGACCTTTCACGAAAACCCGCATCTTCACCAAATATCCGGTCCTCGCCTTCGACCTGACCGGCGGAGCCACCTCCTCGGACGCCCGGGCCGCGGAGCCCTTCCTGCGCGGAGAGATGTCCTTCACCTGGAACGCGCCGGGGACACCGGCCGGCTTCAGCGTGGTCAGCATCCAGGCGGGTTCGATCTGGGGCAGGGTCCCTTATACGTTCCTGAAACTGCATGAGGGAAATCCCGGCTGGTTTTCCGACAATTCGGCCTTCTCCTGCATGCGCTATTTCGAATTCGCGTCCGACCAGTGGGCCAATGTCTTTTTCGAGCACAACTTCGACGGGCTGGTCCTGGGCAAACTGCCGCTGATCCGGAAGCTCGACTGGCGGGAAATCCTCTCGGTCAAGGCCGCCTTCGGCCGCATCCGGCCGGAGAACCTGGAGGACTGTCCCATCATCCCGATATCCGGTATGCAAAGCCTGGAAGGCGCCCCTTACCTGGAAGCGGGCATCGGCATCTCCAACATTTTCAGGCTGTTCCGGATTGATTACGCCTGGCGGCTGACACGCCGCTCGCCGGACGGTGGAAACGCCTGCCTGAAGATCGGGATGGACATGAAATTCTGACGCACAAAAAAACATCCGCAGCGGGCGGCTGCGGATGCGAATACTCGAAAAGGGACTGGCCTAGAACACGAAACCGACACCGAGCTTCAGATTGGAACGGTGGGTCTTGGCGGCGTTGTCGCCCTTGTACAGGTTCATCATTCCGTAGTCATAGCCCACGGTGATCTGGATCGCGGACACCTGGAAGCCGATACCGCCGCCGAGGTACACGTTGAAGCGGTTGTAGTTCTCGTTGTCGTAGTTGTTGTACGTCCTGTCAGCGCTGCTTTCACCGACACCACCGGCAAGCTTCGTGGTGGAAGCGAGGCCGTACTGGGCGGTAGGACCGGCATAGATGAACACGTTGGTGTCACGGGCGAGGTCCATGCCGTAGTTGAAGTACAGGGGGACGTTGATCGCGTGCTCCATGAAGGTGGAGGAAGCGGACACGGGGATACCCAGGATGGAACCGGCGCCGCCGCTCTTGTTGGTGATCATGGAATAGTACAGACCGGGAGCGACACCGAAGGCGCCGGCGAGCGGAATGTTGAAGGAGACACCGGCATAGGCGCCGTTGGAGTTGATGGATTTCGAGTTGGAATCCTTGAAGCTCTGGGTGGAGTTCAGGTAACCGGCGTTAACGGACATCTGGGCGAAAGCCTGGGTGCCGAGCAGCATCAGGGATGCGGCCAGAAGGATGGAAAAAACTTTTTTCATACGCTTTTTATTAAGGTTTAAAATGTTTCCGAGGACTATTTTTGCAAAAATCAAGCCAGCGCCAAAAACTGACACGCCGTTGCTATTCCCCGCCAAAATGACTATCTTTGTACGATTCAAATCCAGCAAGCTATGAAGAAGATTCTGATTATCAGCGGCATCATCGCCGCCTTCCTCTGCCTCGCGCAGAATGCCAACGCGCAGATCGCCGGCCCCATCCACCGCGATGGCGCTTACCTCGCCGACCAGCGGGGCAATATCCTTTCCAACCAGGAGGTCCTCACGCTCGTCGGCCAGGACATCTACAACCAGACCTATGTCGGCGCCCAGAAGCAGCGCAAGGCCGGTAAGACCCTCATCTGGAGCGGTATCGGCGGCCTCGTCGGCGGCGGTGTCCTCTACGGTGCCGGTCTTGCCAAGATTGCCGACAAGGTCACCCAGAACAGCAGCAAGGAAGAAATCCAGAAAGCCCTGGAGGCCAATCCCGGTTCTGCCGGCATGATTCTGGGAGGCACCTTGTTGATGGCCGCCGGAGGCGTAGCCCTGGATGCCGGTATCCCGCTGGCCATCATCGGCAAGAAGCGCCTCAACTGGGTAGCCGACGACTACAACGCCCGCAAGAACTTGGCCTACCAGATCGGCGCCACCCCGAGCGGCGTCGGCCTCGCCGTCCGTTTCTAATCCCATCAGGATGGTCCATTCCGCCGAACGGCTCCTTCCGACTCCGTCGATGAAGATGGCGGAGTTGATCGCCGTCAGTCCCAACCTGCCGGGGGTGCTCACGCGCATGGGCATCCCCTTCGGCTTCGGGGACGAGACGGTGGAGGAGGTGTGCCGCCGGAACGGGACGGATCCGGAAACGTTCCTGCTGATCTGCAGCGTCTACGCCGGCGACGGAAGCCTGCCGGCGAAGGAGCGCATCCGGAAGGCGGACCTGAAGGACGTCCTGAAGTACCTGCGTCGGTCGCACGCCTACTATATGGAAGTGGCGATGCAGGAGATCACCGCCGCCCTGGTGGCCCTCACCGAACCCTGCGACGAGCGGCACCGGAACATCATCCGGAAGTTCTTCAACGAGTACAAGGAGGAGCTTTTCAAGCACCTGGAATACGAGGAGAACACCGTCTTCCCGCAGGCGGAGGCCGCCCTCCACAACGGACGTTCCACCCCGGACGACTATGAGGAGAACCACTCCCATGTGGAGGAGAAGCTGGAGGACCTGAAGAACCTGGTGATGAAATACATGCCGCCGGTGTGCGCGCAGCAAGACATCTACCGGGCCCTGACCTGCATCTTCTCGCTGCAGGAGGACCTGGCCCGGCACATCCTCGTGGAGGACGGGATCCTCGTCCCCATCGTCAACCGCCGGATGCACGCCGACCTGGAAAGCCGGCTAGACACCCCGGGCGAAAAGGGGGAAGAACTCTCTTCCCGCGAGAAGGAGATCCTCGTATGCGTGGCCAAGGGCATGCTGAACAAGGAGATCGCCGACGCGGAGAACATCTCCATCCATACGGTCATCACGCACCGCAAGAACATCACCCGCAAGACGGGCATCAAGACGGTCGCCGGCCTGACGGTCTACGCCCTGCTGAACAACCTCATCGACATCAACACCATCGAATAATGGAGTACAAGGAAGTCCTGAAGTTCTATCCGAACTTCCCCATCCACGGGGTCAATTTCGTGGACATCATCCCTTTCCTGCAGGACAAGGGCGTCTTCAAGGAGCTGATCGACGACATCGGCAAGGCCTGCGCCTCCCCGAACGTCGTCGCGCCCGAAGCCCGCGGCTTCCTGTTCACGGCGCCGCTGCTGTACAACGGCATGGCGGAAAACGTCATTCCCATCCGCAAGAAGGGGAAGCTCCCCTTCTCGGAGGGCGACCTCGTCGCTGTGGATATCGTCAAGGAGTACGGCAAGGACCAGGTGTTCTACCGCGTCTCCGACCTTGCCGCCGGCAAGCCCGTGGACGGCGTGATTCCGGTCACTTTCTTTGATGACATCCTCGCGACGGGCGGCACCGCCCGCGGCATCGTCGAAAGCCTCAACGCGCAGAAGGTCACCATCGACGGGAAAGAGTATCCGGTGAAAGTCACCGACTTCGTGTTCCTGGTGGAGATCGACGACCTTCCCGGCCGCAAGGTCATCGAAGACCTCGCGCCCGTGAAGTCGCTGATCCATGTGACGGAGGGTTAGATTCTCACGTCGGGCTGCGCCCTCCTCAGAATGACAGGAAGAGCCGGTACGCGGCGAAGCCGAAGACCCAGGCTACCAGCATCGTATACAGGCAGCAGAGGAGCGCCCAGCGCCATTTGCCCGTCTCGTTCTTGATCGCCACGAAGGTGGCGATGCAGGGGAAGTACAACAGCACGAACACCATATAGGCCACCGCGGCCGCCAGCGGAACATCGCCCTTCAGCGCGCTCTGGAGGGCGGTGCTGTTTTCATCGGCATCCGCGCCCTCGTCCCCGGCGTACATCACGCCCAGGGTGCTGACCACCAGTTCCTTGGCGCCCACGCCGGCGAGCAGGCCCACATCCATCTTCCAGTTGAAGCCGAGGGGCTCCAGGGCCGGTTCCACCGCCTTGCCCAGCATTCCGATATAGGAATGTTCCTGCTGGTACGCTACGCCCTTCTCTTCGTTCCGCGGGAAATAGCCGAGGAACCAGATGACGATGGAGAACAGAAGGATGGTCGTGGCCATCTTCTCCAGATACTGCTTGCCCTTCTCCCAGGTGTGGCGCCAGATGGCCTTTCCGGTCGGAACGCGGTAAGGCGGGAGCTCCATCACGAACGGGAGGTCGTCGTCCTTTACGAAATGCTGCAGCGCCTTCGCGCTCAGGATGGCGAGGACGACGCCCAGCAGGTAGATGCCCAGGAGCGCCGTCGCCGCGCTGTGCGGGAAGAACGCTCCCGCGAAGAGGACGAAGATCGGCAGCCGCCCCGCGCAGGACATGAACGGGATGATGGCGATGGTGATGAGGCGGGACTTGCGGCTCTCGATCGAGCGGGTGGCCATGATGGCCGGGACGTTGCAGCCGAAGCCCATCACCATCGGGATGAACGACTTGCCGTGCAGGCCGATCCGGTGCATGAGCTTGTCCACGATGAAGGCCGCGCGGGCCATGTAGCCGCTGTCCTCCATCAGGGAGATGAACAGGTACAGGATCATGATGTTCGGCAGGAACACCAGGACGCTGCCCACGCCGGCGATGATGCCGTCCACGAGGAGGTCCTTGAGCCAGCCTTCCTTCATGAAGGCGCCCACGAAGGCGCCGAACTTCCCGACGAGCCAGTCGATCCAGTCCATCGGGTACTGGCCGATGGTGAAGGTGGCCCAGAAGGTGAACCACAGCAGCAGGAGGAAGATCGGGAAGGCCAGCCACTTGTTGGTGACGATGGCGTCGATGCGGTCGGTGATGGTCCGCCGCGGCTTCTCCTCCTGGTATTTCTCATACGTTTCCGCCAGGGCGCCCTGGATGAAGGCGTACTTGGCGTCGACGATGGCCGCTTCCGGCGAGGTGTGCAGGAGGGCCTCGATGCGCTCGGTCTCCTCCTTCCGCGCCGCTTCCAGCGCCTCCCGGTTCGGGAATTTCGCGATGACCTTCTCGATGTCGCGGTCGCCTTCCAGGTACTTGATGGCCAGGTAGCGGGTGGAGTATTTCGACCGGACCTCCTCGTTCTCGAAGATGAGGTCGCGGAGACGGACGATGCTCTTCTCGATTTCCGCGCCGTGGTTGATGTGGATGTGGCGGGCGAGCGTGGGGTCGGAATGCTCGTAGACCTTGATGACGGTGTCGAACAGTTCCGGGATGCCCCGGCCGTCCCGGCTCACCGTCGGGCACACGGGCATGCCCAGCAGGCGTCCCAGCTGGTCCGTGTCCAGCTTGTCGCCCTTGTGCTGCAGTTCGTCGTACATGTTCAGGGCCACCACGGTCCGGAGGTTCATGTCGATGACCTGCGTCGTCAGGTACAGGTTCCGTTCGATGTTGGAGGCGTCCACGACGTTGACCACGACGTCCGGCATCGCATCGACGAGGTTCTTCCGGACATACAGCTCCTCCGGGGAGTAGGCCGACAGGGAATAGGTGCCGGGCAGGTCCACCAGGGTGATCTCATACCCCTTGTGGTGGAAATGCCCCTCTTTCGCATCGACCGTCACGCCGGAATAGTTTCCCACGTGCTCGTGCGCGCCCGACGCGATATTGAAAAGGGAGGTCTTGCCGCAATTGGGATTGCCCACCAGGGCGACGCGGATCACGTGGTTCCGCTCCTCGGCGAGGTGCGCGAGGGCGCGGTCCAGGCGTTCGCGCTCGTCGAGGTCCTCAGGAAGCCCCTGCAGGTGCTCGTCGCTGACGAGCGCCTCGCGGGCTTCCGCCTCGTTGACCACGTCGATCTGCTCCGCCTCTTCCCGGCGGAGGGAAATCTTGTAACCGATGATCTCGTATTCGATCGGGTCCTTGAGCGGCGCGTTCAGGACCACCGTCACTTCCTTCCCCTGGATGAAGCCCATCTCGATGAGCCGCTTCCGGAAGGAACCGTGGCCATGGACGCGGACGATGACCGCCTTTTCCCCGGTCTGGAGTTCGGAAAGCTTCATAGTTCTTTATTTTGCGCTTTGACGGCGCAAAGTTAAGGGGATTGAACCAAAGATTCAATCCCCATAAGTTGGTATTCGGATGCCTGCTTCCGCCTACTAAAGAGCCCCGATAGCGGTATCGATCTCCCCGATCCGCTCGGTGATGGCGTTTTTCATCCGCTCTACAGCATCCATGAAATCCATCGCCTGGTCACCATTGGCCGTAACGGCGCTTGAGATGCTGGTACCTCCATCACCATATTTAATCGGCCACTTAGTATGGTTTGCACTCTCTACAGGCTCGATAAAAGCGGCTTGGGCGTCAACATAAGCACCCAGGGTTTCAAACTCGGGCTTCAAGGCAACCCAGCGCTCCACGAGTTTGGCAACAAAGACAGGGTCCTTGAAAAATCCCTGATAGGTGGTGTTTTTACCATAAAACAGACAGTTCTCAATCAAGAAACCAGTCTTACCAGGAACAAACGTGCCCCAGTCGAAATCCCAGACAGGTCCGGCATACATCTTTCCGTCGCTCTTGCGGTGGTACATATAGCAACTCTTCGGATGATTGGGCTCCACATTGGTGCACAGCGAATGGACGAGGAACCAGTCACAGAAAGAATCAAGGTCGGCAACCGCGGCGCTTTCCTTCGCTGCTATCTTCTGGGCAAATACCTCAATCATAGGTTTTGCTTCTGCTGTGATTCTTTCTTTAAAAGCTTCAGCAGTTTCTCCATCTTCGGCCTCCGGATACTTTACCTCAAAGGGAATTTGGGTTTGGGGGGTGTAATTAGGGGTGTTATAATAGGTATACTGCGAATTCGGACGATATCCGTAATCGACCTTGAAATGCCATTCGGACGTGTCACTCATATCCATCGTAAACAGGTAATCTACAGTCTTCGGATTCAGACGGCCGTCTTCCACTTCGATTTTCTCGCAAAGATAGTAAAGTCCATTATACTGATCATTCAGATACAGTTCTACAAACATGCCGTTGGGCACCCATTCCATACTGGTACGGCGAGCCGCCTCAAGGGCGACGGCATTGCGCAGGTTCGTCCGGTCCATCCAGTTGGCAAGGAGAATGTATTTCTTGCTTTTGTTTTTGCTCTTGCCCAGCAGGTTCTGCTTCTTGTCGAATTTGAGGTAATAGGGCTTTTTGGGGAAATTTGTCCACGTCGTGTTTCCGCGACCGCGGATCGTTGCAGTACTCTCCTCATAGAGGACCTTTCCATCATCACGGTTGACAAACGTCGCCTTGGTCGTAATCCATGTGGTTTTGTCATTAATGTCCGAGACTTTCGCCCCGATATAAAGTTTCGGCACAGAAGTCAAAGTGGAAGGAAGTATCACTTCAGGACTCGTGAGAGTGGCAGAGAATGTCGTAACACCACCTTCCTTGAAATTAATCGTGGCTCCCCGGCGCTTTAAATCGATATCTCTGGTAACCGTATTGATTTTGCCCTTATTTGAAAGCGTATTTATGGATAAGGTGACCCAATCGTTCGCCGTACCGGCGAGCACCCGGAGCCAAATAGTCACGCTGCCATTTAAGGCGACCAACGGAGTTCCTTCTACTGTGTCCGTTTGCTTGTTTTTCGTTGCATAACAGAATTCGATCTGTTTCCCGGTTTCCGTACTGCTCCACGCTCGGGTTTCGGCGTCATAAAGGATTTCTCCGCCGCAATCATACCCCAAGTCCAGGGTGCCACCCATGATTATGGTCCCCTCCTCTAAACCGGTAACGACCAACTTGAGGACAGTTCCCACCCGTTTGAAAGTCAGGTCGAAATCCTCCGGACGGGCATCCAGGGTCTCCTGAAGGGAAACCAGCAAATCCGCGGCGCCGTCGAAACTCCCCGCTCCGGGACGCTGTGAAAGAGGCAAGGTCAGTGGCAGCTTAACGGTGCTGCCCGTTTCATCCCACTCGGCGACTTTCCCTGCAGGCATTGCCTCCGCGGGATAATAAGCGACGTAGTGCAGGTCGTCTCCTGCTTCGCGGTCGCTGAGTTCCATTGAGAAACGGGCTGTCTCGCACGACTCCAACAACGGCTTGGATTGGACCGATTGCACGATATCGCCCGTGACCGAAGGATCCACTTCCACAAGGGAGATGAAATCCCCTTTCTCCCAAAGGAAAGAATACTGACGGGCTTCGTCGTCATGATAGACGGAAGTACGTGTTTCATCCGACTTCCAAAGAGCGGTCACGAAAACTTGCTTGAGGGGGGTCGGCTCGTCCACCTTCTCTTCCTTCGTTTCCTTTTCCGGCTCCAGCATTTCTTCCTGGAACAGTTCCTGCTGGCAAGACCAGATACCGGCGAGTGCCAGAAGCATGCCCACGATTGACGTTCTCGTTTTCATTAGAATGATCCTCCATTTTCTACATCGTCGTCCGATACATTTCCTCCGGGGGTTCCTCCGCCGTAACCACAGATTTCCTCGTAAGGTGACATCTCTATCGTCTCCGCTTCAGGCGCGCAATACAGTTTTAACTTCATAGGCCAATCACTGTCGATTATCGTATACTCAATACTAAAAAGTCCTAAAAACGCCCATTCGTAACCAGGCGCTATTTTAGGACTACAAAAATAAATTATTAATTCCTATTATACAACACGCTCTATATCAAAAGGATGTTTCCCTCCGGAGACAAAGAAAAAAATACGGGGGCGGACCAACTGGTCCTTCCCCCGTAAAAGGTTATTCCACAAGCGTTTATTCCCCCACGACCCACACGAGGACGTGGCGGTCGAAAGTGATGTATTCGAGGTCGAACTCCTCTTCTTCGTCTTTCTTGCTGGTGAAGGTGGCCTCGAGCTCGCCTTCGCCGCGGGGGCGGAAGCGCTCGATCTCGATCTGCTCGGCGAAATCCACGTTGTAGCGGCTCAGGAGCTTGAAAACGGCTTCCTTGGCGCACCAGTAGATGGCGAGCTGCTCGTTGCGCTTGTCGTCCTCCAGGTCGTCGATCTCGTCCTCGGAGAGGGCCTTCTTCTCCACGGCGGAGAAGTCGCGGTCCAGGGACTCGATGTCGATGCCCACGTTCTCTTCCTCGTGCAGGATCACGGCCACGTATTTTTCGGTATGGGTGATGGAGATGTTCACCGGGTTGTTCTCCAGGTAGGGCTTGCCGTTGTCGTGGTGGCTCAGGTACACCTTGTCGTCGAACAGCGTGTTGAGGAGGGCGCGCACGGCCAGGCGCTGCTTCCGCAGGGATTCGCTGCGGATGAACGAGATCTCCTCCATCTCGTCGCTGGGGGTGGAGCTGAGTTCCTTGAGCTCCTCTTCGGTTTCCGTGATCTGCCAGACGCCGATCACCGCTTCATTTTCAAGTTCCTTCTTAAGATATAGTCCCATTTAAAAGTTGATTTGAACAAGATACGAAACCACGCCCGGGGCCCCTAGAGGTCCGGGTGTTCCAGTATGTAAGTGCGTCGCAACGGAGGTTCGTCAGAACTGACGACCCCTAGAATTGTCGAGACGGGACTGGGAGGCTCCATATAGCTTGTTACCAATTAACTCCGCAAAGATAATCTTTTTTTATAAAAACTAATAATTTTTCGTATCTTTGCACGCTATTTCAAAACGAACGTATTCTTATGGCTACTGGTAATTTTCTTACGGATGAAAAACTTCTGATCGTCGGCGCCGGCGGTATGATCGGCTCCAATATGGCCCTGATCGCTGCCATGCTGCGGCTGACACCGAACGTCTGCCTTTACGATGTGTACGAGCCCGGTAACAACGGCGTCCTTCTCGAGATGCAGCACAGCGCTTTCCCGCGCATGCGGTTCATCGCCACGACGGACCCGAAGGAAGCCTTCACCGGCGCAAAGTACATCGTCTCCTCCGGCGGTGCTCCCCGTAAGGAAGGCATGACCCGTGAAGACCTGCTGAAAGGCAACTGCGAAATCGCCGCCGGCCTCGGCGAAAATATCCGCAAGTACTGTCCGGAAGTCAAGCACGTGATGATCATCTTCAACCCGGCTGACGTCACGGCCCTCACCGTCCTCATCCACTCCGGCCTCCGTCCGTGCCGGGTGTCCTCCCTGGCCGCCCTCGACAGCACGCGTCTGCAGACCAACCTCGCGAAGGAGTTCGGCGTCCGCCAGTCCGACGTGGAGAACGCCTTCACCTACGGCGGTCACGGCGAGTCCATGGCGGTGTTCATGTCCAAGGCCACCATCTGCGGCACCCCGATCGCCCGGATGGGCCTGACCAAGGAACGCATCGAGGCCATCAAGCACGACACCATCCAGGGTGGCGCCGAGATCATCAAGCTGCGCGGCCGCAGCTCCATCCAGAGCCCGGCCCTCCTGTCCATCAAGGCCATCGAGGCCGCGATGCCGGGCGGCGACCAGTTCCCCTGGCCTTCCGGCACCTATGTGGACACGCACGAGTTCAGCCACGTGTTCATGGCGATGCCTACCTTCATGGACGCCACCGGCATCCACTACACGATGCCCGAAGGCAACAAGGAGGAGATGGCGGACCTCAAGGCCTCTTACGAGCACCTGGTGGACCTGCGCGACCAGATCATCGAGCTGGGCATCATCCCGCCGGTAGACGAGTGGCACAAGATGAACCCGTACCTCTGGAACCGTCGTCTGCCCCGCATGAAATAAGGCGGCTTGCTATCTGACAAAAGACCCTGGCGCAGTTCGCCAGGGTCTTTTTGTTTTATCGCAACTTTTCCAGCGGCACCGTGCCGGGAATCACGTCCTCCGGCGGCTCGCCGTGCAGATAGATGATCCGCTGGTTGGGGCTGCCGCGGAACAGGAGCTCCGTGTCGCGCTGCTCCAGGATGAAGGGACCGTCCACGAGGACGTCCAGCCAGGGAAGCATCTGCGCGAGGGACGAATCGGCCTGGATCTCCTCCAGGGTGAAGCCGGTCCAGCACCAGATGGTCTTCGTGGTCTCCTGCTTGATGCGGCGGGCGAGCTCCGTGAAGGCTTCCACCTGATAGAAGGGGTCGCCGCCGGAGAAGCTCACGTTGGACATGGAATCGGCCTTGATCTTCGCGAGGATGTCGTCGACCTCCATCCATTCCCCTGCGTTAAAGTCCCAGGACTGCGGGTTGTGGCATCCCTTGCAGGCATGCTTGCATCCAGCACAATAGACGGACGTCCGGAAACCCGGGCCGTCCGCCATTGTCTGTTCAAGAATCTTGAGTACCCTGATCCGCATTATTCGTGAATCACGCGGTCGTGGAGCTCGGCCAGCTTGCCGGAGTTCCAGCGGTTGGTGGTGCCCACCAGGTAGCCGGTGATGCGCTGCAGGGTGTCGATGTGATGGCCGTGGCAGTGCGGGCATTCGTGGAGGTCCTTCTCGGCGTTCTCGAAACCGCAGTCCAGGCAGCGGTTGCGGTTGTGGTTCACGGAGCCGTAGCCGATGTCGTACTTGTCCATCAGGTCCACGATCTGCATGATGGCCTCCGGGTTGTGGGTGGCGTCGCCGTCGATCTCCACGTAGAAGATGTGGCCGGCGTTCTCGTACTTGTGGTACGGGCCCTCGATCTTCGCCTTGTGCTCCGGGGTGCACTTGTAGTACACGGGGATGTGGCTGGAGTTCGTGTAGTAGTCCTTGTCCGTGATGCCCGGGAGGATGCCGAAGGTCTTCTTATCGCGCTTGGTGAACTTGCCGGAGAGGCCTTCCGCCGGCGTGGCGAGGAAGGTGAAGTTGTGCTGGTAGGTCTCGGCGAAGCCGTTGATCTTCTCCGCCATGTGGGAGATGATCCGCAGACCCAGCTCCTGCGCCTCTTCGCTCTCGCCGTGGTGCTTGCCGCAAAGGGCGATCAGGCACTCCGCGAGGCCGATGAAGCCGATGGAGAGGGTGCCCTGGTTGATGACGGACTCGATGGAGTCGTTCTCGTCGAGCTTCTCGGAGCCCAGCCAGAGGCCGTTCATCAGCAGCGGGAACTGCTTCTTGAGGGCGGTCTTCTGGAAGTCGAAGCGCTCGTTCAGCTGGCGGGCGGCGATCTCCAGGGCCCAGTCGAGCTTCTGGAAGAACTTCTGGATGCGGAGGTTCTTGTCCTGTTCCTCCTGCATCGCCTCGATGCCCAGCTTCACGATGTTGATCGTGGTGAAGGACAGGTTGCCGCGGCCGATGGAGGTCTTGGGGCCGAACTTGTTGCCGTACACGCGGGTGCGGCAGCCCATCGTGGCGACCTCGTGCTCGAAGCGGCGGGGATCGTCCGGTTTCCAGGCGTCGTCCTGGTTGTAGGAGGCATCCAGGTTCAGGAAGTTCGGGAAGAACCGGCGGGCGCTCACCTTGCAGGCGAAGCGGTACAGGTCGTAGTTGCGGTCGCCCGGGAGGTAGCTCACGCCCCGCTTCTTCTTCCAGATCTGGATCGGGAAGATGGCGGTGGAGCCGTTGCCCACGCCCTCGTAGGTGGTGTTCAGGATCTCGCGGATGATGCAGCGGCCCTCGGCGGAGGTGTCGGTGCCGTAGTTGATGGAGGAGAAGACCACCTGGTTGCCGCCGCGGCTGTGGATGGTGTTCATGTTGTGCACGAACGCCTCCATGGCCTGGTGGACACGGCCCACGGTCTGGTTGATGGCGTGCTGGAAAGCGCGGTCGCGGCCCTGCAGGCCGATGAGGTCACGCTTGATGTAGTCGTCGATCTCCGCCTTCTTGAGGTCGCTGAAGTCGGTGTTGAACATGTCGCTGACCTGGTCCACCTCTTCCTCGAAGGTCTTGCGCACGAACGGGGCGAGATAGAAGTCGAAGGCCGGGATGGCCTGGCCGCCGTGCATCTCGTTCTGCACCGTCTCCATGGAGATGCACGCGAGGACGGACGCCGTCTCGATGCGCTTCGCCGGGCGGGACTCGCCGTGGCCGGCCTTGAGGCCGTGCTCGAGGATCAGGTCCAGGGGGTGCTGGATGCAGGTGAGGGACTTCGTGGGATAGTAGTCCTTGTCGTGGATGTGGATGTAGTTCTTGGCGACGGCCTCGCGGACCGGGTCGGAAAGGAGGCACTCGTCCACGTAGCTCTTCGTGGCCTCGGAGGCGAACTTCATCATCATGCCGGCGGGCGTGTCGGCGTTCATGTTCGCGTTCTCGCGGGTGATGTCGTTCACCTGGGCGTCGATGATGGTCTGGAAGATCTCGTTGGTCTTCGCCTTGCGGGCCATGTTCCGCTTGTTGCGGTAGCGGATGTACTCCTTCGCCACTTCCTGGCGGGGGCTGTTCATCAGCTGGTTCTCCACGACGTCCTGGATCTCCTCCACGGTCATCTCCTCCTTCTCGAGGGTGGAGATCGCGTGGGCGATCTGGGCGGCGAGCACGATGTCTTCACCGGCTTCGGTGACATCCATCGCCTTGAGGATGGCGGCTACGATTTTCTGGTTGTTGAATTCGACGCGTCTTCCGTCGCGTTTCAGTACACGTTTTACCATAGCGTTATGTGTCAGTTAACGGCAGCGCCGGCGCTGTTTTCGAGGCCGGATGCCAGTAAGGTTTATGTTTATTCTAAAGTTTCGTTTCAGGGGGTTCGGGTGTGGGGGCCAGAACCGCAGGGACAAATATAATTCATTCCCTGCAAATAAAAATAGTTTCTCCCGGAAAAAGTTATCAACAAGGGCCCGAAAACCTTGTTAATTCGTTGGTTTTCAAGCCTTTACAGAAAATTATAATTTAGAATTGTTCTAAATTGGAACTTTCTTGTTACTTCCGCGCGCAAGTTTTCAACAGGGCGCCCGGAACGCCCTACCGGAGCCAGTTTTCCGGGTTCTGCGGCGCCCGTTCCTTCCACAGTTCGAAGTGGAACTGATCCTCGCCGGAAAGGGTGTCCACGGTACCGAGGGCCTGCCCGGTCTTCACCTTGTCGCCGGCCTTGACGGAGACCGACTTGAGCTTGCAGTAGAAGGTGAAATAGGACCCGTGCTGGACCAGGACGCACTGGTTGTAGCCCGGGATGACGACCACCTGCGCGACGGTGCCGTCGAAGACCGCATGGGCCTGGGCGCCGCGGGAGACGGCGAGGGTGACGCCGTTGTTGAACGGCAGCTTGACATTCTTGTACACCGGGTGGTAGTGCTGGCCGTAGGACTCGATGACCGTGCCCTCGACGGGCCAGGGCAGGCGGCCCTTGTTGGCGGCGAAGCTGCTGGAGAGTTTCTCGTCGACGGCGGTGGAGGTGGTCTTCCCGCCCTTGGACGACTTGCTCCCGGACTTGGGTTTCGCGGTGGCCTTGCGGATGATGGCCGCGATCTCGCGGTTCAGGGCCTCCACCTCGCGGTTCTTCTTGCGAAGCTCGTCCTGGTACTTCCGGCGGTCCTTCTCGAGGCGGGCGACCAGGCTGGCGGACTCCCCTTCCTCGCCGCGGAGGGCGTCCACGTCGGCCTGCCGCTGGCCGCGCAGGGCCTGCGCCTCCTCCCGGAGCCCCGCGAGGCGCTCTTTCTCGAGTTCGAGCTCCGCAGCCGTCTCCTGGATGCGCTTCCCCTGCTCCGACATGTTCCGGGACAGGCCTTTCAGATAGCCGAAGCGGCGGACGGCCTGGCCGATGTTCTCGCTGGAGAGGATATACATGTACCAGAGCCGGCTGTCGCGGTTCTTGTAGGCGCCCAGCACCAGGCGGTTATAGTAGAGGGATAGGGTGTCGTGCCGGGCCTGCAGGCGGTCGATTTCCTGCTGGCGGACCTTCATCGAATCGTCCAGGGCGCGGATCTCGCGGTCGCTTTCGGCGATGAGCTCCTGCCGGGCGGCGATCTTCCGCCGCACCAGCGAGAGGTCCGTCAGCGCCCGGCTCGACGAGCGGGCGTTGTCCTTGAGCTGGCGGTTTATGGCGGCGATCTCCTTCTCCAGCTGCGCCTTGCGGGATTCCTGGCGGCGGGTGTCCTGCGCGGACACCGCCGCCCCCACGAGGAGCAGCCCCAGGAAGATAGGAAGGAAACGCCTCATTTGCCGATGGCCTTGAGACGGGCGGCCACCCGCTGGTCCAGGTCGGGAATCTCCCCGTCCGTGTTCTTGGCCTTCGCCTGGTTCCAGTACACCTGCGCCAGGTCGTATTCGCCGAGGGCGTAGAGGACCTCGGCATAGTGGTCCAGCTGGACGGCGCTGTCCTTGCCGCCGTACAGCATCGCGTGCTTGAAGTACGGCTTCGCCTCCTTGTCCTTCCCCAGCAGATGCAGGATCCAGCCGTAGGTGTCCAGGTAGGTGGCGTTGTCGGGCTCGGCCTCGACCGTCTTCTTGGACATCGACAGGGCCTTCTTGAGCTGCTTGCCTTCCTCGCTCAGGTAATAGGCGTAGTTGTTCAGGACCGGCGCATAGGACGGGTCGATCTTCAGGGCCTTGTCATAGGCCTTGTAGGCCGATTTCGAATCCCCGAGCAGATGGTGCATGTCGCCGATCTGCGACCAGCAGCTCTTGACAAGATCTGTATTCTTGGGCTCCCGCGCGATCAGGTACCGGCAGTTCCGGATGACGGCGTCGTAGTCCTTCAGGTAATAGTTCGCGGAATTGAGATACTCCATGAAGCCCAGCTCCTGGAAGCGGTCGAAAGCGGCGATGCAGCGGTCCCGGACCTCGCCCCAGCGCTCGGCCATCATCAGGATCTGGATGCAGGAGACCGTCTGGTTCAGGCTCTCGGGATGGAGGTCGGCCGCTTTCGTGAAGCAGTCCACGCCCTTGTCCAGCCGGCCGGTCGCGTAGTAGTAGCCGCCGGCGGTGGCCAGGGCCGTCGTATCGGACGGATGCCGCTCCACGAGGCGGTCCACCACCTCGTCGAAACCGTCGCGGTGCAGGTTGATGAGCTTCGGGTCCAGGCTGCGCACCACATTGCCCACATACATTCCCTTGGCCTGCACGGGAACGTTCTCATTTTCAATAAATTCGTCCAGCGTGGCGAAGTACTCGGGATACCGGCGGCCGAGGCGGTACACCTCGGACTTGCCCAGGATGGCGGGGACGTAGTCGCTCTGCGTCCGGAGCGCCTCGTCGTAGCAGGCGAGCGAGAGGGAGTCCCGGTGTTCGGAGAGATAGTAGTCGCCCATCATCGACAGGATGGAAGGGGACGTGAACTGGTCGTTGAAGTCCACGAGGGCCTGGATGGCCTCGTCGTCGCGGCCAAGCTGCCGCAGGATGTCGTACCGGGTCTGGACGGCCTGTTCGCTGGGACCGGCGGTCTTCTCGATGTCGTCGAGGGCGCGGAGGGCCTTCTCGAACTCCTGTTTCTTGAGATACAGGTTCAGGAGGTCGTACAGGACCTCCGTCTTGTCCGGGAACTCCGACAGGATGCTCTCGTCCATCTGGATGACCATGTCGTCCTCGCCGGCGGCGTGATAGAGGTCCGCCAGGCGGCGCTTGTACCAGTAGTTGTGCGGGTCCAGCTCCACGGCCTTGCGGAAGTGGGCGGCCGCCGCGTCGGCGTCGCCCAGCATCGCCTCGTCCAGGCCCAGGTAATACCAGACGGCGTCGTTGTCGGGAGCCGCCTTGGAAAGGGTCTGGAGCAGGGTGCGGGACTGCGCGTAGTTGCGGTTATTGTAGAGGGCCACCGCATCCATCAGCTGGTTTTCTACGTTCTGCGCAAAGGCGAGGGAACTCAGCAGAAAGAGCAGGCCGGCCAGCAAAATCCTTCTTCTCATGTTCGTTGACTGTCCGTTGTTCATAAGTCGACTTACAAAAATAATACAAATCACGGAAAAAATTGCCAAATTTGTGTTCGCATACTTTTTTCCAGGGTGGATGAAACGTTTGAGCGTCAAATTGCATCTTATTACCTGGACGACAACCGATGATCCCCCTGCGGGCGGCAGTTCCCTGGAACAACTGGTTCCGGCCTGCCGGAGCGGCGACCGGAAAGCGCAGAAGCGCCTGTTCGACGCCCTCGCCCCCAAGATGATGGCACTCTGCCTCCGTTACACCGGAGACCGGCCCACGGCCGAGGACGTGCTCCAGGACGGCTTCATCACGTTGTTTTCCAGGCTCGACAGCTATTCGGGGGCAGGGTCCTTCGAAGGCTGGGCCCGACGGATCTTTGTCAATACTGCCCTGATGCATTTGCGGAAGACGGACGCCCTGAAACTCAGTGACGACATCGAAGAAGCGCGCAAGCTTTTCACGGAGGAGGCTACGCCCGTCCAGAAGATGGGATACCGCGAACTGATGGCCCTCATCGAGCGGCTTCCCGCCGACGCCCGTACCGTCTTCAACATGTACGTGATCGAAGGATATTCCCACAAGGAAATAGCGGAAGCGCTGGGGTTCAACGAAGCGACCTCGCGTTCCAAGCTCCAGCGGGCGCGGATCAGGCTGCAGGAAATGATCAAGGAACAGGAGAAAAAATGAAAGAGAACGAATTTGACATATATGTAAGGAACCTGATGGCGGGAGCGGAGGAATCCGTCTCGCCGGACGTGTGGAAGGGCGTGGAGGCCGGCTTGGACCGGGCCGCCCGGAAGCGTACGGTTCCCGTGTGGCTCTGGCGCGGCGTAGCCGCCGCTGCCGTCGCTGCCGCCGCGGCCGCCCGACCTGCGCAGAACCTTTCTAACCAACCAACCATACAACAACCCGTCGCCCAGGCGACAGACGCCCCTCTTCCGGCTGTTACCCAGCCGGAAGAGGACGACGTCACCCCGATCCAGAAGCAGGCTGTCCGGCTGCAGGGCCGCGTCGCCCAGGTCCTGGAGGTCCCCGTCGCCCCCGAGGCGTCGGAGGAGCTCCCCGTGACCGTGGACGCGCCCGAGGAGCCGGCCGCCCGCCGTCCGGACACTGCGATCAAACCCGACGCGAACGCGCAGGACGCTTTCGCCTCCGATGACGAGGCCCTGCGCCAGCTCGCCTTCGAGGAACACCGGACGCACCGCAAGGGCGAAATGTCCATGAGCGTCCTCGGGACCCTCCAGTCCAACACCCGGCCCGACGGCCCCGTCAACAAGGTCCGCCGGACGTCCGGTTCCTTCTTCGTGCCCGCGCCCACCAAGCCCGGCATCTCCCGCGAAGGCACCGAGTTCAGCTTCGGCCTTCCGGTGTCCGCCGGTATCGGCCTGCGGTACGACTTCAATCCCCGCTGGGGCATCGGCACGGGCGTCGTGTACACGAACCTGAGCCGCTCCTTCCTGGGCGATTACGGCAAGGAACTCGAGGACGGCTCGATCGCCACGCTCTACGACACGGACATCACCAACCAGCAGCACTATATCGGCATTCCGGTCAACGTGTTCTTCAACATCGTGAACACCGGCAACTGGAACTTCCACGTCCGCCTGGACGGCATGGGCGAGAAGTTGGTGGACAACCACTTCCTCATCCACGACAGCGCTGGGGACCTCCATCTCCACCAGAAGGCGGAAGGCCTGCAGTTCTCCGCCGGCGTGGGCGTCGGTCTCGAGTTCAAGTTCTCCCCGAACGTGGGCATCTACTTCGATCCCACCCTCCGGTACTACTTCAACGGCAACCAGCCGCGCTCCATCCGGACCATCCAGCCGCTGCGGATGGACTTCGAAGCGGGCCTGAGGTTCTCCCTCGGAAGATAAGAAACAAATAATCCATATACTGAAACAACACAAGTTATCAACCGCTTGTGTTGTTTTTCGTTTCGGGGCGCTATCTTGGCCGAAAAAACGGATATGCGCAACCCCATCGGCACCATCGGCCTCGCCCTCCTCGCGGCGGCCTGCATCCGGGACCCCCTGTTTCCCGGCACCCCCAGAAGCTCCCACGAACCCGGCGGCGGACGCCGGCCGGATTCCACCGCCACAGACACGCCCCTCCCGGGAGAGCACGTGTACCTTACCGCCGTCCGCTTCCCGGACGGATATGCCTGGGACCTGGACACCTGCGCCGTGGACGGGGAGGTCCGGATCGACCTGTACCGCGACGGAGAGAGAGTCCGGAGCCTTCCGGCGGGCGCAAGCGTGCACCCGGACATGCACCGGTACATGGGCGGACATCTTTACCTGGACTGGTCCACGGACACGGAAACCATCGTCTCCCGGGACGGGGCGGAACTGTTCCGATTCGAGGGAAGGGAGTCCCTCCGGGGCTTCCTGGTCCGGGAGGACGGGGTCCATACCCTCGGCCAGGACCGGGACGGGAGCGGCTTCACCTACCGGATCGACGGGCGCATCCTGTACCGGAGCGAGACGGGCGCCGTCCTGGGCGGCCCGGAGGCGTCCGGAACGCCCGGCGGCGCCTTCTCGGAAGCCGGGGAAGATGTCTACTACGTCTGCTGCCTGCCGTCGGAAAGGGGCCGGGAATTCCATGTGATGCGGAATGCGGAACGATACCGATCCTTTCCGGCGTCCGAGGGGACGCAGGACGTCCTCGTCGCCGGCGGAACCGTTTCCCGCGTGCGCTCGAAGCCCCGCAGCCTGGTCCTGGAAGTGGACGGAAAAGAGACCCGGCTGCCGCTCGGCGGCGGAGAGTACTGTCTCTGGAGCCGGCTCGCGGCCTGGGAAGACGACGTCCTGGCCCTGGTCTGCGCCCAGAGTTCCGGCGGAAAACGGTATTTCCTGCAGACCGCCGGCGGGAAGACGTTCTCCCCGATGCCGGGCGAAACGGTCTCGGACGTGCTGGCCGACGGCCGGCGGATGGGATGGACCGTCACCGACGGGCGGGGCGACCTGCTGCGCGTGCGCTGGAGCGACGGCGGGGTGACGGAAGGGACGGGCGGTTTCCTCGTCTCCGGCCGCTGCGCCCTGCTCCGCGGCGGGCGTCTTTTCCTCGCCCTGACCGGCCGCGACGGCGCGCCAAATCGCTTCCAGGAGGACGGGGTGCATACCGACATCCCTTTCAACGGCTATTTCACGTCGGTTACTGTGGAATAATTTGCTATCTTTGCGGGTATGATCGCGTACCCGAACGTCAAGCTGAACCTGGGGCTCCATGTCCTCCGCCGCCGCCCGGACGGCTACCATGACCTGGACACCCTCTTTGTCCCCTATACCGGCCTCCACGACACGCTGGAAATCATTACCGGCGACGACTACAGCCGCACGTCGGCCCATCTCCAGGAGACGTATTCCGGCACGCAGCTCGCCCAGGGCATCTCGCCCGACGGCAAGCTCCTGATCACCCTCGCCCGGAAAGAAGGCGTGGACTGGGAACCGCTGAAGGACCTGACAGCCCGCGCGTACGGCCTGCTGGCGGAGCAGTACAAACTGCCGCCGATGAAGATCTACCTGGAGAAGACCTCGCCCGTGGGCGCCGGCCTCGGCGGGGGCAGCGCCGACGCGGCCTTCGCCCTCCGGATGATCGCGGAGCTCGCCGGCCTGGACCTCTCGGACGCGGAACTCGCCGCGTACGCCGCCCGGCTCGGCAGCGACTGCGCCTTCTTTGTCTACAACCGGCCCATGCTCGGCTCCGGCCGCGGGGAAATCCTGGAACCCTTCGACATCGACCTTTCCGGCTGCCGGGTGGAAGTGACCGTCCCGGAGGGCATCGCCGTGTCCACGGCCGACGCCTACCGCGGCATCGTCCCGCAGGAACGCGAGAAGCCGCTGCGCGAAATCCTGGCCCGCCCCGTCGAAGAATGGAAGGACGTCCTGGTAAACGATTTCGAAACCACCGTCTTCGCCAAATACCCGCGCCTCGCGGAAATCAAGCAGTCCCTCTACGACGCCGGCGCCGTCTATGCGGCCATGTCCGGCAGCGGCTCCGCCCTTTTTGCCCTCTATCGGAAATAATGTTTCTTTGAAACAACCGAAAAGATTTCGCCACATTTTTACGTTTCTTGCCCCCGCTTCGGAAAGATATCCGTAGGTTCGGGCAAAAACGGAATATGCTGGTATATGTACATGGAGCGAAGTGCGTCGGAATCGAGGCGGTTCCGGTGACGGTGGAGGTGGATATCACCCTGGGAATCGGGATCCATCTGGTGGGACTGGCCGATGCAGCAGTGAAAGAGAGCCTGCTGCGAACAGTAACGGCCCTGCAGGCGAAGGGATTCCGCATCCCCGGAAAGAAAATTGTCATCAATCTGGCGCCGGCCGACCTGCATAAGCAGGGAAGCGGGTACGACGTACCCATCGCCCTGGGAATTATCGCCGCCTCGGAGCAACGGGCCTTGCCGGGGCTGGAGAAGTACCTGATCATGGGCGAGCTGGGCCTGGACGGGAGCATCCGCTATGTGGCCGGAACCCTGCCAATGGTGGAACTCGCCGTCCAGAGAGGGTTCAAGGGCGCCATCCTGCCGGAACGGTCCGCGCTGGAGGCGGTGGACTTCGACGAGGCGCTGGTGTACGGCGTCCGGACGCTGGACGACGTCCTCCGCATCCTGGAAGAAAAGGAGGATTCCTCGGACCTCCTCATCTGGAATACCGAATGCTACGGCGCCGCACTCCGGGAGGAGCAGGAGCGGCCCGTGACGGCCGACTACATGGACTTTGCCGACATTCTGGGGCAGGAAAGCGCGAAGCGAGGGGTAGAAATAGCGGCGGCCGGCGGACATAACCTCATTTTCATCGGCGCTCCCGGCTCGGGCAAGAGTTCCATGGCGAAGGCCATGGCGGGCATCTTGCCGCCGATGACGCGGGAAGAATCATCCGTCACCAGCAAAATCTGGTCGGTGGCGGGCAAAACAACGGGGCACCTGGGGCTCATGCGGCGACGGCCGTTCCGCGCCCCGCACATTTCGGCCTCCAAGGCGGCCATCCTGGGCGGGGGTAGCGGGGAGAACATCCTGCCGGGGGAAGTGAGTCTGGCATCGGGCGGCGTCCTCTTTGCCGACGAGTTCTGCGAAGCCCCTAAATCCACGCTGGAAGCCCTCCGGGGGCCGTTGGAGGACCGCAAAGTCACCATCTCCCGCCTCAAGGCGAAGATTGTCTACCCCGCCTCCTTCATGCTCGTCGCCGCCTCCAATCCCTGCCCCTGCGGCTACTACGGCGAGGGCGAGCGCTGCACCTGCTCCGTCGGCGCGCGTGCCGCCTACCTCTCGAAGCTAAGCGGGCCAATCATGGACCGCATCGACCTGCAGCTCTGGATTCACCCCGTGCAGACCTCCGCCCTCATCGAGGGGCGCAAGGGCGAGCCCTCCGCCGCCATCGCCGCCCGGGTGCTGAAAGCCCGGAACGTCCAGCAGGCGCGCTTCGCCGGCACCGGCATCTTCACCAACGCGGAGATGTCCTCCAAGCTCCTGGAACGCTTCTGTCCCCTCTCCCCCGAATGCAAAGCCACGCTGGAGCGCATCATCGACCGCCTGGGCCTGTCCGCCCGCGCCTACACCCGCATCATCAAGATCGCCCGCACCATCGCCGACCTCGCCGGGCTCCCCGACATCCAGCCGGGGCATCTCCTCGAAGCCGCCGGCTACCGCTTCCTGGACCGGCGGAATATTCTGGATTTATGATTAACTTTGCAGGGTCATGATGCACGAAATCCATATCAAGGACCTGCAGGACCTGGACCGGGCCGCGGGGGAATTTCTCGAGGCCGTCGGGAATCACAAGCTGATTGCATTCTACGCGCCGATGGCGGCCGGAAAAACGACCTTCACGACGGCCGTGTGCAAGCGGCTCGGCGTAAGCGAGGATGCCGTGAGCTCCCCTACGTTCGCCATCGTGAACGAGTACCGCACCGGCTCGGGCGAGCCGATGTATCACTTCGATTTCTACCGGATCGAGCGGCTGGAGGAGGCCTTCGACATCGGCCTGTACGACTACCTGGACAGCGGCTGCCTGTGCCTGATGGAATGGCCGGAGAACATCGAGGAACTGCTCCCCGAGGAAACCCTCAAGGTACATATCCGGGTGAACCCGGACGCCTCCCGCACCCTTTCGTGGGAGGATTAAAGCTTGGTGGGGATTACCTGCAGACGGTCTTTGTAGATGGACTTCAGGCGCGCGACGGCGTCGTGGAAGGACATCCGCTCGTCGCCGTTGATGATGTTGCCGCCGTTCTGGGAGGCGTCTTCGGCGGGATTCCACATCGCGAAATTGAGCTTGGCCGACTCCGTCAGGAGCCGCTCGCACTCGTCCATATAGTCCGGAATGGTCTGCAGCTTGGGCAGCAGTTCGTTGAACCGGGCCTTCAGCTTCGCCTCGAAGGCCGGGTCCTGCCGCAGGCGGCCGTACCAGATGGCGCTGTGGTTGATGAGGCCCGTGCGGGCCTGGGGGGAGGTGTTGTAGGAAAGGACGCCCCAGTCGAAGTCCCAGCAGGGGCCGGCGACCAGCTTGCCGCCGCGGTCCTTGTGCATGAACACGCTGCCGGGATTGCCCAGCTCGTGATTGCCCATCACCTCGAAGACGATCCAGTAGTCGATGAAAGAATCGATGTCGATGTACTTCGCATACCCCTTTTCCGGGTCCTTGAAGTTGTTGCCGTACAGCACATTGGCCGTCTCGGAGATGTAGCCCTTGATGTAGGTGAGCTGCTGCGGGGTGAGGTCGTCCGGGTCCGGATACTTGACCCCGAAGGGGATGCCGTTCCCCCACTGGTTGTTGTGCCCGTGCGGGTCGGTCCACTGGACCTCGTTGTCATAGTGGAAGTCCAGCTCGAGCAGGTAGCCGCCGGTGACGGCGTCGCCGACGTTGTCCTGCGGCGTCATCTCGGTGATGGCCACCCGGTGGTTGTCCACCCGCACCTGCTCGATCAGCAGGTACGAACCCATGTGCTTCCCGTTCAGGACCAGTTCCACCGGCTGGCAGCCGGGCGTCCACGCGAGGTTTGACATCATCGACGCCACCTTCATCGACACGAGGTTCCGCATCAGGGTCCGGTCCATGAAGTTCGCCAGCAGCACCCAGCGCTTGTGCTTGTGCATCCCGAAGATGTGCTGCTTCTCGTCCAGCTTGATCAGATACGGTTTCTTGGGCCAGTACCAGGTCGTATTGCCGCGGCCGCGGATTTCGCAGGACGTGGCGTCGAGGCCCTCGAGCTCCTCCGTTCCCCGGATCTTCAGGGAAGCCTTCACATACGTTTCCTTGGAAGTGACGGGCTTGCTTCCCTGGGTGTCGACATAGACGACGGGAAGGCCGGTCCTGACGGTTCCGGGCGGGTCCGCCTCGGAGAACACCCGGAAAGCCGAGGATTGGACAACATATTCGTTGCCCGTGGACGCATTGCGCTGAATGATGGCCAGGCGCACGTTCAGGTCGTAGTTCTTCCCTTTCCCGGCATCCTGGATGACGGCTTGATACACGCCTCTTTCCGCGCCCCGGACAATCTCCCGGAGGGAGAACTCGTCCGGCTCCCTGCCGCCGTCCTGCAGCAGTTTCACTTCCTGGAACGTCGCGTCCTTGTCCTCCACCACGAAGGGAAGGGTGACGTTCCCCCCGGGAGGAATCTCCAAGTCCGAAGCCTCCACGCGCACCGTGCGCACCACCGGCGTGTTGTCGACGGGCTCTTCTTTACCCGTGCAGGCGGCACAGACCAGTGCCGCCCACAGGATTGCGCGAAGGCTCTTTTTCATCGGGCTTTTACTTTACTTCAAAGGAGACCGGTTTCCCGGAGGCGCTGTCCCCGGCCACCCAAAGCTGGAATTCGCCGGGTTCCACCTTCTTCACGCCGTCCAGGCCCACGAAGGCCAGGTCGCTGACCGGGATGCCAACCGTCAAGGTCCGGCTTTCCCCGGGTTCCAGGGCGACGCGTTCGAAGTGCTTCAGCTCCTTGACCGGGCGGGTGATGGAACCCACCAGATCCCGGACGTAGATCTGCACAACCTCCGTGCCAGCGCAGGCGCCGGTGTTGGCCAAAGTGAAGGAAACCTGCACGGTGTCCTCCGTCCCGTACGCCTCCCGGTCCAAAGCGATGCCGGAATAGGCGAAAGTCGTGTAGCTGAGGCCGTAACCGAAGGGGAACAGCGGATAGGCGCCGTAGTCCAGGTAATAGGACGTATTGCCGAGCGAGGTCTGGCCGGCCTCTTCCGGGATGTCGTCCAGCAGGGTTTCGCCGTTGTAGGGGCGTCCCGTCATGTTGTGGCTGTAATAGAGCGGCGCCTGGCCCACGGTGCGCAGGAAGGTGACCGGGGTCTTTCCGGAAGGATTCACGTCGCCGAACAGCAGGTTCGCCAGCGCGGGACCGCCCATCGTTCCGGGATGGAACGCGTACAGCAGCGCGCCGCAGTTGGGCAGGTCGCGCTCGATGGTGAGCGGCCGGCCGGCCATCACGGTCGCGACGACCGGCTTGCCCGTGGCCTTCAGGGCGGCGAGCAGTTCGCTCTGGGAGCCCTTCAGGTTCAGGTCGGCCAGGGAATGCGCCTCGCCGGAGAGGATGGCTTCCTCGCCGAGGAACACCAGGACGACGTCGGCGCGGCGGGCGGCGGCGACCACGTCGTCGAAACGCTCCCGCCGGCTGCGGCTGTTCTTGAGTCCCTGGACATAGGTCACCTTCCCCGGGAAACGCTCCTGCAGGGCCTTCAGCGGCGTGACGGTATGGGCCGACTGGCCGTCAAAGGCCCAGGTGCCCAGCTGTTCGTGCGGCGCATCGGCCATCGGGCCCGTCACCAGGATGTTGCGGACGGCACCGGCCTTCAGGGGCAGCACGCCGTCGTTCTTGAGCAGGATGGCCGACTCTTCCGCGGTCTTCTGCGCCGCCGCGAGATGCTCCGGCGCGTACTGGACCGCCTTGCCGGCCTCCACGTCCACATACGGGTTCTCGAACAGGCCCAGGAGGATCTTCACGCGCAGGATATTGCGCACGGCCTGGTCGATGGCGGATTCCTTGACGGCCCCGCTGTGCACCAGCTCTTCCAGGTGCGACAGGAAGCCGTAGGTCATCATGTCCATGTCGACACCGGCCTCCAGGGATTTCCGGGCGACGTCCTTGCGGTCCGTGCCGAAACCGTGGTTGATCATCTCGCCCATCGAGTTCCAGTCGGTGACCACGAGGCCGTCGAAGCCCCATTCGCCGCGGAGGACGTCCTTCACGAGGAAGACGTTGCCCGTGGACGGGACGCCGTCATTGTCGTTGAAGGAGGTCATCAGCGTGAGCGCGCCGGCCTTCACGGCCGCCTCGAAAGGCGGGAGGTACACATTCCGCAGCTGGCGTTCCGTCAGGAACGTGCTGTTGTAGTCCCGCCCGCCTTCCGCGGCGCCGTAGCCGGCGAAATGCTTGATGCAGGCCGCCATCGACGTGGCGTCCGACAGGTCGCCCTGATAGCCGCGGACCATCGCCTCGGCCATCTTGGTGTCCAGCCAGGTGTCCTCTCCGCTTCCTTCCGCGATGCGGCCCCAGCGCGGGTCCCGCGCGATGTCCAGCATCGGCGAGAAGGTCCATCGGACCCCCTGCCCGGTCGCCTCGACGGAGGCCACACGGGCGCCCGCCTCCACGAGGGCAGGGTCGAAGGTCGACGCCAACCCCAGCGGAATGGGGAAAACCGTGTGGAACCCGTGGATGACGTCCCGGCCCACGAGGAGCGGAATCCCGAGACGGGACTCCTCCACGCAGATGCGCTGGAACTCATTGACCTTCACCGGGTCCACCTCGTTCAGGATGGACCCGATCTGGCCCTTGCGGAGGGCGTCGGCATAGTTGGCCACCTCGCCGCCGGCGGAGACCTGGTTCATCTGGCCGATCTTCTCGGCCAGGGTCATCCGGGAAAGGAGCTGGTCCACGCGGCGCTCCACCTCGGGCGAAGCCCCCACGGTGGAGGGCTTGCGCTCGGCGCAGGAGACGGTCGCCGCCAACAGGGACGCCACGAAAAGGATGCGGATTGCTTTCATCTTCTATTTCTTCTTGAAAACGCGGACATAGTCCACTTCGTAGGTGGCCGGAAGACCGTTCGGGTCCGTCGTGCCGCCCATGTTCCCGCCCCAGGCCATGTTGAACTTGAGGTAGAAGGGGGCGTCGAACGGCCAGGAATCATGTCCCTTGCCTTCGTTCTTGAAGACCAGGTGCTGCTTTCCGTCCACATAGAATTTCATTTCGGAGGCCGTCCATTCCAGCGCATAGACGTGGAATTCGGAGGCCGCGTTCGCCACGGGCTGGACGTGGGTCTTCTGTGTCCCGGCCGGCCAGTTGTAGGCCTTGCAATGGATGCTGGAAGAGCTCTTGTCCTTGCCCTGGGTGCTGATGGCGTACTCCATGATGTCGATTTCGCCGTCGCCGGGCCAGCTCGTGAAGTTCTTCGGCATCATCCAGAAGGCGGGCCAGGTGCCCTTCACGTCGGACACCTTGATCCGGGCCTCGAACCAGCCGTACTGCCAGGCGCGCTGGGTGTTCATCCGGATGGAATTGACCTCGGAGCCGATCCGGCGGGCCTGGATCTTCAGCGTGCCCTCGGAGATGAAGGCCAGGTCGATCCCGTCCTTGGAGCCGGCCACATAGACCTGGCTCTCGTTGTTTCCCCAGCCACCGCCGCCGGTCTCGTACCACCAGTCCGCGAGGGACGGTTTCCCGTTATCCTCGAACTCCTCGTGCCAGTCCAGCACGTAGCCGTCCGGGACCACGATCTCGCCCGGATCCGGCGGGAGGTCTTCGTTGCTGAATCCCTGCTTGACAGGGACTTCCAGCGTCTTGGCCCCGTACCGGAAGGTCACGATGGTTTCCCGCTCCTTGCCGGTCCGGTTGGTGGCCAGGTTGACCTTCACGTCCGAGGCGCCCTTGATGCCGCCCGAAGGGGTCACCGTGCACCAGTCCTTATCGGCGGACGAGACACCCCAGTCCCCGGTCGCATTGACGGACAGGACCGCCGTCTGCGCCTGGTAATTGACGTTGACGCTGGAGGGGCTGACCGTCAGCGTGGTCTCGGAGGCCGACGGGACCGGCTCCGTGCCGCACCCGCAGGAGAAGTTGAAAAGGGTTGCCGCGCAGAGCGGCAGCAACCCTTTGATATTCGAGGCCAGACGCATTACTTGACGCGCTTGAAGACGTACTGCCAGGCGATGGAGCCGCCGTTGTTGCCGGTCGCCGTGTAGGTCATCAGGACCAGCTGGTCGGCCGTGCAGGACTTGACATAGAGCCAGGGCTCATCCTCGAAGGCGTTGTTCGGAATGTAGGTGAAGAGGCCGCCGTCGGCGAGCTTGATCACGTCGAGGTCGTTCTCTTCGTCGAGGGTGAAGTCCCAGGTCGTCTTCTCGTTCGTGTAGAGGAAGTCGTCGCCGTAGGGAGAGTCGCCCTTGCGGTCGTTCAGGAAGGTCACGTCCTTGTTCATGTAGGAGAAACCGTCCACCGGGTCCAGGGTGTACTTGCCGTCGGCCGTGAAGGTGATGGTGTCGTCGTACATGTGGGCGTTGTCCTTGCAGTGCGCCTCACCGTTCCACCAGCCCAGGGGGTTGCCCAGGTCGGGGCCGCAGCCGAAGTGGCCGTTCTGGTCCGGATCCCAGGCCCAGGTGCCGACGAGCGCCGCATCCAGCGAACCGGGTTCGCCACCGCCGCCCTGGCCTTCCTTGGGACGGAAGATCATCTGCCAGCAGATGCCGTCGAACTTGGCGACCACCACCAGCTTGTCCTTGGTGTTCTCCTTGATGTAGAGCTTCGTAGGCGTATCCAGGACGGCCTTGTTCGGGACATAGCCGAAGAAAATGCCGGCCGGGAGCTCGATGTAGTCGCCGTCGTCGTCGCTGTCCAGCGTGTAAGTCGCCTCCTGCGGATCGGCGGGAGCGTCATAGTCGCTGTTCTGGCCGCCATCCCACAGCTCGTGGTGATAGTTGGATTCCCAGTTGCAGTAGACCACGCCGTCGGCGCCGGGGTTGAAGGTGTACTTGCCGTCGGCGAAGAAGGTGAGTTCGTCATCCTTCACGCCGTAGGCGTCCTTCTCGTGGGGGCCGCCGCTCCACCACTCGGTGGGGTTGCCGAGGCTGCCGCCGCAGCCCATGTAGCCCGCGGACTCGTTGTCATAGACCCACGTCTTGCTGGTGACGCCGAAGAGGGGATCCTCGGCGACGGGCGCGCCGTCGCGGGGCTTGAAGATCAGCTGCCAGCAGATGCCGCTGAACTTGGCGACGAGGACCATCTTCGTCTCCGTCAGTTCGGTGACGTACAGGCGGGTGGGCTCGCTCAGGATGGCCTTGTTGGCCACATAGCTGAAGAAGATGCCGGCCGGAAGCTCGATGTAGTCGCCGTCGGCGTCGGAGCCGAGGGTGTAGGTCGAGGTCTGGACCTCGGCGGGGGCGTCATAGTCGCTGTTCTGGCCGCCGTCCCACAGCTCGTGGTGATAGTCGGACTCCCAGTTGCAGTAGACCACGCCGTCGGCGCCCGGATCGAACACGTACTTGCCGTCCTTGAAGAAGGTCAGGACATCGTCGGTCACGCCCTTGTCATCCTTCTCGTGCGGAGCGGCGCTCCACCACTCGAGCGGATTGCCGAGGCTTCCGCCGCAGCCCATGTAGCCCGCGGACTCGTTGTCCAGGACCCAGGCCTTGCTCTCCTTGCCGAAGAGCGGGTCGTCGGCGCCGGCGATGGAACCTTCCGGAACGAACTCGTAGTAGAAGGAGATGCCGTCCGCGTTGGTCGGGGTCGAAGCGGTCGCCATGAACTGAAGCTTCTTCTTCATCGCGCTGGTCTTGGTCTCCAGGATCTGGTAGCGCGGCTCGTCCACGAGGGACTTGTGCACGACATAGGACAGGATGCTGCCCGGGTCGAGCACGAGGAAGATCTCCTCGATGCCGGCGTCGTTCCAGTTGTTCTCGAAGGTGAACTTCGTGGTCTTCTTCTCGGCCGGGAAGAGGTAGTCGTCGTCCAGGATCTCGTGACCCGCGGGATACTCGGCGTCCTTCTTGGCATAGGCCTGGCCGTCGACCGGATCGTAGGTGTAGGTACCGTCGGAGGCGAAGGTCATGAGGTCGTCATAGAGGAAGCCCTTCTTGCCGTTGGGCTCGACCTGCCACCAGCCCTTCGGGTCGCCGGCGGGGCCGCAGGCGATGTGCCCGGCCTCGGCGCTGTTCCAGATCCAAGTCTGGGAAGCGTTGTTGGAGATGGCCTTGACGTACGGAGCCGGATCGAAAGGATCGCGGTAGGTGTTGTCCAGGGTGAAGGTCTTCACCAGGGAGCCCTGGGAGATGCCGTTGGCGTTGTAGGCCTTCACTTCCACGGTGTGCTCGCCAGCCTCCCGGAAGCGGAGGGTCACGTTGTTGTCGGTATAGGAGTACTTCTTGGAAGCCTTGCCGTCGATCGGCTGGTCACCGAAGATCCACACGGGGACGACCCCCTTGTTGTTCATCACGAAGGTGACGTAGTTGGTCTCCTGGTCCACGACGATGTTCACGTCCAGATCGGACGCCTGCGGCAGGCCGGCCTGGTTGGGAATCGGGTACTCAGGGGTGCAGGCGGCAGCGGAAACAGCCAGCGCCGCGATTGCGATATATTGCCAGATTGTTTTCATGGTTGCCCGGGATTAATAGTTGTTCTGCACGAGGTTCGGATCCTTGTCGATCTCGCCCTGCGGGATGGGCCAGTACTTCTTGCTCTCGCTCCAGTCGTTCTTGCGCCATTCGTGGTTGGCCGACTTGAGGACGGACGAAGCCAGGCCGCTGCGGACGAGGTCCCAGTAGCGCTTGCCCTCGCCCACGAACTCCTTGTGGCGCTCCTGGATGATGTCCTCGCGGGACACGCCGGTGTCGTGGCAGTGGGCGCGGTCGCGGACCTGCTTGAGGTAGCTCGACCCATCCTGTCCGAGGAGAACGGAAAGTTCGGCGGCGTTCAGGAGGGTCTCCGCATAGCGGTAGATGCGCTCGTTGTTGCAGTAGTTCACATTGTCGGAAGCCTTGTAACCGTGGTTGCCGCCTTCACGGGCGATGTACTTGCGGTTCCAATAGCCAGTGTCCTGCCAACGCGGGGTGTATTCCGCACCGGGGTGCTCCTCCGCATACTTCGCGAAGTTCAGGATGCCGCCATCCTTGCGGATGTCGTCGTCGTCATACATGTCATAGGCGCTCTTGGCGATGGTGCCGAAGCCCCAGCCCTCGTGGTAGTCGGGCACGTTCTTCGGGGCGGGGATGCCGGTGAGGATGGAGTTCACCTGGCCGCCGGTGGCGATGGAGTTGTCCCAGTCGCGGATACCGCCTTCGGAGATGTAGTTGATTTCCCAGATGGACTCGGAGCACCACTCGCCGCTCTCTTCCCAGATGCCGGCGAAATCGGACACGAGGGAATACTGGCCGCTGCTGATGATCTCCTTCATATAGTTGAGGGCGGTCTGGTAGCGGGTCTGGTCGTTCTGGTACAGGACGGCCTCGGTGTACAGCATATAGGCCATGGCCTTGGTCACGCGGCCTTCGTCGCCCACGTTCGCCTTCATCGGAAGGACGTTCATGGCGATGGCGTCCTCGAGGAGCGCGATGAACTTCGCGTACACCTCATCGTGGCCGAGCTGGTCGGCAAGGTACGGAGCCACCAGGAGTTCATCCCAGTACGGGATGTTGCCCCAGAGCTTCCACAGCATGTTGTAATAGTAGGCCATCAGGACCTTGGCTTCGGCCACATAGAGCTTCTTCGTGGCTTCGGGCACGCCTTCGGCGGTCTCGACATACTTGATGACCGTCGCGGCGCGGTTGATGCCGGAATAGTTGACCGTCCACATCTGGTTGGGAAGGTCGGTGGAAGTGAGCGTGTAGTAGTGCGTCTTCACGATGATCGGCTGGTCGCCTTCGTTGGAGCCGCCGGCGTACACGTCGTCGCCCATCACGTCGAAGATGAGGTGGAGGTTGTCATACTGGCCGAAAGCATAGTCGTACCATTCGAGGGGGTCGTAGGCGGCCACCAGGCACTGGAACAGGCGCTCCGGCGTATTGAAGTACTCGTCCAGCGGGACGGAGCTGTTGTGCCGGGGATTGATGAAATCCTTGGAGCAGGCGGTCAGCAGGACGGCGAGGGCACTGAGTGCAATAACTATCTTTTTCATATCCGTAGTCTGTTAGAAGGTTACATTGACACCGAAGGTGACGGTCCTGTTCTGGGGATAGACACCGCGGTCGACACCCACTTCGCGGAAACCGCCGGACACTTCCGGATCGCAGCCGGAGTACTTGGTGAGGGTGAACGCGTTCTCCACCTGCCCGAACAGTCTCAGGCGGGAGATGAAGATCTTCTGGGTGAGGTTCTGCGGCAGAGTGTAACCCAGCTGGATGTTGCGGGCGCGCAGGAAGGAGGCGTCCTCCATCCAGTAGTCGGAGACCCGGTAGTTCTCGTTGGCGGAATCGAAGGCGAAGCGCGGATACTTGTTGGTGGAGCCTTCGCCGGTCCAGCGGTTGAGGATGGTCTTCGGGAGGTTGATGTAGTACAGGTCGGTACGGCGGGTGACGTTGAGCGTCTGGGCGCCGAGCTGGCCCTGGAGGAGCATGCTGAAGTCGAAGCCCTTCCAATCCATGGTGAGCGTGAGACCGAAGGTCCAGTCCGGAATGCCCTTGCCGAGCTTCGTGCGGTCGTCGTCGTTGATGACGCCGTCGTTGTTGATGTCCTTCCAGCGGAAGTCGCCGGGCTGCGCGTTGGGCTGGATCTTGTTGCCCTCGGCGTTCACGTAGCTGTTGATCTCGTCCCAGTTCTGGAACACGCCGTCGGTCTTCCAACCCCAGAAGTACGGGAACACTTCACCCACTTCGCCGCGGGTCAGGGAACCGATCTTGTGGCTGGCGGTGATGATGTAGGAGGAGTCGTCGGCCAGCTTGGTGAGCTTGTTCACATTGTAGGAAGCGTTGGCCTTGATGCCGTAGTTGAAGTCGGCGATGGCGCCGCGGAAGCCGAGATCCAGCTCGAGACCGTGGTTGCGCATCGTGCCCACGTTGCCGGTCGGGGCGGAGTCGCCCGCGTAGGTCGGGACCTGCAGCTCCATCAGCATGCCGGAGGCGTCCTTGATGTAATAGTCGACGGTGGCGGTGATCCGGTTGCCCAGCAGGCCCAGGTCCACGCCGAAGTCGGTCTGGATGGACTGCTCCCACTTGGCGTTCGGGTTCGCGAGGCCGGAGGCCTTCACGCCGATGTTGATGGCCTCGGTGGCGTTGGCGCCGGAACCGAAGACGTAGTTGTTGCCGGACTGGGAGTACACGGCATACAGGAAGTCGCCCAGGTTGTCCTTACCGTTGATACCCCAGGAAGCGCGGAGCTTGGCCATGGAGATGACGGGGTTGTACCGCAGGAACTCCTCGTTCTTGATATTCCAGCCGATGGAAGCGGACGGGAAGGTACCCCACTTGTTGTTGGGGCCGAAGTGCGAGGAAGCGTCCCGGCGGACGGTCGCCTGCGCCATGAAGCGCTCGCCGAAGTTGTAGGAGACGCGGCCGAAGTAGGACAGGATGCTGTAAGGGATGGAATTCCAGCGGCCCCAGCCGTTGCGGTCGCCGTCCTTCTGCTGGCCGAGGGTGTTGTCCACGCTGATCTTCCAAGGGTCGTCCGGGTAGATGAGGCCCAGGGCGGAAGCGCCCAGATAGGAGGAGGAGGACATGTAGGCGGACTGGCCGAGCACCACGTTCAGGGCGTGCCTGCCGAACACCTTGTCATAGGTCAGGGTGTTTTCCACCTGATAGCTGTAGTAGCGGTTCATGCTCTGGGTGGCGGAAGAACCGTAGTTGATCTTCGTTACGGTCGACTCCTTGCCGTTCTTGTCATACACCTTGGTCTCCGTGACGCTGTCCAGCTTGTAGCTCTTGGAAGTCAGGAAATACTGCGGGGTGTAGCTGTGGCTGTAGACATAGGAGAGGTCCATGGTGACGGCGCTGCGGAACTTCAGGCCGTCGATAAGCTGGAGGTCGAAGTTCAGGCCGCCGACGAGCTTGTCGGTGCTGGTGTCGCCGTGCGGGCGGTCCAGCATCGCGATCGGGTTCGCCTGCTCGTTGTAGGTACCGCCGTCAGCGATGAAGTAGGGAACGCCCTCGCTGTTGCGGATGATATACGGATACCCGGCCGGGTAGAGGGAGCGGTAGCGGGCCTCTTCGGCTTCGTCGGCATAGATGGGATCCAGCGGGGACATGCCCAGGGCGGAGCCCAGCGGGGAGCCGTATTCGGAGTTCTCCGAGATGCCGGCGGACTTGATGTGCGCGAAGGAGACCTGGTTGCCGATGACGAGCTTGTTCAGCCAGTTGCGGGTGGCGGAGTGGTCGAACAGGGTGATGCCGATGTTCTCGCGCAGGGTCATTCTGTCATAGTAGGCCTGGTCGAAGCGGCCGCCGATGGTACCCTTGTTGGAGAGGTAGCCGCCGGAAACGCTGTAGTTGACCCGGCTGTTGCCGCCGGAGACATTGATGTCGTGCTTGACGATGGGGGCGTTCTTGTCGAAGATGGCTTCCACCCAGTCGGTGCCCTTCCCGAGGGAATAGGGATCGTCGTAGATGGGGGCGTTGCCGGCGTTGAGCTGGCCCTCGTTCATCATGATGGCATACTCGGTGGCGTTGAGCACGGCGGGCTTGCGCCAGGGATTCTGCATACCATAGGAAAAGTTGTAGGTGACGACGGTCTTCCCTTCGGAACCGGACTTGGTGGTCACGAGGACCACGCCGTCGGCCGCGCGGGCGCCGTAGACGGCGGCGGAAGCGGCGTCCTTGAGGACGTCGATGCGCTCGATGTCGTTCGGATTGATGTAGTCGATGCTGCCGGCCGGCATGCCATCCACGATGTACAGCGGGGAGGCGTGGTTGATGGAGCCGACACCACGGACGATGACCGTGGAGCTGGCGCCCGGGGCGCCGGAATGCTGGGTGACCTGGACACCGGAGGTCATGCCCTGGAGCATGTTGTCCACCCGGTTCTGGGACTGGACCTTCAAGTCATCGGCGGTCACCGAGGAGATGGAGGCCGTCACCACGGACTTCTTCTGGACACCGTAACCGATGACCACGGTCTCTTCCAGCATCTCGGCATCCTCGGCGAGGAGGATTTCCATGATGCGGTCAGGCGTGGCCACGACGGTCTGGGTCACATAGCCGATGCAGGAGATTTCCAGGACGGCGCCGGAGGCCACGCGGAAGGAGAAAGCTCCGTCCACGCCCGTCACGGTACCGTTGCTGGTTCCCTGCTCGACGACAAAGGCGCCGACAATCGGCTGGCGCGCATCGTCAAGGACGACACCGCTCACGGTGGCGTTCTGCGCGAATGCTGCCAGGCTCAATCCTAATGCAAGGATCAGGGAAGCTAATTTTTTCATACGCGATTGGTTTGGTTGTGCGTTGGTTATTGTTAAATAAAAAGTGTTCTGACACAAGGTCCACCGCAAAATTACGCCCGGCAAGCATACACCGCGCGCATAAGAAAATAAAAGTACTGCAAAGTAGTAGCCATCTTATTATAAGACAGCTAATTAAAAGTTTTTAAAAGGCTAAAAAAGTAGTGGATTAAGAACGTGTTTTCCGCTACTTTCCAATCATTTTCACCTGTTCCTCGAACTTGTCGCGGTCCCCGAGGGCCGCATTCTTGACCGAGACCTTATAGTTATATATGGTACTGACGGAGTAGTCCAGCATCGTCGCGATCTTCTTGGAATCGTCCACGCCGAGGCGGATCAGGGCGAAGATCCGGAGCTCCGTCGTAAGCCGACCGGCCGGCGGAACGATGCGCGCCTCCTCCTGCAGCAGGTCGTTGAACTGCTCCACGAAGTCCGGATAGAGGGCCAGGAACGTCTCGTCGAACTTGCGGTAGAAATCCTCCAGCGCCTTCTCGGAACGCTCGGAAATGGCCAGCTCGCGGAACAGCTGGTCCGACTTGCCCTGCTTCAGCAGGTTCCGGAACCGGTTGTCCTGCGCCCGGATGAGGGCCACCTGCTCCGACAGGCCCTGCAGGAAGTCCATGATATAGGCGTCCTTCACCTTGTCGGCCTTGGAGATCTGCCGGTTCAGCACGCTGAGCTCGTCATTGGCCGCGGCCAGCCGGGCATTGCTGTCCGCCAGCGCCTTCTGCATGCGGGAAAGCTTCCGGGAACGGACGACCAGGAAATAGGTGATCAGGGACAGCACCAGCACCAGGACGGCCAGGAGGATGGCGGAGAAGAGTGAAGCCTTTCCTTGCCGGTCCTGCCGGACGGAATAGGCATTCTCCACTTCCATCAGGAAGCGGGAGATCTGCCAGGGGCGCAGCTTGGCATTGTACAGCACCGCATCCTCCTGCGCCATCCGGAGATAGCGGAACGAGCGGTCTACGTCCATGGGCAGGATGTTCTGCGCCACCATGGTCAGGGAGGCGTAATCCTTCACCGCGTTCACGATGTCGCACTCCGCGGAGCGGATGAGCCAGGCGATCCGCTCGGACTGGTTGCCCCGCAAATTCTCGATCTCCGACTCGAAATAGGCAAAGATGGCATAATCCCGGTCTTCTGGCTTCACCGTCGCCAGCAACAGGCGATTCACGCTGTCGGCGGAAGCGAGCTTTCCCCGGTCCATGAACTCGTCCCGCAGCACGGAGCGCCAGCGGTCGGAATCCTTGGGCAGCAGCTGGTACAGGCGGGGACGGAACGACGCAGCCGGCGGGATGGACAGCTTCTCCACCATGCCGGAGTTGCCCGCCAGGTCCTTGCTATAATCGTACAGGTCCCAGAGATATTCCGCCATGAGCGGTTCGGAGAAAGCCGCCGTGTCCAGGCCACCGTACAAGAGCTGGGACGCTTCCAGGTAACTGCCGGCCTTGGCATACAGATGCCCCAGCAGGACGGAGGTCTCGTTGTACAGGTCCTGGTCCTCCAGCACGTCCCGGGCCAGTTCCTGGCAATGCTTCAGGTACAGCTGGGTGGAGTCGAAACTGAAGGCGAAGAACTCCCGGGCGATGTTCATCTCCAGCTCATACCGCCGGAGCGGGTCGCGCGTGGAGCGGGCCAGCTTCCCCAACGCATCCATCTGGTCCAGCTTCCGGGCCACGTACATGTTGGCGGCGCTGGTGTAGCCGTCCAGTTCGAGCAGGAGCTGCTGCGTCGCCCGGTCCGGGCGGGGCGCCGGCCGGCACGCCGCCGCCCCGAGGGCGACAGCGAGCAGAACGCCTATGCTCCGGACGAGCTTCATGGGCTAGAAATCTTCCTCCAGATGGATGACCGGCGGCGGAAGCAGGGGCATCTCCGGAACGAGCAGCGCCTGGCTGCGCGCCTTCAGGAGTATCCGGCTGCGCTCTTCGACACTGGCGCTCGCGGGCACCACCGGCCGGATCGGATCCACCGTCACATCCTTGGCGATGAAGTCGTCCATGTCGAAGGTCTCGCCCGCCTTCGTCATGATCCGGCGGACGATGAGGATCCGCTGCCAGGTGGAGTAATAGGGCCGGTTGTCGATCATGCAGCTGATCTTTTCCGACCGCCAGCGGAAATAGAGGGACTTGTACGCGCCGTGCCAGAGGCCGATCCGGCCATAGTCCGGATTCCGGGCGGTCCATTCGTCCAGATGGTCCAGCAGGTCCTCCTTCCAGGGGGCCGAATCATAGAAACCGGAGACGTTCAAGGCATGCGGAACCGTATAGGAATGTCCCGCAATGGCCGCCGGGGCCGAGACCGTCGACGTCCCGCTCCAGTATTCATCCGTCAACCGGCCGTAGGCATGGCCGCCGAACTCGTGGATGAACGTGTTCTTCCAGTCGCCGACCATCCGGCCCATCTCGTCCCGCTCCGCATCCGTCGTCTCCCGGTATCCTTGGGATTTATCCTGTTCATTGACGGCCTGGTACTTCGGGAAGGACCAGCGGCTGGTGCCTCCGTTTTTCTGGAAAGGAATCTGGCAGTAATTCCAGCCGCCCGAATAGATGTGGCAGATGCCCCCGTACCGGGTGTCGTTGATCAGGAGCGCCGTCGGGACATCCTGATAAGTCACTTCCTTGGAAACGACCTCCGGGATCGCCGCCTTGAGGTAAGCCTGGATCTTGGCGGCATCGGCCGTCATCGTGCTGTAAGTGCCGTCGTCCGGCCAGCGGGAACCGAACCGGTTGTCCACCGCCTTGATGATCTTGTCCTTGTCCTTCGGATCGTTGACACCGGCCCCGGACTCGTTGGAAACGGTCCGACAGACATAAACGGTGAAATACTCCTTGTAGGACTTGAACGGCTCCACGGAGAACAGGAAATCGACGGCGGTCCTGGCCCGTTCCTCGAAAAGGTCCAGCTGGTCCGAGGTATAACCGTCGGCCAGCAGGGCGATGACGTTTTTCTTCCGGCCCTTTGTCTGGGTGACAACCCGGATGACCTGGTCATCGGCCCCCCAGGTATCTCCCAGGTCGATCGTTCCGAAATCCACGATCCGGGAACGCGTGAGCGTCAGCGCCTTCGAGGAACGCTTCTCGATGAGGCGGCCTTCTCCGTCGCTGAAAGTCAGGGTGAACCCGCCGGTCAGACTGGCCGGGACCATCGCGATGCAATAGTCCTGGCCCTCCACGAAGGTTCCGGACAAGGTCACGGTATTGGACCGCTCATAGGTAGTCGTGCTGAAGCTCGAGGTATAGCCGAAGTGGACCTCTCCGTCCTGGAAATAGAGCGCCGCATCGCCTGCCACGGTCTTCCCGGCATCGAACGTCACGGACTGCAAGGTGGAAACGGCCGCTCCGCTCAGGCGGAAACGGACATAGGACATCAAGTTCCGGAACTGCAGGTTCTCATCCTGCGACGAAGACCAGGCCGCCGCGAAGTTGAGCCCCTCCTGGACACCGCCGGGGACGGCTTCCTGCGTCGGCGGAACCGGAATCCGCAGCAGAATGTCGTCATTCTTGCCGGAGACCCCGTATACGGCGGCCGGATAAATGCTCGTGTAAGAATCATCCTCGCCAAGCCGCTTTGTCGTCGTGAACGTCGCCGATACCACGCCGTCGTCCTGGGTCGTATAGGTCGTCTGGGAATAAGCGCTGGACGACATCCTGTACATCCTGAAGGCGTCTCCGCCGGTCCAGAGGACCCGCGCCTGGGTTTTTTCTTCGAAATCCAGCCGGGAGCGGGTCTCGGGGGCTTCGGCAGCGAAGCCGGCCTGGATGGTGTAGACGGGGGGCGCCGGGGGCGCCACGGAGTCCGCACCCACCTTGGAGCAGGCGACGGCGGCGAGCGAGAGCCAAAGGCAGAGACGGTTCCGGTTCATCCTATACGAGTTGATTGACAGCGTTTTCAATTTCTTCCTTCCGGTCCGCCGGCGTGACGGCCGCGAGGAAGGAGATCATTTGCAGGACCTTCGCCTCCGCCTCCGGGACGCCGCGGGTGCGCATGTAGAACAGCGCATCCTCGTCCAGGCGGCCGGTGGTGGCCCCGTGCGAGCATTTCACGTCGTCGGCATAGATTTCCAGCTGCGGGGTCGTTTCCACGCGGGCTCCTTCCGACAGGACGATGTTGTGGTTCTCCTGGTAGGCTTCCGTCTGTTGGGCGTCCGGGGCCACGATGATGCGGCCGTCGAAGGTCACCCGGGACGCGCCGCCCGCGATGCCGTTGAACAGCTGGTGCGAGACGCAGCCGCCCGCGCGGTGGTGCATCAGGATGCGGAAATTCACCCGCTCCTCGCCGCCGCACAGGTACAACCCCTTCAGGGACACCTCCGCCCCTTCGCCCACCAGGTCGATGGCGACGTCGATGTCGCGGGACTCCCCGGGAAGCACCACGAACGTCAGTTCGAGCTTCTCCCCCGCCCCGACGGTGTAGTCGGGCCGGCGGCCGACGAAAGGATCTTTGTAATTACCGTACCCCATCAGAACTGGTCAAAACCTTGTTTTTCAATGGCATCGATGAGCTCGGGGCCGCCCGTGCGGACGATGCGGCCGTCCTTGAGGACGTGCACGACGTCAGGCCGGACATACTCCAGGAGCTTCTGGTAGTGCGTGATGATGATGGCCGATTTCTCCGGGGAGCGGAGGGCGTTCACGCCGTCCGCCACAATCTTGAGGGCGTCCACGTCCAGGCCGGAGTCCGTCTCGTCCAGGATGGACAGGGTCGGGTCCAGGAGGGCCATCTGGAAGATCTCGTTGCGTTTCTTCTCGCCGCCGGAGAAGCCCACGTTCACTTCGCGCTTGGCGAATTCGGGCTTCATCTGCACGAAGGCCATCTTCTCCTTCAGGAGCTTCAGGAACTCGGGCGTCTTCATCTCGGGCAGACCCTGCGCCTTCCGGCGGGCCTGGACGGCCGCCTTCATGAAGGCGGTGATCGTCACCCCGGGGATTTCCACGGGATACTGGAAGCTCAGGAAGATGCCGGCCCAGCTGCGCTCTTCCGGCGCCATGGACAGCAGATCCTTTCCGTCATAGACGATACTTCCTTCCGTCACTTCATAGTCCGGGCGGCCGGTGAGGACCGCGTTCAGGGTGGACTTTCCCGCCCCGTTCGGGCCCATCACGGCGTGGATTTCGCCCCGGCCGATGGACAGGTCGATCCCATGGAGAATCTCCTTGTCCCCGATCCGGGCGTGCAAGTTCTTTATTTCGAGCAGTTTATCCATTTTTCTTGTACAGTTTCATCCAGGAATACAGCGACCACAGGCCATTCACCAGGTACAGGCCGCAGACGATGGGCATGAACACGTTCCCCACGCTGATGTGGAGAATGATCTGGGTGATGTTCACGATGAGCCAGGCCATCCAGCAGTCCCACTTCTTGAGGGCCGACAGGAGCTGCGCCGTGAGGATCAGGACCGTCACGCAGCAGTCCAGGTACGGGGCCGGATTGGCCGGGAAGAAGGTCTTCATCACCCAGCCCCAGAGCAGGGCGATGACGAGGATCGCCGCCACGGTGAATCCCCGCTGCGGCCAGGTCAGCATGCTGACTTTCAGCTTGTTCGCATCCTCGGAAGAGCGTTCCTCCTCCTTCGGATGCGTCCAGCGCCAGTGGCCGAACACGTTGATCGCAAGGGAGATGGGCTGGAGCAGCAGGTTCGCGTACAGGTTCCGGGACCAGAACAGGAAGAACAGGGCGGCCGTGTACAGGTAGCCCACCCAGAAGTTGTACTTCGAGTTCCGTCCCGCGAGGAACACGCAGGTAAGTCCCAGCAGCGAGCTGATGAAATCCACCAGCAGCACGGGTTTCCCGCCCAGGGTAAAGATTACGATGTCAAGCCATTCCATCATCCGACCGATCCTTCAAGTGAGACTTGCAGAAGTTTCTGCGCCTCCACCGCGAACTCCATCGGGAGCCGGGAAAGGACTTCGCGCGCATAGCCGTTGACGATCAGGCCCACGGCCTCTTCCGGGCCGATGCCGCGCTGGTTGCAGTAGAACAGCTGGTCCTCGCTGATCTTCGAGGTCGTCGCCTCGTGCTCGACGATCGCCGTCGGGTTGTCGGAGCGGATGACCGGGAAGGTATGGGCCCCGCACTGGGAGCCGATCAGGAGGCTGTCGCACTGCGAATAGTTGCGGGCGTTCTTCGCGCCGGCGCCCATCCGCACGAGGCCGCGGTAGCTGTTCTGGCTGCGGCCTGCGGAAATGCCTTTGGAGACGATGCGGCTCTTCGTGTTCCGGCCGATGTGGACCATCTTCGTGCCCGTGTCGGCCTGCTGGTAGTTGTTCGTGACCGCGACGGAATAGAACTCCGAGGCGGTGTTGTCGCCCTTCAGGATGGTGGACGGGTACTTCCAGGTGATGGCGGAGCCCGTTTCCACCTGGGTCCAGCTCAAGTGCGCCCCGTCGCCCTTGCAGATGCCGCGCTTGGTGACGAGGTTCAGGATGCCGCCCTTGCCGTCCGCATCGCCCGGATACCAGTTCTGGACGGTGGAATACTTGACATCGGCATCCTTTTCCACGATGATCTCGACCACCGCGGCGTGGAGCTGCTGCTCGTCGCGCATCGGCGCGGTGCAGCCCTCCATATAGCTCACGAAGGAGCCCTCGTCGGCCACGATGAGCGTGCGCTCGAACTGGCCGGTACCCTTCGCATTGATCCGGAAATAGCTGGACAGGTCCATCGGGCAGCGCACCCCCTTGGGGATGTAGCAGAACGACCCGTCGGAGAACACGGCGCTGTTCAGGGCCGCGAAATAGTTGTCGCCGGACGGGACCACGGTGGCGAGATATTTCCGCACCAGGTCCGGATGCTCCTTCACCGCCTCGGAGAACGAGCAGAAGATGATGCCCTTCTCCGCGAGCGTCTTGCGGAAGGTCGTCGTGACGGAGACAGAGTCGAAGACGGCGTCGACGGCGACCACGCCGGCGAGCACGTCGCGCTCCTTGAGGGGGATGCCCAGCTTCTCGAAGGTCTCGGTCAGCTTCGGGTCGATTTCCTTCGGCCGGTCCTTGTCCTTCTTGGGAGCGGCATAGTAGATGATGTCCTGGAAGTCGATCTCGGGCAGGTCCAGATGGGGCCAGCGGGGCATCTCCATCGCCTGCCATTTGCGGAACGCGTCCAGGCGGAACTCCAGGAGCCAGTCCGGCTCCTCCTTGAGCCGGGAGATGGTACGGATGATGTCCTCGTTCAGGCCCTTGGGAACGAATTCCTGTTCCACGTCCGTCACGAACCCTTCCTTGTACTCCCCGGAGGTGAATTCCTGTATGATCTTGTCGTTTTCGGCCATATCAAACTGCCGGCATGGCGGTAGTTTACAAAGATAATGAATTATTTGGGAATGAGGCCTGTCCTTACACTTTCAGGAAAACCTTGTGCCGGTACAGGAAATACAGCAGCAGCCAGCAGACGGCGATGTATCCCACGGCCAGCAGGACGGCGCCCCAGGCTTCCGGCAGGAGCGCGGCCGTGCCGCCCAGGAAGAAGTTGGAGACTTCCCGCAGCGGGACGATCTGCTGCAGCAGGTAGATGGTGATGGAGTTCAGGCCGATGACGCGGAAGAAGAAGGTCCATTTCGTATGGCCCTTCACCTCCACGAGGTAATACACGAGGGCGTACAGGGCGATGGAGATGCCGCCGACCACCAGGACAAAAGTGCTGGTCCAGAGCTTCTTGTTCAAGGGCAGCGACAGGCTCCAGAGCAGGCCCGCGGCGATGAGCGCGGCCGCGGCGCCCAGCATCAGGAGGGTCTTCTTTCCGCCGCTGCATTTTTCCTCGGGCAGGCGGATGAACTCGCCCGTGAACATCCCCAGCATCGCCGTCACCGTGGCCGGGATGACACCCAGCAGGCCTTCCGGATCGAAGTTGCCGTAGTACGGCTTGCCGGGCAGGAGGATGCGGTCGATCCAGCCGCTCAGGCAGCCGTCCTGCGTGAGCGGGCCGGCGCCGGCGGGGGCGTCGGGCGCGCCGACGAAGGTGATGAGGAGGCCGTAGCCGACGAGCAGGACCGTCGCAATGATGATCCGGGCCTTGGGCTTGCAATGGACATACAGCAGCGCGGCGAACATCCAGGCGAGGCCGATGCGGGCCAGCACGCTGGCGTACCGCTGCGGGAAGCGCAGGTTGAAGAATCCGTTATAGACGATGCCCAGGGCGATGAGCACGAGGCAGCGGACGAAGATTTTCCGATGGATCTGCCAGGACGAGCGTCCCTTTTCCACCTGGCTCGCATAAGAGAACGGGAAGGAGAGTCCCGCAATGAACAGGAACACCGGGAAGACCATGTCCATGATGGCCAGGCCGTTCCACTCCACATGGCTCATCTGCCGGGCGAGCCAGAAATCCGATCCGCCGGGGAACAGGCGGCAGAGGCTGACAAGCAGCGTGGACAGGCCCATGATCAGGAGCATGTCCATCCCCCGGAAGGTGTCGATCGAAAGGAGGCGCTTCTTTTCCATCACGCCATGCCGACAAGGTCCGCGAGAACGATGGCCGCCATGGCCTCCACGATGACCGGCGTACGCAGGGCGAAGCAGGTGTCGTGGCGGCCGGGTACCTGCAGGGACGTCATCTCGCCCTTGGCGAAATCGTACGTCTCCTGGGCCTTGGCGATGCTGGAGGTGGGTTTGAACGCGACGCGGAACACCAGCGGATTGCCGTTGGTGATGCCGCCGTTCACGCCGCCGGCGTGATTGGTGGCGGGCGTCACCAGGCGGTTGCGGTGGTGGCCGCAGCAGCCGCCTTCGTGGTGGCCTTCACCGCCGTGACAGCAGCCGCCCTCTTGGTCGTGCTCTTCGCCGCCATGGCAGCATCCCTCGCCTTCGCCGTGCTCGTGGCAGCAGCCTTCGTGGTCGGCGCCATGCTCGTGGCAACCGCCGTGGCCGTGGCCGCCGCAGCCGGCGGGGGCGTAGACGTCATTGTGTTCGGAACCCTTCATCCGGGCGGCGGCGAAGCCGTCGCCGAACTCCACGCCGCGGACGCCGGGGATGGCGAAAATGGCGTGCGAGAGGCGGGATTCCACGCTGTCCCAGAAGGGCTCTCCGAGCCCGGCGGGGACGCCGGAAACGACGCACTCCACGACGCCGCCCAGCGAATCGCCTTCCTTCTGCGCCTGGTCCAGAGCGGCGTCCCACTGCGCCGGGTCGGCGATTCCGCCGATTTCGACGAGGCGGGCGTCGCAGCGGAACTGGACGCGGCCGCGGGTGGCGCCGGCGATGGTCGCGAAGAGGAGTTTCTTCGCGATGACGCCGGCCGCGACGACCGGGAGCGTCAGGCGGCCGGAGAAATGGCCGCCGCCGCGCGGATCCTGGAAGCCGCCGTACTTGAGGTTCGCGGTGTAATCCGCGTGGCCCGGACGCGGGACGTTCAGCAGGGCCTCGTAGTCCTGGCTGCGGGTGTTCGTATTGTGGAAGACGATGGCGAGCGGGGCGCCGGTCGTATAGCCTTCGTAGACGCCGCTGAGAATCTGCGGCTCATCCGCCTCCACGCGCGGGGTCGTGCCCTTCGCGCCGCTCCGGCGGCGGGCGATGTCCGCCGCGAAATCCGCCTCGCTGAGCGGGATGCCCGGCGCGAGGCCGTCCACGACCACGCCGATCTCCTCTCCGTGCGACTCGCCGAAGATGCTTACTCTGAAGATGTTGCCAAAAGCGTTCATAGTTTGTCAAATAAGTCGTTGAAACCCGGGAAGGATTTGGCGACACAGGCCGTGTCGTCGATCTCCACGGGGCCGTCGGCGCCGAGCGCGGCCACCTTGAGGGCCATCACCATGCGGTGATCGGCGTGGGAAGTATAGCGGCCGCCCTTGAGCAGGTTCCCGGTGAGGAGACGCTGCGGGAGGGCCATGCCTTCGATGGTCATTTCATCTTCGTCCACCTGGACGGGAACGCCCATCTGCGTGAGCATGTCCACGATCGCGGCGGCGCGGTCGGTCTCCTTGTGGCGGAGGCGCTCCACGCCGCGGATGCGGCTCTCGCCCGGGCAGAAGGCAGCCAGCACGGCCACGATCGGGAAGAGGTCCGGGCAGTTGTTCAGGTCGGTCTCGAAGGCGCAGAGCGGCGCGCGGGCCACATGGATGGGCCCGGTCGTGGGCGTGTCGCCTTCCAGCTGGGACATGCTCGCCCCGGCGTCCATCAGGATGTCCATGATGGAGATGTCGGCCTGGAGGGACTGGGTGTCCAGCCCTTCCACCTCCACGTCGCCGAAGATGGCGCCGGCCACGAGGAAGTTCGCGGCCCCGGACCAGTCGCCCTCGATGCGGAAGTCCGCCGCGCGGTAATGCTGCTGGCCGCGCATCTTGAAGGTCAGACCGGTGCACAGGGTCCAGTCCTGCGTCTGCAGGAAGTCGTCGCCCCCTTCCATCTCCGAGCCGATCTCGATGCCGAACTTGCGGAGCACGTCCACGGTGATGAACATATAGGGGATGCTGCGGGGGTCATGGACATAGACCGTGGAGCGGTTCCCGGCGAGCGGGAGGGCCGCCAGCAGGCCGGAGATGAGCTGCGAGCCGCCCTTGCCGGACACGTCGGCCCGGCCCGGGACCAGCGGTCCCTTGACGGTCAGGGGAATGAAGCAGTCGCCCTTGCGGCTTTCTTCCGGAATGTTCTCCGGGACGAGCCGCACCCCGAACGAGGCCATGATGTCGTGCGCCCCGGCGAGGGGACGGCCGAGGAGGGTCTTCTCGCCCGTCACGCGGACCGGGCCGTCGGCGACGACCGACAGGACCGGGATGAGCATCCGGGTGAGGAAGCCCGACTCGCCCACCGGCATTTCGCTGATGGACA
>ONDF01000039.1 GCA_900316525.1 uncultured Bacteroidales bacterium
ATAAACGAGCAAAAGCACGCGCCGCTCTGACAGAACTGTTCGAGAGCATCAAAACCGAAGAGACGCCTATCATCGTCGAACAGGTGGTGAACGACATTGACAACGAGGTGGTCAAAATTGTTCGCCAGTTCAATGATGCTTTCCAAAGCGTCACTGCCCGCCGAGAAATCAAGAAGAAGCTCCGCGCGATTCTTTGGATTAAGTATCAGATCAAGGACCAAGAGGTCTTTGACAAGGCATATTCTTACATTGAAATGTACTACTAAAGAGAGATGGTATGGCTGTAGAATCACACGATAAAAAGCTCAGCGAGCTTTTGACTTGGGTTGGTCAAGGCAAAGCGCAACTTCCTGAATTTCAACGAAGTTGGGTGTGGGATGACACGAAAATCTGTAAACTTATCGAGAGTATCACATCCGGTTATCCAATGGGAGCAGCGATGTTCTTAGAAAGCGGAGGCGAGTCGGTTCGTTTCAAATGTCGTAAGTTCACTGGGGTGCGATGTCCAGATGAGATTGCTCCGGATTGGCTTGTGCTGGATGGTCAACAGCGCCTAACCACGCTTTATCAGGTGTTCATGTGCAAGAAACCTTTGGAAACGCGCCTGGATACAAATAAAGACAAGACGATCTTCCGTTATTATTATCTGGATATAGAAAAATGCCTAGATCCCGAAGCCGATAGATTGGATGCAATCATTTCTATTTCAGAAAAGAAGCAAATACTCTCTGATATTGGCCGGACAATAGAATTGGATCTTTCAACACCAGATAGAGAGTACGAACATCTGATGTTTCCTCTCAATTTGGTATTCTCTCCGAATGACATCGATGACTGGCGTTATGCGATGGAGGATCACTTTGCTAACGATAATAAGTATCGCTTGATGTTCCGAGACTTTTCTCAGAAGATTCTTCGCCCAATTCAGGAATATCAGATGCCTGTTATTCAGCTAACCAAAGAGACACCCAAAGAGGCGGTTTGCCAGATATTTGAAAATGTTAATACCGGCGGTGTTCCACTTACCGTATTTGAACTTGTCACTGCGACATTCGCAGCGGACGAATACGATCTTCGTGATGACTGGAATAGAATCTGCAATTCCTTCAAGGACAAAAAGCTCACGGTTCTTAAAGATATTACCGGGGCGAACTTCTTGGCAGCGATGACTCTGCTTGTAACCTATAAGAAGAGCTTGACGGATAGAATTGCCGTGTCATGTAAAAAGAGAGACATCCTCCGTCTAAATCTGGAAGACTACAAGGCTAATCATGATGCTCTTGTTGGCGGCTTTGAATCGGCTGCGGCTTTCTTATCTCATCAAGGGATTTTTAGTGAACGGGATTTACCTTATTCGACGCAATTGGTTCCACTAGCGGCAATTTTTGCTTTTGATAATGAGAGAAAAGAGAAGCGAGCCTTTATGCTCGGGCATAATCTCGATCTTCTTGCTAAATGGTACTGGTGCGGAGTCTTTGGTGAGTTATATGGCGGAGCAAACGAGGCGCGATTTGCCCTAGATATTGCAAACATTTTTGAGTGGATTTCTGGCGGAAATCAACCAGACACGGTTACCCGTTCAAACTTCCAGCCCACACGTCTTCTGTCAATGCAGACTCGAAACAGTGCGGCTTATAAAGGTGTAATGGCGATGATAATGCAGGACTCACCACTTGATTTTATGAGTGGTAGTAAAATGGATATTGCATCCTATCTTGATGAGGATACAGACATCCATCATATTTTCCCGCAGGCCTACTGTGAAGGTCAGAAGTATCCGATGCGTAAATGGAATTCCGTCGTTAACAAGACGCCGATATATGCTTCTACGAATCGATCAATAGGAGGCCGTGCACCAAGCGAGTATATTAAGACGATGAGAAATAAAGGTCTCACTGAGGAGTTAGTCGTCAGTGCGATTACTTCGCATAAGATTAATTTCGATCTACTCTCTACAGATAGCTTCGATGAATACTTTGTTGATCGTGCCATAAGACTGCTGGATCGAATTGAGAAAGCTACCGGAAAAACCATCTCAGGACGAGATAGCGAAGAAACCATAAAAGAGTTCGGCTGCGAATTGAAATAAAAGACGAGATCCGTGATAACGAGAGAAGAGGACCTTTGTTTCCGGACATATTCTCCCGTGTTGAACTATCGATATGATCGGTGGTTCCAAAACGTGGAGTATAATGGCCGGACCCTTAACAAAGAAGAAAGGGAAGAGTTCGTTAAAGTCATCGATGATACTGTCGCCACCTTTACTTCTGGCCTCCCTTTGCTTACAGAGGAGTTAAAACGCTCAGAAGATCTAATGGATGATTATCATCGGATCTGCTACGTGGTTTATTCTGTTTCCTTATTCGTCGTGATGACGATGTGTGACTGTATGGTTGCTGGAAAATATTTCATTCTCGCTGATACAGATTATGATAGACGCTTCATGCGTGGAAAGATGAAGGTTATCCTTAATGAGGGGTTCAAGAGACTTTATGGGTATAATGAGACCAATAAGAATAAGGCAGAATGGTTTCGCTTACAGGGATATTTGCAGTTTTTCCCAGAGATCATAAAACGTCAATACCAAGAATTGACTGACCAATTAGAAAAACAGTCGAAGGTTTCGTCCTGGTGGAGAGATGAGCGAAACTATGAAACCCACATTGATTCGGAGAGACTCTATGAGTCGAGAATGGTAGATATCGAGGAGAGCAAGGAAATGATGGAAACGCTCCGGCTGTATGATGCATTGTTTGCGGTAAACCATTTTTTGACAAACGTTCATGCCTGTCTCCGGAACTATTTGGTCGAGAAGTATCGAAGAGGTGAGATAAAAGAAGAGTAAAAAAGTTGTTAGAAGACGGACAACTTTTTATGGGCCATTTTTAGCGTTTTTGGGATATTTTTTGGGATACTTTTTACTAAAAATGCCCTGCAGGGCATTCTGCAAGGCATTTCAGCGGAGAGGACGAGATTCGAACTCGTGGTACGGAATGACCCGTACGTCGGTTTAGCAAACCGGTGGTTTCAGCCACTCACCCACCTCTCCGGGAGCCATTTGGCGAAACTCCGCCACATGGGCGGACTGCAAAGTTACGAATAATTTCCAAAAAACAAATACGCAAGGGCAAAAAGGTCCAAATTTGCCCATCCGTTGGGCCGTGTGACCCGTCGAGGGGCGAAAGACCCTCGTTTTGCCCCGCGAGGGCCGGGAAATAACAATCGAGGGGCAAAAACCATGGTTTTCGCCCCTCGATGAGGGTTGGATGTCGCTCCGAAAGGATTACCAGGTGTAGCCGGCGAACTCGACGTCCTTCTTGGCGCGGGCGAGGAGGTCGCGGTTGGTGATCGCATTGAGGTTCTCGCGGACACCGGCGGCGTCACCCTTGCGGGCGGCGATGATGGCCTTGAGGTAGGTGACCTTCTGGTCCTTGCAGCTGACGGTCTTGGCGGCCTTGTCCAGCTGGCCGGTCAGGATGTAGGCGAGCACGGTGTTGTGGCAGCAGCCGTCCACGTCGGCGAGGGTCTTGGCGGCATCCTCGTAGTCGCCGGTGAGGATCTGGACGATACCCAGGTTCTTCTTGGCGTCCGGGGCGGAGGAGCGGCGGAAGCAGTTCGCGGCGGTGGCGAGGTCGTCCTTGCGGAGGGCGATCACGCCCATGGCGTTGAGGACGTCGGCGTCGCCGGAGTGGACCTTGGAGAGGGCGTCCTCGGCCTTGTCAAGCTTGCCTTCGGAGAGGTAGAGGGCGGCGAGGTTGAACTGGGCGCGCTCGGAACCGAACTTGCTGACGGCACGCTTGTAGATCTCTTCCTTCTGGTCGTTGTTCTTCACGAGGGTGGCGGTGCGGAGGAGGGCTTCCTCATCCAGGACATCGGCATTGTCGTTGAGGAGCTTGAGGAGTTCCTCGGAGGTGTAGTTCTGGTACTCGACGTTGGCGATGAGACGGGCGCGGCGGAGTTCCGGGAGGACCTCACCCTTGAGGGCGGTGAACACCTGGGACATGTTGCGGATCTCGTTCTCGCGGACGGCCGGGTCGCTGTACATGGAGAGGACGCGGAGGATGAGCTCCTTGTCTTCGATGTTGGACTCCTTCACGAGCTGCTGGAAGCCTTCCCAGTCCTCACCGAGGCTCTTGACCTCGGCGCCGGCGAGGTTCTCGTGCTTCTTGCCCATTTCCTTGAGGGCCTTGTTCGCGGAGGCGGAGCGCTTGTCAGCGAGCTCGTTGTTCTTCCGCTCGGGGCCTTCCGGGGAGGCGTAGGCGAGGATCTCGGTGCCCTTGATGGTGGTGCGCGCGTCGGCGTTGATCTGGTCGATGGCGGCGAGGAAGTCCTTCACGGACTTGCCCTTGAGCTCGGAGTTGCGGACATCGGCGCTGTTCACCAGGTACTTGATCTGGCCTTCGGCGGTGCTGGAGATGACGTCCTGGTAGGCGTCGGCCTTCGGGGTCACGAAGCCGTCACGCTTGACGAGCATATAAGTGGTGTTCACGCCGTCGGCGACCTTCTTCACGGGGAGGTTCACGAACTTTTCACCCTTGCGGGCGACGCCGCGGAGCTCGAGATGGCTCTTCTCCATGCCGGGAACGTAGTTGAAATGGACCTTCTCGCGGACGGTCTGACCGTCGGAGGAGACGACCTTGTAGTTGTCCTTGACCTTTTCGCCCTGGTAGATGAAGGGCTTCATCGCGGCCTCGCCGCCCTCGTACACGAGGACCGGGGTGACTTCGAGGATGGCCTTCGGATTGAAGTAGTCGGCCGGGTAGGTGACGGCGACGACGGCGTCGATGTCGCCGTTCGCGGCCTCGAGGACACCGGGGTCGGAGGAGACCTTCACGTTTTCAGCCATCTGGGCCATCTTTTCGATGGAAGCGCAGGAGACGGTCGCAGCGAGAATCGCGGCGGCAGCCAGGAATTTGAAAGATTTCATCATCATTATCTGTAATAATAGTTATTGCCAACCAGTTGTCTAATTCGCAAATATAGCATTTTTTTCGTAATTTTGCAGAACTATGGACTTACAGGCACTGAAAAACAAATATGACATCATCGGCAACGATCCGGCCCTGAACCAGGCGCTGGAGACGGCGGTGAAGTTCGCGCCCACCGACCTGAGCGTCGTGATCCTGGGCGAAAGCGGTGTCGGCAAGGAAAACTTCGCAAGGATCATCCACCAGTATTCGGCCCGCCGGAACAACAACTTTTTCGTGGTGAACTGCGGCGCCCTCGCCAAGGAACTCGTGAACTCCGAGCTCTTCGGTCATGTCAAGGGCTCCTTCACCGGGTCCACGGAAACCCGCAAGGGCTATTTCGAGGACGCCAACGGCGGCACGCTCTTCCTGGACGAGATCGCCGAGCTCCCGCTGGAGTCGCAGGCGCTCCTGCTCCGCGTGCTCCAGTCCGGCGAGTACCGCAAGGTGGGTTCCAACAAGATCGAGCATACCGATGTCCGCATCGTCGCGGCCACGAATATCGACCTCTACGAGGCGGTCCGCCGCGGGAAATTCCGCGAGGACCTCTACTTCCGCCTGAGCGCGGCGCAGATCCGGATCCCGGCCCTGCGCGACCGCCAGGACGACATCTACCTCCTGTTCCGCAAGTTCACCTCCGACTTTTCGGAGACGAGCGGAATGTGCAAGATCTCCCTCCGGCCGGATGCGATCCGGCTGCTGTGCTCCTACCGCTGGCCCGGCAACGTCCGCCAGCTGATGGGCTTCACCCAGGCCCTCACGGCCCAGGTCTCCCGGAAAGTGACCCCCACCCTCCAGCGCATCGAACTCTCGGCGGCGGAGCTCGCCCCGTTCATGCCGGTGGAGCAGGGAGAGCCCATCCCGGTGGTCTTCTCGGGCGCGCAGGGCGGACCGCAGGCCGGCGCCGGCGCCCCGGCGATGGACCTGCAGCCCATCGTCAAGGCCATCTTCGACCTGAACCAGCGCATCGACGACCTCGAGGCGCGGGTGGACCGCCGGTCGCTGCCCGCCCCGGCCGCCGCGCCCCGCGCGGAGGAGGCCGAATGGCAGGGGCAGGACTTCGCGGCCCCCTCCGGCCGCATGGTCGAGTCCGTGGCCGACGAGCAGCCCCAGCAGGAGCCCGCGACCCTCTCCGTGAAGGAGCAGCAGGCCGAACTCATCCGCAAAGCCCTCGAAAAGCACGGCGGCAACCGCAAGCTCGCGGCCGAGGAGCTCGGGATGTCCGAGCGCACCCTCTACCGCAAGCTCCCGCCCGAATACCGCAAGAAATGAAGAAGTTCCTCCTCCTCGTCCTCCTCGCCGCCGCGGCCGTCTCCTGTGGGATCTATTCCTTCACGGGCACGAACATCCAGTCCGACGTGAAGACGATCACCATCCCCTTCGTGGAGTACAAGGCCCTCCGGGTGAACCCGTCCCTGTCCAACGACCTGACGGAGGCCCTGCAGGACAAGTTCCGCAAGCTCACCTCCCTGGAGCAGGTCGATCAGGACGGCGACCTGGAGCTCGTGTGCGAAGTGACCGGCTACGACGTCAAGGCCACGGCCATCACCGCGGGCGAAGTCGCCGCGAAGAACCGCCTCACCGTCACGGTGAAGGTCGAGTTCACGAACCGCAAGTACCCGGAGGACGACGTGAGCCAGTCCTTCTCCGGCTACGAGGACTTCGACGCCACCCAGTCCCTGGACGCCGTGGAAGGCGGCCTGTGCGAAACCATCATCGAGAAGATCGTCGAGGACATCTTCAACGCAACCGTCGCGCAATGGTAAACGGAACGGATTATATCGACCTGGGCTCCCTGACGATGGACGAACTCGCCGGGGTGGTCCACCTGTACCCCTGGTTCGCCTCGGCCCGGAAGGAGCTGTGCTCCCGGATGTCCCGCCTGGGCGGCGACGCCTGGGGCATGGAGCAGTATGCCGAGGAGGCCCTCTACATCGGCGACCGCCGCAAGGTGGCGGCCCTCCTGCGCGCCGGGAACAAGGCCCGCTATGCCGACAAGGACGTGGAGCGCATCCTCCGCTCGTACATCGCGCCGGCCCCGGAGGCCGAAACCGCCGGCGAGCCCGGCCGCGAGGTCCATATGGTGGGCGGGGACTATTTCTCCAAGGCCCAGTACCAGGGCGTGGGCCGCGCCGACGACAACATCTTCACCCGGTTCGCGGTGAAGATCAAGTCCGACGGCGTCAAGGACGACAAGACCGGATCGGACATTGCGGACCGCTACGCGACCGCGACCCTCGCCGAAATCTTTGCTGAACAGGGCTGTGTGGAGGAGGCAAGACGCATTTATTCCCGTCTGATTTTGGAAAATCCGGAAAAAAGTGCTTACTTTGCAGCCCTTATCGACAAATTGAATTAAAAGTAGTATAGATATGAACGTCGCATTCACTCTCCTGGTCGTCCTGATTGTCCTCGCGGCCATCCTGCTGATCGTGGTCGTCCTCCTGCAGAACGGCAAGGACGGCGGCCTCGCCACCAACTTCACTTCCGCGAACCAGGCCCTGGGCGTCCGCCAGACGGCCACCATCCTCGAGAAAGCCACCTGGTACCTCATCGCCTTCATCCTCGTCCTCGCCATCGCCAGCACGCTGGTCATCAGCCGCGGCACCGGCAAGAGCGCGAGCGAAGCCGTGAGCTCCGAGATCCTCAACCAGTCCGCCCCGGCCTCCGAGACCCCGGCGTTCCCGGTGGAGATCCCCCAGGCCGATCCGACCCAGGAGTAATTGCGAGAGGCTGACAATTTGTCAGTCTTCCCTTAAAGGAATAGCGTTTGAAGATAGCCGTTTGCCCGGTCGGGCGGACGGCTATCGCTGCATACCCGCCGGGCGAAAAGGAGACAACAACTATGGCAAATAACGAAAACTCTTTTCTGCAGCGGTTCGCAGTGAACCTCAACGAGCGCGCCTCCCAGGGCAAGCTCGACCCGGTCATCGGGCGGGACGACGAGATCCGCCGGGTGCTCCAGATACTGTCCAGACGAACCAAGAACAACCCCATCCTGGTGGGAGAACCGGGCGTGGGCAAGACGGCGATCTCCGAAGGGATCGCCCAGAACATCGTGTCCGGCCACGTGCCGGAGAACCTGAAGTCCAAGCAGGTGTATTCCTTGGACATGGGCGCCCTCATCGCGGGCGCGAAATACCAGGGTGAATTCGAAGAGCGCCTGAAGGGCGTCGTGAAGGAAGTCGTGGACTCCGCCGGCGAGATCATCCTGTTCATCGACGAGATCCATACGCTCGTGGGCGCGGGCCGTTCCTCCGGCGCCATGGACGCGTCCAACATCCTGAAGCCGGCCTTGGCCCGCGGCGAGCTCCGCACCATCGGCTCCACCACGCTGGACGAATACCAGAAATACTTCGAGACCGACAAGGCCCTGGAGCGGCGGTTCCAGATGGTGATGGTCGACGAGCCTTCCCCCGCGGAATCCATCGCGATCCTGCGTGGCCTGAAGGAGCGCTACGAGAACCACCACAAGGTGCGCATCGAGGACGACGCGCTCATCGCGGCCGTGAACCTCTCGCACCGGTACATCACCTCCCGGTTCCTGCCGGACAAGGCCATCGACCTGGTCGATGAGGCCGCGTCCAAGCTGCGCCTGGAGATGAACTCCGTGCCGGAGCCCATCGACGACCTGAACAGCGCCATCCGCCAGAAGGAAATCGAGAAGGAGGCCATCAAGCGCGAGGGCGTGTCTCTGAAGATGGAGAAGCTGGACGCCGAACTCAAGGAACTGAACGCGCAGCGGGACGTGCTGATGAAGCGCTGGAACGAGGAGAAGGACATCCTCGCCGGCCTGCAGACGGCCCGCCAGGAGATGGAGAACTACAAGATCCAGGCGGCGAGCGCGGAGCGCGCGGGCGACTATGGAAAGGTCGCGGAGCTGCGCTACGGCAAGATGGTCGCGACGCAGAAGACCATCGACGAGCTCACCGCGAAGGCCGCGGCCATCAAGGAGCCCATCGTCACCGAGGCGGTCACGCCCGAGGACATCGCCGAGGTCGTCGCGAAGTGGACGGGCATCCCCGTGAAGCGGATGCTCGAGAGCGAGAAGGAGAAGCTCCTCCGGATGGAGGCCGAGCTGCACAAGCGGGTCGTCGGCCAGGACCGGGCTATCCAGGCCGTGTCCGACGCCGTCCGCCGCAACCGCGCGGGCCTCTCGAACGAGAAGCGGCCCATCGGCTCGTTCCTGTTCATGGGCACGACTGGCGTCGGCAAGACCGAGCTGGCGAAGGCCCTGGCGGAGTTTCTGTTCAACGACGAGAACATGATCACCCGAATCGACATGTCCGAGTACCAGGAGCGGCATACCGTGTCCCGGCTCGTGGGCGCGCCTCCGGGATATGTGGGCTATGACGAGGGCGGCCAGCTCACCGAGGCCGTGCGGCGGAAGCCGTACTCGGTGGTCCTGCTGGACGAGATCGAGAAGGCCCATCCGGACGTGTTCAACGTCCTCCTGCAGGTGCTGGACGACGGCCGGCTCACCGACAACAAGGGCCGCACCGTGGACTTCAAGAACACCATCCTCATCATGACCTCCAACGCCGGTTCGGACATCATCCAGAGCTATATGGAGCGCCTGCCGGAGGTGGACGGGGTCGATGCCCAGGCCATCGCACGGCGCCGGTCCCTGCTCGACGAGTGCGGCGGCAAGGTGCTGGACGTCCTCAAGCAGACGGTGCGTCCGGAGTTCCTGAACCGGATCGACGAGATCATCATGTTCGACCCGCTGTCCAAGGCCGACATCCGCGACATCCTGCACATCCAGATGGACGACCTGCGGCGCAAGCTTTCCGAGAACGGCATCACGGTGGTCTTCACCCCGGCCTTCGAGGACTACATGGTCGAGCACGGCTACGAGCCGTCCTACGGCGCCCGTCCGATCAAGCGGCTGATGCAGCGCGAGTTGGTGAACCTCCTGGCGAAGGCCATCCTGGACGGCACTGTCCACCGCGACAGCGCCATCACGGTCGACTCCGCCGGCGGGCGGATCCTCCTGCGGAACTAAAGAAAAAGCCCGGTTTTGCGACCGGGCATTTTTGTCATTTCGAGCGAAGTCGAGAAATCTACCTAGCAGTAGAGGCCGCCGTTGACGGCGATGACCTGGCCGGTCACGTAGGAGGAGAGGTCGGAGCCCAGGTAGAGGGCGGTGTTGGCGATTTCCTCGACGGTGCCGCCGCGCTTGAGCGGGATGCTCTTGATGTATTCCTCGCGGACGGCCTCCGGGAGGGCGTTGGTCATCTCGGAAACGATGAAGCCCGGGGCGATGGCGTTGGCCCGGATGCCGCGGGAGCCCATTTCCTTGGCGACGGTCTTCGCCATGGCGATGAGGCCGGCCTTGGAGGAGGCGTAGTTGATCTGGCCGGGATTGCCCATCTGGCCCGCGATGGAGGCCATGTTGATGATGGAGCCGCCCTTCTGGCGGGCCATCGACGGAATCACGGCGTGGATGAAGTTGAAGGCGCTCTTGAGGTTCACGGCGATGACCGCGTCCCACTGCGCCTCGCTCATCCGCAGGACGAGGCCGTCCTTGGTGATGCCGGCGTTATTGACCAGGATGTCGATGTGTCCGAATTCCTTGAGGATTTCCTCGACGACGGCGTGCGTCTCGTCGAAGTTGGCCGCGTTGGAGGCGTAGCCCTTGACTTTATGTCCATAGGCGGCGATTTCGGAGATGGTCTCCTCGGCCGCTTCGTTGATGACGAGGTCCGTGAAGGCCACGTCGGCGCCTTCCTGCGCGAATTTCAGTGCGATGGCCTTGCCGATGCCGCGCGCGGCGCCGGTGATGAGGGCCACCTTTCCGTCTAACATACCCATAAGTTCAGCGTTTTAGTAAATGGACTGCAAAGATAGGAAAATACTCCGGAATTCGGTAACTTTGTCCCTCTAGAAACAATTCGCTTATGTCCAGTCACATCCGAGACATCAACCTTTGGGAGAGCGGCGCGCAGAAGATCGTCTGGGTCCGCAACCATATGCCGCTGCTTGACAGCATCGAGCAGGAGTTCCTGAAAACCAAGCCTTTCGCCGGTCTCAAGATCGCGCTGAGCGTCCATATGGAGGCGAAGACGGCGCGCCTGTGCCTGTGCCTCGCCGCCGGCGGCGCCGAGATGTACGCCACGGGCTGCAACCCGTTGTCCACCCAGGACGACGTCGCGGCCGCGCTGGTCCATGCCGGGCTGAACGTGTTCGCCGTCCACGGCGCCACGATGGAGGAGTACGAGGAGGACCTCCGCCGGGTGCTGGAGGTGGGCCCGAACATCATCATCGACGATGGCGGCGACCTGGTGACGCTGATGCACAAGGAGTTCCGGGAGCTGATCCCGAACGTGATCGGCGGCTGCGAGGAGACGACCACCGGCATCCTGCGCCTCAAGGCGATGGACCGCGCCGGTACCTTGAAGTTCCCGATGATGCTCGTGAATGACGCGGACTGCAAGCACCTGTTCGACAACCGCTACGGCACCGGCCAGAGCGTGTGGAACGGCATCAACCGCACCACGAACCTCATCGTGGCGGGGAAGGATGTCGTGGTCGCGGGCTACGGCCTGTGCGGCAAGGGCATCGCGATGCGGGCCAAGGGGCTCGGCGCCCGCGTCATCGTCACGGAAGTGGATCCGGTCAAGGCCCTCGAAGCCTCGATGGACGGCTTCCGCGTGATGCAGATGTTCGACGCCGCCCCGATCGGCGATCTCTTCATCACCGCGACCGGCTGCAAGGACGTGATCACCGCCCGCGAGCTGGAGAGGATGAAGGACGGCGCCATCTGCTGCAACGCCGGCCATTTCGACGTGGAAGTGGACGTGGCGTGGCTGCGCGCGAACGCCTTCCGGCGGAGCGAAGCCCGGCAGAACATCGAGGCCTTCACCTTCAAGAGCGGCCGGACGGTCTACGTTCTGGGCGAAGGCCGGCTCGTGAACCTCGCCGCTGGCGACGGCCACCCGGCCGAAATCATGGACATGTCCTTCGCCATCCAGGCGCTCAGCGCCCGCTGGCTCCTGGAGCACCGCGACTCCCTGCCGGCCCTCCTGAACAACGTCCCCGCCGAGATCGACCGCGAAGTCGCCTTCCGCAAGCTCGAATCCGAACGCATCACCATCGACACCCTCACCCCCGAGCAGCACCGGTACATCTACGGGGAGTAAGCCTTGGGCCCCGACCCGTTCCCCCGAGCGTAAGAAACACATAAAATACCTACTGAAACAACACGAGTTATCCACAACCCGTGTTGTTTTTTGTTTCTCCGGCCTAACTTTGGGACCCCACCCCGGGTGGGGGTGTGCGCCTCGCCTTCGCTCAGGTGCCGTGGCCATGCCCTCGGGCGAGGGGATGGGTTGAAGCACGTGCCAGGGCACGAAAACGCACAAATACGTTCCCTCAGCCGTGCCAGTAAAAGGTCGGGAGGGCGCGTTCAGTAAAATGAAAAACATGGAACGATGCGGATGATTGATTATGTAATCGCGCTCGGCGATCTGATGATGCCGCGGGCGTGCCTGGCCTGCGGACGCAGGCTGGGCATGCGCGAGCGGCATCTGTGCCTCTCCTGCGCGGCCGACGTGCCTTACACGCGCTTCTGGATGGCGGCGCACAACCCGCTCGCGGACCGCTTCAACGCGGTCCTGGAGCGCCACCGCGGGACCGAGCCCATGGACTATGCCTACGCGGCCGCCCTCATTTATTACAAGGGCGCGTACCGGTCCATTCCGCGCGCGTTGAAATACCAGGGCAACCTGGCGGCCGGGCGGCACTACGGCGCCCTCCTGGGCCGCTGCCTCGCCGCCGCCCCGCACTTCGCAGACATCGACCTGGTCATCCCCGTCCCCCTCCACTGGACCCGCCTCCGCTCCCGCGGCTACAACCAGGCCGAAATCCTCGCCCGCGCCCTGGTCGACGCCTTCCGCGCCGCGCCATCGACCGTCATTCCGGGCTTGACCCGGAATCTCCCCGAGGTCCTGACGGACCTCCTCGTCCGGGCCCGCCGCACCCGCACCCAGACCCGCGTCTCCGTGGACCAGAAAGCCCAAAACGTGGCCTCCGCCTTCCAAGTTCCCGACCGCTTCTCCCTGTGGGCCCGGTTCCTGAGTTTGTCGAAGGACGCCCCGGAGTCCCCGGCGGAGGTCCTCGCATCGGCCCGCCACATCCTCCTCGTGGACGATACGTTCACGACCGGAGCCACCTTGTACGCCTGCTACGCCACCCTGCGCCCCTTCACGACCGCCCGCATCTCCATCGCCACCCTCGCCGCCGTCGAGGGCACCCCCTCCTTGGAGGGTCCACCTTCGGGGACCGGCGGCGTGCCCTCCTCTCCCGGAGACGCCAGCCTGCCCTCCGCCCTTTCCGACGGCCCGTAAGGGGGGCGCAAAGGGGTGGCGATGGATGGTTCTATTTGCGTACAAAAGACATCAAAAATGTGCGCGAAAAGAGACCATGGGTCATCGCTTGCGAATAAAACAAGCCATTATCGTACGCAACCGGGAACCCTCATTCCCTTGCAACAGCAACAAGCTCATTACTCAAATAGGATAGATATGAAAGAAAGATCAAAACGAAGAGCCAAGTACAGGACTTGGAAGAAAGGGTATTATCATCTTTGCACCGACGGGAAGCGAGGTGTCATCTGTTATGACGAGGCAGAGTACGCACATCTGGTGAATGTCATTGCAGTCCTTGACCGAAAGTTCCCGGTGAAAGTACATTTCTATGAAGTGATGCGGTCGCACGTGCATCTTCTTCTTTCGGGGCGGGGAACGGATTGCGTCGATGCTTTCGACTATCTGAAGTACCGGGCTTCCAGACGGTTGTGCGAGGATGGACATCCACCCCTTCCCAAGGATTATGACTTTAAGCTCATTCCGATAGAGGATGAAGACCAGATGCGGCGGAACATCGTGTATATGGCTCGGAATGCATTCGAGGTGCAGGATGTCGTTCCAGGTGGCTATTTATGGGGATCATCGATGCTGGCTTATTCCCAGCTGCCCCGCCTGTTCGAAACCGTCCGGGCGGGAGATCTTTCCAAGCGTCGATTATGGAAGATTCTTGGGACGCGTATCTCTATTCCGGATGATTATTTGATTCACGTGCCGACCGGAATGGTGTTGCCCCAGAGTTTTGTGGACTGGAAGGTCTTTTATAAGGTTTTCCCGACGGCGCGGCAGTACCAGACCGCCTTGGTGAAAGACTTCGAAGGGTATGTGATGGTGGCCGACCAGCTCGGCGAGGATGTCCGTTTTACCCAAGAGGAGACCGAATGGATCATAGAGCAAACCTTGTGTAACGATTATCAAGGAGTTTCACCGGGCAAGCTGACAACGGACGAGCGTTTCCGCCTGGCCGCCACGCTCCAAAAGAAGTATCGGCTCACCGTGGAGCAGCTGGCCGAGGGATTGTGCCTTCCCGTCCGCACTTTAGCCCAGGCACTTCGTTCGAAACAATATCGATGACCATCGGAAGGCTCTGGTTGCGTGCGATAATGATACAAAATGTACGCAAGTGAAGACCTGTGGTTTTTACTTGCGCACAAATAATAAACAAATTGTTCGTGACTGGATTCCTTCAAATGGAAAGGACCCTTGGTAGGATCCATTTACAGGGAACTCCTCACACCTTCAGCGCGCGCATGGCGTTGAGGACGGCGAGGACGGTGACGCCGACGTCGGCGAAGACCGCCATCCAGAGGGTGGCGAGGCCGAAGGCGGCGAGCAGGAGGACGAGCACCTTGATGCCGATGGCGAAGAGCATGTTCTCGCGGGCGATGCGGAGGGTGCGGCGGGCGATGCGGACGGCCTCGGCGACCTTCGAGGGCTTGTCGTCCATCAGGACGACGTCGGCGGCCTCGATGGCGGCGTCGGAGCCGAGGGCGCCCATCGCGATGCCGAGGTCCGCGCGGGCGAGGACCGGGGCGTCGTTGATGCCGTCGCCCACGAAGGCGACCGCGCCGGCGAGGGAGAGCAGGGCCTCCACGTGGGCGACTTTGTCGGCGGGGAGGAGGCCGGCGTGATAGGTGTCCACGCCGACGGCGGCGGCGACGGCCGCAGCGATGGCGGGCTCGTCGCCCGTGAGCATCACGGTCCGGCGGACGCCGGCGCGATGCAGGGCGGCCACGGCCTCCGCCGCGTCGGCCTTCACCCGGTCGGAGATGACGACATGCCCGGCGTAGACCCCGTCGATGGACACGTGCGCGATCGTTCCCTGCAGCTCGCAAGGGTGCGACATCGCGCCTTCGAGCGCCATCAATTTTTCATTGCCCACGGCGACGCGCTTCCCGTTGACCGTCGCGATGACGCCGTGGCCGGCGGTCTCGACGACGTCGGTGATGACGCAGTCGTCGTGCTCGTCGGGATAGGCATTGCGCAGCGCGGCGGCAATGGGGTGCGTGGAGTGGCGCTCCACATGGGCGGCCAGGTGCAGAAGTTCCTTTTCGTCAATGAGTTCGGGATGCACGGCCGTCACTTCGAAGACGCCTTCCGTGAGCGTGCCGGTCTTGTCGAAGACGACCGTCTTCACGCGGCTGAGCGTGTCCAGGAAGTTGGCGCCCTTCACGAGGATGCCCTTCCGGGAGGCTCCGCCGATGCCGCCGAAGAACGTGAGCGGCACGGAGATGACGAGGGCGCACGGGCAGGACACCACCAGGAACATCAGCGCCCGGTAGATCCACGTAGCCCATTCGCCCGTCACCAGCGACGGGACGATCGCCAGCAGGACGGCCAGGCCCACCACGATGGGCGTATAGACCTTGGCGAACTTCGTGATGAAGCTCTCGCTGCGGGACTTGCGCTCCGCGGCGTTCTCCACGAGGTCCAGGATCTTCGAGGCCGTGGACTCGCCGAACGCCTTCGTCGCGCGGACCCGCAGCACGCCCGACAGGTTCACGCAGCCCGACAGGACTTCCTCGTCCGGGCCGATGCTCCTGGGCACGCTCTCGCCTGTCAGGGCGACCGTGTCCAGGTTCGAACGGCCTTCCAGGACGACGCCGTCCATGGGCACCTTCTCGCCGGGCTGGATGACGACGATCTCGCCGGGCGCAACCGTTTCGGGCGCGACCGTCACGACAACGCCGTCCCTTTCCACATGGGCTGTATCGGGCCGGATGTCCATCAGATGGGCGATCGATTTCCGGCTGCGGCCTTCCGCGATGCCCTCGAAGAGCTCGCCCACCTGGAAGAACAGCATGACGAACACCGCCTCGGGGAACTGCGTCTCGGCGCCCGGCAGGAAGCCGATGGCGAGCGCGCCCAGCGTGGCGACGGCCATGAGGAAGTTCTCGTCCAGAGCCTCGCCGTGCACCAGCGCCTCGGCCGCCTCCGTCAGCGTCTCCCAACCGACAATCAGATAAGGGATCAGGTAAATGAGGAGATAGGCCCATGTCGGCCAGTCCGTCTTCTTCTCGATGATGACCGCCGCGACGAGCAGCACGGTCGCGAGCGCGATCTTGACGACGGTCTCCTTGACGCCGCCCTCTTCGTGATGGTGCTCGTGTTCGTGCTCATGCCCATGGTGCTCGTGATGCTCGTGCCCATGGCAATGCTCACAGGCTTCTTCGTGATGATGGTGATGGTCTTCGTGTATCATAGTTCAGTTCTTTTCCGAAGGCAAAGGTAGGGAGCCCCGCGTGCAACCGGGTTGCAATATTCGCGGGGAATGGCTAACTTGCACTGCCAAATAAACTGAAACTATGCGAAAAAACACGCTCTGGTACATTCCTGGTGCCTTTTTCCTCCTCGCATGCGTGCTGAACTGGATCGGCTGCATCCAGGGAACGGACCTGGCGGACGCCGTGAAACCGGCGCTCCTGCCACTGCTGTGCGCGACTTCCCTGGCTTACCTCCTGGGGCGGGATGGGGTGGATTTTCGGGCGGCGGGGCTCCTCGTCGCGGCGCAGCTCTTCGGCTGCGCGGGCGACGTCCTCCTCATGCCCTCGAGCGATGTTCTCTTCCTGATCGGCATGACCGCCTTCCTCGTCGGCCACCTTTTCTATATCCGCCTTTTCGGCGGGCGGTCGTGGAAGGGGCTTAAGCCGGGGCCATGGGCCATTTCCGCCGTCATTATGCTGGCCCTCGTGCTGGGTCTGGTGAAGGCCATCGGCATCGAAGGCGCGATGTTCTGGCCCATGACGGTCTATGGCTGCGTGCTGATGCTGCTCATCTTCAGCGCCCTCGCGGGCGTGCTCCGCATGCCCCGCGGCCGCCGCGCCACCTGGTGGATCCTCCTCGCCGGCGCCCTTCTCTTCACCTTCTCCGACGCCTGCATCGCGATGGGCATTTTCGGCGTCATGACCTTCGCCCTCCGCCACTTCGTGGTCATGTTCACCTACCTGGCCGCGCAGTCCTTGCTGGCGGTCGGGGGAGTGCGTCTGATATTGGGGAGGTAGTTATTCTTTATTCTTCGTGTCGATGCAGATCGTCACGGGGCCGTCATTGACCAGGGCGATCTGCATGTCGGCGCCGAAGGTGCCGGTGGGGACAGGCTTGCCCAGGGCATCAGACAGGGCGGCGCAGAACTGCTCGTACAGCGGAACCGCAATTTCGGGCCGGGCGGCGCGGATGTAGGACGGGCGGTTGCCCTTCTTCGTGGACGCCAGCAGCGTGAACTGGCTGACGACGAGGGCGTCGCCGCCAGCGTCGCGCACGTCGACATTCATCACGCCGTCCGCATCGTCGAAGATGCGCAGGCCCGCGATCTTCTTCACGAGCCAGTCGATGTCTTCGGCCCCGTCCTCATAGCCGATGCCCAGGAGCACGAGGAGGCCCGGGCCGATGGCGGCCGTCACCGTGCCGGAAATGGACACGGAGGCCTCCAGGACGCGTTGGATGACGACTCTCATAGGTGTTCGGCGAGTTTCGGCAGCAGGCCGTAGTCGGCCGGGAGCCAGTGGACGGAAGCCAGTTCGTCGGCAGAGAGCCAGCGCGCCGCTTCGTGTTCATTGAGGTGCGGCGCCTCCCCGTCCAGCGCGCACAGGAAACAATGCATCGTCAGGTGGAACTCGGGGTAGTCCCATTCGACCGTGTCCAGCAGGTCGCCCACGACGATGGCGCAGGAAAGCTCCTCGGAGATTTCCCGGCGCAGGGCGTCCTCCCGGCTTTCGCCGGGCTCCATCTTCCCGCCGGGGAATTCCCACCAGTCTTTCCAGGGCCCGTAGCCCCGCTGGGTGGCGAAAACGCGGCCCTCCTTGACGATGAGGGCCGCGACGACTTCGATCCGTTTCAAGGGATTACAGTTCGATGACCAGGTCCTCGAGGGGCTTCCGCTGGTCGTGCAGTTCCGTGGGCCTGCCTTCGCCGGCGGCGGGATGGCCGATGGCGAGGAGGCCGTAAATGCCGTGCTCCCGGGTCTCGGGGAGGACTTCGCGGATCTTGCTCGGGTCGAAATCCCAGATCCACATGTTCGCCAGGCCCACGTCCGTCGCGGTGAGCATCAGGTGCGTGAGGACGACGGCGGCGTCCGTCTTCGCGGCGTTGATGCCGTCGTACGGACGCACCCAGGCTTCCTCGTTCCGGCAGCCGACGATGAGGACGACCGGCGCGCCGTAGCAGGGATGCACCTGGTGCAGCTTGGCGAGGGCCTCCTCGCTCTTGACCACCCAGATGCGGGCGGGCTGCTGGTTCGCGGCCGACGGCGCCATCCGGCCGGCGTCCAGGATCATCTGGAGCTTAGACTCGGAGACAGGATGGTGGTTGAAGGCGTGGCAGGAATAGCGGCTTTCCAGGATCTGCATGAAAGCGTCGGAGCCGTACTTGTATTTCTTGATCTGGTGCTCCATGTCGGAGAAGGCGGCGCGGCGCGTGATCTTGGAAAGGTCGTTGAGTTTGTTCAGGAGTTTGCTCATCGGGTCATAGTTTAATGCATCGGGGACAAGATAGTAAAAAAACGCGAAAAAATATTGCTATCTTTGTGGGAAACGACACGACGATGGCGGCTTTTCTGAGAAAAGTTTGGCTTTTCTACCGGGATGGCTTCAAGAACCAGACCTGGGGCCGCCCGCTCATCTGGTTGGTCGTCCTGAAATTCTTCATCCTCTTCGCCATCCTGCGCGTCTTCTTCTTCCGGCCCGTCCTGGGCGGGAAAACCGATGCCGAAAAAAGTGAGGCGGTAGGGGAGAACCTGACCCGCAACCATAGACACACTGAAACTCTTAACCCGACTGAACAACCATGGACACAATCTTCTGGTCCCGACTCCAGTTTGCCGTGACCGCCGCCTACCATTGGCTCTTCGTCCCCTTGACGTTGGGCCTGGCGCTTGTCATGGCCATCATGGAGACGCTTTATGTCGTCAAGAAAGATGACTTTTGGAAAAAGGCCGCCCAGTTCTGGATCAAGGTCTTCGCCATCAATTTCGCCGTGGGCATCGCCACCGGCATCATCCTGGAATTCGAGTTCGGCACGAACTGGAGCAACTACTCCTGGTTCGTGGGCGACATGTTCGGCGCGCCGCTCGCCATCGAGGGCATCCTGGCCTTCTTCATGGAGGCGACCTTCTTCGCCGTGATGTTCTTCGGCTGGAACAAGGTCTCCCCGCGGTTCCACCTGGCATCGACCTGGCTCACCGGCATCGGCGCCACCATCTCCGCCTACTGGATCCTCGTCGCGAACGGCTGGATGCAGAATCCCGTGGGCACGGCCTTCAACCCGGACACCGTCCGCAGCGAGATGGCGTCGGCCCAGGCTTTCTGGGAAGTTGTCTCGAACCCCGTGGCCGTATCCAAGTTCTTCCACAGCGTCACCAGCGGCTGGGTCACCGGCGGCGTCTTCGTCGTCGCGGTGAGCGGCTGGTACCTGCTGAAGGGCCGCGAGAAAGAGTTCGCCCGGAAGAGTATGCTCATCGGCGCGATCGTCGGCCTCGTCGGCACCGGCGCCGTGATGCTGTCCGGCGACTCCTCCGGCGTCCATGCGGCCAAGTACCAGCCCATGAAGCTGGCGGCGGCCGAAGGCCTCGAGAACGGCGGCCCGCGCGCGCCCTTCTCCATCGTCCCGAGGGTCGAAGTCCCCGGCATGCTGTCCATCCTCGCCACCCACGACCTCGACGGCGTGGTCCCCGGCATCAACGACATCCTGAACGGCTACACGGACAATGAGGGCAACGTCATTCCGTCCGTCGCCGAGAAGATGGAACGCGGCCGCAAGGCGCTGGACGCCCTAGCCGTCTATCGGGAGCTCCGGGAAAGCGATCCGGACTCCGCCGCCGTCGCCCGCGCCGTCCTGGACGAGAACGTCGAGTACATGGGCTATGGCCATCTGGAGCAGCCGGAGGACGTGATTCCGCCCGTCCCGGTGGTGTTCTGGGCCTTCCGCCTGATGATCGGCCTCGGGATGCTGATGGCCCTGCTGCTCCTCCTGGCGCTCTGGTTCTCCTGGAAGGACCGGCTGGAAAAGAAGAACTGGTTCTACATCGCGGCGCTCTGCTGCATCCCGCTCGTGTTCCTCTGCGGGCAGTGCGGCTGGATTGTCGCCGAGGTGGGCCGCCAGCCCTGGACCATCCAGGGCCTGCTGCCCGTGAACGTCGCCATCTCCAGCCTCAGCGCCGGCGCGGTGAAGACGACCTTCTTCCTGTTTCTCGCCATCTTCGCGCTCTTCCTCGTGATCGAGATCCGCATCATGCTGGGCGCCATCAAGAAAGGACCGCAAATTACGGAGGGTTAAGCCATGACGTACGAATTCCTGCAAAACTACTGGTGGATCCTCGTCGCCCTGCTGGGTGGCCTGCTCGTGGCCCTGATGTTCGTCCAGGGCGCCAACATCCACCTGATGAACTATCGGCTGGACGACATCCAGAAACGCATGGTCCTCAATTCCACGGGCCGCAAGTGGGAACTGACCTTCACCACCCTCGTGACCTTCGGCGGGGCGTTCTTCGCCTCGTTCCCGCTGTTCTACAGCACCAGCTTCGGCGGCGCCTACTGGGTGTGGGTGCTCCTCCTGGTGACCTTTGTCTTCCAGGCGGTCTCCTACGAGTTCCAGAACAAGAAGGGCAATCTGCTGGGAGCAAAAGGATTCCGCATCGCCCTGCTCGCCAATGGCGTCTTGGCCCCATTCCTCGTGGGTACGGCCGTCGGCACCTTCTTCACGGGCTCCCGGTTCACCGTGGACAAAGCCGCCATCGCGAATCCGGCCTCTCCGGTCATCAGTACCTGGCAGAGTCCCTGGCACGGCCTGGAGGCCCTCGGACAGGGACATGCCGTCCTACTGGGCCTGACCGTGGCTTTCCTCGCGATCATCCTGGGCGCCCTGTATATCCTGAACAACGTGGACGACCACGCCGTGCGGCAGCAGATGCGCGGCACCCTCAAGGTCGCCGCCATCCCGTTCCTGCTCTTCTTCGTGGCCTGGTTCGTGATCCTGATGCTGAAGGACGGTTTTTCCGTCGATGCGGACGGCGTCGTGTCGATGGAACCGTACAAATACCTGCAGAATTTCCTGCACCAGCGGTTCGTGTTCATCCTGTTCGCCGTCGGCGTCCTGCTCGTGCTGGCCGGCCTGTACATCGGCGTGTTCACGAAGCATCGCCGGGGCTTCTGGTTCGCCTTCCCCGGCACCGTCTTCGTGGTGATGACCGTCTTCTTCCTGGCCGGCTTCAACGGGACGGCTTACTATCCTTCCCTCACCGACCTCCAGAGTTCCCTGACCATCCGGAACAGTTCCTCCAGCTACTTCACATTGAAAGTGATGTCCTGGGTTTCCCTCCTCATTCCGTTCGTTGTCGCTTATATCGCCTTCGCCTGGCGCGCCATGGACCATCGGAAGATTACCCGGGAAGAAATCGAGAAGACGGGGCACAAGTATTAAACGCATTAACATCCATAAACTATTTTTGCTATATTTGCAGGAAAATTACAATTGCCTGACTCAAAATTGATAGTCACAATTGGCTGACACGAAACTATGACCGATATTTTCCTGCAGAACTACGGGTGGGTGGTCGTTTCCCTGCTCGGCGGACTGCTGGTCGCCCTGATGTTTGTGATGGGCGCCAATCTTCATCTGGGTAATTCTCGTCTGGATACGCTCCGGAAGTGGGCGGTCCTGAAGGCGACCAGCCGCCGGTGGGCGTATGCCCTCGCCGCGCTCGTGGTCTTCGCCGGGGTGACTTATATCACTTTCCCGCTGTTTTTCCGCGCCTTCTTCGTCGGCGCCCGCCGGCTGTGGGAGCTGGTCCTGTTGACCTTCTTCTTCCAGCTGACCGCCTACATCCTCTGCCAAAAGAACGATAAACTGCTGGGCAGCACGTTCTTCTGCATCCTCCTGATGCTCGTCGGCCTCCTGGCTCCGCTCCTGGTGGGGACGGCCATCGGCACCTTCTTCGTCGGCGCCGGCTTCACCGTGGACTGGGGCGCCTCTCCGGCCGCCGTCGCCTGGGACAGCCCCTGGCGCGGCCTGGAAATGCTCCATCATGGGCAGGCGATACTCCTGGGCCTCATCCACGCGTGCCTGTCCTTCATCCTCGGCGGCCTGTATGTCATCCGGGTCGTGGACGATCACGCGGTCCGGAAGCAGATGCGCCGTTCCGTCCGCATCGCGTCGATCCCGCTCCTGGTCCTGTCCATCCTGTGGGTCATCCTGCTCATGCTGCGCCGCGGTTTCTCCGTGAATGCCGACGGCGTCGTGACGATGGAAAAGTTCAAGTATCTCCTGACCCTCCTGCATTACCGCCCGGTGCAGGCAGTGCTCATCCTGGGCGCCGTGCTGTTCGCCCTGGGCCTGTATTTCGGCGTCTTCACGAAGTCCCGCCGGAAAGGGTTCTGGCTCACCGCGGGCGGCACCGTGATTGCGGTTACGGGCATCTTCGGCCTCGCCGGCTTCAACGGTACGGCCATCTTCCCGTCCCTCACCGACCTCCAGAGTTCCCTGACCGTCCTGAACAGCGCCACGGACGCCGAGACGCTGCAGCTGCTGTTCTGGCTCTCCCCGGCCATCCCGCTCGCCCTCATCGGCTTCGGCTACCTCTGGCACCGGGAGGACCACAAGAAGAAGATCACGGTGCGGCGGCTGCTGCACGAGGGGAAAGTCGATT
>ONDF01000084.1 GCA_900316525.1 uncultured Bacteroidales bacterium
GGGGATTTTTTTTGCCCTGACGGGTATCTGAGTATACGGGCGGAGTATCATCTCACGTTTTCTTCCCTCATTTCCGCTCCAAAACGGTTCTTCCGCTTCACCGTCGTTCCTCTTCTTTCCTCCCTTTCCTAATTTGACCTCCGGGCAGGCGCCCCGGGAGCGCCCTCGTTGGCATTTTCCCGCAAGAACGGCCTTGCCCTGATACGAAAATGAAGAGAACTAAAACAGGACCCGAACAATGAGTGCTTTCTGGATCTTCGCCATGGTCGTCACCGTGGTTTACATCATCTATTACGCGGCCATCATCGCCAAGGACCTCGCCAGGCCTTCTGAGCAGCGTTCCTCCTCCGCGGAGACCTTCGTGCTGGAGGACACCGCCCCGGAACCGGGCAAGGTCGTCGAAGTCACTGACAATGGCTTCAGCGTGGAAGACGGATCGGGCAATGTCAGGGAGCAGGCGATCACCAATGTCCCTGCCCCGAAACGTCCCGCAGCCGAGGACTCTGAACCCGGACCCAAGCTGGACGCCACCGGAGCACCGCTCACGGAGGGTGGCAGGAAGATCCTCTCAGCACAGGAGGACATGGACCTCATCGACCCGAAGGCGGCTGGTGAGCAGTCCCGCGACACCCTGACGTTACTCATGATGGACCAGCAGCCGGATGTCAACATCGACAGGACGGTTACGCCCGCACCGGAGAAGCCCTCCGGTGACGCGGACGTGAAGAAGGAGGAGAAGGATCATGACGGCGGTCAGCATATCTAGGAGGCAGAGGCTCGCTCCCCTGCTCCTTTGCGTGCTGGGGCTGCTGGTTGCGCAGCTGGCGTCGGCCAAGAGCGGCGGCGTGGACTACTCCTGGGGCGCCGGGGCCCTGGCCAAGGCGCACGACTACACCGTCACGATGATGCTGTACGTCCTGTACGTCTGCTATGCCGTCGGCAGTGTCATGGCCATCATCTCTGCGCTTCTGATCTACTTCAAGATGCAGTACCACGAGGGTGAGGTCGTGAAGAACATACTGACCCTTCTCGGCGCAATCCTCTTCATCATCGGAGCCTCGGTCGTCTTCCCGGCCTTCTTCGGCTACCGGATATAGGAAAAACAGAAACCATCCGCTTGGGATCAGGATGACAGGTGCACATGTCGGGACGGATGCCGGGCGATGAGAAGGCTCCTCTGGTGGAGCGATAAACCCAAGTCAAACAAGAAAACACACCAACTTATGCGAAAGATTATCAACAGCGTGAAGAAGTTCCTCGCCTCCCCGAAGACGAGGGCAGGAGATCGCGAAGTACGTCCCGATCGTGGTGAAGCTCTGCTACGCCATCGCCGGTGTCGTGGCGATCATCGGTGCCATCAGCGTCTACATCGCCATGAACAACGACGAGCAGGACGTCAAGAAGAAGATCATGATGGTCGTCGGCGCCTGCATCTTCCTCGTGGCGGCCGCCCAGGCCCTGCCTCTGTTCTTCGGACTCTAACGGGAAAAAGGGACAGATGGATGGAAAGCGCAGGCAAAGACACCCGTTACCCCGACTACCCACTCTTCAGGGGGCTGCAGCGGCCCCTTGAATTTATGGGTCTTCAGGGGCGTTACATCTACTGGGCTGCAGGGGCGGTGGGCGGAGCCATCATCGGTTTCATCATCGCCTACATCATCGGCGGATTCGTCGCGGGGCTCGTCACCCTGGTGGCCTTCGTGGTCGCGGGGGCCGCCCTCGTGATGTTCAAGCAGCGGCGGGGGCTCCACAGCAAGAAGGTGGACCGCGGCGTCTTCGTCTATGCCAGCTCGAAACGACTATAAACAGGGAAAGGAATGGTTCTGTATGTGATTCTCATGTTCGTGGCGATTCTCGTCGGGATGGCGGTCTCGGTGTTCGCCTTCGGGACCGGCGGCAAGCGCAGCCGTGTCTTCCAGGACATCTACTTCACCGTGGAGGAAGTGGACGGGATCGGTATCCTCTATACGAAGAACGGCGATTACTCGGCCGTCCTCGAGATGGAGAACCCGGTGCTGAAGTACTCCGCGAACATCGACGCCTACTACGGCTTCACTTCCCTGCTGAACTCCCTTACCCAGACCCTGGGCGAGGGATACGCCCTGCACAAGCAGGACATCTTCTGCCGCAGGCGGTTCCACCATGACGGGAAGGGCAGCGGTGAGTTCCTCTCCGCGAGTTATTTCCGTTATTTCGAAGGAAGGGAGTACACCGACGCCCGGACTTACCTCGTGATCACGCAGGAGAGCCGGGGCAGCAAGCTCTTCTCCTACGACTACGACGCCCGCAAGTGGCGGGACTTCATGGTGAAGGCCGTCAAGGTGCGCGACCAGCTGCGTGACGCCGGCATCGCCTGCTCTTTCCTCGGGAAGAGGGAGGCCAGCGAATATGTCGACCGTTACTTCGCCCTGGATTTCACTTCCCCGACCGTCTCGATGACGGGCCTGAAGGTGGACGAGGAGGAGATTCTGATGGGAGACCGCAAGTGCCGCTTCTACTCTTTGGTGGACGTAGACAGCGTGGCGCTCCCCTCTCTCATCCGGCCGTTCACCAGCATCGAGGTGAACAACTCTTCGATGCCGGTGGACCTTGTCGCCGCCGTGGACAGCGTCCCGGACGCCCAGACCGTCGTCTATAACCAGGTGATCTTGATGCCGGGCCAGAAGAAGGAGATGTCCGCGCTCGAGAAGAAGCGCAACCGCCACGGCAGCATCCCTTCCCCGGCGAACCAGATGGCCGTCGAGGACATCAAGAACGTACAGGACGTCATCGCCAGGGAGAGCAAGCAGCTCGTCTACTGCCATTTCAGCATCGGTGTGGTGACGCCGCGCTGGGTGGACATCCACAAATGCACGAACTACATCGAGAACGCCTTCGGCCGCCAGGGCATCCACATCAGCAAGCGG
>ONDF01000054.1 GCA_900316525.1 uncultured Bacteroidales bacterium
CTTCTTCACCAGGGCGATGACCGCCGTGGCGATGCCGTCGGGAATGTCCTTGTAGAACGGGACGAGCAGGCGGCCCTCATAGGCGCCGTTCGTCTTGGTACGAATCGTGGTGTCCGCCACGACCGTGTCGTCGAACTTGAGCTGGACCTTCAGCGTGGACAGGGCGATCGGGTCCTGCAGGTCCACGGAGAAGAGGAAATCGGAGCCCATCAGGGCGGCCGCATCGCAGTTGACCGTCTGCTGCGGGCCCTTGTCGGTCGTGAGGAACGCCGGCTCCTTGGGCTGGCAGGCCATCACGGCGACGGCCGCCAAAGTCATATAGAGAAACTTTTTCATATTGCGCTTAATCTTTCCAAGTAGCTGAAACAACGGACTTTGCAGGTACCGTAATGGGAACCGAGTGGGCGTCGGTCGCGAACACGAACTGTTCGGAGTTCGAGCCCTCGTTCAGGAAGAGGACGGCATAGGACTGGTCCGGGTTGCGGAACGCGAGGTAGGTCACGTTCGCGGCGGTGCGTCCCGTCGTGCCGATCCGGACGGCGCCGGGCTTGATGACCACGGACGGGTGGACGACGTCATACCAGTGGGACTTGCGGTCCACGGTCTTGAGCCCGTAGGACTTCTGGTCGATGGACACGGCGCCGTAGCAGGTGCTGCAGCCGCCCGGACGGTAGGGTTTGCCGTCATTGTCCAGCATCATGTTCCACAGGGTCACGCCCTTGCCGTAGCGCTTCAGGGTGCCCAGCACGATCTCGCGGAAGTCCTCGCGGAACTGCTCGCCGAACGCTTCCGTGAACCAGATGCCCTTTTCGGGGGCCGACTGGTGGATCTTGTCCAGTTCGGAGACGTTGCCGCCGTAGTTGTGCCAGGCGGAGCCGGCCGCATACTTCGCGGCGGCCGCGTCGGCGTAGATGTTCAGCGGATAATTCCGCTGGTCGGCCTTGTCGTCATAGTTGTAGTTGTGGTCGAACAGCATGATCTGCGTCTTCAGGCCGGCCTTCTCGAAAGCGGGGCCGATGACCTTCAGGAAATCGCGCTGGTCTTCCCAGGGCATGTACAGGGACATCGAGTTGCCGTGGTTCAGGGGCTCATTCTGGAGCGTTACGCCCAGCACTTTATACCCCCGCTTCTGCATTTCCTGGATCCACTTCACGAAATAGTCGGCATAGTCGGCGTAATATTTCGGGTTCAGGCGGCCGGAAGTCCAGCTGTTGAACGGGTTTCCGTTCCCCTGGACATCCATCTTCATCCAGCGCGGGCAGCTCCACGGAGAGCCGATGATCTGCACGGCAGGGTTGATCTTGTAGATCTCGTCCAGGATCGGGAACAGGAACGTCTTCTCGCTCTCATGGACGGCGAAGTTCGCCATCCCCTCCTTGTCGCACCAGGTGTACTCGTCCATCGAAAAGTCCGAGCCGCCGATGCAGACGCGGATCAGCGAAGAGCCGGCGCCCGCCGTGGGGCTGAACAGTTCGGTCAGAAGCTTCGTACGGTCTTCCTGGCTCATTTTCAGGAGATTGTAGCAGGAAGCCTGGGTAATGGCGAGGCCGAAGCCGTCCACCGTCTGGAAAGTCTCGTCCGTGAAGCGGACGACGTTCGGCGACATCGTGGCCGCCTTGCCGAAGGCCACGCCCGACTTCTGGAAGTCGCGGGTCTTGTCGAAGGTCGTGGTCCACAGGGTCGCGTCGTAGACCTCCACCGGGGGTTCCGGCTTCGGGTTCGGGTCCGGGTCCGTCGACGGCACCGGGTCCTTGCCCCCGCAGGCGCAGGAGCACAGGGCGAACAGGCCGATGAGCGTATATAAGGACACTTTCTTCATGGCATCAATAACCGGCGTTCTGGCTCATGTTCGGGTTGGCGTCGAGGGCCGTCGTCGGGACCGGCAGGAAGAGGCGGGTCTCGGTGAGGGGCTTGCGCTGCTGCCAATAGGAATCCTTGGCGTTCATGCTGTCGTGGACCTGGTAGATCCGGTCGTGGCGGGCGAGGTCGAAGAAGCGGAAGCCTTCGAAGGCGAGCTCCAGGCGGCGCTCCTTGAGGATCGCGTCGATGGCGGCGTCCTGGGAGGCCGGAACCGCGATCCCGGCGAGCTTCGCGCGGGTGCGGACCTTGTTCACGTACTCGGTCGCGCCGGCGAGGTCGCCCGTGCAGGCAAGAGCCTCAGCGTGAAGGAGATAGATCTCCGCGAGACGCATCACGAGGATGGAGGAGACGTTCGTCGGCATCTTGTGCATGAACGCATAGTTGTCGGACGGATAGTAGTTGCTCCAGCCGCAGGAATCCCACACGATGGAAGCCTTGTATCGGACCTCGTCGCCTTCCTTCTGATAGGCCTCGATCAGGTCGCGGGACGGGGTGGTCCACTTGGCCCAGGAATAGCTGTCGTTCGGGCTGTAGGCGTTGCGGTGGTACATCATGTACACCCAGTTGCCGCTGGCCTTGTTGGTCCACTGGACCTCGAAGATGGACTCCGGGGAGTTGCGGTACGCATCGTCGTCGTCATAGCTCCAGAGCTTGCCGTAGTCGGGCTCCAGGGAGAATCCCATGCCCTCGATCTGGTTGCAGTACTGGATGACCTTGCTCCAGTCACGGATGGGCTTCTCGGCGTAGATGCGGGCCAGGAGGCCGTACGCGAAGGCGTCGGACATCAGCATCTTGTTGGACGGATTGGACTTCGGCGCGTACTGGGCGGCCCAGGTGAGGTCCTTGACGAGCTGCTCGTAGACGTCGTTCATCGGCGTGCGGTCCGGATAATAGAGCGGATACACCTGCTCCACGTTCTCGACCGTGATGGTCGGAGGAATCTCGAGCACCATCGGGGCGTCGCCCCAGAGCTGGGTGAGGCGGAAGAAGCAGAAGGAACGCCAGATGAGGGCCTCGGCCTTCCACTGGTCACGCTCGGCCGTGGACATCGAGGCGTCCTCGGCCTGGATGCGGTCCACGTTGCAGATGATCTGGTTCGCGTTGGAGACCTGGGTCTGGTACCAGTTCCAGTCGCGGGTGATGTTCTTGTTGGAGCCGTCCTGCTTGTTGGCCTCCAGGGACATGATCTCGGCCGAGGTGGTGCCGCAGTAGGCGTTGTCGGCGCGGGTTTCGGAATAGACGAGCCAGTCTTCGAGGCCCATCTCCTGGATGTCCTTCACCCAGCTGTTGTACAGCGAGTTGCGGAGACTCTCCATGTCGGAGCGCTTGGTGTACTGGGAGGCGGTCTCCTCGGAGTCGCCGGAGGTTTCCACGTTGCCCTTGTTGAAGGAGGTCGGGGAATAGAGGTCCAGGTCGCAGGCAGTCAGGGCGAAAATGGCGGCGATGGCCAGGATGTTATTGATCTTTTTCATATTGCTGCCGGTTTAGAAGTCGATGTTCACGCCGAAGATGGCGGTCTTCACGTTCGGATAGGTGCCGTAGTCGATGCCCATGTTGGTGGCGCTGGAATACTGGCTCATTTCAGGGTCGTAACCCGTGTACTTCGTGAGGGTCAGGAAGTTGGAGAGGGTCACGTAAGGCTGGATCTTCGCGATGTTCAGCTTGCGCAGGAACTTGCCCTGGAAGTCGTAGGACAGGGTGATGTTCTTCACTTTCAGGTAGGAACCGTCCTCGATCCAGTAGTCGGACGGCTTCGCGTTCCAGTTCTCGCCGGCCTTGGGGATGTCGGTGATCTGGCCGGGGATCCGCCAGCGGCGGACGACGCTGTGCAGCTGGTTCGCGCCGTTCTGCATGCCCATCATGTCCACCTTGGACACGTTGAAGATGTCGTTGCCGTAGGAACCGGTCACCAGGATGCTCAGGTTGAAGCCGTAGAAGTGGAAGTTGTTGGTCATACCGCCAATGAACTTCGGGTTGGCGTCGCCGATGTACTGCTTGTCCGCGTCGGTGATGTCGCCGTCGCCGTTCAGGTCCTCGTACACGAGCAGGCCCGTCTCCGGGTCCACGCCGCCGGTGACCTTGTAGCCCCAGAACTTGGACAGGGCCTCGCCGGGAGCCATCCGGACGATGTTCTCGCCGATGCGCTCGGGATTCACGTAGTAGTACACCTGCTGGAGCTGGAGGTTCTCGAGCTTGTTGCGGTTCAGGGAGAGGTTGAAGTCGGTCGTCCACTCGAAGTTCTTCCGGGCGACGTTCACGGTGTTCAGGGCGAACTCGACGCCCCAGTTGGACATCTTGCCCTCGTTGCGGAAGATGCTCGGGTTCGGGGCCGGGAGGGAGACGTTCATCAGCAGGCCGTCCGTCTTCTTGTAGTAGGCGTCCACCGCAAGGGTGATCCGGCTCTGGAAGAGGCTCGCGTCGATACCCACGTTCGTCTGCGTGGTGGTTTCCCAGGTCAGGTACTTGTTGCCGAAGTTGGACTTGCCGCCGATGGACGGGGTCGCATAGGCGTATTCCTCGTTGGTCCAGTCATAGTAGGTGGTGCCGTAGGTCTGGACCCAGGCATAGTCGCCCAGGCCGGACTGGTTGCCCTGCTGGCCCCAGCCCGCGCGGAGCTTGAGGTCGTTCAGCCAGGAGACGTCCTTCAGGAAATCCTCGCCGGTGAGACGCCAGGCGGCGGAAGCGGACGGGAAGTAGCCCCACTTGTGGCCCGGAGCCAGCTTGGAGGAACCGTCCGCACGGAAGTTCACCGTGAGGTAGTACTTGCTGTCGAAGTTGTAGGCGACGCGGCCCAGGTAGGACATGATCGCCCACTGGGACCAGCCGGTGGACTGGCCGCGGAGGCCGCCCTTGTTGCCGCCGCCGAGGCCCCAGATCTTGTCGTAGTACTCGGGGTTGAAGTTGCTGCGGGAACCGCTGAGCTGCTGCCAGTCGGAGGTGGTGGCGGAGGTACCGGCCATCACGTCCAGGTTGTGCTTGCCGCCGAAGGTGTCCTTGTAGGAAAGGATGTTGTCATAGATCATGCGGCGGTCGTCGCTGCGGGTGTCCGTCGCCTCGCCGTGCTGGGTACGGCCGTAGCCGGTCTGGACCGGGTCCAGGTAGGACCAGCTGTGGACCCAGCGGCGGTCCATCGAGACCGTGCTCTTGAAGTTCAGCTTCTTGGTGAAGTTGATCTGCGCGTAGCCGGTGAGGATGGCGCGGTCGGTGACGTCGAAATTGCTCTCGCTGCGGGCCATATTCTCGGCCGGCGTGGTGTAGCCGCCCAGGCCGTAGAACGCGTCGTAGTACTGTTTCGGGTTCTCCGGATCCCACACCACGGCGTAGGTCGGGGTGTTGATGACGGAGAGGACGACGCCGGCGCGGTTCGCGCCCGTACCGGAGATGATGCCATTGTTCTTGTAGTTGGAATAGGCCACGTTCGCGCCCACGGTGAGCCACTTGTACATGTCCACGTCGAAGCTGGCGCGCACGTTGTAGCGGCGGGCGTAGGCGACCTTGATGATACCCTGCTCGTCGGAGTAGCCGCCGCCGATGTAGTAGCGGAACTTGTCACCGCCGCCGGACACGCCCAGCTGGTAGTTCTGGGTAATGCCGGTCTTGTAGGTGTAGTCGAACCAGTCGGTCTCGTCCTTGAGGCCCGCAGGGATGTTGATATTGAATTCCTTCGCGTATTCGCGGTACTCGTCCACGTTCAGGACCTCAAAGGAACGCGTCACGTTGGACATGCCCACGTAGGAGGTGAAATTCACCCGCGGCGCCTGGTTGCGGCCGCCCTGCTTGGTGGTGATGAGCACGACGCCGTTCGCCGCGCGGGAACCATAGATGGCCGCGGAGGAGGCGTCCTTGAGAATCTGCATCGTCTCGATGTCGTTCGGAGACAGGTAGGCGATGGCGTAGGAGCCCTCACCCACGGGAACGCCGTCCACGACGTACAGCGGGTCGTTGGAAGAAGCGATGGAGCTGTTGCCGCGGACGCGGACCGTCATGCCGGAGCCCGGCAGACCGCTGGTCTGCTGGACCTGGACGCCGGCCACCTTGCCCTGGATGAGGCCGGAAGCCTCGGAAACGGGCCGCAGGGCGGCGTCTTCGGTGGAAACGATGGACACGGCCGTGGTGAGGTCCTTCTTGCGGACGGAGCCGTAGCCGATGGCCACGACGGCGTCCAGCGCAAGGGCTTCCTCCTGGATGGTCACATCCACGACGGAACGGGAACCCACGGTCTCGGTGACGGTGCCGTAGCCCAGCGCGTCGAACACGAGCACGGCCTGCGGACCGGCGACCGTAATGGAATACCGGCCGTCAGCGTCGGTCACGGCGCCGTTCTGGGTGCCCTGCTCGACGACCGTGATGCCGATCGCCGGATAGCCGGACCCTTCCGTCACCGTGCCCGTAACGGTCCGCCTCTGCGCGTAAGCCGCTACGCTCAGAAGCATCATTACGAATACAACGATTTTTTTCATAAAGGTTTTTTGAATGGTTTGTTCAAGTGTCCGCCCGGCAGCCGGTGCCGGACAGTGCAAAATTACGGACGAACCCATTCCATTATTCCACTTTTACGCCAAAAGTGGACAACAAGCGAGCCCCTGAAAGAATTCGTTCATGATTATCAATCAATTACGAACTCCCCCAGGGGCGTCAAAAGTGGATTTCCAAAGGGTCGATGTGGATGACAGATGGCCGGTCACAGCCGGCCATGACGAAAAAAAAGCCTCGCTCAAAAACGTCATGCCCGGCTTGACCGGGCATCTATCCTTCGTCATTCCGGGCTTGACCCGGAATCTAAAAACTTTTAAATTAAAAGTAAAATATTTTATTTTACTTAAAATCCGTAAAGAATTTGGTTATTTCGGTAAAAGGTTATATCTTTGCTATGGACATTGAATTCAAGTTCATGTCTATTTGTTAAGTTCGTTTTATATACCGGCCGGGTCTCTTGGGGAGGAGACCCGGCCAATCTTTTGTATCTGTCTGAAAGATTAGAACTTGAAGGCGATACCGGCGAGACCGTACGGAAGCTGCTTGGAGTAGCAGCCTTCCAGGACAAGGCCGAAGGAGTCGCTGAAATTCAGGCGGAGGCCGCCGAAGCCGCCCCAGCAGAAGGCGAGATTGCTTTGGTCAGCGTCGAATTTCACCGCCGCAATACCCGCGAGTCCGCCGGCGTGGATCTCCACGACCCGGCCCAGATTCCATCCCAACATCAAGCGAGGCGCCACCGAGAGGTCCGTCTTATGCGTTTCGGCCACTTTCCCGTGGCGGAAATTGCCGCCCAGCTGCAGGCCGCCGTACAGGTGGCCGGCTCCGAGATTCGCCATGGAGATATTGCCAGAAAGGACGGCGCCGATACCCGGGCCGTAACCGCCCTGGATGGTAATGAGACCGCAACCGACGCCAAAAAAAAGAGCGTTCGTTTCATCGGTTCAAGGTTTTGTCAATTCGTCATACAAAGATAAGAAAACCCCGGAATAAATAAAAAGGGTCGGTCCCTTTGAGGAACCGACCCTTAGAGAGAGTCAGAGTAGAGACTACTGAGCGTTCAGGCCCTTGATCACGACGTTGACCTTGAACGGCTCGGCGAACTTCTGCCAAGGAGACTGGAGATCGAAGCCGAAGCTGATCGTAGCCGTATCGTAGAACTGGATCTGGCTGTTGTAGTCGAAGGTCATGGTGTAGG
>ONDF01000007.1 GCA_900316525.1 uncultured Bacteroidales bacterium
GTCAACCGTGATGGTTGTCACGACCTTCATGTCAAGGCCGAGTTTGTGACTGATGATACGAGCTGAAAGAGGGGCTCTTCCTTCTTGTTTCTTCGTCCGAAGCATGAAAAAAACCGACATAGGCAACAACAATTTACCGTTACACAATCTATCATTTCAGGTGCAAATATAGCAAAAAAAGCGAAATTGTGCCGAATTTGTGCCGGTAAATTGTCGTCCGAATTGGACGCCATTAGACAGGGATTATAAAAATAATATTGGAAATCAATGAATTAGAAAGATGCGAAATGTCTGATTATGTCCAAAAGTGTCAAAAAATGGAGGTGCGCTTGGCACCTCAAAAAACCAGCGAGAAATCGCTGGTTTTTTGAGTATATATATTACCGGGGGAAGACCCCCGGACCCCCTCCGTCGCTTCGCTCCGAAGCAAGTGACTTGGGTTTGCCAGTTGGTCCAGTTGGGGGTACAACGGTTCATTTATCGCGGGGCGAAACGTGCCCCTTTTGCCCCTTCGTTGATCATTTCGTTCATTCAAGGGGCAAAACCCGCCATTTTTGCCCCGAAATCGTTGTTTTTCCTCGTCCAAAGGGCGGAAACGCCCGGTTTTGCCTCTACATCGGTCAGCTCGCCGCCGGGAACGGGCTGGGCGACGGCGGCAATTCGGACAACTTTGCCGAAAAAGCCGTATCTTTGTCCTGTCATGATTCGCGTCGCTTGCATCGGAGACAGCATCACCTGGGGATTCACGCTGCTGAACCCCTGGAAGCAGAGTTATCCCGCCCAGTTGCAGGAAATGCTCGGTGCTGGGTATGAGGTCCGGAACTTCGGCTACAATGACGCATCGGCCCGCTTCGATGCCGATACGCCGTATGTCAAGAAACGTATCTACAAAGAAAGCCTTGCATGGAATCCCGACATCGTCCTCCTGATGCTTGGCACGAATGACACGAAGACCAGAAACTGGGACCCCGACATCTTTCGTCGAGACTACCGGAAAATCATCGACTCCTACTCGAACCTTCCGTCCCACCCTCGCGTCATTCTGATCGCTCCGATCCGGATCCATCTCATCCTGGGAAAGCCGTTGCTGGGTGTGCACCCTGAAACGATGGAGGAGGGAGTCCGGCCCGCCGTCCGGGAAACAGCGGAAGAAACCGGATTGGAACTGGTCGACTTGCAGGATCTTTTCATCGACACCCAGTATTGCCGGGACGGCGTCCATCCCCAAAAGACAGGTGCCCGGATGCTTGCCGAGGCGATCTTTTCTTCGATCAGATGGTGACGCTGATTCTCATACTGATCACCGCGGCGGTCAGCATCCTTTGCTTCGTGGGGGTGCTGAATATCAATGCCTTGAAGTTTAATGCATACGACGTATGGCACAGAAGGCAGGGGTATCGGATGCTCAGTTACGGACTGGTCCATGGAGGCTGGGGGCACTTGTTCTTCAACATGCTCACCCTCTATTTGTTCGGGACGGTGGTGGAGCGATACTTCCAGTCCGCCTTCGGGCATCCGTCAGGCATCATCCTGTATGTGGCGCTTTATGTGAGCGCCATCGCCGTATCGACCGTCGGCGACCTCATCAAATACAGGAACGACTATGGATACAGTGCTGTGGGTGCCTCAGGAGCGGTCTCGGCCGTCCTGTTCGCTTCCATCCTGTTCGAGCCGAAGATGGGGATTTACATCTATCTGATTCCCATCCCGGTCCCCGGCTATATCTTTGCGCCGCTGTACCTCCTGTACTGCTGGTACATGGCGAAACGGAACATGGACAACATTGGACATACGGCCCACTTCTGGGGCGCCGTCTATGGGCTCTTGTTCCCGCTTGTCTGCAGGCCGGACATCTTCCACCATTTCCTGACTCAATTAGGTTTGTAACATTTATTATGAAGAACATACTTATTTCATTATCAGCCATTTTGCTGCTTCTTTCCTGCAGTCAGTCCCAGGAGAAGAAGGATGTCGCCCTCGTCGGCGACTTCTACGAACACGTGCTGGGCAACAAGCCCATGACCGACAAATATCTGCAAAAGACGCTTTCCGAGGACGTCCTGAAGTCCATCTGGGAAACGGAATACGAGGATACCTACTCCTTCTGGGTGTTCCGGACCGGCCTGCAGGACGGCCCTTCCAGCGAGTCTTCCGTGGAATCGATCGAGCCGATGGGCGACGGCTGGTACCGCGTGACCTATTCCGACTTGGGCAATCCCGGCGTGACGGAGGTTCAGGTGGCGAATGGCCGCATCGTCGCCTATAAGACCCAGAAGAAAGAAGATGACGCGATGGCCGCCATCGGCCGGTATATGACGGAGATCGGCGCCGGCTATACGCCCGGCGAATACTGCATTCCGTATTGCCTGATTGCCGGCACCGAGGAGGAGAATCCCGAAGACATCCGGGTCTGGGGCGATTTCCATGTGGAGAACTACAACCATGCCGGCGACACCCTCAAGTCCGTCTCCGGCGGCAGCCATCCCGGCTGCATGCACGTGAAGAAGGCCGACGACGGTTTCGAAGTGTTCCAGTTCGATGCCGTCGGCGACGGTTCCGACTTCATTCCCACCGCCAAGGCCATCTTCGGCGACCGCTTCGATGCCTTCATGGCCCTCTATTCCAACGACGACGCCAAGAAAGCCGCCCGCGCGAAATCCATCCTCGACTATGCCAAGGCCCACGGCCTGGCCATCTCCTGCTACCAGGACTTCGGCTGGCCCGCGGTCAGCATCAAGTAATCAAAGCGCGTAGTCCAGCCGCATCACCTTTACCGGGCGTTCGTCGCCCCGGTAGAGGTGGCTGCACCAGTTGATTTCGCCCGTGTCGCGGAAGCCGCACTTCTCCATCACGCGGCCGGAGGCGGGATTGTCCACGAAAAAGTCGCTCCAGAGGGTCTGGAAGCCCTTTTTGTTGAAGCAATAGTCGATCATGGCCCGGAGCGCCTCCGTGCAGATGCCCTGGTTCCAGTAGGGTTTTGCGATCCAATAGCCCAGCTCGGCGTCGTTCTCGCCGATGCCGATATTGCTTTCGCCATAGGGATAATAGCCCATGCAGCCGATGGGTTCGCCGGTCTCTTTCAGCACCAGCGCCCAGGTATGGTCGTTGGAGAAGAACTTGCGGATGACCTCCAGGCTGTCTGCTACGGACCCGTGCGGGGGCCAGCCGGCGCGAGGGCCGACATCCGGGTCCGCGGCATACTTGAACAGGGCATCGGCATCAGACTCTTTCCACGGTCGGAACAGAATCCGCTGCGTCTCGATCCTGTCTTCTTTCCAAGTCATCTTGATGTGCGGGATGCCGTCCAGGATGAAGGGCTCGGAGGACTGCTGGAACCCCACCTGCTCGTAGAAGCCCTTCGCGTATTCCTGGGCCTCGATGTCGATGACCCGGGCATCGAAATGCTCCCGGGCCGCGGCGATGCCCTCCAGCATGATCCGCTTGCCGTACCCCTTGCCGCGCTCGGTCGTGATGACACGCCCGATGGAAATCTCCTGCATATGCGTCCCGGCGGGGCAGACCCGGCACAGGGCGACGACCTTGTCGCCTTCCGTGAGCCACAGGTGGATGGAGGCCTGGTCATCCCCGTCCATATCCTGATATACGCAGTCCTGCTCCACGACGAAAACCTCGCTGCGCACGCGCAGGAGTTCGTAGAGCTCGTCCACCGTGAGTTCGGGAAACGCTTTCTTATGAAGTACTGCTGACATGGTGCCAAAGGTAAGGAATTATTCCGGAATTTATCCGTTTTCCACCTTTCTTTGCGGTTGAATCCCCATTTGTGGGTATTGGCAGCCCGGCCGGGATTTCTTATCTTTGTGTCGTGAACCGATTTGAAATCCTCCGTCCAGCGCCCGGAAACACCTTCTCCGGCGCCTTGGCGTCCTTGTTTGACAGGATGGACCGCTTCTTCGGCGACGAGCGCGCCGAAGGGCGGCATCCTGTGTTTGTCCGCTTCTTCCTGAGCGATGCGCAGAACCAGATCGCCGCGCTTCGGAAAGCGCTTGAAACCAGGCCTTTGTACGCATCGCTGGCCGTCTCCGTCGTGGAGCAGCCGCCCCTGGACGGAAGCCGGATCGCCGCGCTGGCGCAGACCGCTTCCGAGAAGAAAACCGGCCTGTTCCACAGCCTGCGTCTCACCGAGGAGGAGGCCGCCGGGAAAGATTCTTACACCCAGTCCAGGCTTTTGTTCGGCAAGTATCTGGACCTGATCCGTCCGCTGGAACTTGAGATGAAGACCCATTGCGTCCGCACTTGGATCTATGTCCGGGACATCGACGCCAACTATGCCGGACTCGTGAAGGCCCGGAACGATGTCTTTGCCGAGGAAGGCCTCAGCCACGACACCCATTACATCGCATCGACGGGGATCGGTGGGGCGACGGAGGGCCGCAACGCGGTCGTCGCCATCGACTTCCTCACCCGTCCGGACATCCGGGAATCGGACAAGACTTACTTGAAGGCGCTTTCGCATCTGAGCCCGACACACGATTACGGGGTGGCTTTCGAGCGGGGCGTCCGGCTCTCCGACGGCCAGATCTTCATCAGCGGCACCGCCAGCATCGACAGCCGCGGAAAGGTCCTGTACGAGGGCGATGTCGTCGCGCAGACGGACCGGTTGCTGGAGAACATCTCCGAACTCCTGCAGGAAGGGGGATCGAGCCTGGACCAGGTTCCTTATTTCGTCATCTATCTCCGGGACATTTCGGATTATCCCGTCATTGACGCCTATATGCAGGAACGGTTCCCGACCGTTCCCCGCATCCTCCTGGAAGCGCGCGTCTGCCGGCCTTCCTGGCTGATCGAGATGGAGTGCGAGGTGGCTCAGTAGGGGAGCTTGCAGGAAACTCCGACAATCACCCACAGGCCCGGCTGGGGGATGTCCCCGAAGTCGTACCAGGTCCTGTTCAGAAGGTTGTTGGCCCGCAGGTAGAGGTTCAGCCGCGGGAAATCATACCCGAGTTTGGCATCCAGGAGCGAATAGGGTTTCAGGAGTTCCGAGCCCGTGTTCCGGTCCACATAGCGCCAGGAGAGGTCCAGGGCCAGCTTGTCCCAAAAGCGGAAATCGGCCTGGGCGACGACCTTGTGGCGGATGTATTCCAGGGAATAGATGGACCGCAGGTTCGCTTCCAGCGCCTTGTCCTGCGCCTGGTGGCTGTAGCCGAGGCTGAGCGAGCGGAAGAAGAAACCGGGCCTCCCCAGCATATCCGGCAAGGACATCCGGAGCGAGACTTCCTGCCCGAACGTGTTCAATCTCGTATGGTTCACCGACTTCCACGGCGCGTCTTCGCCGTCGGAAGTGTCCATGATCCAGTCAATTAGGTCGTAGCCCCGGTTGTAGTACGCCGTGGCGGTGGCCCGGACGCCCCGGCCGAGGAATTTGACACCGCCCTCCAGGGCGCGCAGCTTCTCGGCCTTCAGGTTCGGGTCCGCCAGGTGCCCGCCCACGGAATAGTACAGCTCCGTGAAGGTCGGCATCCGGTAGGAGGTGTTGTAGGAGGCGTAGAGGCGCACGGCGTCGGTGATCCGGAAGTTGGCGTCGATGCCTGGGAAGAGTCGGATTCCCTCCTTGTTTCCGGTGTTATAGACAGTCGTCAGTCCCGCGGAGGCGGAAAGCCGCCCCAGGACGACGTGATGCTCCAGGAACAGGTTGAAGGCCGTCCGGTCGAGGCCGCAGACATAGACGCCCCGGGGATGGGCCCGTTTCTCGCCGAGGTTCGTGCTGATGATCCGTTCGTGCCGGGCCTCGGCGCCGAATGCCGTCTGTCCCAGCCGGGTGTCGACCCGGAAGTTCAGGTTCGCGCCGAAGACGTCGGTCTTGTGGTAGTTGAACGGATATTTGTCCGGCGCGCCGCGGAAGAGCTCGAAGCGGTCCTCTCCGTGGTTCCAATACAGGGCGGGCGTGAAGTGCAGGACGCCTTTCCCTTCCGATTTAAGGGACGCGAAGGTCTTCAGCGTGTGCTCGAACTGGTCGTCGAACTTGGCGCTGTAGAAGGTGCTGGAGCCGAAATCCTTGTTGCTGACGCCGGCCTGCCAGCGGAGGTCGCGCCGGCCGAAATCGTGCGCGCCGTGCCAGAAAGCCTTGATGGCGCCGAAGTCGCTGTTCAGGCCGCCGGCAGCGTTCCTGTTATAGCCGTCGCTGCGCTGGTAGCCGGCGGAAATGCCGTTGAAGCCGCCCCTGTGCTTGATTTCGGCCGATGCCGTGGCGCCCAGGGAACCGAACGAACCGCCTTCCACGCTGGCGGTCAACGCATTCTCCGGCGCCTTCCGCGTGACGATGTTGACGGCGCCGAGCAGGGACGACGTCCCATACACCCGGGCGGCCGGACCCTCGAGCACCTCGATGCGCTCGATGTCGCAGAGGTTCACCGGGAAGTCGAAGGAGTTGTGCCCCGTCTGCGGGTCGGTGATGTTGATCCCGTCCAGCAGGACGGCGACCTGGTTATAGGTGCCGCCGCGGATGCTGATGTCCGTCTGCATGCCCATCGCGCCGCGCTGGCGCACATCCACGCCCAGGGCGTACTTGAGGAGGTCGTTGACGGTCTCGGCCGGGGCCGAGGCGATGGTCATGCTGTCCAGGAGGGTGACGATGCGGGCGGTGCTATGCAGGGCCACGGGAACGCGGGTCGCCGTGACGGTGATGCTGTCGATGGATTCGTTGCGGGATTGGGCGAAGGATGTCCCGGCGGAAAGCCCTGCCACGAGGCAGGATAAGGTTAAGATGGCTCTTCTCTTCATTTCGGAGACCAAAGGTAATAAATAAAATCCGTATATTTGCATCTATGAACCGCAGCGCGCAAATTATCCGGACCAGCATCGTCGGCATCGTCACGAACGTCCTGCTGGCCGCCTTCAAGGCCCTCGTGGGCTTCCTGTCCAGCAGCATCGCCATCGTGATGGACGCTGTCAACAACCTTAGTGACGCGCTTTCCAGCGTCATCACCATCATCGGCACCAAGCTCTCGCAGCGCCCCGCCGACCGGAAGCATCCGTTCGGCTATGGCCGGGTGGAGTACTTCAGCGCCATCATCATCGCCGTCATCGTCCTGTCCGCCGGCATCACCTCCCTGATCGAGTCCGTCAAGAAGATCATCGAGCCCACCGAACCCAGCTACACGACCACCACGCTCATCGTCATCGTCGTGGCCATCGTCGTGAAGCTGCTCCTGGGCTGGTATGTCAAGCGGCAGGGGACCCGGCTCATGAGCGACGCGCTGACCGCCTCCGGCTCCGACGCCCTCTTCGACGCGGTCATCACGCTCGCGACGCTCGTCTCTGCGGGGGTGATGCTCATCTGGGGCTTCTCGCTGGACGGCATCCTGGGCACGCTGATTTCGGCCGTCATCATCAAGGCCGGCGTCGAGATGCTGGCTTCGCCGGTAGGGGAGCTGCTGGGCACGCGCGTCTCTCCCGAACTGGTCGCGGAAATCAAGAAGGAAGTCATGGCCTATGACGAGGTGCACGGCGTCTACGACATCATCCTGCACAACTACGGTCCGGAAGTGATGATCGGCTCGCTCCACGTCAGCGTGGACGACACCCTGACGGCCCAGGACATCCACGGGCTCTCCCGCAAGATTACCCTCCAGATGTTCCGGGACCATGCGATCGTGATGACCGTGGGCGTCTACGCCGTCGCCACGGGCGAGAACCAGCGCGCGGAAATCCAGTCCCTGGTTCTGCGGACGCTCACCGCCCGGAAGGACCTGGACCAGATCCACGGCTTCTTCTATGACGAGAAAGAGAACCTCGTGACCGTCGACGTGGTGCCCGACCTTTCGGTCCACGACGAACCGGCGCTGAGCCGGGAAATAACCCGGGACCTGGAGGCGCTTCTCCCCGGAAAGACGGTCCTCGTCACGGTCGACCACAACTATAGCGAATAGACCTTTCAAATCCCCCTGCAACCCTTTTTTCGTCCGGAAAAAAGGGCTATCTTTGTATGATAAAACTCAGACACATGATCAAGCGCATTTCTTCCGAAATCAAGTACATCGGCGTGGACGATGTGGACCTCGACCTTTTTGAAAGCCAGTATGTCGTTCCCGAGGGGATGGCGTACAATTCCTATGTCATCCTGGACGAGAAAGTGGCCGTGATGGACACGGTGGACGCCCGCAAGGGGGCGGAGTGGCTGGAGAACCTGGAAGAGGCCCTGGACGGCCGGAAACCCGACTACCTGGTCGTCCATCACATGGAACCGGACCACTCCGGAACCATCCTGGAGCTCGCCCGGAAATATCCGGAGGTCCGGATCGTCGCCACGGCGAAGGCGCTTGTCTTCCTGGGCCAGTTCTTCGACGGGGAGACGTTCAACACCCTCGCCGTGAAGGAAGGGGACACCCTCTCGCTGGGCGCCCATACCCTGCGGTTCATCATGGCCCCGATGGTGCACTGGCCGGAAGTGATGGTGAGCTTCGACAGCAAGGACAAGGTCCTCTTCGCGGCCGACGCGTTCGGCAAGTTCGGCGCCCTGTCCAAATGCGGCTATTTCGGGGAAGAGGATGACGACTGGGCCTGCGAGGCCCGCCGCTACTATTTCAACATCTGCGGCAAGTACGGCGCTCCCGTGCAGGTGCTCCTCAAGAAGGTCCTCCCGCTCGCGCCGGCGGTCATCGCCCCGCTCCACGGCCCCATCCTCCGCGAGAACCTCGCGGAATATATCGACCTGTACCAGACCTGGAGCAGCTACGGCGTGGAGACGGAAGGCGTCTTCGTCGCCTGCGCGTCCATCCACGGTGGTACGATGGTTGCAGCAGAGAAACTCAAAGAGATCCTGCTGGCAAAGGGCTGCCCGAAGGTGGCGCTTGCGGACCTCACCCGCGACGACCAGGCCGAGGCGGTGGAAGACGCGTTCCGCTACGGGAAGATGGTGCTCTGCGCCGCTTCCTATGACGGCGGCCTCTTCTCCCCGGCGTACAACTTCATCCACACGCTGCAGATGAAGTCCTGGCAGCGGAAGAAGGTCGCCCTCGTGGAGAACGGAACCTGGGCCCCGACGGCCGGAAAGGTGATGAAGGAGCTGTTCGGCGCGATGAAGGACGTGGAGATCGTGGGTGAAACGGTCACCATCCGGAGCCGGATGAAGGACAGCGACATCCCCGCCCTGGAAGCCCTTGCCGATGCGATTCTCAAGTAAATGAACGATATGAAACCCTTCCGTCTGGCTTTTCTCGCCCTGGCCGCGGCCGCCGTTCTCGGCAGCTGCGCGGGCCGTTCCGTCCAGCAGGTCAGCCTCCTCCCGGATGTCCAGAAGATCGGCAACCTCGAGGGCAGCTACTCGATGAAGTTCACCTCGGACGGGGAAACCCGGTATGCGACCGCTTCCGTGAAGAAGATCGCGGAGCGCCAGTACCAGATCGCCCGCGTGACGGTCTACGGCCCCACGGTCTATTCCTTCACCATCGCGGAGGACGGCACCGTCTCCTCCGACGAACTGGGCACCGGCAGCGTTTCCTACCGTTCCGACCTCAAACTCACGACCATCCGGTTCGAAAAGACGAATTTCCTATGCGAGCTCTCCCGATAATCCTCGTGGCGGCGGCCCTCGTGACCGCCTGTGAATTCCATTCCGGGACCACAGTCCCGAAGGAAGATTACGATGCCGTCGTCAATGCCTACAACGAATTGAAAGTCAGCGCCGAAGCGACGCGGGACAGCTATATCGAATCGGCTACCGCCGTGGACAACATCCTCCAGGAGCTGTCCCAGATTTCCGGCTCGACGGCCGTCCTCCGCACCGACCTGGAGCAGGGGACCGCGCGCCTGAACCAGGTGGAGATGATCGAGAACAGCATCTCCGACATCAAGGGCAAGCTGAGCCAGCTGGAGCGCCTCACCCAGGACAACGCCCAGTACAGGAAACTGGTCTCCAGCCTCAAGACGGTCATCGCCGAGAAGGAAAAGGAGATCGAGGACCTGAAGGCGGAGATCCAGGCCAAGGACCAGACCATCAGCGAGCAGAACGAGATGATCTCGGCCCAGCACGGCACCATCGCCCAGCAGAACGAGACCATCAACGCCCAGCAGGAGAATCTGTCGAAGGCCGTGCGCGAGCAGGCCCGGATGCTCTTCCAGGCCGGCGTGGACTTCGAGGAACTGGGGGACGATTCGCCAACGGTCTCCCGCCGGAAGGACAAGGCCAAGGTCAAGTCCCTGACCCTCGAGATGTACGAGAAGGCCGTCCTGTACTATTCCAAGGCGCAGGAAACGGGCTATCCGGAGGCGGCGGAACGCATCGCCGCCGTGAAGGAAAAGATGGCTACGCTCGCCCAGTAGCGGTTTCTTCCGCAAAGAGCTTTTCGAAGACGCTCCGCAAGGTTTCCGGTTCCCGGATGATCTTGCGGAGTTCTTCGAGTCTCCCCGCGTTGGGCGACTCGGGAATCCAGAGCTGCAGGTAGCCGCCGTCGCCGTACTTCTCCCGCAGGTGCGCCAGGGTGCGTTCCCAATGGCCCTCGGGGTCCAGTTCCGGGTAATGAGACAGGCCGAACTGGATGGTCCGGCGGATGATGGTGATCGGGTCGATGAGGCGGTCGGCCTCGGCGATGAGGCGGCCGTAGATGCTTCTGGGGGCCGTTTTTGCGGACGCGCGGTGGTCTTCCGCCGCCTCGGCGACGATTTCTATCTCGTCCTCCGTGAACCAGTCGCGGAGCCGGGCGTCGGCCCGGATGATCTTGCCGGATTCCAGGTGGTGGGTGGCGCGGTCCACGGCGAGGCCGGTGTCGTGGTAGGCCGCCGCCGTGTACACCAGGTCCGTGTCCACGGCATAGTACCGGGCCAGTTCCAGCGCCTGGGCGATGACGCTCCGGGCGTGGTCTTCCTGATGGGCCTTGTCGAAGGTCCGGTAGCGGGGGATGATCTCCGCTTCGACGTAGGTCTGCAGTCCGTCTCGCATGGTTGGTAATTTGGACAAAGATAGCTAAATTTGTAGGAACTGAACAAGACCGTATGATTATCCGCAGCAAAGCGCCGCTCAGGCTCGGCCTCGCCGGAGGAGGCAGCGACGTCTCGCCGTACAGCGACCTGTACGGGGGGCAGATCCTCAACGCCACCATCAACCTTTCCGCCTACTGCACCATCGAGACGCAGCCGGGGGAGACGGTCCGGGTCGACGCCTACGATTGCGACGCGCACGTCGAATGCCCGCTGGACAACTCCCTGGCGCCCGCGCCGGATCTCATCCGGGGCGTTTACCAGCGCATCGTGAAGGATTTCGGGCCCGTCCCGGGCGCCTTCCGGATCACGACCTACAACGACGCGCCCGCCGGCTCCGGCCTGGGCACGTCCTCCACGATGGTGGTGTGCATCCTCAAGTGCTTCGCCGAATGGATGAACCTGCCCCTGGGGGACTACGAGACTGCCCGGCTCGCCTACGAGATCGAGCGCAAGGACCTCGCCCTCGCCGGCGGCAAGCAGGACCAGTACGCGGCCGCTTTCGGCGGGTTCAACTTCATGGAATTCCACCAGGGCGACATCGTCATCGTCAACCCCCTCAAGATCAAGTCCTGGATCGTGGACGAACTGGAATCGTCCATGGTCCTGTACTATACCGGCCGCTCCCGTTCCAGCGCCGCCATCATCAGCGAGCAGCAGAAGAACACCTCCTCCGGCAACGCCGTCGCCATCGAGGCGATGCACCGCATCCGGCAGAGCTCCACGGACATGAAGCTGGCCCTGCTCAAAGGCGACATGGCGGAATTCGGCCGGATCCTGGGCCAGGCCTGGGAGGACAAGAAGAAGATGGCCGGCGCCATCACCAATCCGGTCATCCAGGAGGCCTTCGACGCGGCGATGGCCGCCGGGGCCGTCGCCGGAAAGGTTTCCGGCGCGGGCGGCGGCGGCTTCATCATGCTGATGGTCCCGCCTGTCCGTAAAATGGCCGTCGTGCGGGCCCTGGAGGGTCTTCCGGGCAAGGTCGTGCCGTTCCAGTTCACGGAACGGGGCGCCCACGCCTGGCGCGTGTACGACACGGACAAAGTTCCCGAGCAATGGAAGCGGTAATCCTCGCCGGCGGGCTCGGAACCCGGCTTCGCGGCGTCATCGGCGAAATCCCCAAATGCATGGCTCCCGTGGACGGGAAGCCTTTCCTGCAGTACCAGCTGGAATGGCTTTCCCGGTTCGACGTGCGGCATGTGGTGCTCTCGGTGGGCTATCTCCGGGAGCAGGTCATGGACTTCGTCCAGGGCCGGGAATGGCCCTTCGCCGTCAGTTTCGCCATCGAAAAGGAACCCCTGGGCACCGGCGGCGGCATCCGTCTGGCCCTGCAGAAGTGCAAGGGAAAGCAGGTGTTCGTCCTGAACGGCGACACCTTCTACAACGTCGACCTGAACGCCCTCTCTTTCACCGCCCCGGTCACGCTGGCCTTGAAGCCGATGCGGGATTTCGACCGCTACGGCGCGGTGGACTGGGACGGCGACCTGGTAACCGGCTTCCGGGAGAAGAAACCCTGCGCCGAGGGCCTCATCAACGGCGGCGTCTATGCCATCGACCGTTCCCAGCTGGATATGTCCCTGTTCCCGAAAACCTTCTCCTTCGAGCGGGAAGTCCTGGAGCCCCTGGCGGATTACGGCCTCGTCGCGGGCGAGGTGCAGGAAGGGTATTTCATCGACATCGGCGTCCCGGAGGACTACGCTCGGGCGCAGCGGGAACTGCCTGAGATCCAGGCGGTTTTGAAAGCGTCGGACGCAGTTCTTGCAGCGGATGCGGACACCCTTTTCCTGGACCGCGACGGCGTCATCAACCGCTGGCTCCCGGGGGATTACGTCCGTGCCTGGGACCAGTTCGCCTTCCTGCCCGGCATCCGCGAAAGCCTCCGGAAATGGGCGGCGAAGTTCCGGCATGTCATCGTGGTGAGCAACCAGCGGGGCGTGGGCAAGGGCAAGATGACGCAGGCGGAACTGGAGGCGGTCCATGCCCGGATGCGGGCGGAAATCGCCGCCGCCGGCGGCCGCATCGACGCCATCTACACCTGTTCGGAACTGGCGCAGGACCATCCGATGCGGAAGCCCCAGACGGGCATGTTCCAGGCGGCGTGCCGGGATTTCCCGGACATCGCCCCGGAGCGGAGCCTGATGCTCGGGGATTCGGATTATGACCGGGCCTTCGCCGCGAACTGCGGCATGGGGTTCGTCCTCATGGAGACGGCGGACCTTACTCTTCGATTTCAGGCAGCGGCTTCTTCGGATTCTTCGGGATTCCCAGCTTGACGAGCTGGTGCGCCGACACCAGGATGCTCTGGCCGGATTCGCGGATCTTCGCCGAGCAGGCCTCATACTCCTTCGTCGCCTCCTCCAGCTTCTTGCCCATGGCCGCGTGCGCCGCGGCGAAATCGGCCACGCGGTCGATCATCGCCTGCGCGGCTTTCACGATCTTTTCCTGGTTCCGCGCCTGGTCGTAGTTCGTCCAGGCGATGCGGATCATGCGCAGGAAGGGCATCAGCGTCTCCTCCGTGGTAAGCAGCACGCCCTGGTTGTAGGCCTCGCGGAAGATGTCCGGGGCCAGCGTCTTGACCAGCTGCAAGGCCCCGTAGTTGGGAATGAACATGATCACGTAGTCCAGCGTCTTGTACCCCTCCCGGATGTAATCCTGGTAACGCTTGGTAGCCAATGACTTGACCTGCGTCCGGATGGCCGTGAGGTTGCGGACGGCGGCGTCGTTTCTCAGCGCTTCCGACTCCGCGGCCGACCAGTCGGAATAGGCGTCCAGGGAGACTTTCGAGTCGATGATGACTTCCGTCTTGTCGGGGTAGTGGAGGATGAAGTCCGGGCGCATCCTCTTGCCGCTGTCCTCGTTCAGGATGACGAGCCCCATCGCATCGCGCAGCGTCTCCTCCTTGTCGAAGTCGCGTCCTTCCACCATCCCTTCGTCCACGAGCATGTTGTACAGGATGGTCTCGCCCCAGCAGCCGGCCATCTTGTTCTGCCCCTTCAGGGCGGAGGCGAGGTTGTCGGCCTTCTGGCCGATGTCCCGCGTCTGCGCCGCCAGGTTCCGGACCGCCCCTTCCAACTGTTCCTTCAGGGAGGCGGAACTCTCGTTCGTGCTCTTCTTCTGCGCCTCGAAGGCTTCCTTCATATCCTTCATCTCCTTGTCCAGGCTGCCGGAAATGGTCTGGAAAGTCTCCTGCGCCTTGCGGGAGAGCGCTTCCTCGCGCTGCTGGAGCAGGCGTTCGGTCTCCGCGGTCATCTCGGCCCGGATGGCGGAAATCTGCTGCTGCAGCGCCGCTTCGTTCGCGGCCCGCAGCAGCTCTAGGGACCGTTCATGGGCCCGGGCCTCGCTTTCACGGAGCGCGTTCAGCGATCGGGTCTTGACGATGAGCCAGGTGACCAGGATGGCGATGACGAGGAGGGCGAGGGCGGCGGGGCCGACGATGAGGAGGATTTCTTTCATTTTGCGGCGATCGAGCGGGCGACGGTGGCGCCGGTGGTCCAGGCCGCCTGCAGGTTGAATCCGCCGGTGATGGCGTCGATGTCCAGGACTTCACCGGCGAAGTACAGTCCGGGATGGCGTTTGCTTTCCAGGGTGGCCGGGTCCAGGTTTCCCAGGGCCACGCCGCCGCAAGTGACGAATTCCTCGCGGAACTTCGTCTTGCCGGCGATGGCATAGGCGTCTTGCGTCAGGGTGGAAACCAGGCGGTTCAGGCCCTTGGAGCCCAGTTCCGCCCAACGGATGTCGGACCGGAGTCCGGCCTTGGCAATCAGGTAGTTCCAGAGGCGTCCCTGCAGCCCGGCGACGGGCGTGTTGGAGACCTGCTTACGAGGATTCTCGGCAGCGGTTTCCTGCAGGATCTCCCGCGCCCGGGCCTCGTTCAGGGCCAGCCAGTTCACCGACAAGGGAGCCTGGTAGCCGGCTTCGTGCAGGTGCCTGGCGGCATAGGAGGAGAGCTTCAGGACGGCCGGACCGCTCAGGCCCCAGTCGGTGATGAGGAGGGGACCGTCGGCCTTGAAAGCGGTGCCGGGGATGGCCACGGACGCGTCCACGACCAGGCCCATCAGGCTCCGGAGGCCTTCGTCGAGGATGGTGAAGGTGAACAGCGACGGTACCGTCGGCACCCATTCCAGGTCCAGCCCGTCCAGCATCGGCAGCCCCTTCGGGGCCCCGCCGGTGGTGACGACGACGGCGTCGTAAGGCTCGCCGTCGACGAACAGATGCCCGGTCGGGCCGGGCATGACGGAAGATACCGGCGTACGCAGCAGGAGATTCGCGCCCTCCATGCGGCGGAGCAGGGCGTGGACGATGTCCATCGCGTCCTGGGACTGCGGGAATACGCAGTGGTCCTCCTGGAGGACGAGCGGGACGCCGGCCGATTCGAACCAGCGCCAGGCATCCTCCTGCGAGAACTGCTTCAGGAGCCGTTTCATCAGCCGTTCGCCGCGGGGATAGGCCTCGGCGAGGCTCCGGATGCCTTCGAAGGAGTTCGTGAGGTTGCAGCGCCCGCCGCCGGTGACGGCGACCTTGGCCAGGGCTTTCGGACCGGATTCATAGACATCGACGCGGAAATCCGGCCGCAGCCGCTGGAGTTCGGCGGCGCAGAAACAACCGGCGGCACCGGCTCCTATGACGGCGATGCGTTTCATGGTATGTCCGGGGATCTATGCGTCGGCCTCCTCGTCGGGGAGCACGATCTGCTTGTACTGGTTCTTGCGCTTGAGCCAGCGTTCCTTCGCATACTGCTGCATGTCGGTGATCGTGTCGTTCTCGTCGATGATCTCCATCCCTAGGATGGTCTCGATGATGTCCTCGAGGGTGATGAGGCCCTGGAAGCAGCCGTAGTCGTCGATGATCAGGGCGATCTGATCCTTGCTCTTGAGGAGGGCTTCCCAGATGTCGCTCACGCTGGTCTCCTCGTGGAAGGCCGCGATCTTGCGCTTGATGCTCCTGAGGCGGGTGTCGAACTTGTCTTCGGCGAGATTCTCCAGCACGTCGTAGCGGAGGATGTAGCCGGTGATGAATTCCGGGGAGTCCGCGTACACGGGGATGCGGGAGTTGTGCGAGAGCTCCTCCTGCTTGTAGAACTGCTTGAGGGTCATGTTCTCCGGCGCGATGGCGGCGACCACGCGCGGGGTCATCACGTCATAGGCCTTGATGTCGTCCAGCTTCATGATGTTCTGGATGACCTTGTTCTCGGAGTTGTCGATCACGCCTTCTTCCTCGCCGATGTTCGCCATCGCGGACACCTCCTCGCGGGAGATGCCGGTGTCCGGCTCGTCGCCGGCGATGCGCTTGCGGAGCTTTTCCACGAGCCATACGACGGGGTACAGGATGACCATCATGCCCTTCATGATGCGGGAAAGCCAGGTGAGGCTCTTCCAGTGGTAGGAGCCGATGGTCTTGGGGATGATCTCGGAGAAGACGAGGATGAGGATCGTCATGATGGCGGAGACCAGGCCGAACCACTGGCTGCCGAACAGCTCGGCGGCCTGCTGGCCCACGCCGGCGGCGCCCACCGTGTTGGCGATGGTGTTCAGCGAGAGAATGGCCGTCAGGGGACGGTCCGGATTGTCCTTGAGCTTGGAGAAGAGAATGGCGTTCCTGTCACCTTCTTCCTCTTTCATCGAGAGGTAGGAGATGGGGGTGGAGAGAAGGGTGGACTCCAGCAGTGAGCACAGGAAGGAGATCGCCATCGCCCCGAACAGGAATATGAGCAGCAGTCCCATAGGTTTCGCCAAACAACTTACAAATATAGCGGTTTAGCCCGGAATTTGCTAATTTTGCAGCGCAAATGAAAAAGAAAGTTATTTGGGCGGTCCTGGCCTTCTGGCTGACGCAGACGGCGCAGGCCCAGCAGATCCCGGGGATGGGGTTCGACACGTGGTCCAGGACCGGCGGGTCCTGGTACCCGTATGCGAAAGAAGCCCCGGCCGCTGAGCGGGTCTGGGATTCCGCCAACAAGGGACTGAGCCTCCTGGGCGTCAACACCACGACTCCGGAATACGACCACGTGGCCGTGTCCGGAAAGGGGAAGGCGGCGGCGAAAGTGGTCAGCAAGAAGGTCCTGTGGGCCTTTGTCGCCGGCAATCTCTTCACCGGCCGCTTCAACAAGGTGGTGGACCTGTCCGGGGCCGACCTGGACTTCGGCGTCCCGTTCTCCGGCCGCCCGAAGAGCCTCTCGGGCTATGTCCATTACATCCCGAAACCCGTCAATTACGCCAAGGAACCGTACCTGGACCGGAAAGGCAGGCCGGATGTCGGCCGGATCGAGGTGATCCTGACCGACTGGGAAGGCCTGAAGCACGTCGATACCACGAAAGAGCCCTTCGTGGACGCGGACAAGGATCCGCACCTGATCGCCCGCGCCGTCATGGACCTGGAAAAGGATACCGGCGGGTACATTCCTTTTGAAATCAACTTCAAGTACCGCAACGGAAAGACGCCCCGCTATGCGTTCATTTATGTGACCCCCAGCCGCGACGGCGGCTCTTTCACCGGCGGCAGCGGCAGCACGATGTATGTCGACGAGTTCCGCTTCAATTACTAGACTATGAAAATCCTCTTTGTCGTCAATAATTTCTACGCGTCCGGGAACGGCCTGTCCGCTTCCGCGCGCCGGACGGTCCAATATCTCCGCGAGGCGGGGGAGGAGGTCCGCGTCCTTTCCGGCCGCAATCATGAGGCCGAAAGGCCCCAGCCGGACTATGTCCTGGCCGATTTCCACGTCCCGGTCTTCGACGGTCTCGTCCAGTCCCACGGCTACAAGTTCGCCCGGACGGACATCTCCGTGATCAAGGAGGCCGTCCTCTGGGCCGATGTCGTGCATCTGGAGGAGCCGTTCATCATCCAGATGGTGACGGCCCGGATCGCAAAGTACTATGGCGTTCCTTGCACGGCTACCTATCACCTGCACCCGGAGAACCTCTTCTGTTCGATCAATCTCGGTGACTGGAAGTTCCTCAATTACAATATGCTCCGGGCCTGGCGGGACTTCGTGTTCAACTATTGCTCGGACATCCAGTGCCCCACGGAGAACGTGCTGGAACGCCTGCAGAAGTTCGGCTTCAAGGCCCGCCTGCACCTGATCTCCAACGGCATCATTCCCGACAAGGTCACCCGCGTGGAGCAGGACGACGACCCTTCCCGTCCTTTCCTCATCGTGTGCATCGGCCGCCTCGCCGTGGAGAAGGACCAGCCGACGCTGCTGGAGGCAATGCATTATTCCAAGTATGCGGACCGCATCCAGCTGTATTTCGCCGGCCGCGGCCCCGAAGCGGAGAGCGTGAAGCAGCAGGCGCACAAGCTCTATGAGGAAGGCGTCGTGAAGTACGATCCCATCTTCCGGTTCCACGACCGGGACGGCCTCCGGAAACTGGCCGCGAAGGCGGACCTGTACATCCATTGCGCCACGGTCGAGGTCGAAGGATTGTCGGCCTTGGAAGCCCTCCAGCAGGCTGTCGTGCCCGTGATTGCGGAAGGGGAGCTCACGGCCACCTCCCAGTTCGCCCTGGACGAGCACAGCCTGTTCCCGACCAAGGATCCCAAGGCGTTGGCCGCTTGCATCGACTACTGGCTGGACCATCCGGAGGAGCGTCACGAGATGGGCTGGCGCTACGCCGAGTCCACGGAAGAATACGACATCCACAAATCCATCGACGCACTGCGGGCGATGTTCCGCGCCGCCGCCTCCGAAAAATGAGAAAGTTCCTGTCGATAGCCGCCGCCCTGGGCCTGCTTGCCGGCTGTCAATGCCGGCAGGGGAGCGCGCCAGCGCCCGAGTCCGAGCCGGTTGCGGAAGCCGCCCCCGCAGCGCCCGTTTTTACGTCCGAGCCCGTTCCGGCGTCCGTCGAGGCCCGCATGCGCGGGGTTTCCTACCCGAACGACGCGGAAATCAAGCTCTCGGACCTCCGCTATCTGCGGCTGTCCTATGTCGATTTCGAGGGCCGGGAGCAGGTAGGGGAACTGGTGTGCAACAAGGCCATCGCCGAGGATCTCGTGGCCATTTTCCACGACCTGTACGAGGCCCGCTATCCGATTCGCAGCATCCGGCTCATCGACGATTTCGGGGGAGACGACGAGGCTTCCATGGCGGCCGACAACACGTCCTGCTTCAACTACCGGAAGAAAACCGGCATGCGGGAGCTCTCCAAGCACGCGCTCGGCCTCGCCGTCGACATCAATCCCTTCGAGAATCCCTACGTCCGTCCTTCCCGCGTTCGCCCCGCCGGCGCCTCGGCCTTTGCGGACCGCACGAAGGATTTCCCGCACAAGATCGACAAGGAAGACCTCTGCTACCGCCTCTTCCGCGCCCGCGGCTTCTCCTGGGGCGGCACCTGGCGCTCCGTCCAGGATTACCAGCATTTCGAGAAGTGACCTTGTCATTTCGAGCTTGTCGAGAAATCTATTATCTTTGTACCATGGAACGGCAGTACGACTTTTCCGAAGTGCTGGAAGTGGCCTCGATCGCGGGGCACATCCTCCTCGAGAACGGGGCGGAAATCTCCCGCGTAGAGGATATCATGGCCCGGATTTCCACCTATTTCGGGGTGGACCGGGGCAATTTCTTCGTCCTCTCGAACGGCATCTTCACGACCGGCAGCGCCGGGAAGGTGGAAAAGGCCGGCGGCCAGGCATCGACCTACGCGAACGTGGAATTCATTCCCATCCGGCCCATCCAGCTCCAGAAAGTGGTGCAGGTGAACCAGCTCAGCTATGATATTTCCGCGGGAAAATGCACCTTGGAGGAGGCCCGGGCGCGCCTGGAGCAGATCCGCCGCACCCCGGCCAAGCCCATGTGGGAGCAGACGCTCGGCTCCGCGTTCGGCGCCGCCGGCTTCTGCGCCGTCTTCGGCGGCGGCTGGCTGGACTGCGGCGCGGCTTTCATCGTGGGCCTGCTGCTGAACGTGTTCATTTACCTGGTGAGCGGCCGATATCTGTCCCGCATCGTCGGCGGCATCTGCAATGCGCTGGTCGCCACCTTGTTATGCGTCGGGTGCTACCGCATCGGCTTCGGGAACAGCCTCGCGAACATCATCATCGGCGCCATCATGCCGCTCATCCCCGGCGTCCCGTTCGTGAACGGCGTCCGGGACCTGGCCAATGCGGACTATCTCGCCGGCCTGACGCGGCTTACGGACGCCCTGCTGGGCTTTTTCTGCATCGCGATCGGCGTCAGCGTCGGCTTCATGCTGGACGGCGCCGTGGCCGGCGGCCTGATCCAGCTGAACGGCGTCTGGGCCAATCCCGAGACGGCCGGCCTCCTGGTCCAGACCCTGGCCGCGTTCGTCGGCACGACCGCCTTCGCGGTCCTGTTCGGCGTTCCCCGCAAGCAGTATGTCCCGTCCGGCATCGTCGGGGCGCTGGGCTGGCTGCTGTACCTGGTCCTGTTCCGGAAAGCCGGGATGTCCGCCGCCATGGCGACGCTCGTCTCGACCGTCTTCATCGGCATTCTCTCGCGTATTTTCGCGGTCATCGAAAAGTGCCCCGCCGCCGTCTTCCTGCTGTGCGGCATCTTCCCGCTCGTTCCGGGAGCGGGCGTGTTTTGGTGCACGTACTACTTGATTTCCAGCCAGATGGCGCAGTCAAGCGCGGCCGGTTTCCTGGCCGGCAAGGTGGCCATCGCCATCGTGCTGGGCATCATCCTCGCGATGGAATTGCCGCAGCGGTTCTTCTCCGGCCACCGGAGGTTGTCACATTAGGAAGAACATCGCCACACCCACCATGCTCACGGTCACGCCGATGATTTCCTTCAGGCGGACTTTCTGCTTGTACAGGATGGCGTAGGGGAGGATGATGAGGACGGGCGTCAAGGCCATCAGGGTCGAGGCGATGCCCGCGTCCGTGTATTGCACGGCCATCAGGGAGAGGGAGACGCCGAGGGCGGGTCCGAAGAGGGTGAGGATGGCGACATAGGCCAGTCCCTTGCGGTCGTGGAAGGCCGCTTTCAGGCGGGGAAGGTCTTTCTGCAGCGCCATCAGGACGAGGAACCCGGCGCAGCCGATGAGCGCGCGGATCATCGTGGACGCGAAAGGCAGCATCGTGTCCATCAGTTCGGGCGCGCCGGCCGGGACCGCGGCCTCGTAATGCTGCATGCCGATCTTGCTGAGGACGAGGCCGACGCCCTGTCCGGCCCCGGCGCCGAGGCCCAGCAGAACCCCTTTCAGCGGCAGTGACAGCTTCATGGTATGACCTTCTCCCTTGCTCAAGATGGAGATGGCTATACCGCTGAGGGTCACGACCATCGCCAGAATCGATTTCCAGGTAAGCGTTTCCCCGAGCAGGGCCCATCCGGCGATGGCGGCCATCGGAGGTGCGAGGGTCATGAACAGCTGGCCGAAGCGCGCGCCGATGACCAGGTAGCTGTTGAAAAGGCACCAGTCCCCGAACACATAGCCCACCAGGGCGGAGAGGCCGAGCCAGAGCCAGGCTTTGCCGTCGGCATATAGGGGATAGGGGCGGCCGATGGTGCACCAGAGCAGGACGGCGAGGAAAAGGAAGGCCATCGCGAGCCGGAGGACGTTGGTCGACATCGACCCGATCCGGTGGCTCGCCTTGTCGGCGAAGATGGCCGTCACCGTCCAGAATACGGCGACCATCAGCGAGATGATTTCACCCAGATGCTGCATAGCGGGGGCAAAGATAGTGTAAATTCGTGGAAAATTGTTACCTTTGATAATCGAAAGATGAAAGAGCAAGTTACTATAACCGAACCTAAGACCAAAACGACCGTTCTGGAAGTCGACGAACTTCAGAAACTCCTGGGAATCAAGGGGTGGCTGGGACGTCGGATCGCCTCGGCCGCCTACCGGCTGCTGGAATTCAAGGAGGTGAACCGGATCCATCACAAGTTCCACGAAACCGTCGGCCCCGAATTCTCGGCGCAAGTGCTGGAGGAAGTGGGCGTCCGCTACGAGATTCCGCAGGAGCAGCTGGACCGCATCCCGCAGGACGGCGGCTTCATCACCGTCTCCAACCACCATTACGGCAGCCTGGACGGGATGATCCTGAGCGCCGTGGTCGGCGCCCGCCGCCCGGACTACAAGATCCTCACGACCTTCTTCCTGTCGATGATCCCGAGCCTCAAGGACAGTTTCATCCCGGTGGACAACTTCTCCAGCGGCGGCGCCCGGAGCATCTCCGGCATCCGCGCCGCGCTCGGCCATATCGCCGACCAGCATCCCCTGGGCCTTTTCCCGGCCGGAGAAGTGGCCACCTGGCAGAAGGGAAAGAACAAGACCTCCCTCCGCGAAGGAAAGGTGGTGGAAGACATCCCCTGGGCGGAAAACATCGTCAAGCTGGTCAAGAAATCCGGTTTCCCGGTCATCCCGATCTATTTCGAAGGCGGGAACTCGAAGTCCTTCCATATCCTTGGCCGGATCCATCCCCGGCTCCGTACCGCGCGCCTCATCCATGAGGTGTTCAACAAGCCCGGAACCGTGATCCGGGTGCGGATCGGCCAGCCCATCCCGGCGGCGGAGATCGCGTCCATGGACGTGCCGGCCCTGGGCCGATACCTCCGCAACCGCACCTATGCGCTGGAAGGACAGCTCCAGGAGCCGCCCAAGCCGTCCATCCAGGCGGCGCCCGCGCCCCTGGCGGAACCCGTGCCGGCGGACGAGGTCCGGGCGGAGATGGAGAAGCTCCAGGATCATACCCTCTTCGAGAACGGGGACTACCGGGCCTATCTGATTCCGGCCTCGGAAGCGCCGGTCGTGATGCGGGAACTTTACCGCCTCCGCGAGGAAACGTTCCGCGCCATCGGCGAAGGCACCGGCCAGGCGTTCGATACGGACGAGTATGACGCCTACTACAAGCAGATGGTCCTCTGGCACATCCCGAACCGGGAAATCGTGGGCGCCTACCGCCTCGGCTTCGGCCCGGAGATCATGGCGGAGCACGGCGGCCGGTCCGGTTTCTACTCGGACTCCCTCGTGAAGTACGGCGACAAGGCGGAACCCCTCCTGTCCCGCTCCATGGAACTGGGCCGTTCCTTCATCGTCCAGAAATACCAGCGCGAGGTCCAGCCGCTGCGGCTGCTCCTCACCGGCCTCGCCGTCTCGGTGCTGAAGAATCCCGCCCTGGAGTACTACTCCGGCCCCGTGAGCATCAGCAACGACATCCCGCACTTCTTCAAGAGCCTGATCGTGGATTACGTCACGAAGAATTTCCCGATGGCGGATGCGGGCCGGATCGCGCAGCCTTCGCATCCCTTCGTGCCGGATTTCCTGAACGTGAATCCCGAAGACCTGCGGGTCGCCCCCGGAAACATCGACGCGCTGGACCGGACCCTCCTGGCCCTGTCGGACGGAAAGTACCGCCTGCCGGTGCTCGTCCGCAAGTATTTCAGTTGCAATGCCCGGCTCGTCTGCTTCAATGTGGACCCGCTCTTCTGCGACAGCCTGGACGGGCTCATCTTCCTGCGTTACAGCGACTTCCCGAAGAACACGACGCGCGCGGTCCTGCGCGGCCTGCCGGATGAGCTGCAGGATGCGGTCTGGACGCGGTTCTACAACGAGCCCCGGCCGTAATCACGTATGGACAGTCCTTTCTGGGTATACCTCATCGGCTTTGCGGGGATGGGCATCTACGGGGTGCGCATCCTCATCCAGTGGTATCTCTCCGAGAAATCCCATTCGGTGGAGTCTCCGGGCATCTACTGGATCCTGAGCAGCATCGGGGCCGTCATCCTGTACGTGTACGGATGGCTCCGGAAGGACTTCTCCATCATCTTCGGCGAGAGCGTCGGCTATTACATCTACATGTGGAACATCGGCGTGATGGGCCTGTACAAGAAGGTCCCGCGTGTGGTGATCGTCATCCAGGCGCTGTTCCCGGTCCTGATCCTCGCCCTCATCGCGCGGGATTACCGGTCTTTCGTGGACACGTTCCTCCAGAATGAGGACGTGCCGCTGGGCCTGCTGCTCTTCGGCGTGCTGGGCCAGTTCACCTATGAGATGCGGACGGTGTACCAGCTCGTATACAGCTACAAGCGGCACCGGTCCATCCTGCCGCTCGGGCACTGGGTGCTGGGCGTGGTCGGCTCGGTGATGATCATCGCATACGGTATCGTCCGGCACGACTGGGTGCTGGCCATCGGCCAGTTCTCCATCGTGTTCACGGTCCGGAACCTGATGATCTCGATCTCGGAAGTCCGCCGGGAAGGGCAGAAAGACGACGCGTTGGATAAGGACTAGGACTCCTCGTCCACGATCCGCTGCTGTTTCTTGATTTTCCGCACGGGGTCGCATGTGAGGCCGATCCCGAGCTTCTGGAAGGTCTTGCGGTCCACTTCGCTGAGCATCACCGTGGAATGCACCTGGGCGCCCCGCAGCTTGGGCAGCTGCTCGAGGGCCAGCTTGCAGTTCTCGTCGATCAGGCTCAACATGGAAATCGCCACCAGCACCTCGTCCGTATGCAGACGGGGGTTGCGCCCGTGCAGATAGTTCACCTTGGTCTTCTGGATCGGGGCGATCATGGTCTGGGGAATGAGCTTCACGTTGTGCTCGATACCGGCGATGTGCTTGAGGGAATTCAGGAGCAGGGCGGCGCTGGGGCCGAGCAGGGGACTTCCTTCGGCGGTCAGGATGGTGCCGTCCTCGAGCTCGATGGCGGCCGTGGCCGTGCAGGTGCTGGAGCGGTCCAGGCGGTCCTTCGCGGCGACCGTGGTCATCCGGTAGGCCGTGGAAATGCCCGCCCGCTTCATCAGGAGGGCGATCTTGTTCACCTCGGCTTCCGTCGCCTTGCCGTCGGCGAAGTTGCACAGGGCCGTGTAGTAGCGGCGGACGATCTCCTGCAGGGAGGCCTCGCGGCACACTTCGTCGTCGGAGATGCAGTAGCCGGCCATGTTCACGCCCATGTCCGTCGGGGACTTGTAGGGGGATTCGCCGTAGATGTCCATGAACAGGGCGTTCATCACGGGGAAGATCTCCACGTCGCGGTTGTAGTTCACCGCCGTCTTGCCGTAGGCTTCCAGATGGAACGGGTCGATCATGTTCACGTCCTCGAGGTCCGCTGTGGCGGCCTCGTAGGCGAGGTTCACGGGGTGGGTGAGCGAGAGGTTCCAGATCGGGAAGGTCTCGAACTTGGCGTAGCCGGCCTTGACGCCGCGCTTGTTCTCCTGGTACAGCTGGCTCAGGCACACGGCCATCTTGCCGCTGCCGGGACCGGGAGCCGTGATGACGACGAGGGGCTTCGTGGTCTCCACATAGTCGTTCCGGCCGAAACCTTCGTCGGAGTCGATGAGGGCGACGTTGTGCGGATAGCCTTCGATCGTGTGGTGATAATAGACCTTGATGCCCATGCTCTCGAGGCGCTTCCGGTAGGCGACCGCGCTGGACTGGCCGCTGAAATGGGTGATGACAATGCTGTTCACGCTGAGGCCGCGTTCCATGAACTCGTCGCGGAGGCGGAGGACGTCCATGTCGTAGGTGATGCCGAGGTCCGTCCGGACCTTGTTCTTCTGGATATCCACGGCGCTGATGACGATGACGATCTCGGCGTCATCCTTCATCTGCATGAGCATCTTGAGCTTGCTGTCCGGTTCGAAGCCCGGAAGGACGCGGCTGGCGTGGTAATCGTCGAAGAGTTTGCCGCCGAACTCCATGTAGAGCTTGTCGCCGAAAGTGGCGATGCGGTCCTTGATGTGTTCCGATTGGATCTTGAGATACTTTGCGTTGTCGAACCCGTATTTCATAAGTCGTTTGCCTGAATACGGGATACAAAGATACTCCGAAAAGACGGAATAACAAAATCATTCAGGACGCGGATTTGTCATTTTTTCTTTATATATTTGTATGTTACCAATTTCCATACTGCCATGGGAGCCTTCGAGAACATCACCGACAAGATCGTCCTCTTGCTCGAGAAAACCAGGGACACACTGCTCAAAGACCTCGAAAAAGAGTTTTCCGGCCTGAGGAAAGCCCTCGAACAGGTGGAGGACCAGACGAAGGGCGCTCCTTCCGACATGAAGGACGCCCTCGAGACCACCCAGAACATCTTCGACAGCTGCGAACAGGTCATCAAGGCCGTCTTCGCGCAGGTCGGCGTGGACATCAGCCACTGCGACAATGCGGAGAACTTCATGAACCTGCTCTCGAAGCCGCTGGCCCTCGTCGACAACCTCGCCGAGAGCATCGAAAAAGTGGCGGGGGAGGGGGAACCGGACTACGGGGCCCTTGCCGAGTCCGTCTACCAGACGTTCCAGGATCTCATGCAGCTGGTCAAGGATTTCCAGAACGTGGAGATGGGCAAGATCGGCGGAGAGCTGGAAAAGGCGCTCGGTGACGCGTGGGAGCAGTTCAGCCTGAAGGACTTCGCGATGTCCCTCCTGGAATACATCCTCATCACGGTCCTCCGCAATGGCAGGGAGGTGTTCGCCGACGAGGTCAAGTATGTCAAGCTCCAGGCGAACGCCCTCTACAAGCAGATCGACAGCGCCGTCAAGGACGTACGCGGCCAGATCGAAGGGGAAATCAAGAACTACCTCAAGGAATTCGAAAAGGATGCCGACCAGGCCGCCACGCTGGCGAAGACCCTCTTCCGCCAGAGCGTGGACGACATGGATAACGTATACAACACGCTCGCTGCAGATATCAGGAAAGACATCGACGACGCCCTGAACAGCCAGACGGCCGATGAGATCCGGGATGTCTACGACAAGGTGTCGGGCGTCCTGTCCAAGACCTATGCGATCCTGGACTTCTTCGGCATCGTCGGGCAGAAGACCGTGGAGATCAAGCTTCCGGAGAAGTTCATCAAGGCCCTGAAGAGCGCGGCCGGTACGGTTGTCGGCGCCATCCAGGACGCCACGGACGAGATCGGTGGCTTTGTCAGGGACATCACCGAGGACGCCAATGGCGCGATCTCCTATGCGACCGGTCAGGTCCGGGAAATCGCCGGCCCCGCCCATGAAAAGATCCAGAAGGCCGCCGGCGCGATCGGCGACCTGACGGGCACGTCCCTGGAGGAACTCGATATCACGGCGGACCTGGTGAACCTGCCGGCCGTCGGCATTCCGGACTTCTCCACGGACATCGAGGCGGCCGGATCGGCATTGTCCGGCGCGCTGTCCAAGTATATCGGCGGAGGAATCAACTACCTCCAGGGTTTCTCCTTCCCGATCACCATCCCGACCTTCCGCTGGTCCAAGGTCGAAAAGATGTTCACGGACCCCGAAGCCTATTTCCTGGAGCAGTATCCCGTCGACAGCATCGAGGACGCGGAGGCGATCGCCACCAAGGTCATCGACATCGTCCGGATGTTCAATCCCGACATCCCGGATTTCAGCTCCATCCGCAGCATGCTGGAGTCCCTGCTCCGGGAACTCGGCGAAAAGGTCCTTGCCTATGCGGAGGATGCCACCGCGGAAGCGCGGCGGGAGCTCTGGACCCATGTGAAGCCGCTCATGACGATGATCCGGAAGGTCCTGGACCTGCTGGAAGAAATGTACGAGGCCCTCAAGCGCGATGCCCACAACAACATCCAGGAAATCAAGCGGACTTTCCTCGAGAATGTCATCGCCCCGCTTTCGGAGGAGGAGAAGAAGGAGGAGCCCGGGAAGGACAAGAAGGATGACAAGAAGGGGGAGAAAAAGGAGGAGAAGGAAGAGAAGGACAAGGACAAGAAAGAGGAGAATGACAAGAAGGAGGATAAGGACAAGAAAGAGGAGAAGAAGGAACTTCCGCGGGAGGTCAAGGAATTCGCCGAGCGCTTCAAGAAGGAGATGGAGGGCATCAAGTCGAAGGCGACCGCCCAGAAATTATACGACGAGATCATCAAGCCCTCCGTCCTGGAGGTCGTCAAGAAAGCCGATGACACGGTTTCCGAGGACACCGTCAAAAAGATCGACGAGAAGGCGAAGGAGGTCCTGGAGGCATGGGGGACCGGCGTCCATACCCACCTGAAGGAATTCTACAAGAAGGATTCCTGGGAGTCCCGGATGGACAGCTCCGTCGCCGCCCTGGAAACGACCTTCGCGGGCGACGTCTCCGCGGTCAAGAGTTTCCTGTCTCCTTCCTCGCTGGACGACCTCGTGAAAACGGGCGGCCGCTTCAACGACCTGAAGGGCAGCCTGGACATCAGCCAGTATATCACGATCATTTCCGAGACCTTCGACAATTTCTCCTTCCCGAATCCGGATATCTATTACGAAGCCTTCAAGCAGGCGGTCGGTTCCATCCTCGGGCAGGCGGAAAAGGAAGGAGTCAAATTCGGCAAGGGCCAGGTAGCGTCATCCACGTCCGAAATCGCCTCCGAGATCTGGGGGATAGTGCGCAACAAAGCCCTGAAGCCCATGATCCGGGAGGTCGAGAAGCAGGTCCGCAAGACCGTCCGCCTGGTGGTCAAGAATACCCTGGACAAGGTTTTGGACCAGCTCCCTTCCTTCCAGGATGCCAAGGGCGCCTCGGAAAAGTCCGGGGAAGCGCCTTCGACCTTGCGCCTGTATACCAATACGGCGGACCAGCGGATCACGGACGTCAAGAACCTCACCCCGAGCCCTGCGGGCGGGGGCGATACCCCGGCTCCCGAGGTCACCACGAAGGCGGAAGGCCATGTCGACGTCGAGATCACCAGAGACTGGCTCAAGGCGGCGAATGCCATCGCTTTCGCGTCCGTGGAATTCAGTCAGTCCGATAAGAGTTATGCCGATGTCATCGCCCTGGTCGGCGCCTTGTACAAGTCCATTCCGGAATCCGCCAAGGATTACGTCGCGGACCTCCTTCCTTCCCTCCCGGACAATGACTTCATGAAGGAGCTCGCGGGCTTCTTCAAGCAGATGGACTTCAAGGGAGACCTGGACAAGACATTCGCCATCCTCACCGTCCTGAACATGAAGACCGACAAGGACGAGAAGGACAAGGAGGGCGAAAAGCCGGGTGGAAACGCGGGTGGAAACGCGCCTGCGAAACCGAAGCCCAAACCGGCGGCCGAAGAAGATGACGGGAAGCCGAAGTTCAAGGCTTCCGCGCTCCTGCAGCTTGTCGTCTTCGCCGGCGAAGTCCCTGTCAAGAAGGATGGCGCGGGCGCGCCGGGGAGCGAGACCGGTCCTGGAGCCCAGGGCGCTGATGGAACCGGCGAGCAAAAGGAGCTCGCTGAAAAGGACGGCCCGAAAAAGGATGGACCTGGACAGGACGGTCCCGGAAAGGATGGATCTGGACAGGGTGGTCCCGGAAAGGATGGGCCGAAGAAGGAGGAAGAGAAGGAGCCTGCCCTGTTCTTCACGATCATCCTCCGGGGTGAAGCGGGTCTCACCTTCAATATCGGCAGCAACCATACGATGACGATCAGCGTCTCCGGCGGCACCGGCTCCGGAGAGGTGAAGACCATCGACGAAAAGACCACCGCCGCGCTCCAGAAAGGCATCGGCTTCCACGTCACGCGGGACTGGGAATTCCACGGGGATGACAACTGGGAGTCGCTCAACGCGATGTTCTTCCTGAACTTCAAGCGCAAGACCAAAGGCGAGGAGAAGAACCCGCTCCAAGTCTTCGACACCAAGTACCTCTCGATGCAGATCGGGAACTATCCGCAGCTCTTCTACCTGGGCTACGGAAAGTCCTATCCGGCCGCGCAGCTCAAGGAATTCGGCATCGAGGAAGAGAAAGACAAGAAGGACGGCGACAAGAAGGACGGTGACAAGAAAGGTGGCGACACTAAGGGTGCCACCGAGGGAGGCGCTCCCCAGCAGCAGGGCTCGCAGCAGAAGAAGCCCCAGGGTGGCGATTCCAAGGGCGGACAGATGCCCGAAGGGAACAAACTTCAGGTGGGCTATGTCGGCGCGGTGCAGGATGCCCTCATCAGCCTCCACCTGGATGATGTCGCCTTCGTCAAGGAAGTCCTCAAGGACGACATCGAACTCGGCTTCGACACCTACCTCTGGTACGACTATCACAAAGGCTTCGACTTCGGCGGCGACGTGCGCCTGCATCTGGTGTATGACTTGAACCATAAGAAGTTCGGGCCGCTGGTCATCGACTCGTTCTCCGTGGATGCCGGCACGGACAAGGAAGAGAAGGGGAAGCTCAACCTCGTGGTGGGGACGACCTTCCAGGTGGAATTCAGCGATGCCCTGGTCATCGCCGTGGAGAACCTCGGCCTCGGCTTCCGGCTCAAGTACAAGGATGAAGACGGCAAGTTCGGGGATTTCGACCTGGACACCAGCATCAGCTATCCCACCGGCTTCGGCGTCACCATCGACACCAGCGTGGCCAAGGGCGGCGGTTTCATCTCCTACGACCGGGAGACGTGCGAGTTCTTCGGGTTCTTCACCCTGGATATCCTGGAGAAGGTGGGTGTGAAGGCCTATCTGCTCTGCGATCCGGGCACGGCCGCGGGCCACTTCTTCAGCCTGGTCGTTCTCCTGAGCGCCACATTCACCCCGGGCATCCCGCTCGGCATGGGCTTCTCGCTCACGGCCGTGGGCGGCACGCTGGGCCTGAACCGCTCGCTGAATCGCGACGCCATCTCGAACGGCGTCCGCACCGGAACCCTGGACCAGGTGTTCTTCGTCGGCGACCCTGGAGAGCATCTCGCCGAGATGAAATCCAACGTGGTGTCCTACTTCCCGGCGATGCAGGGGCAGTTCTTCCTCGGATTCCTCGGCGAAATCAGTTTCGAGCCTGTCGTCAGCTGCAGTTTCGGCCTGCTGCTCCAACTTCCGAAACCGGTGGAGATTATCATCGTGGGCGCCCTCAAGGTGGCCCTGAAGGATGTGGAGGCGGCGGAGAAGATCTTCAAGATCAACGTCTACTTCGCCGGCGGCATCAACTTCGACACGGGCATGTGGTTCGACGCCTCCCTGGTGGATTCCCACCTGGTGGGCCTCACGCTCTCCGGCGACATGGCCTTCCGCCTGAACTGGGGCGGCCAGAAGGGCTTCCTCCTGTCCATCGGCGGATTCCACCCGGCCTACAAGCCGGAGGCCGGCCTGAACGTGGGTCGGCTCAGGCGGACGGCGATGAAACTCGACTACGAGATCCTGAAGATTTCCCTGGAGTCCTATCTGGCCGTCACGTCCAATACCTTCCAGATCGGCGCGCGGCTGGATGTCGTCATCGGCTGGAAGAAGTTCGGCCTCGTCGGCTACGCCGGTTTCGACGCCCTCTTCCAGTTCGACCCGTTCCTGTTCATGTTTAACGCATGCGCGGGCGTGGACGTGACGATCGGCAGCTGGAAGGTGCTCACGGCCTCCGTGAACCTCGATGTCTCCGGTCCGGCGCCCTGGCACGTGGTCGGCAAAGCCAAGTTCAAGGCCCTGGGCATCCCGGTCAATGTGAACTTCTCCCTGACGTGGGGCGAAAAGACGCCCAGGCTGCCTGACAAGAAGGTGGAAATCCTGCCGCTGCTCTTGAAGGAATGGGAGAACGACAAGAACTGGACGGTGGACAACCATACGCTCACCGGCAAGAACGAAGTCTACCTGCTCGGGCTCGAGGCGGACGAGATGGTCCTCCAGCCGTACGGATCCATCACGTTCAACCAGTCGGCCCTCCCGCTCAAGACTGCGGAAAGCCTGGAGAAGATGGACCTCTGCAACGACGCTGTTCCGTCCGACTACGACATTCTCGCCTTCAAGACGGTGAACGGCCTCAATCCCGGCTCTTTCCTGGACGAGGACAACGATTTTGCCCCGGTCCTGTACAAGAACATGACCATCAAGGAGAAACTCGCCAGCGAATCCTACGTGAAGTACAATTCCGGCTTCACGCTGGACGAGAAGGACAAGCGCGTGTGCACCGGCACCCAAAAGATCCTCACGCGGAGTGTTAAGTTTGCGGTGCGGGGAATAACTGCCGAGACAGAGCTTAAAAAGGCTCGTGAGGCTCTTGATTCCTCTGTTAAGCAAACGTACGATACTTCGCCTGTCACCATTGACAGGAACGTCTCCTCCGAGTTTGTTTCCTACACCCGCAGGACAAGGGCGGCGTTCGACCGGTATATCGCCACCCTTGACAAGATGGCCGGGATGAAAGTCAGTTAACGATAAACACTTCAAGCATGAGCAAGGTTCACATACTGCCCAATCTCAGGCGGGGCCTTTCCAACTATATTGAAGAGGGTTTCAAAGACAAGAACGGTCTCCGGACCGGATTTGACGTGAAAGCAAGACTGCAGGGCCACAAGGCCGGTTCTGCGGGTTCCGACCTGTCGGAACTGGAACGGGACGGAACCCTCGACCGCACCTTCTATCTGGCCGGCCCGGTGGATGTGAAGGACATCTCGCCGGATGCCATCCGCCAGGTCGTCCCGGCGGACAAGTCCCAAGGCTTCAGCAATGAATACCTCCCGTTCATCGAGTTTTTCGAAGAGGATTTCCCGTGGCGATATACGCCGAAGCGCTCTACGGACAAGCTGTGCTCGTGGCTCTTGTTGCTTGCCTGCACGGATGATGAGTTCACCCTGACGACTGACGCCCAGGGAAACAAGCGGGTGGAACTCCATTTGGAAGGCTTGTCCGAGTGGTACCTCAACGACTTCTATCCTGACCCCAACTGGTATCATCGGGATGCACACGTACAGATTACGACGCCAGGTGACGAAGATCCCGTGGAATATGTGAAGGACCACCCGGACGACGGTTTCTCCCGGCTCTTTTGCGGCCGTCTCCTGAAGGAAAACACGAAATACACGGTCTTTCTCGTCCCCGCCTTTGAACTGGGCCGCCTGGCCGGTCTGGGCGAACCGGTTTCCAGGAGCGTGGGACTGACGACCTTGTCCTTCGAGGGCAAACCGGCATCCATCGTATACCCGGTGTATTACCATTGGTCCTTCACCACCGGCAAAGCGTCCTTCATGACCTATGCCCAGAAACAGGATTTCATTTCGGATACGGAGTTCAGGGCCCTTTCACCGGGACTCAAGGCCGATATCAGCGACACCGGGCTCAGACAGTACCGGACGCTCGAGCCGCTGGTAAACGACGCCGAACCCGTCGACATTCCCGTTGCGTTGGTGAAGAAGGGCTTTGCGGAGAAGGATCTCTCCTCGGAGGATCCGCGGATGGACGGCGAACTGAAGGACCTGCTCAAGAAGAGCCCCGTTTTCAGCGATGACGCCTCCGGAACGCCGGTTTACGAGGATCCCTGGGTGGTCCCGCCCGTTTACGGGGCGCGCCACGTCCTGGCCAAACCTGACGAACTGGACACCAGTCAGGAGCATCCCTTCCTCAAGGAACTGAACCTCAAGTTCCGAAACCGGGCCGCCGCCGGCCTGGGCGCGAAAGTCGTGAAGAAGAACCAGGAGATGTTCATGAACCGGGCCTGGGGCATGGTGGAGGACGTGAACCGCCTCAACCAGCGCATCCGCGAATTCTACGAGGCTTACAAGGCGAACGGCGCGGCGGACGGCAAGATCTCGTCCCTGCGTGAATACAAGTTCGTCCCCCATGCGTCCGGCCTGCAGGCCGACGCCGCCATCCGCATCGCCCAGCAGCAGAGCGCCGCCAAGATCAATCCGCTGGACATGGCCACTGACGTGACGGGCAAGAATCTTCACGTGATGATGTCCTCGATGGGGGACTATGAACGCGCATCGGGAATCAGCCTGGACCAATTGAACGCGCTGGCCCGTCCGGAGTTCTGGGATATGGAGACGATCATGAAGCGGACTGACTTATATCACCGTCTCACCACGTCTGAAGGCTTTTTCTCCAGGGCGGATTGGAAGTACGCTTTCCTGAAGGAAATCCTGGACGTCACTCCGCCGACCGTCGAGTTCCAGCGCAACCAAGGCCGCGTGGAGTCCGCGATTTATCCTTCGGATGGCAATTACATGTTCCATTTCAACCTGAAAAAAAGCTCTTTCTGGTCCGTTTCCAACAGTTTCGTTTTCGGGAGATCCCAGGAAGTGCTTCGATGGTTGGACGATTCGGATAAATTCGCTTATGACAAAGGCGGGAAGATCCTGCTTCAGTCCCTGGTCCGGCTTTTGGAGGATGCCAAGAAAAACTATACCGGTATTTTAGGGGAAGAATACCCGTCTTTCGACGGCACGTTCGATCAGATCATGCTTCCTGTCCAGAGTTGTATGAGACGGGTTGATTCCTACGGGACACATCAGGATTTGCTGTTCTTCATGAGGAAAGGGGCGTACGAGCGGCGTTTCAAAGATGACGACAAGGGAATCTGCATACAAGTGAAGGAGAACGGAAGCCGGGTCTATATTCTTCCCGAAAAGAGTCTTTATGACGTATCGCTTGCCGGGCATTTGTTCAAGGTTTATTGTTATCAGTCTCCCGTCAAATCGGTTCTTCGTGGAGTTCCGGTTCAATTTATTGGCTACCGGGGTATCAATATGTTTTTCCCGAAGGAGGGTGTACTGTTTGACTCACCCGAGTGGCGTGATGGATCTGTGCGCATCAAGAATTCGAGCCCTATTCTGACAAACGGGCCCCGGGCTAGTTTTTTGTTTCATGCCGCCACCACTTTCCCCACTGCTGGCACGGTGACGCTTGTGAAGTTGAAGATACGGAATGTGATCACTCAGTATATGATTCCGATCTCAGGCAAAAACGGAAAAGGACAGTTTACGCTGACTTACTATCCGAACAATGGACGGGTATTGAGTTTGAGCGGGCGTTCCAATGACGGTAAACTGTCCGGTAAAATCGATTTTGCATGGGAAGACGGCCTGCTCCGGATAGAGGGTTCTGAAGTCAAAGTTGATTGTGCGAAAATCAGCCAGTACTTGACCCGGGCGAGTTCCGGGCTCAATTGGTTCAGTAGGATCGCATGGGCGCCCAATTATATCTTCTGTTACGATGGCAGTGGCGCTAAAACGGAGTTCAAGGGTTTCAACTTGCTCGATTACGTTAAAGGAAAGATGAAATATCCGGAATGCCTGAACTCCTGCCGGGTATTGGTGGCCGACGAAATCTCGAACTTTACCTACGTGTCTGAAATCGAGGAGACATTGAACGGGGTGGTCAAGTCCATCACCGACCAGATCGTGACGCTCGCCGGTCACGAGGAGTTGAAGAGGATCCAGGAGAAGATGGCTCGTGCAAAGACGGAACGCAACAAGGTGGAAAGCGCCGACGAGACCCGGAAAGAGTCTCTCGTCGACGCGGACGAGGTGAACCGGAAACGGCTTGTCGAATTAGCCGGCGAGTTTGCGGCCCGAGGCATGACCTTGGACCTGAAGGAGTCCAATTTCGACGGCAGGCATCCGATCATGGCCGCCCCGGTCTTCCCGGATCCTACCTCCTTCTATCTGCGGGAACTGTCCGAGCGTTTTCTCCTCCCTTCCGTGGACGAACTCAAGAATAACTCCATCTCCTGTTTCCAGACGAATCCGGCCTTCGAGGAGGCCTTCCTCGCCGGCATGAACACGGAAATGGGCCGGGAACTCCTGTGGCGGGAGTATCCGACGGATGAGCGGGGCTCCTATTTCCGCAAGTTCTGGGACCAGGATGTGCTTCCAAGGGATTTCGGCAAAGGCTATTTCGACGTGCAGTACATGCACAACTGGAAGGGGCGCCTGGGGGAGAACCACGAGGCGGGGAAGGGCAGGATGCTGGTCTTTGTCATCAAGTCCGAACTCATGGTCAATTATCCCGACACATCTGTCCGTTTGGCCCAAGCCATCCCGAAGGATGGCAACACCATCTTGGGGAGCGTCCTGTCTCCCGTCATGACGGGATGGCTAGCTGACGACACCTTCATGGCCGGTTTCCAGCTGGACAAGCTGCCCACTACGCAGGGCATCTGCCTCTCATTCTGGGAAACCGACAAGTCCATGCGATTCTTCCGTGTCTTAAGTATGAATAATACCGCCAGCGATTCTCTGAGCAGTGAATTTGCCGTTAACCGAGTGGACTGCGGCTCTGTCTGGGGCGTGGAGATCCCGCCTGAATACCTTACACTCTAACGTGCGATGATCATGAAATACAACCAAGAGATACTCCGCAAGCATACCGCCCTCACCATCAGCCGGAAGGACGTGGACACCTCCTTGCTCCTGTTCCCCGTGCGGCTGGAGACGCGATTCGTGGAAGGAAAGCGGGTCGACGACATCTCCGAACCGCATCGGGCCCTGTATGCGTACAAGGCCATCTGGAACTATGTCCGTCTCATCCCTTCGCCTTCTTTCCTTCCGGCGCAGGCCAGGCGTGTCGTGGATGCCGTCGAGAATCTGGACACCGTTTACCGGGAGGACAAGACGCGGCTGCGCAATATATGCGAAGCCGTCGCCTCCAGAACGGCCCGTGAGGGAGAGTTGAGAGAACTGTGGGACCGGGTGCTGGTTCATCTGGATCGCCTTTCCACCCTGGATATCGTCCACGACAACGAGGCGACGGAATTCCTGTACAAACTGGAAAAGGTGTATCGGACCATGGACCGGATGAGTAACAACCCCCGTTTCAGCGGCGCCTCCCGGTTCAAGAAAGACAGCGTTCACTCGCAGACGGCTGTTTTCAAGAATGCGCGGAAGGAGATGCAAGCCTGCCTTGAGGTGCTGGAGCAGTTCTTACCCGATGACCCGTCCAAGTCTATCGTGAACCGCTTCACGCTCATCACCCCGAAACAGTTCAGAAAATTCGAGGAAGTGATTCATCTTTTCGATAACACCGTGGCAGGTTTCAAGATGCCTCTTGAAAGGATTGGTGTCCTGGTGAAAGACCGGAAGCGGGCTCTTGCCTTGCGGGAACAGATTATGAGAGGGTTCGAGCGCGATTTGGCCAAGTATCAGAAATACCGGGACCGTTTTTTTGGTTCAAGAGGTCCCCGCGGGGAATATATTCCTGGACGTTACCAGTCCCTGAGGGACAAGATGCGGTCCAAGCAAGGCGATTATTGCCACTATACCCGTTTTGCTGAACGGATGATCATGTGGCAACTGAGGCTGCTGACGGGTAGTCAGAAGGATATTGCCAGCTCTCACGTGGTGTCCCGTTGGAGAAAACTCGCGGAGAAAACCATCTTCCATTTCCACGAAGAACGCGAATGGCTGGTCTCCGTCTTGGAAGTGTACAATGACTATCAGCGGGAGAGGGTGCCCGGATTCGTGATTTCCCCCGCCCATCTGAACCGTCACAACCGTTATATCCGCCCGCGAAGACTCGCGTACCGCATCAAGACGAAGAAGAGTCTCCTCGTCAGGATTTATCCGGACGAGGTGGCCGTCACGCAGCTCGCAAAGCCCCTGAACAGTTCCGAGGTGGAACATGGCCGGGAGTTCTGGCTCCGCATCTTCGCTGCCGGGGGTGATGAAATGAAGCATAAGGCCGCCTGGAGATCCCTTTGCTCCGTCTATACGCCCCCCCGTGCCGCTTTGATTGCCCGGGGTTCCTACCCGGAGAATGCGGAGAGGGTCTATAAACTCCATGCCCTTGCCAAAGAGTATGCGCAGCAGATTGCCGACGGCCTTTCCGAGGAATCCAAGGAACGGTTGTTCGAATACTTCGGGAATAACAAGGGGGTTTCGCCCTCCCAGGAGGAACTCTTCCCGACGATCGTGACTGAAATGATGCCCGACCGCTTCATCCTGCAGGCCAGCATGGACAATGGAAACAAGAAGGACATCACCATGGTAAAATATGGCCGTCTGATCCCGAAGTCCCTCCAGGTGGGTTTGGATTTCAATCGGGACGATTATGTCGACGGAAGCGACCAGCAGCTCCGCTTCACGGGCAACCTCCGCTGGATGACCGACTACGACGCCGCGGAGCGGATGGGCATGGCCATCACCCTGCCTTTGGACGCGTACGGCGCCGGGCGTCAATTCCATTTCAATTCCATTTACGTCATGGGTTTGAAGGAATTCGATCCCGACAACACGAAGGACAGCGCTGCGTGCTCCAGCTTGCTGGCCAAGGTCCTGGATGCGCACGTGTACAGCGATGACGGGTTCGACCTGCTGAAGATCGGAACGCCGACCAACATCCTGAGCGACGAAGACCTGGCCGCCGAGGGAACCGGGAGCGAAGCGAAGAGCAGCGAGTATGACACCGGCGCGAATGCCCAGGTCGAGGAGTTTTACAGGAACATTATCCGACCGTCTACATACGAAAGCCGTGCCCTGAAACCGTTCAGTGACGCAGCGCGCCTGTCCGCCTTGTTCTGCTTCGACTCGCTTCCCGACAGGAAGAATCCTTTCACGGAAACGTCGGGCTGGGACAACATGGAAATCCGGAAAGCCGAACTGGTCCGGGAGGCTTTCATCCGCGTCCTCAGGAATACCCATCCGATTCTCAAGGTCATCTTCGACACACCCCGCCTCCGGAAGTATTTCGTGGACTGCGTGTCTCCGATCGGCGTCTACCCTCCGTTCCGGATCGGATCCCAATCCTATGGAATCGTTCCGGTGTGCGACTTTAAGAATCTGAAATATTCCTCCAAGGATCCGCTGCATACGTTGACGCAGCTTCTGCTCCTGCTCACGGAGAAATGGAATGCCATCGCCGCGAACAGCGTCATCTCCGAGGAGAACATGAACCAGGACGACAAGATCGGCACCGAACAGCGTTATGTGAAGGCGGTCAGCGCCACGCCGATATCCACCTCGTTCTATGCCCGCGCCAACGTCCGGGAACAGGACATCCTGACGCCCCAGTATTTCAAGGGCCTCAAGGACGGGGTCGACCCGATCGGGGACGTCTTGCGGCTCATCGGCTCCATCAACCCGTCCGCCCTTGCAGTCGCCGATCCCATCGGAACCTATCTTCCTTCCTATCCGGACCTTCCGCTGAGAGATTCTGTCTTCGCCGAATTCAAGGGCGACGAGAAGTTCACTTGGGGAAGCCTGAAGGATGCCATCCGCAAGGAGGTGAAAATCATCGAACAGGAGGCCAAGAAGTGGGCGGACGAAATCGATCCACACCATCCCGAAGGCCAAGAAGAGGATCTCTCGCCCTTCCAGGTCTTCGAGGGGGTGTCCGACAAGGAGGCCGACGATTTGATCACGGCCACCTTCGACCTGTTCAATCACCGGCTGGACGCCTGGCTGACGGGTCTCCTCCAGAATCGGCTTGTCCAACGGACCGATCGCATGCAGAAGGGGAATCACAAGATCGCCCTGGGCGCCTATGGATGGGTCTTCAACCTTTCGGAGGAGAAAGCCAGCCCTGTCAAGAAAGAGTATGTGGTCGCTCCGTCCATCAACCAGGCCATCACGGCCGCGGTCCTGCGAAGCAGTTACAACCGGGCCGCGGACGGCGACAAGAAGGATTACAGCATGAGCGTCAATCTTTCCTCCGCCCGTGTGCGCCAGGCGCTCCGGATCATTTCCGGAATCCAGAACGGGCTGTCCCTGGGCGCGATTCTCGGCAGCGACCTGGAGCGGCTGCTGCACGACGACAAGAAACGCTCCGGCCTCGAGATGGATTACTTCATCTATTTCCTGCGCGCCGCCTACCCGCTTGACGACACCTCTTCGACCTATGGACCGGGGGACAAGGAGCATTCGATCGACGTCCTCAACGGCGTCGCCCTGCTGGAGGATTTGCGCAGGCGCACAAGCGACATCCCCGGCAGCGGGAAACTTCAGCTCACGCAGTTGTACGTGAAGTATATGGACCGGTTCGATCAATGGATGACGGAGATTTTCCACGCGCCGTCCATGGACAAGGTCAGGTCTCTGATCGGGACGCAATATCCGAAAATGATCCCCCGCCTGTTCGACCTGATCCAGGAAATGGAGGATTCTTTCGACGCCCTGTCCGATGTTGTCACCGCCGAAAGCGTGTACAAGCTCACGGAAGGGAATACGGCCGCTGTCGACGCCCTGATGAACAGCCTGCAGAACGGCCGCAGCATCCCTACGCCCGACGTCACGGAGATCCCGGTCCACTGCGCCCATATCGAGCAGCGGGTGATTGCGGCTTTGATGGCCGAAGCGCAAGAGTACGACCGCGATTCCTACCTGGGAATGGCCGATCCGGGCGTGGATCAATGGATTGGCGACCATCTCGGTTTCAGCAGGATGTGTACGGACCAGGGCGCCCCGCAGTGGCTGGATGAGGAGAAAGGATTGGGCATTTCCCCCGCGGAACTGGTCTACCTGAGCGGAGACTGGGAGAAGTTCTGCAACTTCGTCGATTGGCTGGTCTTTACCCGCTCGGGAAAGGATGTTCAAGGAACTGCCATTCCGTTGGAGGAAGCGAAATTTGGCGTGGACGCGATGCGGGAGCTTCTCGCCCATGCCCGTGAGCTGCGGCAGGACGACCTCGCTAGCAGCGGAAAGACGCCGGATCCCGCCAAGGTGCTGATGGAGACTTGCGCCCGGCGATACGCCAGTGTCGTCGACAAGGTCCATCAGCTTTATCAGGAACTGTCGTCCGTGGCAGGGCAGATCGAGATCGATTTCAAGGCATTCCCCGAAATGCCCTTGACGGAGAAAAGGCTTCGCAAGGTACTGGACTTGCTGCTGAAGTGCTTCCGCCTTGGTCTCACCGATGCGCTCAACGGCTTCGACCGGACCCTGTTCGTCCAGGAGGAGTTCCGCTATGAACATCCCACGGATTTCGCCGCCATCCTGGCCCGGCATAAACGGTTGCCCAAGCGGCTTGCCGAGCTCGCCGGCCTCGTCAATGAGCGCGTCATGAAGGCCGAGGGTCTTGTCAAGACCTCGGTTCCCGAGGCGATGAAGGCCCTGCTTGGCTCCTATCTCATCGTGGCTCCTCCGTTCGAACTTAATGAAAATGAAGCCATTGACTCAGAGACGTTGAGGGAGCAGTACTACGGCCACTATTTCCGGAATGTCAACCGTCAGACGCTGGAAGATACCCTGATGGAACTGGCGGAAGTCAGCAAACCGCTGAACGCCCTGCATCAGGTCCGTCTCTTCGGCAAGTTTCATAATGTGAGCGAGATGCAATGCACGGCTAGGTCCATTTTGGATCTCGCACCGTTCCAGTTGGGTTACAAGGCCGACCAGGAACCGGACCGCCACTATTGGATGGGTGCGGAGGTTCCGCAAGATGGGCTGGTCCGGGACGCCAGTGTCTACACGATGTTGAATGCCCCCGAGTTCTTCATCGAAGATGGCACCTTCCATACGCTGTGTGAGGTCGCCGGATTGGTCCTGGACTACTGGGTAGAGAAGATTCCGTACCGGGAGCAGACGGCCGGCGTGGCCTTCAGTTACGACCAGCCCGACGCCGAGCCGCCGCAGGCGGTCCTGGTGGGCGTCTCCACCATCGGCGCCAGGCACAAGTGGTCGGAGCATCGCATGCTCCGGACCATCCGGTCGGCGATGCACCAGGTCAAGACCCGCGCCGTGGAGCCGGAGCACGTATATGCCGACAAGTGGACGTCCGCCCTCTTCCCGCTTGTCAGCCTCGATCCCGATAATCCCGTCAAGTAACCGCAGGGGAGGAAAGCATATGGCAAATTCAGATTTCGTAAAGCATTACTTCGAATGGTGCGAGTTCCTGCAGGACAGGGACAAGCCCCAGTTCCGCCGGACGTTGGAGACCCGCACCCGCAGGGGAGACATCACGGATGCGCTCCGCTTCCGTGTGTACGACCCCTTGTGGATGCTCTCCCGCCAGTGGCAACTCGGCGAATTCAAGGGAAATGACGCCGGAACGGCGATGAACGTCCGTTGCAGGATTGTCCAGTCCCCGGTCATGTTTGGCGACGGAGACGAGTCGGGGGGAACCCTGCCCTTCGAGCCCCAGGTCGAACAGGTCGCTCGTGGAGATACGCCGCTGGGCCGCTTGGAAGCAGCTGCCCACTTCGTGGAGATGCTCCCTGATTTCGCGCCTTTCAACAAGCAAGCCGAGCGGGAGAGACTCCTGGAGGACCTTGCGAGGGATATTCCTTTCTACCGTGGTTGTGACAATATCGACAGATACGCCAGCATCGGCTCCGAGGAAGTCAGATTGTTTGCCCTGTCCCGGAACAAGCGTCTTACAGATATGGAGAAAGCCTTCAGAGGGAGAGCTTTTGACGGGCAGAGTTTGTATTCCAGCCTCTTTGGGGTTACGCGACCCCACAAGCCCGGAAAGGAACCACAGCCCTTATGGGGCATTACGCTTGAATTGGCGCATGCCTATGTCGACTGGTATTCGAATCGTTACAAACATGGCACCGGTAAGTTTAATAAAAAGTCCCTGGGCTATCAGTGCGATGCTGTCTCCAGTACGGGCCGGTATACCAACGATTCTTACGGTGGAGGCCGACTTTCTTGGTACAGTTTCGACACGGTCACCGACGCCCCCGGTATTTCAGGCTTTGCGCGGAAGACGACCGAGATGGCCATTCCCACGCCGGTGTCCTATCCAGGGGCGCCCAACAAGCGCCTCTGGGAGTTCGAAGACCGGAAAGTGTTCCTGGGAAACTCGACCGGGATGCAGGCCAAGGGGAATGTGGCCTTCCTTCAGTATGCGACCATGTATGGGAACGACTGGATGATCTTCCCCGTCAAGGCCGAATTCGGACAGCATCTCCGCGTCGAGGAAATCGTCATCTACGATACGTTCGGGCGGCGCTCGGTCATCTCCACGCCGGCCGAGGCGGGGGAGAACAAGGCGCGCACGTTCGGCCAGACCTGGCAGATGTTCACGAATGCGGACGTCAAGCACGAAGGAGCAGCCCCGGGCCTTCTCTTCCCGCCCGTGTTCCCCCGTACGATGGAAGGGGAGCCGTTGGAGCAGGTCAATTTCCTGCGGGATGAGATGGCGAACATGGTCTGGGCCGTCGAGACCCGGCTCCCGGACGGACTCAACTCCTCCAGGGATGCCAACCTGCTCGCGGCCGAGGTGGAGCAGTTCGTGGAGGAATCGTACGAGAAGGAGGTCGAGAAAGCGCGTCTTTCCGTCCGGGCCGATTCCGACGGGCGCGCCGTCCTGACGTCGGACCGGAATTCCGACTACAAGTTCACCCTGATGTCCGGCGTGCCCTACAACTGGATCCCGTTCGTGCCCCAGCACGTCGGCGCTGACGAGAAATCGGCGTATTCCGGCTTCCTCGGCGGAAGGGAAACAGTGCTCCGCAGAGGGAAGATGCCGGTGTACTTTGACGGGCAGTATTACCCGGTCCGGCCCTTGAGTTCCCTGCTGTTTGTGAATCACAGGTATGACCCGCCGGGTACATTGAAAGAGGAACCGATGTTCGTCAACGAGGAAGAGGTGCAGGGCGTGGGCACCCAGGTCGTGAAGAATTGCCAGCGGGCCCGCTGGCTCTACGGCCGGACCTTCACCTGGGTGGGTTATTCCAAGCAGATCAAGTACACGCAGGGGAACAGCGATTTGAAGTTCGACGAATTGGAAGACCCGACGAAATAAATCGGGTCTTCCTTGTTGGATTTGAAAGAATTCATTATATTTGCAATACTTACTTACATACGTGTGAGTTTTTTATTTAATTGCTACCTATACTAAGTCCCGATGTTGGGGCGAAGTGGGCAGATTAAAACCACTAGGGAGGCAATGGTCTCGCCGGCTAACCTTACTTTGTTCTTTGTTATATTGAGACACGGTGTTTGATTCCTGATAAGTGGATTACGGTTACTGCATTTTGAGTTTAATTTACGTTTTTTTGCTTTTTTTGTTTTAATTGTCTGATATTTGTCTTGAATTGAGTTATCGATGATCAATAGTTGAAGATTTTGCTATATGCTGGCGAGAGAAAGGGGAAAATCCATTTGGGTGACCCGGACAAAAAAATGGGAGAACGGTAACACGTTTTCCGCGGGAGGTACCATAGGGGGTGCCTCCTTGTTTTTTTTATGCCGTCCCCATGGGGCGTCCCTTGCGGTTCTCCTCCATTTTCCCGATATTTGTCCTTATGGATAGAAGATGGATGACGGCGGTGCTGGCGCTGGTCCTGGCGCAGGCCGCCGGGGCGCAGACGCTCTATGAAGGCTTCGCGAACCCGCCGCAGGAGGCGCGGCCGCGCGTGTGGTGGCATTGGATGGACGGGAACGTGTCCATTGACGGAATCACGAAGGATATCGAGTGGATGGAGCGGGCCGGGATCGGCGGGTTCCATCAGTTTGACGCGGGCGGTCTCGGGATGCGTCCCATCGTGGACGAGACGATGCCGTACCAGTCGCCGCAGTGGCAGGTCGCGGTGCGCTATGCGATGAATCTGGCGGCGGAGAAGGGGATGGAGACCGCCGTGGCGTCGGCGCCGGGCTGGAGTTCCACGGGCGGTCCCTGGGTGAAGCCCGCCGACGCGATGAAAAAACTTACCTGGCGGACGAAGGAAGTGACCGGGGGTACGGTCCAGCTCATCCGCCTGCCGGCGCACTTTGACACGCCCGGCACCTATCAGAATATCTCCGACGGTGGCAACGCGGAGCACTGGTTCCAGCACGTGGCCACCCTGGCCGTCAAACTTCCCGATGCGGAGCGTTCCATGCAGGAAATGGGCGCGAAAGTCTCTTCTTCCGGCGGTTCTTTCACGGTCCGTGAACTCACGGACGGCGATTTCGACCAGGACCTGCTGCTCCCGCTGGCCCAGGACGGAACGCATGCCTGGATCCAGTATTCCTTCGACCAGCCGCAGCTCGTGCGCGCCCTGACGCTCTGCGGCGGAAAGGTCCGCAGCGTCTGGCGGAATGAGCCGCCTACCTATGAGAACTACCTGGAAGCTAGCGACGATGGCGTCACCTGGCGGAAGGTGTGCGACATTCCCTCGGCCAGCTGCCGAGTCTTGACGATGGACATCCCGGCCACCCGGGCCCGTCATTTCCGCCTGCAGGTCATCAACCCGCCGGTGGACTCCTCCCTGGTGCGTTTCGGTGTCCCGCCGACAGTCCCCAAGGGGACGAAGATTCCCGAATTCGTCCTGCACGGGGTAGTGAAGGTCAATCACGCCGAGGACAAGGCCGGTTTCGCCGCCCCGCACGATTTTGCCGATTACCTGACGCCGGATTCCTCCGACGCGGTGCACCGCATCGAGGACCTCAGCCTGATCGACGACAACGGACGGATGATCTGGGACGTGCCGCCGGGACGCTGGCGCATCTACCGGTTCGGCGTTTCCCTGACGGGCAAGAAGAACCATCCCGCCCCGCCCGAGGCGACGGGCCTGGAGGTGGACAAGCTGGACCCGAAGGCCTGGGAGGCCTATTTCAAGGAATTCTTCCGCATCTATGAAGGCGCTCCCGTGCAGTACGTCCTGACGGACAGCTACGAGGCCGGGCAGATGACCTGGACGGGGAACATGTTCGAGGAATTCAAGGCGCGCAGGGGGTATTCGCTCTTCCCGTGGCTCCCGGCGCTGACGGGGGAGATTCTCCGCAGCACGGAAGAGACGGAACAGTTCCTCTTCGACTGGCGCCGGACGCTGGGCGAGCTGATGGCGGAGAACTACGACCGCCTGGGCGGCATCGCCCGGGAAGCGGGCTACAAGGGCCGCTACACCGAATCCCACGAGAACGGCCACGTGTTCGTGGGCGACGGCATGGACCTCAAGCGGACGGCGGACATCCCGATGTCGGCCATCTGGATGGACAACGCCAACGACGGTTCCTCCATCCCGATGGCGATGGCGGACATCCGCGAATCGGCCTCCGTGGCGCACATCTTCGGGCAGAACATCGTCGCTGCGGAATCCTTCACTACAAGCGGCGTGGGCGGGAAGAACTATTCCTACTGCCCGGAAAACATGAAGAATACGGCCGATATCGCTCTCTCCTGTGGCCTGAACCGGTTCGTCATCCACGAGTCCTCCCACCAGCCGGACGACACGCACCGGCCCGGCCTGGACCTCATCGGCTTCGGCCAATGGTTCAACCGCCACGACACCTGGGCGGAGGAAGCCCGCGCCTGGACGGACTATCTGGCCCGCAGTTCCTACCTGCTGCAGCAGGGCCGCTTCAAGGCCGATATCCTCTATTATTACGGCGAAGACAACTGCATCACCGGCCTGTTCGGGAACAAGCTTCCGGAGATCCCGGCCGGCTACGCCTACGATTTCGTGAACCCGTACGCCCTGCAGCGGGCGGTGTTCCCGATCGACGGACATCTCGTCACCGAGTCCGGGATGAGCTACAAGCTGCTGGTCCTCGGCCCCAACTGCAAGACGATGTCCTACGCGCTCCTTGAGCGGATCCTGTACCTGGCCAAGGCCGGGATTCCCGTTTGCGGGACCCTGCCGGAGCGCTGCGCTTCCCTCACGGACCACCAGGAGGCCTTCGACCTGCTGCTCCTGCAGCTCAAGCCCCTGTTCCTGGACATGCCGGTGGAAGCCGCGCTGAAGGCGAAAGGCATCGAGCCGGAGTGCGTCCTTCCGGAGGGCTGGGCCTATGTGCACCGGGAGACGGACCGGGAAGACATCTGGTGGATCAGGAACTTCTCCGGCGCCCCGGGTTCCTCCGTCATCCTCGTCCGGGGCGGCGAAGGCCAGCCGCGGCTGCTGGATCCCGCCACGGGCCAGGTCCGCCGGATCAATGCGTCCACCTCGCAGGACGGTTACCGGTTCTTCAAACTCGATCTGGAAGCGAACGACGCCCTGTTCGTCGTCATCGGCAAGGCGCCGGAGACGCCCGTTCCGGCCGCCCACATCCGGAAGGAGCCGGTCCTGACGATGGACGGTTCCTGGAAGCTTTCCTTCGAATCGGGCCTGGGAGCCCCTGCCACGGCGGTTTTCGACCACCTGATGTCCTATACCGAATCGAAGGACCCGAATATCCGGTATTATGCCGGCACGGTCACGTACCGGAAGACCTTCTCCTTGAAGAAGAAGCAGGTGAAGGGCGCGTCGGCCTGTGAAATCGACCTGGGCGACGTGAAGAACCTCGCCCGCGTGAAGGTGAACGGGTTTGACTTGGGCGTCGTCTGGAAGGCTCCTTTCCGGGTGGAAGTCCCGGCGGAGTACCTGCACGCCGGCGTGAACGACCTGGAAGTGAAAGTGATCAACCTCTGGCCGAACCGGATCATCGGCGACCTCCAGCCGGACGCCCCGCGGAAATGGACCTTCACCGCCTCGAACTGGTACACGGCCGATTCGCCGCTCCTGCCTTCCGGCCTGCTGGGCCCGGTGACGGTGTCAAGCCTGCACGAGTAAAGCGGTCAATTCCGCTGCAGAGAGCCTGTCGAAACAGTTTTCGACGGGCTCTTTGCTTAAGGTCGCCAGGATATCCTCCCGCGTGTAGCGGCAACCCTGCAGGGCGTCGGCAATCCGGTCGGCCGGCAGGTTCCCCAGGAAATCGCCGCTGAAGCGGAGGCCGTCGATGCAGCCGGCCTTGAGGGAGAAGGCGGCCTCGACACGGCCGCAGGCGAACTTCTTTCCGACGCGGAAGGACGCGACGGGGGAGTGGCCGTAAATCCACGCCCAGGTGCGGAATTTGGCCGCCGCATCGGCCTCGATTTGCGCGATTTGCGCGTCCGTCAGGCGGATTTCCTCGTCATCCCCCGCGAGAAGGGCCTGTAAGGCCGCCTGGAACGCTTGGATGTCCGCGAACTGAGGAAGATATGCCTTGAGGTTCGCGACGCGGCTACGGACCGAGGAAACGCCCGCGGCGGAGAGCTTGCTCCCGGGGGCGGCCAGCGCCTGCGTAAGCGTGTCGATGTCGACATCGTACATCAGCGTGCCGTGAATCATCAGGCGGTCCTTGGCCATGCGCTTGGCATAGCCGGAACATTTGCGGCCGTCCACGAGGATGTCGTTCCGTCCGCTGACCTCCGCCGGTACGCCCAGCTGCCGGAGCGCGCGGGCCATGGTCTCGACATAGGCGGGATAGTCCGTCTCCAGGTCCCGGATGCGTCCGGTGATGGTGTAGTTGAGATTCTGCAGGTCGTGGTAGACGGCCCCGCCGCCGGTCACGCGTCGGGCCAGGACAATGCCCTTTTCCCGCAGATAGGGGAGATTGACCTCGGCGTATGCGCTTTGGTTCAGGCCAATAATGACGGACGGCCGGTTCTGCCACAGGTAGAAAACCGGCTCGTCCGCCTTGAGTTGTTCCAGGCAGAACTCGTCGAACGCCATGTTGAAGTGCGGGTCGAGCGAGCTGTTCTGGAGGTATTTCATTAACCGAGGAAGGCCAGGAGGATACCGGCCGCCACGGCGGAACCGATCACGCCGGCCACGTTCGGGCCCATGGCGTGCATCAGCAGGTGGTTCTTCGGGTCGATCTCGCGGCCCACGACCTCGGACACACGGGCGCTGTCCGGCACGGCGGACACACCGGCGTTGCCGATGAGCGGGTTGATCTTCTTCGCCGGGTTCTTGATGAAGAGGTTCATGATCTTCACGAAGCACACGCCGCAGGTGGTGGCGATGACGAAGGAGAGGAGGCCGAGACCGAAGATGAGGATGGACTTGGCGCTCAGGAACTTGTCGGCCTGGGTGGAAGCGCCCACGGTGAGACCGATCAGCATGGTCACGACGTCGATCATCGGGCCGGCGGCGGTGTTCGCCAGACGGCGGGTCACGCCGCTTTCCTTCAGGAGGTTACCGAAGAACAGCATGCCCAGCAGCGGGAGACCGGACGGGACGATGAACGCGGTGGTCAGGAAGCCCACGATCGGGAAGATGATCTTTTCCTTCTGGGAGACCGCGCGCGGGGCGGGCATCCGGATGAGGCGCTCCTTCTTGGTGGTCAGCAGGAGCATGATCGGCTTCTGGATCACCGGGACGAGGGCCATGTAGGAGTAGGCCGACACGGCGATGGCGCCCATCAGGTCCGGAGCCAGCTTCGAGGACAGGAAGATGGCGGTCGGGCCGTCCGCGCCGCCGATGATGCCGATGGCGCCGGCTTCGTTCGGGGCGAACCCGAACGCCAGGGCCAGGAGGTAGGCGCCGAAGATACCCATCTGCGCGGCCGCGCCGATCAGGATGAGCCGCGGCTGGGAGATCAGGGCCGAGAAGTCGGTCATCGCGCCGATGCCGAGGAAGATCAGCGGCGGATACCAGCCCTGCCGCACACCCTGGTACAGGATGTTCAGGACCGATCCGTCCTCATAGATACCGATGTTCAGCCCCGGGAACATGGGGATGTTGCCGACAATCATGCCGAAGCCGATCGGAATCAGCAGCATCGGTTCCCACTCCTTCACGATGGCGAGCGTGATGAAGACCAGTCCGATGACGATCATCGCCACGTTCTGCCACGCGCAGTTGGCAAAACCGGTATATTCCCAGAACTGGGCGAGGGATTGGAAGATGTGCTCCATACGGAAACTACGCAATCGTTACGATCGGGTCGCCTTCCTGGAGGGTGTCTCCCTTATGCACGAGAATCTCGGTGACGGTGCCGTCCTTGGGGGCGGGGATCTCGTTCTCCATCTTCATGGCCTCAAGAATCACGAGCTTCTGGCCCTGCTTGACCTGCTGGCCTTCCTTGACGGAGATCTCGATGATGACGCCCGGAAGCGGGGAAGGAACCTTCTCGCCGGCGCCGGCGGGCTTCGCCGCGGGAGCGGCGGCTGCAGGCGCAGCCTGCGCAGGGGCAGCCGCCGGCTGGGGAGCCGGAGCGGCGACCGGCGCGTTCTCGGACTCCACCTCGTAGGTGGCGCCGTTCACGGTCACATCGAACAATTTGCCTTCCTTGGGATTGACGGTCACGTTATACTCCTTGCCGCCGATCTTGAACTTGTACTCTTTCATATCGCTGTATTTGTTTTATCTGGGTAATTTTCTGAAAATCTGCTTCTTGTCGTTCCAGGCGGAACCTTCCTTGGGACGCATCGTCAGGACGAAGGACTCGTTGTCGTGGACGGCGTCGGAGAAGTAAAGGTGCATGGCCATCGCGATGGCGGCATAGTCGTCGCCGCCCTGTTCCATGTCCATGGCGAGGGCGATGACCGCCGCAATCTCGTCGGTCGGAGCGCCGGCAGGCACTTCGGCCAGGCCGGCCTTCTTGCCTTTCTTTTCCTTCTTGGGCTTCGGAGGCTGGTTCTTCGCTTCGGCCGCCTTCTTGGCGGGACGGTCGAAGAACAGCCAGAACAGGAACCACAGGATGGCGAGGGCGGTGAACACGACCGTGACCGCGACGAGGGAGAGGATGCCGCCGTGCGGGTCCTTCTCCGCCATGGCTTCGGCCTTCGAGGCGGCGTTCAGGTCGCCGTTGAAGATGCCCGGGCTGGGAACCGTCGGGGTCGGGACGGGCTCGAACTCCCGCTGACGCAGGTCGTGGGCCTCTTTCCGCATGGACATGCCGACCGGGATGTTGGCCGGGATGATCAGGGAGTCGATGACGGTACGGCCGTCATTGGAGACGAGATAGACGGTGCTGCCCGGACGGACCTTGAAATTGGTATAGAAGGTGCCGTCGTCGCCGTTGCCGCTGGCATAGAACAGCGTGGTCTGGCGCGGGCCGATCTTGGTACGGAGGTCACCCTTGGGGATGATGCTCTTCTTCAGATTGGAGCGGTCGTCCGTCAGGAAGCACCCGGCGATGTTGACCGTCCCCTGGGAGGTGTTGAAGATCTCGATCCAGCCTCCCTGCCTTCCGTAGTCGTCCACGATGCCGGTGGAGTCCGGAACGGCCATGGCCTCGGCGATGATGAGGTCGATGACGTTCTGGGCGCGGAGGCTCGTGAAACTGACCGCGAGAAGGGCCAGGATGAGGAGAATGCGCTTTCTCATAACGGAAGGTTGTCGTGTTTCTTGGCAGGGACTTCCTGCTGCTTGTTCGCGAGCTGCTCCAGGGCGCGGATCACGCGGAAACGGGTGTTCCGGGGCTCGATGATGTCGTCGATGTAGCCCTTCTGCGCGGCCTGGTACGGGTTGGAGAAGAGTTCCTCGTATTCTTTCTTCTTCTCGTCGAAGATCTTCTGGGCATTCTCGGGATCGTCCTTCATGTCCTTCGCGTAAAGGACGTTCACGGCGCCGTCGGCGCCCATCACGGCGATGTTGGCCGTCGGCCAGGCGTAGTTCACGTCGCCGCGGAGCTGCTTGCAGCTCATCACGATGTGCGCGCCGCCATAGCCCTTGCGGAGGGTGACCGTCACCTTCGGGACGGTGGCCTCGCCGTAGGCGTACAGGAGCTTCGCGCCGTTGGTGATGATGGCGCCGTACTCCTGCTGCGTGCCGGGCAGGAAGCCCGGGACGTCCACCAGGGTGACGAGCGGGATGTTGAAGGCGTCGCAGAAGCGGACGAAGCGCGCGGCCTTGCGGGAGGCGTTGATGTCCAGCACGCCGGCCAGCACGTCGGGCTGGTTCGCGACGATGCCGACGCTGCGGCCGTTCATGTGCGCAAAGCCCACGATGATGTTCTTGGCGAAATCCTTGTGGACCTCGAAGAAACGGTTGTCGTCCACGATGCTGCGGATGACGCCGTACATGTCGTAGGCCTTGTTCGGATTGTCGGGGATGATGTCGTTCAGGGCGTCGTCGGTGCGGCTCACCGGGTCGTTCGTGGCGACCACGGGGGCTTCCTCCCGGTTGTTCTGCGGCAGGAAGGAGAGGAGCTCCTTGATGGTGGCGATGCCTTCTTCCTCGCTGGCGGCGGCGAAATGCGCCACGCCGCTCTTGGAGGCGTGGACGGAAGCGCCGCCGAGGGACTCGTGGTCCACCTCCTCGCCGGTGACGCTCTTGACGACCGCCGGGCCGGTGAGATACATGTAGGAGGTATTCTTGACCATCAGCGTGAAGTCCGTGAGGGCGGGGGAGTAGACCGCGCCGCCGGCGCAGGGACCGAAGATGCCGCTCACCTGCGGCACCACGCCCGAAGCGAGGATGTTGCGCTCGAAGATCTCGCCGAAGCCGGCGAGGGCGTCGATGCCTTCCTGGATGCGGGCGCCGCCGGAGTCATTCAGGCCGATGATGGGCGCGCCGGCGCGGACCGCCAGGTCCATCACCTTGCAGATCTTCTCGGACATCGTCTTGGAGAGGGATCCCCCGGCGACCGTGAAGTCCTGGGCGAACACGTACACCAGGCGGCCGTCGACGGTGCCGCAACCGGTCACCACGCCGTCGCCGTCATAGTGCTGCTGGTCCATGCCGAAGTTCGTGCAGCGATGCTGGACGAACATATCGTACTCCTCGAAGCTGCCTTCGTCGAGAAGGAGCGCAATCCGCTCGCGGGCCGTCAGCTTGCCCTTGGCGTGCTGGGCCTCGATGCGTTTCTCCCCGCCGCCGAGCCGGGCCTTCGCCCGCCGCTCGACCAGCTTCTGGATGTTGTCTGTCTGAATGCTCATGGTAGAATGGTTAAAAATCATACAAAGATAGTGAATCTTCCTAAAGAAGACAAAAAAAATCGCCGGGGCAGCAAGCGCTCCGGCGACTTTTTTTCGCAGGGAAGAATTACACTTCCGCAGGCTTCATCGTGGTGTACACATTGGTGACATCCTCGTCGTCCTCCAGGAGGCCGGTGAGCTTGTCCAGGGTGGCGCGCTGGTCGTCGGTGACGTCCTTCAGCTCCACGTTCGGAATCTGCTCGAAACCGCCGGAAGCGAGTTCGTAGCCGTTCTCCTCGATGTACTTCTGGATCTGGCCGTAGGAGGTGTAGTCGCCGTAGATGACGATCTCGCTGGTCACGTTCTCGTCCTCGTCCTCGATCTCCTGGCGGAAGACCTCATCGGCGCCGAAGTCGATCAGCTCGAGCTCGAGCTCGTCCAGGTCGATGGGCTTCGCCGGATCCTCCTTGATGCGGAAGACGCACTTGTGGTCGAACATGAAGGCGACGCTGCCGCTCGTCTGGAGGGAGCCGCCGCACTTGGTGAAGTAGCTGCGGACGTTCGCGACGGTACGGGTGTTGTTGTCGGTCGCGGCCTCCACAAGGTAGGCGATGCCGAACGGGCCGAAGCCTTCGTAGATGATCTCCTTGAAGTCTCCGGACTTGGCCTCGGTGGCCTTCTTGATGGCGCGCTCGATGTTCTCCTTGGGCATCTGCTCAGACTTCGCCTCGGCGATGAGGGCGCGGAGGCGCGGGTTGCCGGTCACTTCGGGACCGCCCTGCTTGACGGCGATGGTGATTTCCTTGCCCAGCTTGGTGAAGGTCTTGGCCATGTGGCCCCAGCGCTTCAACTTGCGCTCCTTGCGGAATTCAAACGCTCTTCCCATGGCTTAGAACTCGATGCGGGTGATGTACTTGTCGATGTCGGAGGCCTCGACGGCCTGCGGATACTGGTCCTTGATCTTCTTGTAGCAGGCGAGGGCCTTGTCCTTGTCCCCGAGTTCCTCGGCGACCTGGCCGGCCTTCAGGAGGTAACCGGCGGCGAAGAGGTTGTCGGCGGTGGCGGCGGCCTTCTCGTAGGCGGCGAGGGCGCTCTTGTAGTCCTCGAGACCCACATAGGCGTCACCGATGCCGGCCTGGGCGCGGGACAGGAGGATCTTGTCCTCGCCGGCGTACTTCTTGAAATACTTGAGAGCCTTGTCGAAGTCGCCCGTCTGGAGAGCGCAGGCGCCGGCGTACAGGTACACGGCCTCACCGGCCTTGTCACCGTAGGTGCTGATGATTTCCTCGAAGCCCATGTTGTTGTCGTCGCCGTTCAGGGCGAGCTCGAAATCGCCGGCGGCGAATTTCTGCTCGGCCTTGAACATTTCCTTCTGGGCCTCCGCCTTCTTGGGCTGGTAGATGAAGCGGTTGTAAGCGAGGATCGCGAGGGCGATCACGAGGACGGCTGCCACGCAGCCATAGATGAGTTTGGCGTTCTTCTGGAAGAACAGTTCGGTCTTGGAAACGGCCTCAGCGGTCTTCTGCTGACGGAGTTCCTGCTCGTTGGGTTTGTTTGCCATATCTTTTCGTTTGTTATTAAATCAATGTATGTGACCCCTATGGGCGCATTCAGCCTGCAAAAATAGTAAAAAAATGTTATATTTGCAATCAAGATCGCATCGCCATGCCCACGCTCAAGAAAATCGTCGTCCAGGATTTCCGCAACATCGCCTTCCAGGAACTGTCTTTCTCGCCGAATGTCAACTGCATCAGCGGGAACAACGGAGAGGGGAAGACGAACCTGCTCGACGCCATCTACTACCTGTCGATGACCAAGAGCGCCTTCCCGGCCCCCGACCGCTACAACTGGCGGTTCGGCACGGACGGCTTCACCGTCGGCGGCACCTATCTGATGGACAACGGGCTGGAATCGCGCTTCTCCATCCGCGTGGCGGAAGGGGAGAAGAAGCTGGTCCGGGACGACAAGCCCTGCACCCGCATCTCCGAGCACATCGGCCTCCTGCCGGTCGTGATGGTCTCGCCAGGGGACATCGCCCTCGTGAGCGAATCCGGCGAAGAACGCCGCCGCTTCGTCAACGGCGTCCTCTCGCAGATGGACCGCAGCTACCTGGCGGCCGTCCAGACCTACAACCGCCTGCTCGCGCAGCGCAACAAGATGCTCAAGGACGGCAATGTGGACTGGGACCTGATGGACGTGTTCGACGCCCGGATGGCCGCCGCCGCGCAGCCCGCCTTCGAGGCGCGGAAACGCTTCTCGGAAGAGCTCCGGCCCGTCATCCAGTCCTATTATAAATTGATCTCCGGCGGCAGCGAGGAAGTCTCCGTCGAATACCGGTCGGACCTCGCCAAGGCCCCGCTCGAGGAGCTCCTGAAGGCCGGCCGCGACCGGGACCAGGCCCTCCGCTTCACGGGCTCCGGCATCCAGCGCGACGATTTCCTGTTCACCCTGGACGGGCATCCGATCCGCCGCTGCGGCTCCCAGGGCCAGCAGAAGTCCTTCCTCGTCTCCCTCAAGTTCGCCCAGTACGAGATCATGCGCGAAGGCTACGGCTACGCGCCCATCCTCCTGCTGGACGACGTGTTCGACAAGCTGGACATGAACCGCATCGGCAACCTCATCGGCATGGTCGCCGGCAGCGGCTTCGGCCAGATCTTCATCACCGACTGCAACAAGGTCCGCCTGTCCGGCATCGTGGACCGCATCACGGACGACCGCGCCTACTTCGACACGGCGGCGGGCGTCTTCACGAAGGTGGAGTGATGGCCGAGTACAAGAAACGCAACTACTTCGTGCGCCGGAAAGAGGCGCTCACGATGGAGGAGGTCATCGAGGAGTACATCAAGTCCGCGAAAATTGCCTCGGGGCTCAATACGCAGCGGATTTTCGCCGCCTGGGACGAATGCTCCGGCGCCGGCCCCTTCACCCTGAAACGCTATTTCCGGAGCGGCGTCCTCTACGTCACGCTCAAGTCCTCCGTCATCCGGAACCAGCTTTCCTTCCAGAAAGAGGCGCTCATCGAGAAGATGAACGCCACGCTTTCGGGGGACCCGCTCTTCACGTCCGACAACCGGACGGTCGGATTCATCAAGGAACTGGTCCTCAAATAAAAAAGTCGCGGTCCCTACGGGATCACGACTTTGTACGTCTTGTTTCCTTTGTTCGTCAGCTTCTCGTCCCGGAGCCAGAGATTGGCCTCCTTCAGCCGCGCGTAGGTGGTGCCGTGCTCTATGGCGAAATCCACCAGGCTGGGGACGGGATAGTTCACGGTGAGCACGTCCTTCGGTTCGATGTACGGGTAGCGCTCGGCCATGGGCACGTTGAAACCGAAGGCGGCGGGATTCTCGAAGAACATCTTCACGGCCAGGAGCCGGAACATGTAGCGCGCCGTCTCCTCGGGCAGCCACAGCTCCAGGGCCGATGTCTGCTTCTGGCTCTCCCGGCGCTTGGAGATCCCGCCCTGGCCGGCGTTGTAGCTGGCCGCCACGGTCATCCAGTCCCCGTATTTCCGGTAGGCGTCCTTCAGGAACTTGCAGGCCGCGACCGTCTCTTTCTCGATGTTGTACCGCTCGTCCACCTCCGGCGACACTTCCAGTCCGTAGGTCTGGGCCGTGGCCTTGGTGAACTGCCACAGGCCGGCCGCGCCCGCGACGGACAGGGCCTTCGGGTCCAGGCTGCTCTCGATGGCCATCAGGTACTTCAGGTCCTCCGGGACGCCCTGCTGCCGCAGGATCGGGACGATCTGCGCGAAATACCGGCGCGAACGCTTGAGCATCAGCGTCGTGTTCGTGTGCATGTAGGTGAAGGAGATGAGTTCCCGGTCCATCCGCTCGTAAAAGTCGGTGCGGTCGAAGCGGACCGTGTCGCCGGCGAAGGCGACGTATTCCGGGACGGCCGGCGCCTGGGGGTGCAGGACCTGGGACCAGGCGGGCTGGGCCCGGAGGACGGGCGTGGCGGCAAGCGCCAGGAGGAGGGGAAGGAGGATTCTTCTCATAGCGGTCAGGAAGGCCGGTTGCGCTGGTACAGATAGCGTTTGATGCTGCCCTTGGGCGTCATTTCGAAGTCTTCCGGCATCAGCTCCAGGTGGGTGATGTGGGAATAGTTGGGGAACAGGTGGTTGACTTCCTCCAGGTTGGCCTGGAGCAGTTCGTCCAGTTCCTTGACGCGGAGGCCGTCCAGGTTCGCCTGCTTGTAGTCCGGATAGATGAGGCCGACCAGTTTCCCGTTGTCGTCGATCACGAGGGAATGGACCACGTAGGGCATGTTGTTCAGGGCCGCCTCGATTTCCTCCGGATAGATGTTCTGGCCGTTCGCGCCGAGGATCATGCACTTCGTGCGCCCGCGCAGGTACAGGTACCCGTCATTGTCCAGGATGCCCACGTCGCCGGTGCGGAACCAGCCGTCCGGGGTGAAGGCTTCGGCCGTCGCGTCGGCGTTCTTGTAATAGCCCAGGAACACGTTCATGCCCTGGACCTGGACCTCGCCGGGAATGAGGTGCGGGGCCTTGGAATGGACCCGGATCTCGATGTTGGGGGCGGAGGTGCCGCAGGAGTACATCCGGCCCTTGAACCAGCGGGAATAGGTGATGATGGGGGCGCACTCCGTCATCCCGTAGCCGACGGTGAAGGGGAACTTGATCCTGCGGAGGGCGCGCTCGACCTCCGGATTGAGGGCGGCGCCGCCGATGATCACTTCCTCGAAATCGCCGCCGAAGAAATCCTTCAGGGCCTTGCACAGGTCCGCGTCCGCCGGGAGCGTGCGCACCAGCGACTTGTAGATCTTCTCCACGATCAGGGGAACGGCGTAGACGACGTTCGGGCGGATGTCGGAGAAGGCTTCGGCCAGGATCTTGGGGCTCGGGGCCTTCGTGAGGAAATGGATGTGGCAGCCCATCACCATCTCGAAGAAGAACTCGAACATCATGCCGTACATGTGCGCGGACGGGAGGATGACGACGACGTTGGAGGTGTTGTCGATCATCGGCAGGTTCTCGTGCATGAAGTCGACATTGGACCAGACGGCGCGGTAGGGGATCATCACGCCCTTGGAGAAGCCGGACGTGCCGGAAGTGTAGCTCAGGATGGCCAGCTCGTCGGGCTCGTCCTGGTGGTAGTTCAGGTCCTCGGGGCGGATGCCGCGCGGATAGGCCTTCTTGTACATCTTCTCCAGCTGCGGCCGGGCCGATTCGGAGACCCCTTCCTTCAGGTGCAGGACCTCGTAGTCCTCAATCTGGATGACGGCGATGAGGCCGGGCATGTCCTCGGCGTTCAGGCCGTCCCAGATGGCCCGTTCCACGAAGAGGATCTTCGCGTCGGAATGGTTCACCAGGTAGTGGACGTTCCCGGGCTTGAACTCGTGGAGCAGCGGGACGGGAACGGCCCCGTAGGTCATTGCGGCCAGGAAACAGACCGCCCAGTGGGCCTGGTTGCGGGAAATGATCACGACCTTGTCGCCGGGAACGATCCCGTAATGCTGGTAGGCCAGGTGCATTTTCGCGATGCTGCGCGCGAGGTCGCTGTACAGGAGCGTCTCGCCCTTGTAGTTGGACAGGGCGGGACGCCGCCAGTTATTGCGGAAACTCTTCTCGAGGAGTTTATTGACGGATTCGGGTTTCAAATTCTTTTCGTTTAGAAAGGACAAATATCGCGATTTTCATCGAGACTGCGAAATCCGAACTGCAAAAAACGTTCCCGTGCTATCGGACCTTGGAGTCGCAGTACCAGCAGCGGAGGACGCCGTTTTCGGTGCGGCGGAACCGGTGCGGGGCGTGCTCGTTGTTGCAGATGCACTTCTTGTTCGGGCAGCGGAGCTCCGGATCTTCCACCGGCGTTTCCTCGGTGGGCATGCCGTGCTCGGGATCGTCCTTCCATTCCAACAGCTTGACAATCAGCGCCTCGCGCACGTACTTTCCGTTCTCCACCTGGCGGAAGTAGGCGGCACGGGGGTCGGAGTCGACCTCGGTCAGAATCTCGTTCACGCGGGGGAGCGGGTGCAGCACGGCCATCTTCTTCTTCGCCAGGGACATCCGGGCCGCATCCAGCACGAAGCTGTCCTTTACGCGGTCGAACTCGTCCTCGTCCAGGAAGCGTTCCTTCTGCACGCGCGTCATGTACAGGACATCCAGTTCGCCCATCACTTCCTCCATCGTCGTCACCTCGCGGTAGGGGATGCCGGTACGCTCGCACACGTCCTGCTTGATATAGTCCGGAAGCTTGAGCTCGTCCGGGGCGATGAGGATGACCTTGATGTCCTTGTACCGGGACAGGGCCTTGATCAGGGAGTGGACGGTACGGCCGAAGCGGAGATCGCCGCAGAAGCCGATGGTGATCCCGTCGATGTGCCCGAGTTCCCGCTGGATCGTGAGAAGGTCCGTCAGGGTCTGCGTCGGGTGGCTGTGGGAGCCGTCGCCGGCGTTGATGATGGGCACGGTGGACACTTCCGTGGCATAGAGCTGGGCGCCTTCGATGTGGTGGCGCATCGCGATCACGTCGGCGAAGCAGCCCACCACGCGGACGGTGTCCTGCACGCTCTCGCCCTTGGAGACGGAGCTGCTGCGGGCGTCGGAGAAGCCGAGCACGTTGCCGCCGAGTTCCATCATGGCGGAGGTGAAGCTCAGCCGCGTGCGGGTGCTGGGCTCATAGAACAGCGTCGCAAGCTTCTTGTGCGACATGCTGCCCTGGTAGCGTTCGCGGTGGGCGATGATATCCTGGGCCAGCGAGATGATTTCGTCGATCTCGGGCTTGGTGAGGTCGGTCGGGTCGATGAGGTGTTTCATGTTCGTGTATGCGGTTATTCTTTGATCCAGCTTTCGTCGGAAGGGTTGTCGCGGAAGGCGAGGATGCGATCCTTCCAGCCCGGGCCGATGCGGCCTTCTTCCTCGGCCACGTCCACGAGGACGTCCAGGTTGCACAGGGAGTGGTTCTCCGTGTTCGCGGCGGCAATCCGCTCCAGGCCGCGCTTCATCCCGTATGTGAAGATGGAGACGATGCCCAGCACCTCGGCGCCGGCCTCCCGGATGGCTTCCACCACCTCGATGGCGCTGCCGCCGGTGGAGATGAGGTCCTCGATGACGACGACTTTCGTGCCCGGGTCCATCTTGCCTTCGATCCGGTTCGTCCGGCCGTGGGTCTTGGCCTCGCCGCGGACATAGCCCATCGGGAGGTCCAGGATGGTGGCCGTGATGGCGGCGTGGGCGATGCCGGCCGTGGACGTGCCCATCAGCATCTCGCAGTCAGGGTAATACCGTTTTACGAGCTTGGCGAGCCCGTTTTCCACCTGCTCCCGCACGCGGGGCGCGGAGAGCGTCAGGCGGTTGTCACAGTAAATCGGGCTCTTGATGCCGCTCGCCCAGGTAAACGGCTGCTCGGGCCGCAGGAACACGGCGCCGATGGAGAGGAGGGAGGATGCAATCTGTCTTTCCATTATACAAACTCTTTGACACAACGTTCATAGGCGGCCACCGGGTCTTCGGCGGCGGTGATGGGACGGCCGACGACGATGAAGTCGGAGCCGATTTCGCGGGCGCGGGCCGGGGTGGTGATGCGTACCTGGTCGTCCTTTCCGGCGTCGGCGAAGCGGATGCCGGGCGTGACGGTCAGGAAGCCGTCGCCGCAGGCCTGCTTCACCATGCCGGCCTCGAGCGGCGAGCACACGACGCCGTCCAGGCCCGCCTCGCGCGCGTTCTGCGCGTATTTGACGATGGTTTCGTTGATGGTGGCGCCGATCAAGAGTTCGTCCTGCATGACTTCCTGCGAGGTGGAAGTGAGCTGCGTGACGGCGATCAGCAGGGGACGCGTCCCGTCCGGCCTTGTCAGGCCTTCCAGGGCCGCCTGCATCATCGCGACGGTGCCGGCCGCATGGACATTGACCATGTCCACGTCCAAGGCGGAGAGCACCCGCATCGCTTTCTTGACGGTATTGGGAATGTCGTGGAGCTTGAGGTCCAGGAAGATCTTGTGCCCGCGGGCCTTGATGTCGCGGACGATGGAGGGGCCTTCGGCATAGAAGAGTTCCATGCCGATCTTCACGAAGGGCTTGCGGCCCTCGGGGAAGCGGTCCAGGAATTCCAGGGTGGCTTCGCGGCTTGCGAAGTCGCAGGCGATAATGACGTCTCTATTCATCATACAGTTCGGATAATCTCTTGTAAAGTATTGATTCCCAGTTCATCCATAAGAGCGGGAAGTTCGGCGACGATTTCCGGGCAGGCGAAGGGATTGCGGAGGTTTTCCGCGCCCACCTGCACCGCGGTGGCGCCGGCCATCATCATTTCGACGACGTCGCGGGCGGTGGCCACGCCGCCGCAGCCCATCACGGGAATCCGGCAGGCGTGCGCGACCTGATAGACCATGCGCAGGGCGACGGGGAAGATGGCCCGGCCGGAGAAGCCGCCCATCTTGTTGGCGATCACGGGCTTGCGGCGGGCGATGTCGATCCGCATGCCGAGGAAGGTGTTCACGAGCGTGACCCCGTCGGCGCCCGCCTCTTCGCAGGCGCGGGCGATGGAGACGATGTCCGTCACGTTCGGGCTCAGCTTCAGGAAGACCGGCTTGCGGCAGACCGCCTTCACGGCCGCGGTCACTTCCGCCGCGGAAGCGGCCGAAGTCCCGAAGGCCATGCCGCCGTTGTGCACGTTCGGGCAGGAGACATTGACCTCGATGATGTCGATGCCCTCGCAGGCATCGGCCTTCGCGCAGCACTCCACATATTCGTCCAGCGAGAAGCCGCTGATATTCGCGATGACGCAGCCGTCGTAGACCTTCCGGAGCGCCGGAACTTTCTCGCCTACAAGCACATCGATGCCGGGATTCTGCAAGCCCACGGAATTGATCATCCCGCCGTCGCATTCGGCGATGCGGGGCGTGGGGTTGCCATAACGCGCCTCCCGGGTCGTGCCCTTGAGCGAGATGCCGCCGAGGACGTTGAGGTCCATGTCATTGGCAAGTTCCAGCCCGAAACCAAAGGTCCCGCTGGCCGGCACGACCGGATTCTGCAGGCGAATGCCGCAGAGGTCGACAGAAAGGTCCTTTACCATAGCAACTCCTCCTTCTTGAACACCGGACCGTCCTTGCAGACGCGTCGGGGCCCGTTTTTCGTCTGGATGCTGCACCCGTAGCAGAACCCCGCGCCGCAGCCCATCCGCTCTTCGAGCGACGCCTCGCCGGGGCCTTCCAGTGTGTTGCAGACGACCTTCATCATCACCATCGGCCCGCAGGTATAGAAGTAATCAAACGCCGGCTTTCCCGTGGCGATGGCATCGGTCACGAACCCTTTGAAGCCCACGGAACCGTCGACGGTGGAGATCAGCACCTCGTCACAGATTGCCCGGAACTCGTCGGCAAGAATGATCTCGTCGGCCTTGTTGAATCCCAGCACCGCCGTGACGCGCTTTCCTTGCGTCTTCAGCCGCTTGGCCAGCAGAAGCAGGGGAGGAACCCCCAGTCCGCCGCCCACCAGCAACGCCCGCTTCCGGCATGCCTCCGGATCGAACCCCTTCCCAAGTCCCGTCAACACCTCCAACTCACTCCCCACAGGCATTTCCGACAGCACTTTCGTCCCTTCTCCCACCACCTTATAAACCAAGGTCAAGCGCCCCTCCTCCCAGTCGCACACCGACAACGGCCTCCGCAGGAAATACCCCGGAATCCCGATATCCACGAACTCTCCGTCCTCAAATCCATCGCCTTCCAGAACCATTTTATAGGTTTTGGCCGCGATGAGCTTGTTCTCGGCTATTGTGTAAAGGCTTTTATTCACTACTTATATTCTTCGTCAATGGTGGATATACCCAGGGTGATCTCTTCCAACACATCCAGCAGCACACGCACGGTCTCGAGGGCGGTAAAGATGGTCACGTTGTTTTCCACCGCGCAGCGGCGGATGCCGTAACCGTCCAGATGGCTGGATTTCTGGTTCAGGTCGATGGTGTTGATCACGTATTTCACGTGGCCCTTGCGGAGCGCCTGGTAGATCTCGTCGCTGCCCTCGCGGAGCTTCTTCAGCGTCTTGGTGCGGATGCCGTGCTCCTTGAGGAACTCGGCCGTACCCTTCGTCGCCTCGATGTTGAAGCCCAGGTTGTAGAAGCGGCGGATCAGCGGCAGCGCCTCCTCCTTGTCCTTGTCGGCGATGGTGGCGAAGACCGTCCCGTAGGACTTGATGTCCATGCCGGAGGCCTGCAGGGACTTGTACAGGGCGCGGTTCAGGGACTTGTCATAGCCGATGGCCTCGCCCGTGGACTTCATCTCCGGAGAGAGGTACGTGTCGATGCCCTTGATCTTACCGAAGGAGAAGGCCGGCGTCTTCACGAAGTGCTTCTTCCGCTCCGGGAAGTATACCTCCGTGATGCCCTGGTCCTTCAGCGACTCTCCCAGCATCACCCGCGTGGCGATCTTCGCCATCGGGATGCCCGTGCTCTTGGAGATGAACGGGACCGTGCGGGAGCTCCGCGGATTGACCTCGATCACATAGACGTTCTCGTTGCTGTCCACGATGAACTGGATGTTGAACAGGCCCACGATGCCGATTTCCTTGCCCAGCTTGACGGTGTCGTCGATGATTTCCTGCTTCACCTTCGGGCTCAGCGAGAAAGTCGGATACACGCTGATGCTGTCGCCGGAATGGATGCCGGTGCGCTCCACGTGCTCCATGATGGCCGGGATGAAGACGTTCTCGCCGTCGCAGATGGCGTCGACTTCCGTCTCCTTGCCGAGGATGTACTTGTCCACGAGCACCGGGGATTTCTCGTTGATTTCCACCGCGTTGTGCAGATAGTGCCGGAGCGTGGCCTCGTTGCCGACGATCATCATCGCGCGGCCGCCGAGCACGAAGCTCGGGCGCACGAGGACCGGGTAGCCGATGTCCTCGGCCGCCTTCACGCCGTCTTCGACGTTCGTGACGGCGTGGGCCTTCGGCTGCGGGATGCCCGTCTTCCGCATGATCGCCTCGAAGAGCTTGCGGTCCTCGGCGTTGTCGATGGCCTGCAGGCCCGTGCCGATGAGCGGGACGTCGAACTCCTCCAGCGGGCCGGCCAGGTTGATGGCCGTCTGGCCGCCGAGGGTGACGATGATCCCGTCCGGCTTCTCGAGATGGATCACGTTCATCACGTCTTCCGTGGTGAGCGGCTCGAAGTACAGCTTGTCGGAGATGGTGTAGTCCGTGGACACGGTCTCCGGGTTGTTGTTGATGATGATGGCCTCGTAACCGGCCTCCCGGATGGCCCAGATGGCATGGACGGTGGAATAGTCGAACTCGACGCCCTGGCCGATGCGGATCGGGCCGGAACCCAGCACGAGGATCTTCTTGCGGTTGGAGGGGATGGATTCGTTCTCCTGCTCGTAGGTGGAGTAGAAGTAGGGGACGTAGGTGTCGTGCTCGGCGCAGCAGGAGTCGATCATCTTGTACACCGGGACGATGTCGTTCGCGAACCGGAGCCGGATGACATCGGCCTCCGTCCAGCCCCAGAGCTCTCCGATGAACTGGTCGCCGAAGCCCATGCGCTTGGCCTCCTTGAGGACCTCGACGTCGCCCGGGGCGGCCTTGACCTTGCGCTCCATCCGGACGATGTTGTAGATCTTCTCCAGGAAAAGCATGTCGATCTTCGTGCGGTCGTAGATGCGGGAAAGGTCGATCCGCAGGCGCAGGAGCTGCGCGATGGCGTGGATGCGGTCGTCGGTCGGGGTGGAGATGTACTCCAGGAGGTTCTCCTCGGACCATTCGTCGAACTTTTTCTTGTGGATGTGGCAGCAGCCGGACTCCAGCGAGCGCATCGCCTTCAGGATGCTCTCCTCGAGGGTGCGGCCGATGGACATCACTTCGCCCGTCGCCTTCATCTGGGTGCCCAGCTCGTTGGACGCCTCGCTGAACTTGTCGAAGGGGAAGCGGGCCACTTTCGCAACCACGTAGTCGATGGCGGGCTCGCAGCAGGCGGGGGCGCCGGCCACGGTGATCTCGTCCAGGGTGAGGCCCACGGCGATCTTCGCCGTCACGCGGGCGATCGGGAAGCCGCTGGCCTTGGAGGCCAGGGCGGAGGAACGCGACACGCGCGGATTGACCTCGATGATGTAGTACTTGAAGGACAGCGGGTCCAGGGCGAACTGGACGTTGCAGCCGCCGGCGATGTCCAGGGCGCGGATCAGGCGCAGGGCGCTGTCGCGGAGCATCTGGTACTCCTTGTCGGTGAGGGTGAGGGCGGGCGCGACGACCATCGAGTCGCCCGTGTGGACGCCCACCGGGTCGATGTTCTCCATCGAGCAGATGGCGATGGCGGTGTCGTTCGCGTCGCGCATCACTTCGAACTCGATCTCCTTGTAGCCCTTGATGCTCTTCTCGACCAGCACTTCGTGGACGGGGGAGAGGTACAGGGCGTTCCGCATCATGTCCTCCATCTCCTCCGGATTGTTGACGAAGCCGCCGCCCGTGCCGCCCAGGGTGAACGCCGGGCGCAGGATGACCGGATAGCCGATCCGTTCGGCCGCGGCGAGCCCTTCCTCGAGGCTGTAGCAGATCTCGGAAGGGATCACCGGCTCGTTGATGGACAGGCACAGCTCCTTGAAGAGCTCGCGGTCCTCGGCCTTCTCGATGTTCTGGAAGGAAGTGCCCAGGATCTCCACGCCGCACTCCTCCAGCACGCCTTTCTTCGCGAGCTGGACGGCGAGGTTCAGGCCGGTCTGGCCGCCGAGGCCGGGCACCAGCGCGTCCGGACGCTCGTAGCGGATGATCTTCGCCACATATTCCAGCGTGAGGGGCTCCATGTACACCTTGTCGGCGATGTTGGGGTCCGTCATGATGGTGGCGGGGTTGGAGTTCACCAGGATCACCTGGTAGCCCTCTTCCTTGAGGGCGAGGCACGCCTGCGTGCCCGCATAGTCGAATTCCGCGGCCTGGCCGATCACGATCGGGCCGGAACCGATGACCATCACTTTCTTGATATCCGTTCTCCTAGGCATGGCGCTGCTCCTCCATCATCTGAATGAATTTGTCGAAAAGGTATACGAAATCCTGCGGGCCCGGGGCCGACTCCAGGTGGAACTGGACTCCATAGACTTGGTCCGCCTTGTTCTCGAATCCCAGCACATACCCTTCGGGGACCAGGACATGCGTGGGGGTGAGGCCGGTTCCCTCGACGGTGTCGAACCGGTAGGTCTGGTTCAGGACGGCGATGTTGATCCGGCCGGACTCCAGGTCGCGGACGGGATAGTCGCCGTGCTTGCCGCAGCCCATCGGCACGAGCTTCGCGCCGTAGGACAGGCCGATGGCTTCCATGCCTAAGCCGATGCCGAACACCGGGACGCGTCCCTTCAGCTCCTGCACCAGGGCGAGGATCTCCGGGGCCTCCAGGGCCGAAACCGGGCCGTTGGAGAGCAGGACGCCGTCCGGGTTGAAGGCGAGGATGTCCTTCGCGGGCGTGTTGAACGGGACGATGGTCACGTTGCAGCCGCGTTCCTTGAGCCGGGAGAGGATGCTCTGCTTGATGCCGCAGTCCACCGCCACGACGTGGTACAGGTGGTTGGAAGTGCGGGTGACCCAGCGCTTGCGGCAGCCCACGCGGCGGACGAGGTCCGTCGGGCGCGGCGTGGCCGCGATGAGGGCGAGGGCCTCCTCCTTGGGCATGTCCGCTTCCACGATGGCGGCCATGGGCCGGCCCGTGTCGCGGATGATCTTGGTGAGCATCCGGGTGTCCACGCCGCTCAGGCAGGGGATTCCGTGCTCTTCCAGTTCTTCTTCCAGGGTCTTGGTGTACCGGAAGTTGCTCGGGGTGTCGCAGCATTCCCGGACCACCAGGCCGCCGATGTCCGTGCCGTGGGACTCGAAGTCTTCGTCCGTGATGCCGTAGTTTCCGATGAGGGGATAGGTCATCACGACGATCTGCTCGGCGTAGGAGGGATCGGAGATGATCTCCTGATAGCCGACGACCGAGGTGTTGAAGACGATTTCGCAGACTTTGCGGCAGTCCGCCCCGAACCCCGTTCCGTAGAACTCCTGTCCGGTTTCCAGCACCAGTTTCTTTGCAGGTCTGATCATATTGTCAAGTTGTTATATACTGTCTTTCCTTGATAGACGGTCTTGAGGACCTTTCCGTACACCTCCCAGCCCTCGAACGGCGTGGCCCGGCCCATCGAGGCGAATTCGGCGCTGCGGATGATCCAGGGGGTGTCCAGGTCCACTTCCACCCGGTCCTCGGGCGCTTCCGGGAGGCGGAAGATGCGGCGCGGGGCGGTGGCCATGGCCTCGACCAGGCGGTCCAGGCCGATGCGGCCGGTCTTCACCAGGCGGGTGTAGAGCACCGGGAAAGCGGTCTCCAGGCCCACGATGCCCATCGCGCTGCCCGCGAGGCCCTTGGATTTCTCCTCGGCCGAATGGGGCGCGTGGTCCGTGGCGACGACGTCGATGGTGCCGTCGGCCAGTCCTTCGATGAGGGCTTCGCGGTCCTCGGCGGTCCGCAGCGGGGGATTCATCTTGAAGCGGCCGTCCTCCTGGAGGTCGTCCTCGCAGAGCGTGAGGTAGTGGGGGCCCGTCTCGCAGGTCACTTTCACGCCGCTTTTCTTCGCCTGGCGGATTATGTCCACGCTTTCGGCCGTAGAGATGTGGCAGACGTGGTACCGGCAGCCGGTTTCGGCGGCCAGTTCCAGGTCCCGGGCAATCTGCCCCCATTCGCTCTCGGAGCAGATCCCTTTATGTCCATGTTCTCGGCAGTAACGCCCGTCATGGATATAGCCTCCGTGAAGGAGGGTGTTGTCTTCGCAATGGGCGGCGATGATGACGTCTTCGGCCGCCGCGGTGCGCATGGCTTCCCGCATTATTTCCTGACGCTGCACGCCGCTTCCGTCATCGGAGAAAGCGACGCAGCGGCCCTTGAGGGCGTGGAAATCCACCAGTTCCTGCCCGAGCCGTCCGACCGTGATGGACCCGTAGGGGAGTACCCGGATGAGGGCGTCCCGGTCGATGGCTTCCTGTTCCACGGCCAGATGCTCCAGGCTGTCCGGCACGGGATTGAGGTTGGGCATCGCGCAAACGAGCGTGTATCCGCCTCGCGCGGCGGCCCGGCTGCCGCTGCGGATGGTCTCTTTCCAGGTCTGTCCCGGCTCACGGAAATGCACGTGAAGGTCGGCGAAAGCGGGTAGCGTTACCATGCTGCACATATAAAAAAAAGACAACCCGTCAGGGCTGCCTACCAATAAAATAAAAAATACGGACCTCATCGGTCCGACCGATGCCGAGTGTCTGGGATATGATGGACTTACTCTGCATTCCGGATTGCAAATTTACTGCTTTTTGGGGCAATTCTGCAAATTTTTCCGACGGAAAATTTCAACAAACCGCCTGTGGAAATTTTTTTCAACAAAATGGCGGAAAGGGGTTGCGACCCTCGGATAATCCTCGTAAATTTGCAACTCATTTAGAATCTTATGAGCAAGGTAGCCATCATCATGGGCAGCGCCAGCGACTGGGACGTCATGTCCCCGGCCTGCACCACCCTCGAAGAGTTTGGTATCCCCTATGAAAAACGTGTCCTCAGCGCCCATCGGAACCCCGGTCCCCTGGCCGACTATGTCCGGGCCGCGCGCGAGAACGGTTTCGACATCATCATCGCCGGCGCCGGCGGCGCAGCCCATCTGCCCGGGGTGATCGCCGCCTTGACCACGCTTCCGGTCATCGGCGTTCCCGTGAAGTCCAAGGCTCTGAACGGCCTGGATTCCCTCCTGTCCATCGTCCAGATGCCTTCCGGCATCCCCGTGGCGACGATGGCCATCGACGGGGCCAAGAACGCCGCCCTGTACGCGGTGGCCATCCTGGCCCTTGGCGACGACGCCCTCCGGAAGAAACTGGAGGATTTCCGCCAGCAGCAGAGCGACAAGGTACTCCATACGGTTATCTGAATACAATGCCCACCCCCGCCACCCTGCGCCGGTGGGCATCTAATTTTAAAAACATGAAGAGCAGGCGCATCTTTGTAGAGAAAAAGGAGCAGTTCCGCGTGGAGGCCGCGAGCCTCCTCGCCGAGTTCAACGAGAACCTCTCCCTGAGCCTGGGATCCCTCCGGCTCATCAACGTGTACGACCTTTTCGGCTTCTCCGACGACCTGTTGGAGAAGAGCCGCTACAGCGTGTTCGGGGAAGTGGTGACGGACACCGTCACCGACGACCTCCCGCTCGCGGGCAAGAAATACATCGCTGTGGAATACATTCCCGGCCAGTTCGACCAGCGGGCCTCCTCCGCCGTGGACTGCGTCCATCTGATCGACCCGGAAGCGGAGATCGAGATCAAGAGCTCCCGCCTCGTGGTCTTCGAGGACACGGTCTCTGACGAGACGCTCGCGAAGATCAAGCACTATTTCATCAACCCGGTGGAATGCCGCGAGAAGGACCTGTCCGTTCTCGCGCTTGGCGAGAAGGCCGATGTGAAGCCCCTGGAGGACCTGACGGGCTTCATCGACCTGACTCCGGACCAGTACCTCGCTTTCTGCAAGGGCCACGGCCTGGCGATGAACGCGGACGACCTCGGCGAGGTCGTGAAGTACTTCAAGTCCGAGGGCCGGAATCCCTCCGAGACGGAACTCCGTATCCTGGACACCTACTGGAGCGACCACTGCCGTCACACCACCTTCACCTCCGTGCTGGAGGAGATCACGGTGGACGAGTCCTTCATCAAGGCCGAACTGGAATCCTCCCTCGCGCTGTTCGAGCAGATGCGGGCGGACCTCGGCCGCGGGAACAAGCCCCGCTGCCTGATGGAGCTCGCGACCATCGGCGCCCGCTGGCTGCGCAAGCAGGGCAAGCTGGACGACCTGGAAGTGAGCGAGGAGAACAACGCCTGCAGCATCTTCGTGAATGTCGATGTGGACGGTAAGCCCGAGAAATGGCTCCTCCAGTTCAAGAACGAAACCCATAACCATCCGACCGAGATCGAGCCCTTCGGCGGAGCGGCGACCTGCCTCGGCGGCGCCATCCGCGACCCGCTCTCCGGGCGCGCCTACGTGTATCAGGCGATGCGCGTGACCGGCGCCGGCAATGTCAATGCTTCCGTGGCCGAAACCATCCCGGGCAAGCTGCCGCAGCGGATGATCTCCAAGAAGGCCGCCGCCGGCTATTCCAGCTACGGCAACCAGATCGGTCTTGCCACCACCCACGTGCGGGAAATCTATTCCGAAGGCTACACAGCCAAGCGCATGGAAATCGGCGCGGTGGTGGGCGCCGTCCGTGCCTCCGCCGTGCGTCGCGAGAGCCCCGCGCCCGGCGACGTGATCCTCCTGCTGGGCGGCCGTACCGGCCGCGACGGCATCGGCGGCGCCACCGGTTCCTCCAAGGAGCACACCGAGGCTTCTCTCGAAACCTGCGGTAGCGAAGTCCAGAAGGGTAACGCCCCGGAGGAACGCCAGCTGCAGCGTCTTTTCCGCCGTCCGGAAGTGACGAAACTCATCAAGAAGTCGAACGACTTCGGCGCCGGCGGCGTGAGCGTCGCCATCGGCGAGCTGGCCGATGGCCTGGACATCTGGCTGGACCGCGTGCCTGCGAAATACGCCGGCCTGAACGCGACGGAGCTCGCGATCAGCGAGTCCCAGGAGCGGATGGCCGTGGTCGTGGAAGCGGCCGACAAGGAGCGGATGATGGAACTCTGCGCCGTGGACAACATCGAGGTCACCCACGTGGCCAATGTCACCGATACCGGCCGGATGCGCATGTTCTACGGGGACCGCAAGGTCTGCGACCTCACCCGCGCGTTCATCGACAGCGCCGGCGCGAAACACTATGCGAAGGCCGAGATCCTGCCCGTCGAGGACAAGGATCCGTTCAAGCGCGAACCGGCAGGGGAGACCCTGGAAGAGAAGATGGTCTTCGTCATGGGCTCGCCGAACGTGGCTTCCCAGAAGGGCCTCGTGGAGATGTTCGACTCCACCATCGGCCGTTCCACCGTCCTGATGCCGTACGGCGGCAAGCGGCAGACGACCGAGACGCAGGTCTCCGTCCAGAAACTGCCCATGGACCAGTATACCGAGACGGCCAGCGTGATGGCCTTCGGATACAACCCCGACCTCGCCCTCTGGAGCCCGTATCACAGCTCCGCCTATGCGGTGGTCGAAGCCTGCACGAAGGTGGCCTGCGCCGGCGCCGACTACAGCGGCATGCGGTTCTCCTACCAGGAATACTTCGAGCGCATGACCAAGGATCCCCACACCTGGGGCAAGCCGCTCAGCGCCCTGCTCGGCACGCTCAAGATGCAGAAGGAGTTCGGCCTAGCGTCTATCGGCGGCAAGGATTCCATGAGCGGCACCTTCGAGCACATCCATGTGCCTCCGACCCTCGTCGCGTTCGGTATTACGACCGTGGATGCCCGCCGCGTCATCTCGCCGGAGTTCAAGGCAGCCGGCAACCGGATCTATCTCCTGAGACATACCCCGCTCCCGAACCGGATGCCCGACACGGAGCAACTGAAAGACAACTGGAACTTCTTGTACAAGGAAATCGGCGCAGGAAACGTCGTTTCCGCCTGGTCCCTGTCCTACGGCGGTGTCGCCGAGGCCCTCGTGAAGATGGCGATGGGCAATGCCCTCGGTGTGGATGTCAACGTCCCGGCCGGAGAACTCTTCTCCCTGGGATACGGTTCCGCCGTGGTCGAGTCCAAGACGGCCCTGAACCATCCCTGCGCCGTCGAACTCGGTGTCGTAACCGCTTCCAGCATCAAGGTCAATGGGTGTGAAATGGCCCTCGAGACCCTGGAGAAGGCCTATGAGGGCCGCTACTTCAAGCTCTATCCGCCGCGGGTGAAGCCCGCCTTCGACGAGCCCGTGCCCGCTGTGGCGCCGGTCCCGTTCGACCCGAAGAACCTGGTCTATCCCGGCGCTCCCGTGGAGCATCCAGTAGTGTGCCTGCCGGTGTTTCCGGGCTCCAATTGTGACTACGATACCGCCAAGGCCTTCCGCAAGGCCGGCGCCGAGGTCCGCCCGTTCGTGTTCCGGAACCTGACGCCGGAGGACGTGCTCGGATCGATCGACGCCCTTGCGAAACAGATCGCCGAAAGCCAGATCCTCGCCTTCTGCGGCGGCTTCTCTTCCGGTGACGAGCCGGACGGCAGCGGCAAGTTCATCGCCGACGTCATCAACAACGCCAAGGTGGGCGCCGCCATTACGGACCTCCTCGCGCGCGGCGGCCTCGTCCTGGGCATCTGCAACGGTTTCCAGGCCTTGGTCAAGAGCGGCCTGCTCCCGTACGGGAAGCTGGGCTGCGTGACGCCGGATTCGCCGACCCTCTTCCGCAACGACATCAACCGCCACGTCTCCCTGATGGCCACGACCGAGGTTGCCACGGTGAATTCCCCCTGGCTCGCCGGCTTCACCAAGGGCGAACGCCACAGCATCGCCTTCAGCCATGGCGAAGGCAAGTTCGTCGTCTCGCCGGAACTGGCGAAGGAACTCTTCGCGAAGGGCCAGGTGGCCTTCCGCTATGTAGACAACCCCAACGGCTCCCATTACGACATCGAGGGCATCGTGAGCCCCGACGGACACATCCTGGGCAAGATGGGCCACAGCGAGCGCTATGAGGACCATCTGTTCAAGAACATCGCCGGCAACTGCCGGCAGCCTATCTTCGAAAACGCAGTCGCTTACTTCAGAAAACAACGATAAATGACCAAAAACGAACTTATCTTCAACGGAAACGAGAAGCAAGTCTTCTCCACCGACGACCCTACCCGCGTCATCTTCCGTTATAAAGACGTGACGACCGCCTACCATGGCGTCAAGCGGGCCCGCTTCGCCGGCAAGGGCGCGCTCACGAACCAGATTTCCGCCCTCCTGCTGGGCTATCTCAACGACAACGGCGTGGAAACCCACTATATCTCGACCATCGACGAACGCGAGCAGCTGTGCCGCATGATCGAGATCATTCCCCTCGAGGTGGTGTTCCACAACCGGATTGCGGGCTCCCTGGCCAGCAAGCTGGGGGTCGAGGACGGGATGAAGCCGGCGAACACGATCCTGGACCTGTGCTACAACAACGACGAGCTGGGCGACCCGCTCATCAACCGGGACCAGGCCGTCGCGCTGAACCTGGCGACCTACCCGGAACTGGACCTCATGTATGACATCGTCCGCCGGTCCGGCAAGCTCCTGACCGATCTCCTGCACAAGGCGGGCATCGAACTGGTGGACGCCAAGTTCGAGTTCGGCCGGGCGGCCGACACCGGCGCCATCATCATTTCCGACGAGCTCAGCCCCGACACCTGCCGGATGTGGGACGAGGAGACGGGGGAGCGCTTGGACAAGGACCGCTTCCGCCTGGACCTCGGGGATATGGTCGCTTCCTACGGCATCGTCCTGGAGAAATTGAAAAACGTAATGGAAACGGAAGAATAATATGGGTGTACTTGCTGTTTACGGCGTTCCGGACGCCTCGACCTACATCTACTACGGTCTCCACAACCTCCAGCACCGCGGCCAGGAAGGCGGCGGCATCGCTACCTTCGACGCGAACGGCGACTCGCATCGCTACCGCGGCCTGGGCCTCCTGAACGAGATTTTCAACAACGGACAGGTGGGCAAGCTCCAGGGTTCCCTGGGCATCGGCTGCGTCAAGTACGCGAACGCCTCCCGGGGCGGCCTGGACAACGTGGGCCCTTTCTTCTTCCGCCACCATTCCGGCGACTTCTGCGTCGCCAGCGACGGTAACCTGGTGAATTCCAAGCAGATCGCTGAATACCTGGAAAAGCGCGGCACCATCTTCCAGACCGACACCGACGCGGAACTCCTGGCGCACCTCATCAAGAAGAGCGCGAGCGAGGACCGTATCGTGAACATCGTGAAGGCCCTGAATATGATGGAGGGCGGCTACACCTTCGTGATCATGACGAAGAACCGCATCTACGCCGCCCGTGACAAGTACGGCATCAAGCCCCTGTGCATCGGCAAGATCGGCGACGGATACGTCGTCAGCAGCGAATCCTGCGCGTTCGGCATCATGGGCGCGGAGTTCATCCGCGACGTCCGTCCGGGCGAGATCATCTCTCTGGACCACCACGGCATCCGCAGCACAATCTTCTCGAAGTTCTGCAAGCACCGGATGTGCGGCATGGAATACATCTATTTCGCGCGTCCCGACAGCGACATCGACGGATGCAACGTGCACGCCTACCGCAAGGAAGCGGGCCGGCGCCTGTACCGGGAGTGCCCGGTGGAGGCCGATATGGTCGTGGGCGTGCCCGAATCCAGCCTGAGCGCGGCGATGGGCTATGCCGAGGAAAGCGGCATCCCCTATGAGATGGGCCTGATCAAGCACAAATATGTGGGCCGTACCTTCATCGAACCGGTCCAGTCGATGCGTGAACTGGGCGTGAAGATGAAGCTTTCCCCGGTGTACAGCATCGTGAAGGGCAAGCGCATCGTCCTGGTGGACGACTCTATCGTCCGCGGTACGACGTCCCTAAAGATTGTCCGTCTCCTCCGTGAGGCGGGCGCCACGGAGGTCCACGTGCGCATCGCCAGCCCGATGATGCGGTTCACCTGCCACTACGGCGTGGACACGTCCACCCCGGAGGAGCTCCTGTGCTCGCACCGGACGCTGGAGGAGGCCTGCGCGGCCATCGGCGCCGACTCCCTGGGCTACCTGAGCCCGGAATCCACGCGGGCGTCCGCGTTCGGCTGCGCCGACCCGTGCCAGGCTTGCTTCACGGGCGAGTATCCGACCCTTTTGTATGACGAAGAAATCAACGACTAGACTATGGCGAAAACCTACGAAAACGCGGGCGTGAACCTCGAAGCGGGGTATGAAGTGGTCCGCAGGATCAAGCAGCACGTCGCATCCACGCGCCGGATCGGGTCGATGGGCAACATCGGCTCCTTCGGCGGCATGTTCGACCTCTCGGCCCTGAACGTCAAGGAGCCGGTCCTCGTGAGCGGCACCGACGGCGTGGGCACCAAGCTCAAGATCGCCTTCGCGATGGACAAGCACGACACCATCGGCATCGACGCCGTGGCGATGTGCGTGAACGACGTCCTCGCGCAGGGCGCCGAACCCCTCATCTTCCTGGACTATGTGGCGCTCGGCCACAACGTTCCGGCCAAGGTGGAGGCCATCGTCGCCGGCGTGGCGGAAGGCTGCCGCCAGGCGGGCTGCGCCCTCGTGGGCGGCGAGACGGCCGAGATGCCGGGCATGTACGAGGACGGCGAATACGACATCGCGGGCTATACCACCGGTGTCGTCGAGAAGTCCAAACTCATTGACGGGTCGAAGGTTAAGGTAGGGGATGTCCTGGTGGGCGTCGCCTCCAGCGGCGTGCACTCCAACGGCTTCAGCCTCGTCCGCAAGATTGTCGCGGACGCCGGTCTGTCCTATGAGACCCCGATCCCCGAGTTCGGCTACCGGAAGCTTGGCGAGGTGCTCCTCACCCCGACGAAGATCTATGTCAAGCAGATGCTGGACGTGATCCGCCAGTGCGATGTCCACGGCATCTGCCACATCACCGGCGGCGGCTTCGACGAGAACATTCCGCGCGTGCTGCAGCCCGGCCAGGGCCTCGAGATCCACGAGGGAACCTGGGAGATCCTCCCGGTGTTCAAGATGCTGGAGAAGTGGGGGAATGTCCCGCACCGCGAGATGTTCAACATCTTCAACATGGGCATTGGCATGATCGCCGTCCTGGACGCCTCCGAGGCCGAAAAGGCCATCGCCATCCTGAAGGACCGCGGCGAGAAGGCCGCCGTCATCGGCAAGGTCACGGACAAGCCCGGGGTCAATATCGTCCTGCAATGAAGAAGCAGTTAGCGGTATTCGCCAGCGGCACCGGCACCAACTTCGACGCGATCGCCCGCGCCTGCGCGGACGGCGTCCTGGATGCCGAGGTGGCCGTGATGGTGTGTGACAAGCCCGGCGCCGCCGTCATTGAAAAGGCGGCGCGCTACGGGGTGGAGACCTTCGTCTTCTCCCCGAAGAGCTATCCTTGCAAGGCCGCCTTCGAGGCGGAGATCGTGAAGATCCTGGATGCCAAGAAGATTGACCTGGTGTGCCTGGCGGGCTATATGCGCATCGTCGGGGAAACCCTCCTGAACGCCTACGAGGGCAAGATCATCAACATCCATCCGGCCCTGCTCCCCGCTTTCAAGGGGGCCCATGCCGTCGAGGACGCCGTCGCTTACGGCGTCAAGGTGTACGGCATCACCATCCACTGGGTCAATGCGGACCTGGACGGGGGGAAGATCATCGCCCAGCGCGCCTTCGAGTACGACGGGAACGACCCGGCGGAGGTGCATCGGCTCGGGCAGCCCATCGAGCATCAACTATATGTAGAAACCATTGCGAAACTGATCAAATAATGAGAGCGTTAGTTAGTGTAAGCGACAAGACCGGCCTCGTGGAGTTCGTCCAGGGCCTGGTGGACCTGGGCTGGGAGATCATCGCCACCGGCGGCACCCAGAAACTCCTCGAGTCCAAGGGTGTGAAAACCATCGGCATCAGCGAAGTCACCGGCTTCCCGGAGATCTGCGACGGCCGTGTGAAGACCCTGCACCCGAAGGTGCACGGCGGCATCCTCGCGCGCCGCGACGTGCCCGCCCACATGGAAACCCTGAAGGAGAACGGCATCGAGACCATCGAGCTCGTGTGCGTGAACCTGTATCCGTTCCGGCAGACCATCGCCAAGGAAGGCGTGACGCTGGAGGATGCCATCGAGAACATCGACATCGGCGGTCCGTCGATGGTGCGCAGCGCCGCCAAGAACTGGCGGGACGTCACCATCGTCTGTGATCCGAATGATTACGGCACCGTTCTCGCGGAACTCCGCGAAAACGGCTGCACGAGCCAGGAAACCCGTCTGAAGCTCTCCGCCAAGGCCTACACCCACACGGCGGAATACGACGCCTGCATCGCCACCTATATGCGCAAGCAGGCTGGCCTGCCCGAGAAGCTGTTCCTGGAGTTCGACATCAAGCAAGGCCTCCGCTACGGCGAGAACCCGCACCAGAGCGCGAACTTCTACGCCGCCCTCGAGCCCGCTCCGTTCTCCCTGGCCTTCGCGAAGCAGATTCAGGGCAAAGAACTGTCCTACAACAACATCCAGGACGCCAATGCGGCCCTGAACGTGCTGCGGGACTTCGACGAGCCCTTCTGCGTAGCCCTCAAGCATATGAATCCTTGCGGCGCCGCGGTGGGCAAAACCATCGAGGAAGCCTGGCAGGCCGCCTATGAGGCAGACAAGGTGAGCATCTACGGCGGCATCGTGGGTGTGAACCGCGAACTCACCGCCGAGGTGGCCCGCGGCATGAAGCCCATCTTCCTGGAGATCGTCATCGCTCCCTCCTACACGCCGGAAGCCCTGGAGATCCTCTCCACCAAGAAGAACCTCCGCGTGATGCAGGTCGACATGACCCGTTCCGACGTCCCCGTGCCGCAGTACGTGAGCGTGAACGGAGGCCTCCTGGTCCAGCAGCTGGACACCCAGGTGGAGCAGGTCACGCCCGAGATGTGCGTGACGAAGGTGAAGCCCACGGAGGCGCAGCTGGCCGATGCGAACTTCGGCTGGAAGATCGTCAAGCACGTGAAATCCAACGCGATCGCGGTCGTCCGCGACAACCACACCATCGGCGTGGGCGCCGGCCAGACGAATCGCGTCGGCTCTGCCGAGATCGCGCTCAACGAGGCGAAGGCCGCCGGCTTCACGGAAGGCCTCGTCCTCGCGTCCGACGGTTTCCTGCCGTTCGACGACACCGTTGCCCTCGCCGCGAAATACGGCGTGACGGTCATCGTCCAGCCGGGCGGCAGCATCCGCGATGCGGACGCCATCGCCAAGGCCGACGAGCTGGGCATCACGATGCTCTTCACCGGTGTAAGACATTTCAAGCATTAGAATCGTATGGGTCTCGTTTATCCGCTTCCTTCCCAGAATGCGTCCCTCGGCGGCAAGGTCATCGACCTGGAGAGCTGCCTGGGGAAAACCGTCCTCGTCATCGGCGGCGGCGGCCGTGAACACGCCATTGTCGATGCGCTGAGCCGGAGCCCGCAGGTCTCCAAGATCTATTGCGCCCCCGGTAACGCCGGCATCGGCCTGAAGGCCTTCAATGTCGCTTTGAAAGATACCGATGTCGAAGGACTGAAGAACTTCGCGATCGACAACGCCGTGGATCTGACGGTCGTCGGGCCGGAGGCGGCGCTGGCGGCCGGCCTGACGGACGCCTTCCGCACCGCAGGCCTCGCGGTGTTCGGCCACACGAAGGCTGCCACGGCCATCGAGAGCTCCAAGGAGTTCGCCAAGCGGCTGATGGAGAAATATGGCATCCCCACGGCCTCCTACAAGGCTTTTTCGGATTATGACGAGGCGTTGGCCTATGTCTCCGCCCGTCCGTTCCCGGCCGTCCTCAAGTATGACGGCCTGGCGGCCGGCAAAGGCGTAGTCATCGCCCAGGATCTGGAGGAAGCGAAGGCCGCGCTCGCCAGCATGCTGCTGGACGAAGCCTTCGGCAAGGGCAGGGTCGTGGTGGAAGATTTCCTCACCGGCCCCGAGTTCTCCTTCCTTTGCTTCGTGGACGGCAAGCGCGTCTATCCGATGCCGCTTTCCCAGGACCACAAGCGCGCCTTCGACGGCGACAAGGGCCCGAACACGGGCGGTATGGGCGCCTACACGGGCCTTCCGTTCATCACGGAGGAAGACCGCGAATTCGCTTACAAGGAGATCATGTGCAAGGCCGCGGAGGCGATGGTGGCCGAAGGCTGCCCGCTCTCCGGCGTCCTGTACGGCGGTCTGATGAAGACCCCGCAGGGCATCAAGGTCATCGAGTTCAACGCCCGCTTCGGCGACCCGGAGACGGAAGTCGTCCTGCCGCTCCTCGAGAGCGACATCTACGACATCTTCGAGGCGGTCGCCCTGGGCCGGGAAACGGCCGAACCGGTCTGGCGCAAGGGCTTCACCCTGGGCGTCGTGCTGGCCTCCAAGGGCTATCCGGGCTCCTACCAGAAGGGCTTCGCCATCAAGAACTTGGACCAGGTCGATGCGCACGTGGCGCACATGGGCACCGCCTTCAAGGACGGCCAGCTCGTCACCAACGGCGGCCGTGTCCTGATGGTCATCGCCGAAGGCCCGACCATCGCCGCTGCCCGCGAGAAAGTCTACGCCGAGATCGCCAAGATCGACTGCGACAACCTGTTCTACCGCAACGACATCGCGCACTGCGCATTTGAATAATATGGGAAACATCATCGACGGAAAGGCGCTGAGCGCCGCAGTGAAAGAAGAAGTCAAGGCCCAGGTGCCCGAACTGGAGGCCCAGTACGGCCGCAAGCCGTGCCTCGTGGTTATCATCGTGGGGGAGAACCCCGCCAGCCAGGTCTATGTGCGGAACAAGGTGAAGGCCGCGGCCTACACGGGTATGGAATCCCGTCTGGTCGAGCTCCCCGCCGACATCAGCGAGGAAGCCCTCCTGGACCACATCAAGGCCCTGAACGTGGACCCGGCCGTGGACGGCATCCTGGTGCAGCTCCCGCTGCCCAAGCACATCGACGAGGAGAAGGTCATCGACACCATCGTCCGTGAAAAGGACGTGGACGGCTTCCACCCCGGCAACGTGGCGAACCTGTGGCTGGGCAAGGACTGCATCGTCCCGTGCACGCCCGCCGGCGTGATGCGGATGCTGGATTCCATCGGCGTGGACCTGAAAGGCAAGAACGCCGTCGTCGTGGGCCGCAGCAACATCGTGGGCAAGCCGATGGCGAAACTCCTGCTGGACCGCCACGCGACGGTCACGATCGCCCATTCCCGCACCGCCGACCTCGGCGCCGTCTGCCGCACGGCCGACGTCCTCGTCGTGGCCGTGGGCCGTGCCGGCCTTGTGACCGGCGACATGGTCAAGCCGGGCGCCGTGGTCATCGACGTGGGCATGAACCGCAACGCCGAAGGCAAGCTCTGCGGCGACGTGGACTTCGCCTCCGCCGAGCCCGTCGCCTCCTGGATCACCCCTGTCCCTGGCGGCGTCGGCCCCATGACCATCGCGATGCTCATGAAGAACACCATCGCCTGCTTCCTCTCCCGCCAGCAAGCGTAATCCGCTATGCGTAAGCTGGTTGTCATCCTAATTGCCCTGTCGGTTTCGATGGGGCTTTGCGCTCAAGTAAAGACGGCGAAGCCGGAGGATCACGGGATGGACCCAGAGCGGCTTGCCCGTGTGGATGCGGTCATTGACGATGCTATCGGCGGCGGGGACATCCCGGGCGCGGTGTTGGCCGTCGTGCGCAGGAATGACATCGTGTACCTGAAGGCGTACGGGAACAAGTCCGTCGTTCCGGAGGTCGTGCCCATGACGACTGATACGATGTTCGACCTGGCCTCGCTGAGCAAGTGCGTTGGAACCACGCTTTCGTTCATGCAGTTGATCGAGGGCGGCTATGTGCGCCTGACCGATCCCGTGAAGCGCTACATCCCCGGTTTCAAGCCATGGAAGGATCCCGAAACAGGGGAGGAGGTCGATATCATCCTGCGGGACCTGCTGACGCATTCCTCCGGTTTGTCGGCCTATTATGATGCCGACTTGTTCGTGGAACGCTTCGGGACCAACCAGCCTGATTCGCTGGTGAACGTCATCGCCACCGAGGTGGAAAGGCATTTCCGGCCCGGAAGTGGTTTCCTGTACAGTTGCCTGAATTTCATTACGCTGCAGCATATCCTCGAGACTGTGACGGGGGAGCGTCTCTGCGACTATGCCGAGTCCCACGTCTTCGCTCCGCTCGGCCTCAAACACACTTGCTATTTCCCGCTGCAGGAGGATCTTCGCACTCCGTCCCGGCATCAGGACCTGCTTCCGCTCGTTGCGCCGACCGAGGTGCAGGGCGACGGCTCGGTGCTGAAGGGCGCTGTCCACGACCCGCTCGCCCGGCTCGCGAACGGAGGCAACTCCGGCAACGCCGGCGTATTCTCCGATGCCGTGGACCTTTCCCGGATCTGTATGATGATCATGAATCAGGGGAGAGCCCTCCAGGACAAGAAACTCGGTTTTCCCGGGGTGGATACGCGCATCTTGAGCCGTGCCACCGTCCGTCTGATGACTACCATCCCGCAGGAAAACGCCCCCTCTGTGGGCCGTGCCCTCGGTTGGGATGTGAAGAGTGAACACAGCGGCCTCCGGGGCGACCTGTTCAACCCCGAGACCACGCTGATGCATACGGGCTACACCGGCACATCCCTGGTCATCGACCTGGACACCCAGACGGCCGTCGTCCTCCTCACCAACCGCGTACATCCGTCCGACGACGGCTCCGTCTCCCGCCTCCGCGCCCTCGTCTCCAACATTGTCGCGGGTGCGATCCTATATTGATCTGCAGATGGGAAAAGCCTATCATACCAAGCACGAGGCCCGGAAGGGGCTGGAGGACTTCGAGTTGTCCAGGCATCCGAATGGGACGAAGGCGAAGGGACTGCGGAAAGTGCTTCGGACGCGGATGAAGAATGCCGCCGTCGCGTTCCCGAGGGACCGGTTCGGATGGGCGGAAGAGAAGAGCTCGCGGCTCCGCGGCGGGCGGCGGAATGTCCATAAAGCGGCTCGGCAGGAATCTCAAATGGAGATCGCTGCCGAGCTGGATCAGGAATAAGGAGGCGTCGTCCTATTTCTTGACGACGTACTTGTCGAAGAAATCGAGGAAATAGGGCCAGTTGGGGCCGGACTCGTGGCCGCCGTCGTGCTGGCGGAAGGCCAGCTTGCCCTTGATGATGCCCACGTTCGTGCCGGGATACAGGTCCGTGTCCATACCCTTTTCGCCCAGGAGCTCATAGACCGGCGTCGCCTTGACGGTGGCCATGAACATGCCGATGAGGTCCTGCCACTTGTCCGCATCCCAGGTGCCGCTGGAAATGAAGCAGGGGCGCGGGGCGCACAGGGCGATGAGTTCGTGCTGGTCCACGGGAAGGTCGTTCTCCGTGAGCGGATCCGCTCCGTATTTGATGAAGTTGCCGCACATCCAGTGGTATTCGCCGGCATCGGCGAGGTTGCCCAGGCTTTCGCCGCAGTTGCGGCGCCAGGGCGAGGAGCCGCCTTCGCCGGCCGAGGCCACGAGGGCGGCCGCGAAACGCTCGTCGAACGCCATGGTCACCAGGGCGGCCTTTCCGTTGCGGGAAACGCCCTCGATGGCCACCTTCGTGGCATCGAACTCGGGCGTCGTCTCGAAGTAATCCACCAGCTTGGAAGCGCCCCAGGCCCAGGCGCGGAGCGCGCCCCAGTCCATGGGCTTGCGGTAATCGCCCTTGTTGGTGAGGCCCACGATGCCCTGGCGGAGTCCATGGCCGCCATCGGCCTGGATGCTGCCCGTGACGATGACCGCCGCGGCCCAGCCACGCTCGACCACCTGCTGCTGCCAGGACTTGGCCCGCGGCCGGTTGTTGCCGCCGGGAAAGTTGAAGCTCATCCCGGCCGGCATGATGAAGCCGAATTCCATGATGACGGGAACCGGGCCCTTCGCGGCCTCCGGCCAGGTGACCTGCGCCTGGATGCGGACCTCGATGGACGGGCAGGCGGAATTGTCCGCCACGCCGGCAAGGTCGCGCCGGATGCAAGGAATGCCTTCCATGTCGACCTTCTCCTCCTTCACGACCTCCCACTTGATGGCGGGCACGTTCTCCGGTACGCGGCCGTAGACCTCGTCCTCGAACGCCTTCACCAGTTCAGGCCGCCGGACATTCCGCCACATCTTCGCATTCTTCACCTGGCGGCCGTCGAAGGTGACCAGCGGATCGGGATAGTAGATCCAGGGATTGGCCTTCATCTCGTCGTAGTTGGGGGCGCGGTTCGGGTCGTCCGTGTAGGCGTCGCGGCCGGGACGCACGGACGTCAGGCCGAGCTGGCCGAGCATCTGCGCGTGGTCCGCGTTCGTCAGCGCGTTGAGAGAATCGCGGTTCACCCGGGGCATGCCCGGGAACTGGGCCGACGCCTGGCCCTGCGCAAACAGCAGGGCGGCGGACAGGATCAGGACAAGCTTTTTCATCGTGCAAGGAATCAATAGAAAACTTCGTCGAAGAACTGCTGCATCTTGGCGGCATAGGGGACACCGTACTTGGCGAAGGTGTCCTTGGTGCGCTGGTCGGGCTTCCAGTCGAAGAAAGCGTGGCTGGCGCCGTCCACGATGTCCAGCACCGCGTTCTGGTTCTTGCCCTTCAGGCGGAGCAGGTATTCCTCCATCGGCTTGCGGCCGACGGTGCGGTCCAGGGTGCCGAGCACCATGTACTGCGGCACCTCGCGGATGTCCGCGTGCGGGACGTTGCAGTCCGGGGTGATGGCGACGAGGCCCATCGGCTCGTAATTCTCGGCGAAGCGGACGAGGGTGCCGAGGTCGAAGACGCCGTAGCTCGGGGCCGCGACCTGGATGGCGCGGAGGCTCTTCTTGGCCTTCGCGGCGGTCCAGCCCTTCGGCATGTAGGTCGGAAGGAACTGATACACACCCTTCTGCGTGCCGAATCCGCCGTCGCCGATGCGCTCGATCAGGTCGATCATGCAAGCGGAGAGGTGGCCGCCGGCGCTGTCGCCCGTGACGGCAATCTTCTTGGGATTGACCCCGTATTCGGCCGCGTGCTCCTGGATGTGCAGGATGGCGCCGTAGCAGTCCTCGATGAGCTGGTGCATCTGCACGGGCTCCTTGTCGCCGTCGCCGTGGTTGAGCCAGCGATAGTCGATGCTCGCGACGACGTATTTGCCGTCCTTGATGAGCTCGCGGGCGAGGCCGCGCATGATGTCCTCGGTGTTGGAGGACCAGCCGCCGCCGTGGATGATCACCACGCAGGGGAGCTTCTTCGCCCCGTCGGGGATGAACACGTCATACTTCAGGGGCTTGACGCCCGGCTGCGCATAGACGACGTCCTGGATGGTCTTGTAGCCCTGGAGGCGCTCCGCCTCGATGATGGAGGCGCCGATGCCCATGATGTTGTGGTCCACCTTGACGGTGAATTCGGGAACCATCGATTCCTTGTAGGTGGGATAGAACACGCCGCCGGAGACGGAGAGCTCGTAGCCGCTGTCGAAGGCCCAGCCCGGGTCGGTGACATCGACCTTCACTTTCAGGACGGTGCCGGCAGGAACCATGCCGTTTTCAGGGATGGCGGGGGTGACGGTGACCTTGCCGTGCTGCGGCTGCTCCACGCGGACGCGGAAGGCGTCCTGCGCAAAGAGCGCTCCGCCGGCAAACGCCAGGATGGCGAGGGAGAAGAGGATGCGTTTCATATCGAAGGTTTTGTAGTTGCGTTATTTCCGCTAAGTTAAGATTTTTTGCGTAACTTTGAAACGGCATGAAACGGTTTCTGACAATTCTCTGGACCCTGGCCGGCGTTTCCACCGGCCTTTTCGCGCAGCGGGCGCAGTATGTGGACCCTTTTATCGGCACGGCCGGCATGGGGCACACCTTCCCGGGCGCGTGCGTCCCCTTCGGCGGCGTGCAGCTCTCGCCGGACACGGACATGATTCCCCACAACATCGAGGGCGTGTATCAGCCGCGCACGTATGAGTATTGCGCCGGCTACCAGTACGGCGACAGCACGATCGTGGGCTTCAGCCACACGCACTTCAGCGGCACCGGCCATTCCGACCTTGGCGACATCCTGCTGATGCCGGGAACGGGGGAGGTCCAATTCGTGCCCGGAACGGCGCAGGACCCCGATTCCGGCTATCGGCAGCGTTTCAGCCACGACACCGAATCGGCGGGCGCGGGCCATTACGAGGTCACGCTGGCTGATTCCGGTATCCAGGTGGAACTGACGGCCACCCCGCGCGTAGGCGTCCATCGGTATACGTATCCGAAAGGGGAGGAAGGACACATCGTCCTGGACCTGGACCACGGCATCTACAACTACGACGGCAAGACGCTCTGGGCGGAAGCCCGCGTGGTGAGTCCGACGCTCGTCACGGGATACCGCATCACGAACGGATGGGCCCGGACGAACTATACCTATTTCGCGATGGAGTTCTCGCGGCCGGTGCTGGATTACGGCTGGAAGGACAACGCGCCCGTGCGCTACAAGGGCGGTTACGGCAAGTTCCCCCAGTATGCCGATTTCCCGGAAATGGCGGGCCGGAAGCTCGTGGCCTGGTTCAAGTTCGATACGGCCGAGGACCCGGAATTGACCGTCAAGGTCGCCCTGTCCGCGACGGGAACCACCGGCGCCCTGAAGAACCTCAGGGCGGAGGCGGAGGACAAGTCCTTCGATACCGTGCGCGCGCAGGCGGAGGAGGCCTGGGAACGGGAACTCTCCTGCATCGACATCGACGGTACCGAGGCGGAGAAGACGATGTTCTACACCTCCCTGTACCACACGATGATCAATCCGTCGGTGTATATGGACGTGGACGGCCTTTACCGGGGCCTGGACCACGAACTGCATCAGGCCGAGGGATTTACGAACTATACCGTGTTCTCGCTCTGGGATACGTACCGGGCGGAGCATCCGCTCCTGGCGCTGCTCAAGCCTCATCAGGCGGAGGACATGGTCGCGTCGATGCTCAAGCACTATGAGCAAAGCGCCCACCACATGCTTCCGATCTGGAGCCACATGGCCAACGAAAACTGGTGCATGACCGGCTACCACAGCGTTTCCGTCCTGTCCGACGCCATCGCCAAGGGGCTGAAGGTCGATGGAAAAGAGGCCCTGGAAGCGATGGTTTCCACCTCGTCGGTGCCGTGGTACAGCGGGCTGGGGGAGTACATCCAGCTGGGCTATGTCCCGCTGGAAAAGACGTCCACCGCCGCCAGCAACACGCTGGAATATGCCTATGACGACTGGGCCATCGCCGCGGCCGCGGAACATCTCGGGAATGAGAAGGTCGCGGAAAGATACCGCGCCCGCGCCGGCTATTACAGGAACATCTTCGATCCCGCGCTGGGCCTCGCGCGTCCGCGGTATGCCGACGGCTCGTTCAAGGAGCCTTTCGATATCAAGCAGACGGTCGGCCAGGGCTTCATCGAAGGAAACTCCCTGAACTATTCCTTCCACGTGCCCCAGGACGTGCCCGGACTGATGGCGCTGATGGGCGGGGACAAGAAGTTCATCGCGAACCTGGATGAGCTCTTCGGCAGCGACCTACCGGAATACTGCTATGCGGACAACGAGGACATTACGGCCGACTGTCTCCTGGGCGGTTATGTCCATGGAAACGAGCCCAGCCACCATATCCCGTACCTCTATGCCTGGACCTCCGAGCCTTGGAAGACGCAGTATTGGGTCCGGGAGATCGTGGACCGGTTCTATCGGCCCGAAATCCGCGGCCTGGGCGGAAACGACGACTGCGGCCAGATGAGCGCCTGGTACATCTTCACCGTGCTCGGCTTCTACCCGGTATGCCCGGGCACCGACCAGTATGTGCTGGGCGCGCCGTGCATTCCGTATGCGAAAGTCACCCTGGATAGCGGCCGCACCCTGGAGATGAAGGCGAAGGGCCTGAGCGCCCGGAACCGCTATGTCAAGTCCGTGAAACTGAACGGGAAACCGGTCGACCGGCTTTTCCTCACGCACGGCGAGCTGCTGGAAGGCGGCACCCTGGAATTCGAAATGGCCCCGAAGCCGAACCGGCGCCGGGGCGTTACCGCAGATACGAAACCCTATTCCCTATGAGAAGAATCCTTTCGCAGCACGCCGACTTCATCAAGCCGATGCTCTCATGGAGGCGCAGGATTCGCATATTTCCTGCTTAGGAGCGCGCTGACGGGGCGCTGAGCTTCCCGATGATGCCGTCCAGCATCCGGAAGAGTTCCGGCGCGGTTTCGGGCGTGACGCTGTCACAGAGGACGGAAGTGCCCATGATATGGGGCACATCGGCCAGCTTTTTCTGCAGCTCCCGGCCCTTCTCCGTGAGGGAAACGATCATCTGACGGGCATCCTTCTCGCCTTTCCGGCGGACAAGGATGCCTTCTTTTTCCATCCGCTGGAGCAGGGGAGTGACCGTGTTCGTTTCCAGGAGCAGCCGCTTGGCGATGTCGTTCACCGGCTGGGCGTCCTTCTCCCACAGGACCAGCAGCACGAGGTACTGCGGATAGGTCAATCCGTGCTCCGAGAGAAGCGGATGATAGGCCTGCGTGAGAAGGCGCGAAGCGGTGTAGAGCCGGAAACAGAGCTGGTTGTCCAGCTTGAACTCCTCTTGGATCATAACATCCCCTGGATGTCTTTCTCGATCTCTTCCGGCGTCGTAATGGGGGCGTAGCGCTTGATGACGGTGCCGTCGCGGTTCACGAGGAACTTGGTGAAGTTCCAAAGGATGTCGCTGTCCTTTTCCACGCTCTTGCTCAGGCCCTTGAGCATCATGCGGGTAGCTTTGCCCTTGATGCCGTTGTAAGCCTCGGTCGGAGCCTGGGCCTTCAGGTACTCGAAGATGGGCTCGGCGTTCGCGCCGTTGACATCGGTCTTGGCCATGAGCGGGAAGGTAACACCGTGGTTGATGCGGCAGAACTCGGCGATCTCCTCATTGGAGCCGGGCTCCTGGCCGGCGAACTGGCCGCAGGGGAAGCCGACGATGACGAAACCCTGGTCCTTATACTTCTGGTAGAGGGCCTCCAGGCCGTCGTACTGCGGGGTGAAGCCGCACTTGGACGCGGTGTTGACAACCATCAGGACTTTGCCTTCGAACTGGGCGAAATCGACCTCAGTGCCTTTGTTGCTGCGGGTCTTGAAACCATAGATCTTTGCCATAACTGTATATCTTTATCGTTTAATTATATCGTTCACGATGTAAATATACGACTTTCTTTTTATATCGCAAACGATATATCGAAAAAAGTGACAAAAAAAACGTTCCGGGGGAGGAACGCTCTTTCTTTTACACGGTCTTGGCGCCGTAGACGCTCTGGGAGATGTTGATCAGGAAGTCGCCCATCTTCTCGATGCAGTTCACCACATCCATATAGAATGAACCTGTCTCATAAGGATAGGTGGACTTCTCGATGTTCGTCAGGTGCTCGTTACGCAGCGTGTCGCGGTACGCATTGATGGCCGTTTCCGCTTCTTCGGCGTTCCGGATGTCCGTGATTTCGACCAGCGGGGTGGAAAGATTCGTATCCATGGCGACATAGGCATTGTCCAGCAGGTCCAGCAGGTGGTTCAGCTGTTGGAGCATGTGGTCCGTGAAATGGCACTTGTGCTCCCAGACGCGCTGGAGGATCTTGCCGATGGTTTCACCGCTGTCGCCGAGGGATTCCATCTCGCCGATGACCCGATAGAATTCGCGGATGCGGGCGAGACCGCCGATACTCATCTCGTTCTTGGAAACGTCGCGGAGGTAGGTAGCGATCTCCCGTTCCACGTTGTCGGTGATCTCCTCGTAATGGACCAGTTTCTTGTCCGCTTCCACGAACTCGGCCAGCGTGCCGGCGTTGATGGCGTTCCGGATATAACCGAGGTCCCGGTGGCACAGGCGGCCGAATTCCACGACTTCCATCTTGGCGCTGTTCAGGGCCAGGTCGCCGGTCGCGATGTTGCCGATGCCGATGTACTTAAGGCGGTAGATTTCCTTCTCTTCGCCCTTGTTCGGCACCATCCACGTCACCATCTTGACGAGTTGCGGGATGAACCAGACCAGGATGAGCGTCGTGATGACATTGAACACGGTATGGAGGACGGCGACGCTATAGGGGAGCGAGGCGACCAGCGATTCCTGCGTGGCCGCGTCCGCCCCGGCGAAATCGACCGAAACGGGATTCGGGAAGCCCAGGGCTTCCACGGCGATACCCACGAGCTTGATGAACGGCTTGAAGAAGACCAGCGCCAGGATGACACCGAACAGGTTGAACAGGAAGTGCGCCCGCGCCGTCCGCTTCGCGCTCTGGTTCGCCACCGCGGCCGCGATGTTGGAGGTGACGGTCGTGCCCAGGTTGCTGCCCAGGACCATGGCCGTCGCCATCGTGAAGGGGATGTAGCCCTGGGCGACCAGCACCATCGTGATGGCCGTGGCCGTGGCGGAGCTCTGCAGCATCAGGGTGATGGCGGCGCCGGCCACCATGAACAGGAAGATACTCCAGATCCCGTAGCCGGAGAGGGTGGACAGGAACGTGCGTACGCCGTCGTTATCCAGGAGCACGGTGGATGTTTCCTTCAAGGTGGACAGGCCCAGGAACAGGAGGGCGAAGCCCATCAGGAACTCGCCGAAATTCGCATATTTCTTGATGCTCATCGCGATGAAGGCGAAGAACATCAGCGGGATGGCGATCGTGGCGATGCTCCAGCTTCCGCCGCCGAAACTCAGGGCGAAGATCCATGCGGTGACGGTCGTGCCGATATTGGCGCCCATGATGACCGCGATCGCGCTTCCCAGGGCCAGCAGGCCGGCATTGACGAAGCTCACAATGAGGAGCGTGGTCGCCGTCGAGCTCTGCACCATGGCGGTGACCACGATGCCGGTCAAAATGCACTTGAAGTTGTTGGAGGTCATCTTGGCCATGAAAACCCGCAACCGGTTTCCGGCCATTTTCTGCAGACCGCCGCTCATCAGGGACATGCCATAGAGGAACATGGCAAGCGAGCCGAGCAGGGTAAGGATCTGTAAGAGCATCTTCGTCCTGGTCTAATTACTTGATAACAGCGTCGATCTCCGCGAGCTCCTCCGCGCTGAAAGCGATGTTCTCCAGCGCCTTGAAGTCGTCTTCGATCTGGGAGACACGGCTGGCGCCGATGATCACGCTGGTCACCCGGTCGTCCTTGAGGCACCAGGCGAGGGCCATCTCGGCCAGCGTCTGTCCGCGGCGGGCGGCGATGCCGTTCAGCTTCACAAGCTTCGCGTGCATCTCGGGCGTAAGGACCGACGACTTGAGGAACTTCTCCTTCGCCATCCGGGAATCGGTCGGAATCCCTTCCAGATAGCGGCCGGTCAGGAGGCCCTGCGCCAACGGGGAGAAGGCGATGAAGCCCACGCCGTTCTCCTTGGCCTGGTCCAGGAGGCCGCTGCTCTCCGGTTCGCGGTTGAGCATATTGTAGCGCCCCTGGTAGATGAGGCAGGGAACATCCCGGTCTTTCAGGTACTTGTAGGCGGAGGCGGCGGCCTCCGGCGGATAATTGGAGATGCCGGCATACAGCGCCTTGCCTGCCCGGACAATGTCCACGAGGGCCTGCATCGTCTCCTCCAGCGGGGTCTTGGGATCGAACCGGTGGGAATAGAACAGGTCCACGTAGTCGAGGTTCATCCGCTTCAGGCTCTGGTCCAGGCTCGCCATCAGGTACTTGCGGGAGCCCCATTCGCCGTAGGGCCCGGGCCACATGTCATAGCCCGCCTTGGACGAGATGAACAGTTCGTCCCGGAAGGGGATGAACGATTTCTTCATGATCTGCCCGAAAGTTTCCTCGGCGGAGCCGTAGGAGGGGCCGTAGTTGTTGGCCAGGTCGAAATGGACGATGCCGTGGTCGAAGGCGTAATGGGCCATCTCCAGGGAGTTCGCCAGCGGGTTCACGTCACCGAAGTTGTGCCAGAAGCCCAGGGAGATTTCGGGCAGGAGGATGCCGCTGCGGCCGCACCGGCGGTAGCGGATGCCGCGCTCATAGCGGTCGGGGGCGGGGGAGTAGACGGGATTGATCATGGCGCTTCGGTTATTCCATGAACTTCTTGCCGGCCCCCCAGGCCTGGCCTACGACCTCGCCGAGGGCGCGGTAGGTCAGGGCCGCCGCATCGAAGACGATGGGCTGGAGCTTGCCGAGGTCGACCTTGCCGTCCGTGAGGATGCATTCGTCGGCGCTCATGTTCACGACTTCTCCCACGAGGATGCCGTCCTTCCAGCTGACGACCTTGCACTCCAGGGTCAGAGGGTACTGGTCGATGATGGGCGCGTCCACATTCGGGCTGGGGGATACCGTAAAGCCGACCTTGGCGACCTTGTCCGGAACCTTGGAACCGCTCGCGATGCCCAGGTAGTCGGACTCCGCGACCGTGCGGACATCGGCAAAACTGACCGTGAAAGCGCCGGTGAGCTCGATGTTCTCCGTGGTCTTGTGCTTGGACATGCTGACGACGATCTGGTTGTGGTCGTACTGGCCCGCCCAGGCGGCCATCATCACGTCGGGGGTGTGGTCCTTGTCCCAGGTGGCGATCATCACACAGGGCTGAGGGGTGGTCATCAAGGCATGGGCCGGCCCGAAATTCTTGCGTCCGGCGACTTCGAGGAAGGGTTTGTTGGTATCCATCGGTAAATTATTCTGTTTGACTGGGGTAAAGATAGTGAAAAAAAGTCTTATCCCAATACGACATCGAGCACCATCATCAGGACGAAGCCGAGGGCGAATCCGATGGTGCCGATATTCGAGTGCTCGCCCTGGGAATATTCCGGGACGAGCTCTTCGACTACTACATAGAGCATGGCGCCCGCGGCAAAAGCCAGCATATAGGGCATGATGCCCAGGATGGAAGTCGCCAGCAGCAGCACCGGGCTCATAACAAGGCTTTTTTCTCCCGGCAAAGGTAGGGATTATCCGGCAACCGGACAATCCCTATCGATGGCGATTTCAGATCCCGGCGCCGTCCAAGAACTCTTCGTGGGTCCTGCCTTGGAGAATCTTCGAATAAGGAGGGACGCTGTGCGTGAGCCACACGTTGCCGCCGATGACAGAACCTTCCCCGATCGTGATCCTTCCCAGGAGGGAAGCGTTGCTGTAGACGGTGACGTTGTCTTCGATGACGGGATGGCGCGGCACGTTCCTCGGCCTTCCCGACTCGTCGTACTTGAAGTTCTTCGCGCCCACCGTGACGCCCTGGTACAGGGTCACATGGTTCCCGATGACGGCGGTCTGGCCGATGACGACGCCTGTCCCGTGGTCGATCGCGAAATGATGGCCGATCCGGGCCTGGGGATGGATGTCGATGCCCGTGGCGGAATGGGCGTATTCCGTGAGCATCCGGGGGATGACCCCGACTCCGAGGACGTCCAGTTCATGGGCCACCCGGTAATGGACCATCGCCGTGACGGCCGGGTAGCAGTAGACGATCTCCTGGGTGTCGCTCGCAGCCGGGTCGTTGCCGCCGATTGCTTCGACATCCTGGGCGAGAAGCTCCGCCAGGACGGGAATCCTTTCCCGGAAATGATCGGCCTTTTCGGGGCCGCAAAGGCTGGAAAGCGCCTTCACGGCCTCGTGGACGGAATACTCGTACGAGTTGGGGCTGTACTCCGGGAAGAAGGCGTCGAACAGGGACTCCATCATCGTCCGGAGCGTGAGCCGCATGGTTTTGACCGGTATATCCATCGCTGATCAATTTCGGTTGAACAGGCCGGTGGACAGGTATCTTTCCCCCGTATCCGGAAGAAGCGCGACGATCATCTTGCCGGCGTAGCTCTCCTCGCGAGCGAGCGAGAGGGCGGCGAAGAAGGATGCGCCCGAGGAGATGCCCACGAGAAGTCCTTCCTTCGATGCGAGCAGCCTGGAAGAAGCGGCGGCGTCCTCGTCGGAGACCGGGATGACCTTGTCGATGACCGAGGCGTCATACGTCTGCGGAACGAAACCGGCCCCGATGCCCTGGATCTTGTGGCTCCCGCTCCGGCCCTCGGTCAGGACCGGGCTGCCGGCCGGCTCCACGGCGACGACCTGGACGGAGGACTTGTGCTTTTTCAAGGCTCTGCCCGTCCCGCTGACGGTTCCGCCGGTGCCGACGCCGCCGACGAAGACATCGACAGCTCCGTCGGTGTCCCGCCAGATCTCCTGGGCGGTCGTCAGCTCGTGGGCGAGGGGATTGGAGGGATTCACGAACTGGCCGAGGATGACCGAGCCGGGGATGGACTCCTTCAGTTCATTGGCTTTCGCGATCGCGCCTTTCATTCCCTGGGAGGCGGGGGTGAGCTCGAGTTTGGCGCCGAGGGCCGCGAGCAGGTTCCTTCTTTCGAGGCTCATCGACTCCGGCATCGTGAGGATCACCTTGTATCCTTTCGAAGTTCCGACCCAGGCGAGGCCGACGCCGGTGTTTCCGCTGGTGGGTTCGATGATGGTGGCGCCTTCTTTCAGGACGCCGGCCTTTTCGGCGTCCCGGATCATCTGCAGGGCGATCCGGTCCTTGACCGACCCGCCAGGGTTGAAGGCTTCGACTTTCAGGACGAGGCGGGCTTTCTGCCCCTCGAATCCGCTGACCTCCAGAAGGGGCGTGCTTCCGATGAGGTCCGTGAGTGATTGGTAAATCATGGCTTGTTCGTTTTATAAAAGTTTAATGTATGTGCTTGGATGGCATAAAAAAAAGAAATGCACCGTCCTCTCCAGGATGATGCATCTATACGCTTTCCCGCGCGGGGAATCTGTCAGGATATACCTATAAACAACGATTGCACCATCCTTCGGGGGTGGTACAACAACAGTTCTTATGCAGATTCTGACGCACAGGTTCCAATGTCTATCGCAAAGTAAATAAAATAATTTCAAAATTCCAAACAGTATGGAATGAAATGAAAACTATGTCGTTCTTCCCGGGGAATGACGTAATAATCAATTATTTTAATTATCTTTGGACCATGTTAGTCAAGTGTATCCTTCTCATCCTGTTCTTTGCCGTGATGATCGGGGTCGGCATCTACTGCCGCCGCACCGCATCCAATGTGCAGGGTTTTGTCCTGGGAGGCCGCAATGTCGGCTCCTGGCTTACGGCATTCGCATTCGGTACGTCTTACTTTTCGGCGGTCATCTTTGTCGGATACGCCGGCCAGTTCGGCTGGAAGTACGGTCTTTCCGCCACCTGGATCGGCCTGGGCAACGCGCTCATCGGCTCGCTCCTGGCCTGGCGGATCCTGGGTCGCCGCACGCGCCTGATGACGCAGCATCTGCAGAGCGCCACGATGCCCGATTTCTTCGGGAAACGTTTCTTCAGCACTCCGCTCAAGGTCGCCGCGTCCGTCATCGTGTTCATCTTCCTGATTCCTTATACCGCTTCGCTGTATAACGGCCTCTCACGGCTGTTCAGCATGGCTTTCCACGTGGATTACGTCTGGTGCGTGCTGGGCATGGCCGTCCTCACCGGCATTTATGTGGTGGTTGGCGGTTATATGGCGACGGCCGTGAACGATTTCATCCAGGGACTGATCATGCTGGTGGGCATCTGCGCCGTCATCGCGTCCGTGCTCAACGGCAATGGGGGATTCACCGCGGCGGTGGAAAGCCTCTCGCAGATTCCGTCCGAATCCGCTCCCAACCTGAACGGCGCCTTCGTCTCCTTCCTGGGGCCGCAGCCCATCTACCTGCTGGGTGTGGTGATGCTGACCTCCCTGGGTACCTGGGGCCTGCCGCAGATGGTGGGCAAGTTCTACGCGATCCGCAACGAGGCGGCCATCCGCAAGGGCACGTTCATCTCCACCTTCTTCGCCATCATCGTGGCGGGCGGCTGCTACTTCCTGGGCGGTTTCGGCCGGCTCTATGGACAGAGCATCGAGTACACGGCGGCCGGCACCCCGGTTTACGACAGCATCGTCCCGTCCATGCTGGCCACGCTGCCTGACCTGATGATCGGCGTCGTCATCATCCTGGTCCTCTCCGCGTCCATGTCCACCTTATCCTCGCTGGTGCTTACTTCCGGCTCCACGCTGACGCTGGACATCATCGACCCGGCGATGGCCAAGGCCCGGCAGGGCAAGCATATGACGGACCGCACCCAGCTGCTCAGCATCCGGCTGCTCGTGCTGTTCTTCATCATCGTATCTTCGGTGATCGCCATCGTCCAGGCCAAGAGCTCCGTGACCTTCATCGCGCAGCTGATGGGCATTTCCTGGGGCGCGCTGGCCGGCGCTTTCTTGGCTCCGTTCCTGTACGGCCTCTACTGGAAGCGCACGTCTTCCGCTTCGGTCTGGGCCTCCTTCATCGTGGGCGTGGGTGTGATGTGCGGCTGCATGTACTGCACCTTCACGGGCAAGACTTTCATCAGCCCGTACTTCACTTCTCCGATCAATGCCGGTATGCTGGCGATGCTGCTCGGCCTGGTGGTCGTGCCCGTCGTGAGCCTCTGCTCCAAGCAAAGCCGGAAGGCGGAGGTCGAGGAGATGTTCAGCTGCTACAGCAGCACGGTGAGGGTCCGCGCCACGGACGCCCTGTCCGAGGAACAGCAGGACTAGAAAACGAACGTATAACCGATTCCCAACGTGTGACAGGCGGCCGTCAGGCCGCCTTTGTCGTACAGGTGGAACATATAGAAGAAATCCAGCCCGTGGCCTTTGCCGAGGCTGATTTCCGTACCGGCATAGTGCAGGGAACGCACCCATTTCCCGGTGTCGAAGCTGTTGAAGAACTCGTACATCAGGTAAGGGGTCCATCGGCTTTCAGGAGCCCTGTATTGCCCGCGGAGCCTCGTGCGGAGGGTATTGGTGAATGCTCCTGCATCCGGATTGTAGGCCAGTTCGTACTTCTCCCGGAGCGCAACGGCCAGGCCTTCGCGCTTGAGGGTTTCCGTGAGGCAAAGGACCGCCTTGTGCTGGGTGATGCCGCCCGCCGCCGGGATCTGCCAATACTCGTAGCTCAGGTCGCCCTTGAGCCAGCTGTTGAAGTTGTAGCCGCCGCCGGCCATGGCGAACCAGCACTCCGTGGCCTGGACATGGTCATAGGAGCGATGCTCCAGGCGGGCCATGGCGTAGGGGGCGCCGAAGGATTTGACAAGCTGGACGCTGCTCCAGGTGCCGAGGTCGGAAGTGGTCTGGGCATGGGCGGTCTTTGCGGTGAATACCGCAGTGACGGCAAGGAGGGTGACAATTATTTTTTTCATACACTACTGATTACCAGTGGCAAATGTACAAACAATAAAAAAATTAAAAAAGTTTTTGCTTTTTAAAAATTTTGTGTAACTTGCACCCGGAAAAGTTAGGAACGCAGTGTTACGCACCCTTAATAATTACTCTCAGCAGCAGTCTTGGAACCAGCAGGTCCCGAGCGCTTCTGCGTGTGTATAACTCCAGCCT
>ONDF01000034.1 GCA_900316525.1 uncultured Bacteroidales bacterium
GCGTCCAGGCGGACGAGCTTGATGCCGCCCCAGAAGGAGCCGAAGCTCATCCAGCCCGTCCCGTCCGTGTCGATGAAGACGTTCGGGTCGATGGCGTTCCAGTTGTCGCGGCCCGCGACGGAGCGGACGACGCAGCCCTGGTCTTCCCAGCGGTAGTCCGGGGAGGACGGATCCAGGGTGCGGTTGGTCGCGACGCCGATGGCGGAGTCGTTCTTCCCGAAGGAGGAGCAGGAGTAATACAGATAGTACGTGCCCCCGTGGTAGAGGATATCCGGGGCCCAGGTGTGCCCATGGTAACCCGGAACGGTGTCCAGGGCCCATTGCGGCGGATTGTCGAAGACTCTTCCGGCGGGTTCCCAGGACTTGAGGTCTTGTGAAGTGAGGACGCTGATGCCGAACCCGGTGCTGAACAGATACCAGGAGTCCCCGCAGCGGGCGGCGACGGGATCGTGGACGGCGGGTTGGAGCGGATCGAAGGCCGGCTGACGGCGATTTCCCTGGGCTGAAGCAGCCAGAACGAGGAAAAGGGTGCCGAAAAGGGCGGTCAAATGTCTCAGTGTCATCGATTGTGCAGGTTAACCGATGGCAAAATTAGGCACTTTCCGGGTGTCTGTGGTGTACAATCAGACCTAAAAGGTGGATTTTTGAACACTAGTCTTCGGCCAGGTTGCTGGGCGGGAAACCGAACTCCTTGGCAAAGCAGCGGCTGAAATACTTCGGGTCGTTGAATCCGACCTCGTAAGCGATCTCGGAGATGTTGAGCGTCTTGTTCTCCCGGTTGGTGCGGAGCATCTCCCGGGCGACCGACAGGCGGTACGTGCGGATGAACTGGGCGACGGGCTGGCCGAAGGCTTCCTGGATCCGCTTGTTGAGGAGGGTCTTGCTCATGCCCATCGCGCTGCACAGGGCGGGGACGTCCAGGTCCGGGTCCTTGTACAGGGAGCGGACCGTCTGGAGGACCTTGTCCGCGAACGGATCCTCCGGCTGCCCCTGCGGGGCGGCCAGGATCCGGCGTCCGGCCAGTTCCTCGTTCTGATGCCGCAGGACGACATTCTGGCGGGCGAGCTCGTCGGCCTTCTGCTCGACGAGTTTCTTCTGCTCCGAGATCTCGCGGGTCCGTTCGTCCACGGTCCGCTGGAGCCGTTCCTGCTGCAGGACCAGCGCGCGGGTCCGCCAGGTGAGGATGCCGTAGGCGATGGCGGCGATGAGGGCGGCCACCAGCAGCTTGAACCACCAGGTCTTGTAGAAATAGGGCCGCACATCGACCTCCAGGGCCAGTTCTTTCTCCGCATTCCCGGAGCGGGGGATGGCCCGGATGACGAGCCGGTATTCGCCGCTCGGCAGGGCGGAATAGGAGGCCTCATGCCGGTCGCCGTTCAGGCGGGTCCAGCCTTTCTCGAAACCTTCCAGCCGGTATTCGTAGGTGTACTGCCGCCGGGCGGCCGGACTGAGCAGGGCGAACTGGAAGAGGATGGACCGGTCGCGTTCGTGCAGCCGGACCTGCTTCAGATAGGGATTCCACAGCTGCCGGTCCCCGATCCGGACGCCGGTAAGCCGCAGCGGGCCGTCCATCGTCCGGGCGACCGTCCGGGCCGGGTCCACGGCGGAGAGCCCTTCCACCTGGCCGAAATAGAGCAGGCCGTCGGTGCCTCGGCAGGCGTTGTTCCAGTGGAACTGGGGGCTGGCGAGTCCGTCTTCCCGGAAATAGGGCGTGATGCGGCCGCTGGCCGGGTCCAGGACGTTCAACCCGTGTTCCGTGCTGATCCAGATGTGCCCCTCGGCGTCCTCCGCCAGGCCGCGCACGCGGTCGTTGGAGAGGCCGTCGCGGGTGGAGAAGCCTTTGAAGGCGATATGGTCGTCGCCGCCCCGGACGCCGTGGTACACGCCGTTCCCGTTGCTGCCCAGCCAGAGGCTCCCGTCGGCGGCTTCGATGATGCAGCAGATCATTTCCCGGACGCCCGATTCGGGCGCGTCCAGCTTGTAGGCATACAAGGTGGCGGGGAAGCGGCCGTCTTCGCCGCGATTCCGCAGGTCGAAGGCGTACAGCCCTTCCCGGCAGCCGATCCAGAGTTTCCCGGAGGAGTCCAGGCACGAGCCGATGCAGCCGCTCGCCTGGTCCTTGAGCGCGGGCGTGAGTACGCGCGTCGCGAAATCATAGAAATAGACGCCGCGGTTGGAGCCGATCCAGAGCAGGCCGCTGTCCGGATCATAATCCATGGAGCCGATGAAGTCCAGGCGGGTATCGCCCGGGAGTAGATGCTCCAGCACCCGGTACGGCTTCCGGGTGGAGACGAGGTCGATGCCGCCGCCCCAGGTCCCGACCAGCATCCGGTCCTGGGGGAGGAGGCAGAATTCGCTGACGCTGTTGTGGCAGAGTCCGCCCCGTTCCCGGGTCAGGTGGTCGAAGTCCCGGCTTCCCGGCTCCCGGACGCTCAGGCCGCCTTCCACCGTCCCGACCCAGAGCCGGCCGTCCGGCTCCTGGAGGACGGCGTTCACCGGGCCGGCGGCGAGGGAACGCGGATGCTGCCCGTCGTGCCGGAAGTTGTTGACAAAGAGCTGTTTGGGAATGAAGGTCAACAGCCCCGTGGTCTCCGTGCCCAGGAGAATCCGGTCGCCGTAGACCTTGATGCAGTTGATCACCTCGCCGCCGATCCGCTCGAAATCGTCGGTGACGGGGTTGAACAGGTTCACGCCGTGCAGCGAGACGGCGACGGTCTCCCCGTCGCCCGTCCGGGCGAGGCCGGTGATGAAATTCTGCGTGAGGGAACGCGGATTCCCGGGGTCGTGGGCGTACCGTTTCCATTCTCCGGTCCGGCGGTTGACGAAATACAGGCCGTTTTCCGTCGAGATCCAGACGCCCTGGCCGGCGGGCAGGAAGTCGGAGAGGTAGGTCTGTTCCCCGAATTGCAGGCCCGGGAGGATCGGGTCGGCCTTCAGACGGCCGGAAGGGCCCGGGCCGATCTTGTAGAGCCGGCCCTGGAGCCCTGCCCAGACGGTGCCGTCCCCATCGACATCCTCGAAGACGAAATTGGTGGGCGAGAGCCCTTCGTGGACGAAATCGAGCACTTCCCGGACGGCGCCCTTGTCATCGAAGGAGACGCGGACCAGCGTGTTTCCGGTCTTGAACCACAGGTTGCCGGCCGCATCCAGCGTCAGGAAAGAGCACAGCTGGTCTTTGAACGCGTCGAGGGCGGGGTCCGGCAGGCCCGGCAGGTCCAGGGTTCCGAGGTCCAACAGGTCCAGCCCGCCTTCCGAGGCGATCCAGAGCCGGTGGAAGCGGTCTTCGCAGATATTGCGGATGAAGTTGCTTTTCAGGGGAGTGCCGGAGGTGGCGCCGAACGAGAGGAGGTCGTACCCGTCGAACCGGCACAGGCCGCCGCCCGAGGTGGCCAGCCACAGGAAGCCGGCGTCGTCCAGGCAGACGTCGTCGATGAAGTTGCAGGGGAGGCCGTTCTCCATGGAGAGGGCGCTCTGCAGGTAGCCGTCCTCGAACCGGTCCTGGGCCAGGGCCGGGAAGAGCGACGCTCCGGCAAGCGCGAGCGCTAGCCCGCAGGATTTTACACCTCGAAAGTTCATTTGTCCACCTTTCCGGTTCCAAACTTACTTATTTTTGCGTAAATTTGAAAATCCAACGCTAATTTCAACCCGCTTATGACCCGGAAACAACTCCTTCTCACGGCGGCGGCCCTCCTTGTCGGAGCGGTCTCCTTCGCGCAGGTCCACCGCATGGACATCGACCTCAAGAAGGTCGGCGCGCCCATCCAGCCCACGATGTACGGCATCTTCTTCGAGGACATCAACTACGCGGCCGACGGCGGCCTGTACGCCGAGCTCGTGAAGAACCGTTCCTTCGAGTTCCCGAACGACCCGCTCCAGGGCTGGAAAGCCTTCGGCACGGTGGAGGTGTGGAACGACGGCCCCTTCGAGCGCTGCCCGCACTATGTCCGCCTCGGCAATCCCGGCCACCGGGACAAGTGGACCGGCCTGGACAACGAAGGTTTCTTCGGCATCGGCGTGAAAGGCGGGGAAACCTACCGTTTCTCTGTCTGGGCCCGCGTTCCGGACGGCGGCAGCTCGGAGCTCCGCATCGAGCTGGTGAACACCGCGTCGATGGGCGAGAACCAGTTCATCTGCCAGGAACCCCTGAAGATCGCCGGCAAGGAGTGGAAGCAGTATGAGGTGATCCTGAAGCCTGCGGAGACGCTGGAGAAGGCGGTCCTCCGCATCTTCCTCGTCGGCGACCGCACGCCCGTGGACCTGGAGCACGTGTCCCTGTTCCCGACGGACACCTGGATGGGCCATCGCAACGGCATGCGGAAGGACCTGGCGCAGGCCCTCGCGGACCTCAAGCCCGGCATTTTCCGCTTCCCCGGCGGCTGCATCGTGGAGGGAACGGATCTCCCGACCCGCTACAACTGGAAGAACACCGTGGGCCCGGTCGAGAACCGGCCCATCAACGAGAACCGCTGGGAATACACCTTCCCGCACCGTTTCTACCCGGACTATTACCAGAGCTACGGCCTCGGTTTCTTCGAGTTCTTCCAGCTTTCGGAGGAAATCGGCAGCGAACCGCTTCCCATCCTGAGCTGCGGCCTCGCCTGCCAGTTCCAGAACGACGATCCGTCGGCCCATTGCCCGGTGGACGAGCTCCAGCCCTTCATCCAGGACGCCCTCGACCTCATCGAGTTCGCGAACGGCCCCGTGACTTCCACCTGGGGAAAGGTCCGCGCCGACATGGGCCATCCGGCCCCGTTCAACCTCAAGTTCATCGGCATCGGCAACGAACAGTGGGATCCGATCTATCCCGAGCATCTGGAGCCCTTCGTGAAGGCCATTCGCGCCGCGTATCCCGACATCAAGATCGTCGGTTCCAGCGGTCCGAACTCCGAGGGCGACCAGTTCGACTACCTCTGGCCCGAGATGAAACGCCTCGGCGCCGACCTCGTGGACGAGCATTTCTACCGTCCGGAGACGTGGTTCCTCGCCCAGGGCGCCCGCTATGACAATTACGACCGCAAGGGTCCGAAGGTGTTCGCCGGCGAGTACGCCTGCCACGGCGCCGGCCGGAAGTTCAACCATTTCCACGCCTCCCTGCTGGAAGCGGCCTTCATGACCACCATCGAGCGCAACGCCGATATCGTGCACATGGCCACCTATGCTCCGCTGTTCGCCCACGTCGAAGGCTGGCAGTGGCGTCCGGACCTCATCTGGTTCGACAACCTCCGCTCGATGCGCACCGCCAGCTGGCATGTGCAGCACCTGTACAGCGAATACAAGGGACAGAACGTGCTGGCGCTCAAGATGGACGGGGTCAATGTCACCGGCGCCGAAGGCCAGGACGGCCTCTTCGCCAGCGCCGTGAAGGACGGGGACAAGGTCTATGTGAAGGTGATCAACACCTCCGAAAAGCCGCAGGACGTGGAATTCGCGTTCAACGGCCTGAAGAAGAAGGAGATTGTGAAGGCGGTGGAGCGTGTCAACTTCACCTCCGGCCTTCTCTATGAGGACAACACCCTGGACGACCCCGCCCGCATCGCGCCCGTGAAGGCGGCCTTCGCCGGCGAGGGCAAAACCCTCACCGCGACGGTCCCGCCGCAGTGCTTCACTGTTTTCGTGATTACGAAGTAGCGTCGACCCACCGGATGGACGGGTCGCGGCGCCACCAGGTGAGCTGGCGCTTGGCGTAGTGCCGGGTGTTGCGCTGGATGAGACGGACGGTCTCCTCCAGGTCGTGCTTCCCGTCGAAATACTCGAACATTTCGCGGTAGCCCACCGTCTGGAGGGCTGGCAGCTCGCGGTACGGGAGGAGACTCCGGGCCTCGGCTTCCAGCCCTTCGTCCATCATCTTGAGCACGCGGGCGTCTATGCGCGCGTAAAGCTCCTCCCGGGGCCGCTGGAGGCCGATTTTCTCGATCTCGAACTCCCGCTCCTTGAACGACCTGGTCTTGAAGGAGGAGAAGGGCTGCCCGGTGTACAGGCACACCTCCAGGGCGCGGATGACCCGCTGCCCGTTGGAAAGGTCGATCTCCCCGTAGGTCACGGGGTCCAGTTCCTTGAGCTGGTCCGCCAGGACCTCCACGCCTTCGTCGCGGAGGCACTCCATGAGGTGCTCCCGCAGCATCATGGGCACCTCGGGGAAGTCGTCCAGGCCGTAGCAGAGGGCGTCGATGTACAGCATGGAGCCGCCGGTGACCACGAGCGTCTCGTGGCCTTCGGCGAAGAGGCGGCCGATGAGCTCGAGGGCTTCCGCCTCGTACATGCCGGCGGTGTAATTGACCGCGACGGAGCGGTCCTGGATGAAATAATGACGCACCCGCGCGAGCTGTTCCTCCGTGGGAACGGCCGTGCCGATGCGCATTTCCTTGTAGAATTGACGGGAATCGCAGGAGATGACGGGACTTCCGTACTCCAGCGCCTTCTCGATGCTGTAGTCGGTCTTGCCGACGGCAGTCGGGCCGAGGATCACCAGGAGCCGCCTGCCCATCCGCTATTCGTTCTCGTCGTAGATTTCCTTGCCGTCCTCGTCGTCGTCCTCCTCCTCTTCCTCCTCGTCCTCGTCGTCGAAGTCTTCGTCGTCATCGCCGAAGTCCAGGCCGCCCTTGTTCTCGCCGGGCAGGTGGCGCTGCTCGTCGGGCAGGTCCTCGTAGGCGACGTAGCCGTTCTCGAATTCGATGGGGTTGGGGCCCTTGGACTCCGCGATGAAAGGGGAGTCGGGGCTGACGACGGCCTTTTCCACCTCGCCTTCCACGGAGATGTTCACGCTCTTGCGGTTCGTGACGTCGTAGAAGTACACGAAATCGGTGGCGCCGGCCTTCACGGCCTTCTCCAGGGAGACCTGGTCCACGGTGCCGGAGCCCAGGTCGAACAGGCCGTAGCGGCCCACCACGGCGCCCTCGACGTCGAGGGCCTTGAACATGATGAGCTGGTCCTGCGGGAATTCCATATCGGCCCGCATCTGCTTATGGAGGGTGTACAGCGTCGTCGCGCCGTTCACGTAATAGATTCGGAAGAAGCCCTTGATACCGGTCAAGGTGACTCTGAGTCGGAATACCATAGTTCGCTGTCAAGTCTTGGTTTCGGAAATCAAAGATACAATAAAAATCCGTCCCGATTGCAAAATTCCTCAAAAAAAGCTACTTTCGTCGTGGTGGATCATTTCGACGCATACCGGAGCATCGCGGCCCGGAGCGAGGGGCTGTTCAAGGACAACGGCTCCCGTTTCATCGCGCTCGCGTATCCCGTGGAGACGGAGGAGCAGGTGAAGGAAATCGTGGCAGGCCTGAAGAAGGAATACCACGACGCCCGGCACCACTGCTACGCCTACCGCCTGGGCTACAAGGGGGACCGGTTCCGGGCCAATGACGACGGCGAACCCTCGGGTTCGGCCGGCCGCCCGATCCTGGGCCAGATCGACTCGATGGGCCTGAGCGACATCCTCGTGGTGGTCGTGCGGTACTTCGGCGGCATCAAGCTCGGGATCCCGGGCCTGATCCGGGCGTACAAGACCTCCACGGCCGATGCGCTCGCGCAGGCGGAAGTCGTCGACAAGGTCGCCGGCAAGACTTTCCGGGTCACGTTCGACTACCTGTCCATGAACGGGGTGATGAAGGTCCTCAAGGACATGGGCCTTACGCCTTCCGCGCAGGATTTCGGCATGGAGTGCGCCCTGGACGTCCGTGTGCGGCTCGCCCTGGAAGAGGATTTCCGGAAAAGGATGGCCGACGTGGCGAAACTGGAAGAAAAATAAGGAAAATCCATAATTAATCAGTAACTTTCGGAATTCAATAGATAACCATTGTTTTAAGAAATGAAAAAGGTTCACGTTTTCAATGCAGGCCCCTGCCTCCTCCCGCAGGTTGCCATCGACAACACCATCGAAGCCCTGAAGGATTTCAGCGGCACCGGCATGTCCGTCCTCTGCATCTCCCACCGCACGAAGGAGTGGGACGCCGTGATGGATGAGTGCCGCGCCCTGTGGAAGGAGCTCCTCCATATTCCCGACACGCACGAGGTCGTCTTCCTCGGCGGCGGCGCCTCCCTCCAGTTCCTCTATGTCGCGATGAACTTCCTGGAGAAGAAGGCCGCCTACCTGGACACCGGCGTATGGGCCAGCAAGGCCCTCAAGGAAGCCAAGGGCCTCGGTGACGCCTACGCCATCGCCAGCTCCAAGGACAAGAACTACACCTATATCCCGAAGGGATTCGAAGTCCCCGCGGACCTCGACTACCTCCACATCACCACGAACAACACCATCTACGGCACCGAGATCCACGAGGACCTCGACGTCCCCTGCCCGCTCATCGCCGACATGTCCTCCGACATCATGTCCCGTCCGGTGGACGTCTCCAAGTATGACCTCATCTACGGCGGCGCGCAGAAGAACGTCGGCCCCGCCGGCGTCATCTTCGCCATCGTCCGCAAGGACGCCCTCGGCCGCGTGAGCCGCTACATCCCGACGATGCTCGACTACCGCACCCACATCGACAAGCTCTCCATGTTCAACACCCCGCCGGTGTTCGCCATCTTCGTGATGAAGGAAACCCTCAAGTGGCTCAAGTCCATCGGCGGCGTCGAGGCCATGTACGAGATCAACAAGAAGAAGGCCGCCCTCCTCTATGACGAGATCGACCGCAACTCGATGTTCGTCGGCACCGCCGTCAAGGAGGACCGTTCCCTGATGAACGTCTGCTTCGTGATGGCGCCCGGCAAGGAAGCCCTGCAGGACGAGTTCTTCGCCTTCGCGAAGGAACGTGGCATGGTGGGCATCAAGGGCCACCGCTCCGTCGGCGGCTTCCGCGCCTCCCTGTACAACGCCTGCTCCGTCGAGGACGTCCAGGCCCTGGTCGACTGCATGAAGGAATTCGAAGCTTTGAAGAAATAATATGAAAGTCTTACTTGCCACCCAGAAGCCTTTCGCCGCCAAGGCGGTGGAGGGGATTGTGAAGATTCTCACCGAAGCCGGCCATGAGGTCGTGAAGCTGGAGAAATACGCCGAGCAGAGCGACTTCGTCGCCGCCGTGGCCGATGTCGACGCCATCATCATCCGTTCCGACAAGGTGACGGCCGAGGTCATCTCCGCCGCCCCGAAGCTCAAGATCGTCGTCCGCGCGGGCGCCGGCTACGACAATGTCGACCTGGCCGCCGCCACCGCCGCGCAGGTCGTCGTGATGAACACCCCCGGCCAGAACTCCAACGCCGTGGCGGAACTCGCCCTCGGCCTGATGATCTTCATGGCCCGCACGCACTTCACCCCGGCCACCGGCAGCGAGCTGCAGGGCAAGCGCCTGGGCGTCCAGGCCTACGGCAACGTGGGCCGGCTGGTCGGCCAGAAGGCGAAGGCCCTCGGCATGAAGATCACCGCCCTGGACCCGTTCCTCACCGACGAGCAGATCGTCGCCGGCGGCGCCGAGCCCGTCCACTCCGTGGAGGAGCTCTATGCCACGTCCGACTATCTCTCCATCCACATCCCGGCCCTGCCCGCCACCATCCGCAGCATCGGCTATGACCTCCTCATGAAGATGCCCAAGGGCGCGACGGTCGTGAACACCGCCCGCAAGGAAGTCATCGACGAGGAAGGCCTCCTGAAGGCCCTGGAGGAGCGTGAGGACCTCAAGTACGTCACCGACGTCATGCCGGACAACTACGACCAGCTCACCAAGAAGTTCGGCTACCGCGTCTTCGCCACGCCCAAGAAGATGGGCGCCCAGACCTCCGAAGCCAACGTCAACGCCGGCCTCGCCGCCGCCCGCCAGATCGCCGACTTCTTCGCCACCGGCAACACGAAGTTCCAGGTGAACAAGTAGGGCTCTTCTCAGCCAGCAAAAAGCCCGGTGTCATCAAGGCACCGGGCTTTTCGTTTGTCATACGGTTGGTTACACCAGCTCGTGGATTGCCAGGCCGCTGCGGAGCTTGGGCTCGAACCAGGTGGTCTTGGGCGGCATGATGTTGCCGGTGTCGGCGATGTTGATCAGCTGCTGCATGGAGACCGGGTAGAGGGCGAAGGCGACCTTCATCTCGCCGGAGTCCACGCGGCGGGCGAGCTCGCCGAGCCCGCGGATGCCGCCGACGAAGTCGATGCGCTTGTCCGTGCGGAGATCCTTGATGCCCAGCAGCTTGTCCAGCACCAGGTTGGAGAGGATCGTCACGTCCAGGACGCCGATCGGGTCGTTGTCGTCATAGCGGCCGGGCTTGGCGGTGAGGCTGTACCACTTGTCGCCGAGGTACATGGAGAAGTTGTGCAGCTGCGTGGGGGCGTACGGCTTGGCCGGGCGGCCGCAGCGCGGCTTGGTGGCGAGGCTCACCTCGAAATCCTCCTCCAGCGCCTTCAGGAACTCCTCCGGCGTGTAGCCGTTCAGGTCCTTGACCACGCGGTTGTAGTCGATGATGGCGAGCTCGCTCTCCGGGAAGCACACGGCCATGAAGTAGTTGTATTCCTCGTTGCCGGTGTGGTTCGGGTTCTGGGCCCGCTTCTCGGCGCCCACGCGGGCGGCCGCGGCGGTGCGGTGGTGGCCGTCGGCCACGTAGAACGCATCGACCTGGGTGGTGAAGATCTCGGTGATCCGGGCGATCGTGGCGTCGTCGTCGATCACCCAGAAGGTGTGGGTGAACTTGTTCTCGTCCACGAACTTGTATTCGGGCTTGCCGGCGGCGGCCTTCGCGACGATGGCGGCGAGTTCGGCGTTGTCCTTGAAGGCGAAGAAGACCGGTTCGATGTTCGCGTTCTGGATGCGGACATGGATCATGCGGTCGTCTTCCTTGTCCTTGCGGGTGAGCTCGTGCTTCTTGATGATGCCCTCGGCGTAGTCGTCGGTATGGGCGCACAGGACGAGGCCGAACTGGGTGCGCTTGCCCATCGTCTGCGCATAGACATAGTACATGGGCTTCGGGTCCTGGACCAGCCAGCCCTTGGCGCGCCAGGCCTTGAAGTTCTCCACGGCCTTGTCGTAGGTGCGCTGCTCGTGCTCACCGGCGATGGGGGAAAAGTCGATTTCAGGCTTGGTGATATGCAGGAGGGACTTTTCTCCGGCCATGGCATGGGCCTCTTCGGAGTTCAGGACGTCATACGGGGGGGCGGCCACTTCGGTGACCAGGTTTTTCGGCGGGCGGATGGCCGCGAAGGGTTTTACTCTTACCATGTCGATTTGTGGTTGTTCAATTCTCAAAGATAGCGTTTTTTACGCAAAATTCCTTGAATTTTGTTGAAATGTCGATGCCGGATTCCCCGTCACAGGCGGCTGGGGCGCCGATTTCCATTTTTATCCGTTTCCCTTTTTGCGAACACGGCTCTTCCTCCGTAACTTGCCCCCGTCACCCAAAGACCGGGGAACCGGGCGCCCCGCCTGCCGTCCGGAGCACATAAGTTATTGATTATGAAATCGTTCTTTCTTACGCCTGAGCAGTATTCCGACCTGAAAGGCCGCTATGCCAAGTTCAACGAACCCTGGACCGAAGAAGAAGCGGAAGAGCTCCGGCAGATGGCTGCCGACGGGGTCGCCCGCGCGGAAATGGCCGCCCAGCTGGGCCGCTCGCCCAATGCCATCAAGCTGAAGCTCCAGTCCCTGGGCCTGTACGTCCCGAAACCGGCGGCGAAGCCCTGGACGCCCGAGGACGAGCGCCTCCTGGTCAAGCTCTACCGCGAAGGGATCTCCTTCGCCGAGCTCGCCTCCGTCTTCGGCCGCACGGAAGGCGCCATCCTCTCCCGCCTCATCCGCCTCCGCGCCGCCGTCCTGCCGGACATCGCGCCGGCGGAAGCGTTGGACTTGCCGCCCATGGCCGAGTAGCCAGGCGTTCCGCAGAGCAGTGCGGGTACTTGGGCAGGGGATGGGCCCGCTAGTTCGCGACCTCGCAGAGGAACTTGATGCGGACGAGGCGGATTTCGAGGTCCTCGTAGTCGCCGCGGAGGGCCTGATAGGCTTCCTCCAGGGAGTCGGAGGCGGCTTCTTCCTTGAACCAGTCGTAGATTTCGTCCACGACGTCCTCGTCCAGGTGCTCCTCGATGTAGTAGTTGATGTCGAGGCGGGTGCCGGTGGAGACGATGGCCTCGATTTCCGTGAGGAGCTCGTCCAGGTCCAGGCCCTTGGCGGCCGCGATGTCGTCGAGGGCCATCTTGCGGTCGATGCTCTGGATGATGTACACCTTGTTGCCGGACTTGGAGGCGACGGATTTCACGACGAAGTCGTCCGGGCGGAGGATGTCGTTCTCCTCCACGTAGCGGGCGATGAGGTCCAGGAAGGGCTTGCCGTACTTGCGGGCCTTGCCTTCGCCGACGCCCTGGCAGCCGCGGAGTTCCTCGAAGGTGAGGGGATAGAGGATGGACATGTCCTCCAGGGACGGGTCCGTGAACAGGATCCAGGGCTGGAGGCCGCGCTTGCGGGCTTCGTCCTTGCGGAGGTCCTTGAGCATGGCGAGGAGGGTCTGGTCGCCGCCTCCGCCGCCGCGGACGGCCGCCGGGTCGTCGTCCTCGTCATCTCCTTCGGAGGAGAAGGTGCGGTCCTCCACCAGCATCAGTTCGTGCGGGTTGAGGAAGAATTCCAGGCCTTCGTCCGTGGCGCGGATGAGACCGTAATTGTCGATGTCCTTGTCCAGGAAGTGCAGCACGAGGCCCTGGTGGATGACGGCCGACCAGAAGCGGACGTCCCGGTCCTTGCCGGCGCCGAAGAGCTCCAGCTTGTCGTGGTGGTAGGACTTGATGAGGGCGTTGGGGACGCCGGCGAGGATGCCGGCGATGTGCTCGATCTTGAAGTGCTCCGGCAGGGATTCGATGAGCTCGATCACGAGGGACATCTCCTCGCGCCCGTCGAATTTCGCCTTCGGGTGCAGGCAGTTGTCACAGCAGCCGCAGTTGTCCTGCGGGTAATCCTCGCCGAAGTAGTTCAGCAGCAGCTTCCGGCGGCACTGGCTGGATTCCGCGTAGGCGACGGTCTCGCTGAGCAGCTGCTTGCCGATCTCCTGCTCCGCCACAGGCTTCCCCTGCATGAACTTCTCCAGTTTCTGGATGTCCTTGTAACTATAGTAGGTGATGCACAGGCCTTCCTGCCCGTCGCGGCCCGCGCGGCCGGTCTCCTGGTAGTAGCCCTCGATGCTCTTGGGGATGTCGTAGTGGATGACGAAGCGGACGTCGGGCTTGTCGATGCCCATGCCGAAGGCGATGGTCGCGACGATCACCTGGATGTCCTCCATGAGGAAGCGGTCCTGGTTCTCGGCGCGGGTCTTCGCGTCCAGGCCGGCGTGGTAGGGGAGGGCCTGGATGCCGTTGATGGACAGCAGCTGGGCCAGTTCCTCCACCTTCTTGCGGCTGAGGCAGTAGATGATGCCGGACTTGCCGGGATTCTGGCGGATGAAGCGGATGATGTCCTTCTCGGTGTCCACCTTGTCGCGGACCTCGTAGTAGAGGTTCGGGCGGTTGAAGGAGGACTTGAAGACGGTGGCGTCGGTGATGCGGAGGTTCTTGAGGATGTCGCTCTGCACCTTGGGCGTGGCCGTCGCGGTGAGGGCGATGACCGGGGCCGGCTGGATGTCCTCGATGATGGACCGGATCTTCCGGTATTCCGGGCGGAAATCGTGGCCCCATTCGGAGATGCAGTGCGCCTCGTCCACGGCGTAGAAGGAGATGTGGATCTCTTTCAGGAGGGCGATGTTCTCTTCCTTGGTGAGCGATTCCGGGGCGACGTACAGGAGCTTGGTGACCCCGCTCAGGAGGTCCTCCCGGACCTCGGCGACCTGGGTGCGGCTCAGGGAGGAGTTGAGGAAATGCGCGATGCCGTCGCCGGATTCCACGAAGCCCCGGATGGCGTCGACCTGGTTCTTCATCAGGGCGATGAGCGGGGAGATGACGATGGCCGTGCCTTCCATCACCAGGGCGGGCAGCTGGTAGCAGAGGGACTTGCCGCCGCCGGTGGGCATCAGGACGAAGGCGTTACCCCCGTCGATCAGGTGCCGGATGATACGCTCCTGGTCACCCTTGAACGCATCGAAGCCGAAGAAATGCTTCAATTTGGACTGAAGGATGGAGGAGTCGATGGCCATAGTTCCGTGGTTTTCGGTCTAAATATAACAAAAACCGACAAGAAAAGCAAATGAAAGGGCCGGAGAAGTCGAAAATTTATTTTTTGATGCTATTTGAATAAAAAGCCGTATATTTGCAGGATAATGGCTCCAAACGGGCCAGAACGGCTTAGAAACTAGTCAAAACTAATAAAACATGAAGATTTCCAAGATTTTCGCCATCGCGTCGGCCGCTGTGCTGATGGTGGCTTGCGGCACCCCCGCCGCGGAAGGCAGCAAGGAAGTGAAGGCCCTCCTGCCCAGCAAGTCCCTGACCGATTCCACCAGCTACCTGATCGGTGTGAACTTCGGTTCCTGGATCAAGGGCAACGACTTCGGTGAGATCAACTACAACGAGATGCTCAAGGGCATGAAGGACTTCATCAACGCCAAGGGCAACATGCAGGATTCCACCTTCTTCACCCAGTTCAAGGTCGATCCCAACAAGATGAACGACGTGCTGGACGGCTACATCCAGAAGCGTCGCGCCTACACCGGCGCCCTGAACACCGAGAAGGGCGCGAAGTTCATCGAGAACTTCCTGAAGGAAGACGGCGCCCAGCAGACCGAGAGCGGTCTCGCCTACAAGATCATCGAGCCCGGTAACGACAAGAAGGCCGTTTCCGACCAGGATACCGTGTGGGTGGACTACAAGGGCACCCTGCTCGACGACACCGTGTTCGACGAGAACAAGGACATCAACTTCACCCTCAACCGGGTCATCAAGGGCTGGGGCGAAGGCCTGAAGCTCATCGGTGAAGGCGGCAAGGTGAAGCTCGTGATCCCCGGCGACCTCGCTTACGGCGAATACGGCACCCGCGGCATCGCTCCGAACTCCACGCTCGTCTTCGACGTGACCCTGAACAAGGTGGGCAACTTCGTCGCCCCGGTCGAGGAACCCGTCAAGAAGTAAGCGTATGGCACTCGAAATCGAAGGAACCCTCGCCCAGAAGCTTCCCGTCCAGTCCGGCAACTCCGCGCGCGGCCCTTGGGCCAAGCAGGAGTTCATCCTGGAATTCCCGGACGGAAACTTCACCGCCAAGGCCTGTTTCACGGCCTGGGGGCAGGAAAAGGTCCAGGACCTGGGCAAATACCAGGTCGGGGACAAGGTCAAGGTGTCCTTCAACCTCAAGAGCCGCGAGTACAACGGCCGCTGGTACAACGATCTCCAGATCTGGAAGATCGCGCCCGCCGGCGCCCAGCCCGCCGCCCCGGCCCAGCCTGCTCCGCAGGCCCGGCCCGCCGCGCAGGCGCCTGCCTATCCGCAGGCTCCGGCTCCCACCCTCGAGGACATGCCCGCCGATTCCGACGGAGCGGAAGACCTTCCGTTCTAGGAATACGGTTCCCGCAGATACAGGAGCCGGCCCATTGCGGGCCGGCTCCTTTTTTTTGCGAAAAACGGTGGAAAAAACGATGGAAATTTGAAAACTATTATCTATATTAGCAAATTGAAAACACTATGCTTGGACTATAACCAAATTACAACAATAATTAACAATTAACACACTTAAATTGGAGGAACCCTATGGATAAAATCAGGAATCTTGCGGACCTCCGCAAGATGAAAGAGGGTATGCAGTCGAGGATGTCGATGCGCGAGAACAGCGACTCTTCCGATGCTATCATTCAAATCAAGGTCGGAATGGCTACCAGCGGCATCGCCTCGGGTGCGAAAGAGACCATGAGCTACCTCATCTCCGAGCTGGACAAGCGCCAGATCAAGGCGCTGGTCATGCAGGTCGGCGACATGGGCTACAGCTACGCGGAACCCACCGTCGAGGTCACCATCCCCGGCAAGGATCCGGTCGTCTTCGGCGACGTGAAGATCCCCCGCGCCCAGGAAATCATCGAGAAGTACATCATCGGTGGCGAGCTCATCGAGGGCATCCTGCCCGCCAATTACAGATCCATCTAACCTTAATCACCCCCAAGCGCGATTATGGCAGTAAAAATGCATATCCTGGTTTGCGGTGGAACAGGTTGCTCCGCATCCCAAAGCCATGAGATCGTTGAGGAACTCAACAAGGAGCTCGTGGCCCACGACCTGACCGATTTCGCCAAGGTGGTCGTCACCGGCTGCTTCGGCTTCTGCGAAAGAGGTCCCATCGTGAAAATCATCCCCGACAACACCTTCTACACCCGGGTCAAGCCGTCCGATGCGAAGGAAATCATCGAGGAACACATCATCAAGGGCCGCAAGGTCCAGCGCCTGCTCTACGTGGCGCCCGACACCAAGCAGAGCGTGCCCGACTCCAAGCACATGGAGTTCTACAAGAAGCAGCTCCGCATCGCCCTGCGCAACTGCGGTTTCATCGATCCCGAGAACATCGAGGAATCCATTGCGCGTGACGGCTACGCCGCCCTGGGCAAGTGCCTCACCGAGATGACCCCCGAGCAGGTGGTCGCCGAAATCAAGAAGTCCGGCCTCCGCGGCCGTGGCGGCGCCGGCTTCCCCACCGGCCTGAAGTGGGAGATCGCCGCGAAGAGCCGTCCGGGCGAGCAGAAGTACGTCGTCTGCAACGCGGACGAAGGCGACCCGGGCGCGTTCATGGACCGTTCCCTCCTGGAGGGCGACCCGCACTCCATCCTCGAGGCCATGGCCATCTGCGGCTACTGCATCGGTGCGGACAAGGGTCTCATCTACATCCGCGCGGAATATCCCCTCGCCATCCACCGTCTCCAGGTCGCGATCCAGCAGGCCGAGGAGTACGGCCTCCTGGGCAAGGACATCCTCGGCACCGGTTTCAATTTCGAGATCGAGCTCCGCTACGGCGCCGGCGCGTTCGTCTGCGGTGAGGAGACCGCCCTCATCCACTCCATGGAAGGCAAGCGCGGCGAGCCTACCTTCAAACCCCCGTTCCCGGCCCAGTCCGGTTACCTCGGCAAGCCGACCAACGTGAACAACGTGGAAACCTACGCGAACATCCCCGTCATCATCAACAAGGGTGCGGACTGGTTCGCCAGCATTGGCACTGAGAAGTCCAAGGGTACCAAGGTCTTCGCCCTCGCGGGCAAGATCAACAACGTCGGCCTCATCGAGGTCCCGATGGGCATCACCCTCCGGGAGATCATCTACGAGATCGGCGGCGGCATCAAGGGCGGCAAGAAGTTCAAGGCCGTCCAGACCGGCGGTCCTTCGGGCGGCTGCCTCACCGAAAAGCACCTGGACACCCCGATCGACTACGACAGCCTCGTGGCCGCGGGTTCCATGATGGGCTCCGGCGGCATGATCGTCATGGACGAGGACGACTGCATGGTCGCCATCGCCAAGTTCTATCTCGGCTTCACCGTGGACGAGTCCTGCGGCAAGTGCACCCCGTGCCGCGTGGGTAACCGCCGTCTCCTGGAGATCCTCACCAAGATCACCGACGGCAAGGGCACCATGGAAGACCTCGAGGAACTCAAGAACCTCTCCGCGGTCATCAAGGACACGGCCCTCTGCGGCCTCGGCCAGACCTCCCCGAACCCGGTTCTCTCCACCATCAACAACTTCTGGGACGAATACGTCGAGCACGTCACGGAGAAGAAGTGCCGCGCCGGCCAGTGCAAGGCCCTCAAGAAGTACATGATCGACCCCGCCAAGTGCAAGGGCTGCACGGCCTGCGCCCGGGCTTGCCCCGTCAGCGCCATCAGCGGCACCCTCAAGAACCCGCACGTCATCAACCAGCTGGACTGCATCAAGTGCGGCACCTGCGTCGAGAAGTGCAAATTCGGAGCAATCAGCGTTAGATAAGGGAGGAACAATACATGGATACGATCAAATTGACCATAGACAACCGGGAAGTGGAAGTGCCGCGCGGTACGACCATTCTCAAAGCTGCCGAGCAGATGGGTATCAAGATTCCTACCCTCTGCCATTTCGAACTGGAAGGCCTGGCCCTCGAAAACCGCCCCGGCGGATGCCGCGTGTGCGTGGTGGAAGTGGTCGGCCGCAGGAATCTGGCCCCGGCCTGCATCACCGAGTGCATGCCCGACATGGTCGTGAAGACCAATTCTTTCCGGGCGCTCAACGCGCGTCGGACCGTCCTCGAGCTCATGCTCAGCGACCACCCCAATGACTGTCTCCAGTGCCCCAAGAGCGGCAAGTGCGAACTCCAGTCCCTGGCCGCGGACATGGGTATCCGCGACATCCCCTACAAGGGACAGCAGTCCCAGTATGCGAAGGAGTTCTCTCCTTCCATCGTCCGGGATGCGAACAAGTGCATCATGTGCCGCCGCTGCGAGTCCGTGTGCCATGAGTACCAGAGCGTAGGCGCCATCGGCGCTGTCGAGAGAGGCTTCCCGGCCGTGGTTTCCACCGCGTTCGGCAAGAACCTCACCGACACCAACTGCGTCCTCTGCGGCCAGTGCGTCGCCGTGTGCCCCACCGGCGCCCTCGCCGAGGTGGACAACACCGGCAAGATTCTCCGCGACATCGCGAACCCGAACGTGAAGACCTGCGTCCAGGTGGCCCCCGCCGTGCGCGTGGCCCTCGGCGAAGAGTTCGGCATGCCGGCCGGCAGCATCGTCACCGGCAAGATCGCGGCCGCGCTCAAGGCCATCGGCTTCGACTATGTCTTCGACACCGACTGGTCCGCTGACCTTACGATCATGGAGGAAGGCACGGAAGTCATCGGCCGCCTCAAGGCCTACCTCGCCGGCGACAAGAACGTCAAGATCCCGGTGATGACCTCCTGCTGCCCGGCCTGGGTGAACTTCTTCGAGAAGTTCTATCCGGAGCTCCGCGACTATCCTTCCACGGCGAAGTCCCCGCAGGGCATGTTCGGCGCGACGGTGAAGACCTACTTCGCCGACAAGATCGGCGTCCCGCGCAAGAACCTCGTCTGCGTCTCCGTCATGCCTTGCGTGGCGAAGAAGTACGAGTGCGAGCGTGAAGAACTCGGCGTGAACGGCGATCCGGACGTGAACTATTCCATCACGACCCGCGAGCTCGCCCGCCTCATCAAGATCTGCAACATCGACTTCAACAGCCTGCCGGACGCCGAGTTCGACTCCCCGCTGGGCGAATCCACCGGTGCCGCCGTCATCTTCGGCGCCACGGGTGGTGTCATGGAAGCAGCGCTGCGTACCGCCGTCGAGGTCCTGACCGGCGAGACCCTTCCCCGCATCGACTTCGAAGAAGTCCGCGGCCTGGACGGTGTCCGTGAGGCCACGATCCCGGTGCCGGGTGTCGCCGACCTGAAGGTCGCCGTCGTCTACGGCCTGAAGAACGCGCGCATGATCATGGAGCAGATCAAGGCCGGCGAATGCCCGTACCACTTCGTGGAGGTCATGGCCTGCCCGGGCGGCTGCATCGACGGCGCCGGCCAGCCTTACCATCACGGCGACGCGTCCATCATCCGGGCCCGTCACGCCGCGATCTACGAGGTGGACCGCCGGATGCCGCTCCGCAAGTCCCACGAGAACCCCGAGGTCCAGGCGATCTACAAGGAGTTCTACGGCGAGCCTTGCTCCGAGAAGTCGCATCACCTGCTGCACACCATTTACTTCGACAAGAAAATCAAGTTTGACATCGATTAATCCTTTGAACCATGGTTGGACCCAAAGTTAAAATATCCGAATCCAATTTCCTGAAGATCAAGGAAATCTGCGAGTCTTTCGACAACAATCCGGGTGAGCTGATCAATGTCCTGCACAAGACGCAGGAGCACTTCGGCTATCTGCCCGAGGAAGTCCAGCAGGTGGTTGCCGACTGCCTGGGCATCCCCGTCGGCCGGGTGTACGGTGTCGTCTCCTTCTACAGCTTCTTCACGATGAAGCCGAAGGGCAAGTACGCCATCTCCGTGTGCCTGGGTACGGCTTGCTACGTCAAAGGCGCCGAGAAGATCCTGGACGCGCTCAAGAGCGAGCTCAAGATCTCCGAAGGCGGGGTCACCGACGACGGCAAGTTCTCCCTGGACGTCCTCCGCTGCGTGGGCGCCTGCGGCCTCGCTCCGGTCATGACCATCAACGGCAAGACCTACGGCCGTCTGGTCCCCGAGCACGTCAAGGAGATCCTGGCCGAGTACGCCGAGTAAGACAAGCTGCATGACATCATTTCGGGCCGGCTCTTGGGTGAGTCGGCCCGAATAAATTCCAACACAATGAAAGTCAGGGAAATAGCCAAACTTGTAGACGGCGAGATCGTCGGCGCACCCGTGGATGAGACGTACGAGGTCAAGAAGGCCTTCGCCTCCGACCTGATGAGCGACGTCCTGCGTTTCCACATGGACGACACCGTGCTCATCACCGGCCTCTGCAACAACCAGACGATGCGCACCAGCGAGATGGCGGACCTGCGGGTCGTCCTCATCGGCCGCGACAAGCAGCCCGACGAGGACATGCTCGAGCTCGCCGAGGACGCCGACATCACCATCATCAAGTCCAAGTACAGTATCTTCAAGCTCAGCGGCATCCTCTATGCCGCCGGCCTTGAACCCCTCTATTAGCCATGCATTACACTTTCAACATCGAACGCGGCAACTTCACCGATGCCGGCCAGGCCTCCTCGAGCGTCAAGCGCACCCTCAAGCAGCTGGGCGTGGAACCTGCCAACATCAAGCGGACCGTGGTCGCCCTCTTCGAGGCGGAGATCAACGCCGTGGCGCACGCCTACGGCGGGACCATTGACGTGGACATCGACGGGGAGAAGATCGTGATGGTCGTCGCCGACCAGGGCCCGGGCATTCCCAACCTGGACCTCGCGATGCAGGAGGGCTGGTCCACGGCTTCCGCCAAGGTCCGGGAGATGGGCTATGGCGCCGGCATGGGCCTTCCGAACATCAAGAAGAACACGGACGACCTGAAGATCGACACCGAGGTGGGCGTGGGAACCACCGTCACCATGACCGTTTATCTCGTCTGACACCATGGCCGGAGAACCCTATTTCAGACATTCGCTCAGGGTCAACGACTACCTGTGCAAGGGGTGCACCACCTGCATGCGCTCCTGCCCGACCGGGGCCATCCGCATCCGGAACGGGAAGGCGGTCGTCAATGACAACAAGTGCGTGGACTGCGGGGAGTGCATGCAGGTGTGCCCGCACAAGGCCATCTACATCAAGCAGGACGACTTCGGCCGGCTGTTCAACTACCGGTACCGGGTGTGCCTGGTGCCCACCACCTTCATCGGCCAGTTCGAGGAGAAGTACAACACGAAGGCGATCTATTCCTGCATCATGAAGCTGGGGTTCACCCATATCTATGAAGTGGAGCACGAAATGAGCCGCATGGTCCAGCTCTACAACATGTATATGGACGACCACCCCGAGATCACGACCTTCATCTCCCCGTACTGCCCGGCGGTCACGCGCCTCATCCAGGTGCGCTTCCCTTCGCTGGTGGACAATGTCATCCACGTGCGGGCCCCGCTGGAGCTCGCTTCCCGCGTCATCACGAAGCGCCTCATGGACGAGGGCGCCAGCCGGCAGTCCATCGGCGTGTTCTACGTGACGCCCTGCGCGGCCAAGATCGCGGCGGTCAAGTACCCGGTGAGCGGCAAGGAAACCTATGTGTCGGGCGTCATCAACATGGACTTCCTGTACAACAAGGTCCTGCTGATGCTGCACGATTCGGACAAGAACGCCCAGCCCATCAACCACGCCCTCACGTCGAAGGACGTGCTGTGGTCCCTTTCCGGCGGCGAGGCGCCCCATTTCAAGGGCGCGCATTACGCCGTGGACGGCCTCAAGAACGTCCTGGACTTCCTGGAGAAGCTGGAAGACGACGCCGTGGACGCCCCGGGCCTGGTGGAGATGCGGATGTGCGACCAGGGCTGCGTGGGCGGCGTGCTGTCCATCAACAACCGGTTCGTGGCCCGCAAGCGGCTGGAGTACCGGGCGCGGCTGTTCGAGCGCCTGGAGCGCAGCAAGCTCCGGACGCCGACCATGGACGACACGTCCCTGACGCCGGAGATGATCGACGTGATGACCATCCCCGAGATCAAGCCGCGGTCCATCTTCAAGCTCAACGACAACTTCGCCGAGGCCTTCAAGATGGCCGAGCGGATGAAGAAGATCGAGAAGGCCCTGCCGGGCGTGAACTGCTCGGCCTGCGGGGCGCCTTCCTGCTCCGCCCTCGCCGAGGACATCGTCCGCGGGGACGCCGGCATCGACACGTGCATCTTCATCAACCGCCACTCCCAGGCCTCCGAGGACGCCATCCGGAGCATCTGGGGGGACCGCGTCAAAACCAAGGAAATCAACAAGGAAAACAAAGAAGACAAGTGATATGACAGTCAAGGAAATCATTGAAAAACTGGACCTGCAGTGCCTGAACGAGGCCAATCTGGACGTGGAAGTCTCCGGGGCCTACGCCTCCGACCTCCTGAGCGACGTGATGGGCAACGCCCGTTCCGGCCAGGTGTGGGTGACGATGCAGACGCATAAGAACGTGACGGCCATCGCCTCCCTGAAGGACATCCCGGCCGTGATCCTCGTGCGCGGCGGCCAGCCGGACGACGACATGCTCGAGCACGCCAAGGACGAGGACATCTGCATCCTCGTCAGCAAGGACGCCACCTACCAGGTCTGCGGCAAGCTCTACGCCCTCATCGGATAGGCTTCCATGCAGTTCAAGGCCGATATGCACATCCACTCGGTGCTTTCCCCCTGCGGGGACATCGAGATGAGCCCCTCCGCTATCGTCGCCCAGGCGAAGGCGAAGGGGCTGGACATCATCGGCCTGACCGACCATAACTCCACCCTGAACGCGGACGTGACGCGCCGCATCGGGGAGAAGGTGGGCCTGCACGTGCTCATGGGCGCGGAGGTGACCACGAAGGAGGAGGTCCATTGCCTGGGCTTCATGCCCACGGTGGAGAAGCTCGCCGAGTTCCAGGCTTTCCTGGATTCCCGCGTCATCTTCTTCGAGAACGACGTGGACAAGTTCGGCTACCAGCTGGTGGTGGACGAGGACGAGAACGTCCTGGACGAGGTTCCGCACCTGCTGATCAACGCGCTCGACCTGCCGATGCTGGATCTCCAGAAGAAGGTCTATGAACTCGGGGGCATCTTCATTCCCGCCCATATCGACCGCACGACCTTCAGCCTCAGCTCGCAGCTGGGATTCGTGCCTTCCGGGCTCAAGTTCCATGCGATGGAACTGAGCTACTACTGCAAGCGGAACAACTACAAGTTCCTGGACGACTGCCCCTGGTTCAGCGATTTCAATTTCATCCAGAGCAGCGACGCCCATTTCGTCGAGGACATCGGCAAGATCTACAGTGTCCTGGAGATGCCCTCTTTCAGTTTTGAAAACTTCAAGGACGCCCTCCGGCAGGGCGAACAAGTGATTCTGTAACGTGAAAAGTCTCGACCTGCACATCATCGACATCACCCACAACTCCATCCGGGCGGGTGCCACCGAAATCACCATCGAGATGGAGGACAGCGCGGCGCGCGACCTCCTCTCCATCAAGATCATCGACAATGGCTGCGGCATGCCGGAGGACATGATCCAGGCCATCAACGACCGGTTCTACTCGTGCCGCAAGGAGCGCAAGATCGGGATGGGCATCGCGCTCCTGAAGTTCCATTCCGAGATGTGCAACGGGCAGTTCTACCTGAAGTCCAAGGTGGGCGTGGGGACGGAAATCTACGCCTCCTACCAGCGCTCGCACATCGACCTCCAGCCCAAGGGCGACCTCTCCGGCTGCTTCGCGAACTTCATCTGCCAGTACCAGGACATCAACTTCATCATCCGGTACATCACGGACGACGACACCTTCGAACTCTCGACCGCCGAGGTCAAGGAGGTCTTCGAAGGCATGAGTCTCAACAACTACGAAATCATCCAGAGCCTCACGGAACTCATCCACGAGAATATCGGGGCTTAGCCCGGTATGACGACGCGGTTCAGGATGCCGGTGAGGGCGGCGAGGGCGATGCCGTAATTGGTGATGGGCACTCCGGAGAGGAGTGCTTTTTTGATGCGGGAGCGGAGGAGGCGCTCGGTGGCGACGCAGCCGCCGCATTGGATGATGAGGCGGTAGGGGGTCAGGTCGTCGGGGAAGTCGTTGCCGGCGGCGATGGTGACCGCCAGGTCTCCGCCCACTTTCTTGCGGAGGAGATTCGGAATCTTCACCCGGCCAATATCTTCAGTATCAGGCACGTGGGTGCAGGCTTCGGCGATGAGGACGCGATCGCCGGGCTTCAGCGTGCCGATTGCTTTGGCGCTTTCCACGAAGGTACGGATGTCGCCTTTGGCGCCGGCGAGGAGGATGGAGAAGCTCGTGAGGGGGTAGCCCGCCGGGAGGATCGCATTGACCTTGGCGAAGGCCTGGGAGTCGGTGATCGTGAGGGCGGGCGGGGCGCTGAGGCCGTCCAGGGCGCGCTGCAGGCCTTCCGGCTGGCAGCAGACGGGGATGCAGCCGAGGTCGAGGAGCTCGCGGAGGACCTGGACCTGCGGGAGGATGAGGCGGCCTTTCGGGGCCTCGCTGTCCTGCGGCATCACGAGGACGACGACGTCGTCCTTGCCGACGAGGCCGCCGGTGAGGAGGCGGGGCTTTCCGTCGGGGCGCGCTGCCTGGAGCCGCTGCAGCAGGCCGGCCTGGTCGTTGGCTTCGGCCCGGGAGCGGATTTCCACCACCGGGACCTGGGCGGTTTGGAGGAGCTGCAGCCAGCGGTCGTCTTCGGGGTGGCCGGAGCGCAGAAGCACGGCGATGTCGGTGGCGTCGATGGTGGCTCGGCTGCGGCGTTCGCGCTCGGCGCCCAGGGCGCCGGGGTCGCCGTAGCCGGCCGTATCGACCAGAACGCAGGGACCAAGTCCCGGAAGCTCGATGGCTTTCCGGACCGGGTCCGTGGTCGTGCCGGGCAATTCGCTCACCAGCGAGACTTCCTGTCCCGCCAGGGCGTTCACCAGCGTGGATTTGCCGCTGTTCGTCGCCCCGAAGAAAGCGATTTGCAGCCGGTCCATGTTAGAAGCGGAAGTCGCGTTCGCCGTTCTCGATGCGCTTCAGCCGCTCGATGGCGATCTCGCGGATGCGGCCTTCGGGGATGTCCGTCAGGCTCTTCGCGATCATCCGTTCGCCTTCGGCGCGGGTGGCCGGGGAGGCGTAGTCCATCAGGTATTCCTTCAGGGTCATCAGGGCGTTCGGCGTGCAGCAGTAGGTGATCTTGCCGCTCTTGCACAGGGACATGAAGCGGTCGCCGGTGCGGCCTTCGCGGTAGCAGGCGGTGCAGAAGGACGGAATGTGGTCCTGCTCCAGGAGCCAGCGGACGACCTCGTCCAGCGGACGGGTGTCGGAGACGTCGAACTGCGCGGTCTCGTCGTGGCGTTCCTCGGTGGTATATCCGCCGACGCTGGTGCGCGAGCCGCCGCTGATCTGGGAGATGCCGCAGTTCAGGAGCTGCTCCCGCATCCGCTGGGATTCGCGGGTGGAGACGATCATGCCGGTGTAGGGGACCGCGATGCGGAGGACGGCGACCAGCTTGTGGAAGATCGCGTCCGGGAGGGCGTCGAAGTCATTGACGGAGATATCGTCGGCCGGGCAGATGCGCGGGACGCTGATGGTGTGCGGGCCGACGCCCCAGCGGGCCTCGAGGTGCTCGGCGTGCATCAGCAGGCCCACGAGTTCGTAGCGGTAGCTGCTGAGTCCGAACAGGACGCCGATGCCCACGTCGTCGCAGCCGCCTTCCTGGGCGCGGTCCATCGCCTCGGTGTGCCACTCGTAGTTGCTCTTGGGGCCGGTGGGGTGCAGGCGCTGGTAGTTTTCCTTGTTGTACGTTTCCTGGAACAGGATGTACGTGCCGATGCCGGCTTCGTGCAGCTTGCGGTAGGAGTCCACGTCCGTCGCCGCGATATTGACATTGACACGGCGGATGCTGTTCCCGCCTTCGCGGACGCTGTAGATGGTCTTGATGCTGTCGATGATGTATTCCAGCGGATTGTGGCGCGGATCTTCGCCGGCCTCAACCGCGAGGCGCTTGTGTCCGATGCGGATCAGCGCGCGGACTTCCTCCTCGATCTCCTGCTGGGAAAGCTTCCGGCGGGGAATCGTGCGGTTCTTGGCATGATACGGGCAGTAGGTGCAGCCGTTGATGCAGTAGTTGGACAGATATAGGGGCGCGAAAAGCACGATCCGGTTGCCGTAGAAACGATGCTTGATCGATGCGGCGAGGGAATAGATCTTCTCTTCCAGTCCGGGTTCGTTGCAGTCCATCAGGATGGCGGCTTCCCGGTGGGTCAGGCCCTTGCAGAGGGCGGCCTTCTCCAGGATTTCAAGCACACGCTGGTGATTGCCACTTTCTCGGGCGGCTTCCTCGAGGGTATCGAGCACTTCCTGGTGGTCGATGAACTCCTCGGCGTGGGCGGACTTAGGGTTATACATGATCAAAACTGAATTTGGAACACAAAAGTAGGGAAGATTTCGTATATTTGCAAGTTATAACTGAGCGAGAAAACATGACGCAGAAACAACATATACTCCTCATCCTGGGCAAGGACCTGCTGTTCCTCCTGCTGGGCGTTTTCCTCATCGTGAAAGGGCGTTTTTTCGGCGCCGTCGTCGGTGGCCTGATGCTCCTCTGGTACGGCCGGGACTTCTCGTTGCGGATCCGGCAGCTGGGGCAGTCGGCCGGTTCCAAACGCGACGGCGTGGAGCGTCCCTCCGAGGCCCGGCGCGCGGATGACACCCCGATCGTGGACGACGGCAAGATCCAGGTGACGGACCTGTCCGGCGCCAAGGAAGTGGATTTCGAGAAAGAATAGGACATGATCCCGCAGGAGACGGTACAACTCATTCTGGACACGGCCCGCGTCGAAGACGTGGTGGGCGATTTCGTGACGCTGAAGCGCCGCGGGAGCAGCCTGTGGGCCTGCTGTCCGTTCCATAATGAGAAGACGCCGTCCTTCCACGTGGAGCCTTCCCGCGGCATCTACAAGTGCTTCGGCTGCGGCAAGTCAGGCACCGCCGTGGGCTTCATCATGGAGTACGAGAAGCTCTCCTACACGGAGGCCCTCAAGTACCTGGCCCGCAAATACCATATCGAGGTCAAGGAGAAGGAAGAATCGGCCGAGGACATCGCCGCGCGCCAGCGGAACGAGAGCCTCCTCGCCGTCTCGGAGTTCGCCTTCAACTTCTACAAGAGCCAGCTCGCGACGGACGAAGGCCGCGCCGTCGCCGTCCAGTATTTCCATTCCCGCGGCCTCGAGGACGAGACCATCGCCAAGTACGGCCT
>ONDF01000035.1 GCA_900316525.1 uncultured Bacteroidales bacterium
GTCGACAAGCTCATCGACATGGGCGCGCAGATCATCCTGTGCGATCCGCACCGGGCCGTGGTCATCGGCCACGACCATCGGATCACCCTGAAGGCCGCCCGCCTGGTCTCGCCCGATATTCGCGCCGGTATCGCGATGCTTCTCGCCGCGATGAGCGCGAAGGGCACCTCCACCATCGACAACATCGAACAGATCGACCGCGGCTACGAGAACATCGAAGGCCGCCTGAACGCCCTCGGGGCGCATATTACGCGGGAATAGAGATGGCCGATCGGAGTCGGCCATGACGATCGTCATTCCCGGCTTGACCGGGAATCTAACAGAAAACCATTATGGATTATCAGAGATTGTTCTCCAGCGACGTCCCCTCCTTCATGCGGAGCCCGGTCCGGGAAATCTTCCGGAAGGTGGACTTGAGCGCCATCTGCTCGTTCGCGGGCGGGTATCCGGCGGCTGTGACTTTTCCGGTGGAGGACCTGCGGCGGCTGCCGGGTCTCGTGCTGGACAAGTACGGCACCAAGTCGCTACAATATGGGGCAACCCAGGGTGTTCCGGAGCTTCGGGAGGCGATTGCCGCCCGCTACGGCGTGCCGGTCTCGAAGGTGCAGATCACGACCTCGTCCCAGCAGGGCATCGATGTCTGCACCCGCATCCTCTGCGACCCGGGCGACATCATCCTCACCACCGAACCGACGTATCTGGGTGCCTTGCAGTCGTTCAAGGCGTATCGGGCCGATGTGAGACCGATATGGGACCGGAAGGGTATTGTTCCGGAAACCGTCGTCTCCGACGACCCCTCCCAAAGCCGGCTTGCGCCGTCTTCGGGCCCCTCCCGGTTCCCGGGAGGAAGTCTTACCCCCTATGGTCCCCCAGGGGACATTTGCCCTTCGGGGTGTGGCCGAGGGTGGCCACAGGTTTCCGGAACAACACCCTCCCGGTCTGAATCGAAGCCCATCAAATTCATATACGTTATCCCGGATTTCAATAATCCGTCGGGGGAGACGATGACGCTGGAGGAGCGGATGGAGATCGTGAAGCTGGCGAGGGAGCTGGATGTGGTGATTGTGGAGGACAGTCCCTATCGGGAGCTGCGGTATAGCGGCGAGGAGGTGCCGACGATTTATTCGCTGGCGCCGGAAAGGACGCTGCACCTGGGGAGCTTCTCGAAGATCTTTGCGCCGGGATTCCGGCTGGGATGGATCATCGGCCCGGAGGCACTGCTGGAGCAGATCTACATTTGCAAGCAGGCGCTGGACCTGTGCCCGCCGGTGTTCGACCAGTACATGGCCACGGAGTTCCTGACGAGCGGAGCGCTGGACGCGAATCTCGTGAAGACGAAGGCGGAGTACCGCCGTCGCCGGGACTTGATGGTGAGCCTGCTGGAGAAGTATATGCCGGCAGGGGTGAAATGGACCTATCCGGAGGGCGGCCTGTTCCTGTTCCTGACGCTGCCGGAGGGCATCGACACCATCGAGATGTACGACGAGGCCTTGTCGCGCGGTGTCGCCTACGTTGCCGGCTCGTTCTTCTTCCTGGACGGCAGCCACCGCAACACGATGCGGCTCAACTTCTCCTTCGTCGCGGAGGAAAAGATGGAGCCGGGGATGAAACTGCTGGGAGCGATTGTCAAAGACCGGATCCTGAGCTTGTCGAAGGACCGGTAGTGCGAGAAGTCATGAAAAAGCTTTATAAGTTTTCCGGAGCGGGCAACGACTTCGTGGTCATCGACGGCCGCGAGGGCGATGTGTCCGCCTTCCGCGAGGTGCCGCGCATCGAGGCGCTGTGCCAGGAATTCAAGACCGACGGGCTGATGATCCTGGGCTCTGGGGATGCCGGGGTCGATTTTACCATGGAGTTCTACAACCCCGACGGGTCCGGCGGGATGATGTGCGGGAACGGCGGACGCTGCATCGTGGCGTTTGCCGATTACCTGGGCGTCAAGCCGGCTTCCGGTGGCGTGTTCCTGTTCATGGCGCCGGACGGGCTGCACACGGGCGAGATTCTGGAGCGGCCGGATGGTTCGACAGGCTCACCAACCGACCGCTGGATAGTCCGCATCAAGATGATTGACGTGCAGGGGATTACGCCCATGCTGGGCGGGTATTTCCTGAACACCGGCACGCGGCATTTCGTGAAGTTCGTGGAGGATGTGGAGCAGGTCGATGTCGATGCGGAAGGCAAGGCGCTCCGCTGGAACGAGGCCTTCGCGCCCATCGGCACGAACGTGAACTTCGTCCACGTCGCCCCGGACGGGCTCCATGTCCGCACCTTCGAGAAGGGTGTTGAGGGTGAAACCCTCGCCTGCGGCACGGGCCTCACGGCCTGCGCCCTCGTGGCGCATCACGCCGGCGTGCCTACGGCCACGCCCGGCGCGTACCGCCTCCGCGCCCGGCAAGACTGGTTGTCGGTGAACTTCACGCCCGGAGCGGACGAAAAGTTCACCGACGTATATCTGACCGGGCCTGCCCGGCTGGTGGAAATCCGTTAATTGGAACTGCTTCCCATTCTCTGACGGGCGTCCTTGCCGGCGCCTGTTCCCTTGTATTTGCTCTCCGTCGTGTTGAAGCGGTAGCGGATGGAAAACACGAGGCGCTGCGTGTCCATCAGGACGCTCTGCGTGATGCTGTAATGGCCGAGGTTGGAGAAGACGTTGTTGTGGCCCGTGTAGGTGAGGTCGCGGCCTTCCAGGCGGAGCACCAGGGAACCGTCCTTCAGCAGGGTCTTCTGCACCGCCGCTGTCAGGTCGAAATAGTGGTTGGTCAGCGTCATGTTCTGCTGCTGGCCCGGGCTGTGGTATTCGCCGCCCAGTTCCAGCTGCCAGCCCTTGTTGAGGGTGAATGTGTTGTTCAGCCGGGCGATCCAGATGGGCGCGTCGTTGAACTGGATGTCTCCCACCTGGAGCCAAGTCTTCTGGAAACCGGTGGTTGCGCTGATGTTCCAGGGGCCGATGGTCGGTGTTGCGACCAGGAAGGCGGACAAGGTCCGGAGCGGCTTCTCCGTGTTGACCGGCTTGAGCAGGATGACGCCTTCGTCATTGTACAGGTTCGCCCAGGTGATGATGGGGTCCTTCGTGCGGTCGTAGCTGACGGCCAGGGTGAGGAAGTTCCAGAGGGCCGTCGCGGACAGGGACTGGATGGCCTGCGGCTGGATGGTCGGATTACCGCCCTGCAGGGTGTACCGGTTGTTGTAGCGGATGGCCGTGGACAGCATGCCGAAGTCGGGACGGGCCGTGCGGGCGCTGTAGCTGAGCATCGTCTGGACAGGGCCGAGGACGCCTGCGAAGGAAACCGAAGGGAAGAGGTTGTCGTATTTCCGGGAGAAACTGCCGTTGCCGAGCAGGTCTTCATAGGCATAGTTTACGTGCTCGTACCGCAGGCCGGCGCTCAGCTGGCCGATCTGACCGACGACAAAGCCGTAGTTCACGAACGCGGCGAGGTTGTCTTCCTTCACCCGGGAAGAGGTCGACGGGATATCGGCCCCGGTCAGCCGGTAGTTGTCGCGTGTGCGGGAGAAGGTTTCTTCCGTGCCCGCCTGCAGCTGGCCCCGCCAGATGGGGTAGGAAAGCACCAGCTTGGCGGCGTACAGCTTGCTGTCGGAACCGGATTCCGTCGACACGGTCGCGTCCTGGATGTCGCTGTCCTCCTGGACGGAATGGAGGGTGGTGGATGCAATCTGGAAATAGTCCAGGTTCAGGTCGATGCCCATCTTCCCGACGAGGCCGTTATAGTAGGCGTTGGCGCCCAGGGACTGGGGCATCTTCGTCCCGAACTGCCCGTGGTTGACGGTTTTCAGGTGGTCCACCCGTTCGCCGCCCCGGAAGATGTCGCCTTCCATCAACTCGTCGTCGCTGTACGAGAGGTTGCCGGACCAATCCACCTTGACGCCGGCGGAGTGATTGTTGGCGATCTGCCAGTTGATGCCGGCGGTCGTCGTCAATGCCTGGGTGGTGACGTCGTCCACCAGGAATTCGACCTGCCGGATGACCGGATTCACGTTCGCTTCCTGCACCAGGTCGCTGTTCTGGCGCTGGCTGAAGTGGTTGTAGTTGACCCCGCCGAAGAGGTCCACTCCGCCGGTGCGGTAGTTGACGTTGAGGGCCGTGCTCGGGTCGTTGAACTTCTTGACCCGGAGCGACTGCTCGTCGGCCAGGTTCACATTGAAGCCGAAGCCCTCGCCCTTCCGTTTGATGGTGCGGATGCGCACGACGGCGCGCACGGTCGCGTCATACTGCGCGCCGGGGTTGTTGATGACCTCCACGCTCTGGATCTCGTGGCTGAGGATGCGGTCCAGTTCGGTGGCATCGGTCATTCTCCGGCCATTGATATAGATCTGGGGCGCGCCCTTGCCGATGACCTCGATGCCGTCCCGGCCCTTGATGATGCCCGGAACCTTGCCCAGGACGTCGCGCGCGGTGCCCGCGTTCTCCAGCACGGAACCGTGCACGGAGGTGGCCAGGCCTTCGCCGGTGAGCTTGGTCTTGGGCATCACGGCCTGCACGACCGCTTCGCCGAGCAGCTGCTTGTCCTCTTCCAGGCGGACAGGGGGGAGTTCCTGCTGGGCCTGGTTCAGCGTGACCTGCTGCGAGGCGTCCTTGAAGCCGACCAGGGAGACGGTGAGCGTGTAGGTGCCTTGCGGGGCCTTGAGTTCGAAGCGGCCGTCTTCGCCGGCGGTGGTGCCGACGACCAGCACGCCCTCCGCGTTGGTCAGGAACGCGGTGGCGAAGCCTGCAGGCGCGCCGCTCTCTTCGATCGCGCTCCCGCGCAGCACCGTTTCATTCTGCCGGGCCGCAAAAGCGTTCATCGTCAGGGCCATCAGGCAAACCAGAAATGAATAAATTCGTTTCATTGTATAGTGTATTAGTCAAATAGTACACTGCAAAGGTAGAGATATTTTGCGAACTTCCAAAACTTTTTTGACTTTTTTGTAAAACAGATTCCTTCGTCGGCCTGCGGCCTCCTCGGAATGAAAAAGGGAGCTATCGTTAGCGACAACTCCCCTTTTTCTTGTCATTCCGAGCGAAGCGAAGGAATCTCCTAGTCCTTCGCCGCGTCGGCGATGAGGGATTCGAGCTTGTCGCGCGGGATGGTGCCGTCGAGGCAGATGAAGTTCGTCTCGGCGCCGTCGTGCGAGAGCATCACGAAGCTGTTCACGACGGAGTCGTCGCCCACGGTGTACATTCGCGTCACTTCCCCGCTGTCCTTGGCCTCCATCAGGAGCTCGTATTGGCCTTTCTTGATGAAGCGGTTCACGTCGGCGGCCAGGTCGTCGGCGATGGCGCCCTGCTTGATGGACAGGATGTACAGGCCGGAGAGGGACTTGATGATGGGCCCGAGGTTCACGTTCTCGCCGTCCATTTCCATATCGGGGATCTTGCCGATGAGGCGGAACATCGCGGGGGAGATGTACACGGCTTCGACGTCGTCGTAGTCGGAGTACTTGTTGTAGAGGGAACGCCCGTCCTGGGCGAGGGCGGTGATGCTCAGGAGCAGCATCGCCACGAGGATATACAGCTTTTTCATTTCCAATAAGAGAGTTTGTCGAGGGTTTGTTCGGATTGGGAGACTTTTTCCGCGCCGTACGCGACGGTGCCGGATATCTTGGCGAAGACTTTCTCGACCTCGGCGTAGGCGAGGTAGGGATCGTCGAACGTGTCGACGGGTTCGGGATTCCGCGTGAGGGTGAGGCCTACGGCGAGGAGCGTGGCGACAGCGGCGGCGATGCCGGCGGGGAGGGCCCAGCGGGCGGGCTTGCGGACCGCGGCCTGCACCCGGGCGGAGAGCTCCTCCGGCACGGGGATGCTTTCGTCGAGCGAGATCCGCTCGAGGTCTTCGGCGCTCAGCCGGGTTATTTCGTCAATGGACTTCATGGCTTTTCAGTTTTTTGCGGGCCAGGCTCACCTGGACGCGGATGTTGAGGGGGGAGAGGCCGGTTTCGGCCGCGATTTCTTCGTAGGACCGTCCTTGCAGGACGTGGAGGCGCATCAGTTTCCGCTGGCTGTCGGGGAGGCTGTCCATCGCCCGGAGGAGCGAGCCGAGGCATTCTTTCCGGATGAGTTCCTCGTCGGGCGGTTCCTTTCCCGGGAGGTCGTCGGGCAGCTCGTCGGAAGGATTCAGCTTCCGGATCCGGTCGATGCAGAGGTTCCGCATCAGCAGGGCTCCGTAGGCGCCCGGATTCCGGACGAGGTCCAGGGAGTCGCGGATCTTCCAGAGCTTCATGTACAGGTCCTGGACGGCGTCCAAGGCATCGGCCCGGTCCTCCAGGATGTAGAAGGCGACCCGGTAGAAGCGCTCCTGCAGCGGAATCCAGACGGTATGGAACCCGGCTTCGGTCATTTCTCGGCCTGTTTCATAAGGGCTTCGACCTGGTCGGTGCGGATGGACCCCTTGACGCTGATGAGGGCGTCATCGGCCCGGATGATGATGTCTTCGATCCGGCTGCCGTCCTTGGAGGAGAGGCCGTAGATGGCGACTTTCTCACCGCCGTCCTTGGCTTCCATCAGGACTTCTTCTCCATCCAGGATCCGGTCCAGCTTGCGGAGGAACTTTTCCCGCTTCTCGGGCGCAGCTTCGGAAAAGTCGATGACAGTCAGCCGTTTGAGACTGCGGAACAGGTCCAGGGCGGCGCGGTCTTCGGGATCATCGGCTTCGGCGCCGGCGGCTGCCTTCAGCAGGAGCATCGCCGGACCGCCCAGGTCCACGACGTCGAATCCTTCCGTCCCCTTGAAGGACGATACCAGCGTGCGGATTTTCCCGCCCGGATTTCCGGCCCAGGCCGTCGAGGCGAGGCTCAGGACCATACATAGGGTAATCAGTATTCTTTTCATAAACAAAACTCAGCCGACTGCACTCATAAGACGCAGCGGGCTGAGAAAAGTTAAAAGGATTTTCAGATTTATCGCAACAGGTCTTCGAGCTGGACGCTGCCGGAGGTCTTTTCGTCGCGGTATTTGACGATGACGGGGCAGTAGAGGTGCACGCCGCTCTCGAGGGGCTTGCCGCCGCGGATGATGGGCTTGGAGCCGGAGACGACGACGGCGCCGCGAGGGACGACCACGCGGCCGTCGGCGTTGCGGCGGATGAATTCGCCGGTCGTGGCGTCGAAGATGGCGGTGGAGGAGGTGATGATCACGCCGGAGGCGACGACGGCGCCTTCCTGGACGATGGTGCCCTCATAGATGCCGCAGTTGCCGCCGATGAACGCGCCGTCCTCGATGATCGTGGGCATCGCGCCGGCGGGCTCGAGCACGCCGCCGATTTGGGTCGATGCGCTGATGTGGATGTGCTTTCCCACCTGCGCGCAGGAGCCGATGGTCACATGGGAATCGACCATCGTGCCTTCGCCCACGTACGCGCCCACATTGACATAGGCCGGGGGCATGACGATGGAACCGGGGGCGAGGTAGGCGCCGCGACGGATGCTGGATCCGCCCGGGACGATCCGCACGCCGTCCTCGGCCTTGAACTGGCGCACCGGGAAAGTGGCCTTGTCGAAGAACGGGAACTGGCCCTGGGACATGTCCGTGACCGCGCCGAGCTTGAACCCGGCGAGGATCACTTCCTTCACCCACTTGTTGACGACCCACTGGCCGCCCTTTTTCTCCGCGACGCGGATTTCGCCTTTTTCCAGGCCTTCGATGACTTCGTTGAAACGTTCGAGGGTTATTTCCATATCCTTGTCATTCTGAGGAGGTCGTAAGACCGAGCCTTTGTCATTCTGAGGAGGTCGTAAGACCGACGTGAGAATCTATTTAAACAAATCTTCCAAAACCTTGGCGATCAATTCTTCGGTCTTCGGGGAGGCCGGGACGAGCGGGAGGCGGAGCTCATTCTTGATCAGGCCGAGCTGGGCCAGGGCGGCCTTGCCGGGGATGGGGTTGGGCTCCACGAAGCAGGCCCGGAAGAGGGGCGTCAGCAGGTGGTGGTAGGCGCGGGCCTTGACCATGTCGTCCGCCTGCAGGGCCTCCACGAGCTCCACCATCTCGTGCGGGGCGACGTTGGAGGCGACGGAGATGACTCCGTCGGCGCCCGTCGCCATCAGCGACAGCGTCTCGTCGTCATTGCCGGACAGCACGCTGAACCCGGCGGGCTTGCAGCGGATGATCTCGCTGATCTGCTTGTAATTGCTCGAGGCTTCCTTCACGGCGACGATGTTGGGGATTTCCTCCGCGAGGCGGAGCGTCGTCTCGGCCGTGATGTTCGCGCCCGTGCGCCCGGGCACGTTATAGATGACGATGGGTTTGTCGGTACTGCCGGCCACGGCCTTGTAGTACTCGTACAGGCCTGTCTGGTTGGGCTTGTTGTAATAGGGGACGACGATGAGGAAAGCGTCGGCGTCTGGGAGCTGCGCCATGCTTTCCAGGGTGGCCGTGAGCGAGTTCGTGCCGCCGCCCACGAGGAGCGTCTTGCCGGGCGCGTTCTCGCGCGTGAGGGCGAGCACCCGCTGGCGCTCCGCCACGGACAGGCACGGCGTCTCGCCGCTGGTCCCGAGCGGTACCAGGAAATGGATTCCGGCCTCGACCTGCCGGCGGACCGTCGCCGCGAACGCGGCCTCGTCCACCTTCCCGTCCCGGAAAGGGGTGAACAGCGCGGTTCCGCAGCCTTTCAGTGTCAATGGTTTCATGACTAAGTTCGTTTTTTGACTCCGCAAGTTACGAATAATTCGCCGCTACAGCAACTCCTTGAATTCGTGCACGCCTTTCAGGCCTTCCGTCATGAGGGCGGCGGCGACGGCGCCGGCGGCGAGGCCTTCGCGGCCGAAGGCTTCGTGGGTGAGCGTGAGCTTGTCGACCTCGGAGGTGTACGTGACCGTATGGATGCCGGGGACTTCGCCGATGCGATGGGCGGTAATCTCGGGCTCCACGCCGAGGCCTTCCTCGAGCAGCTTGCCGAGGCTCTTGGCGGTGCCGGACGGGGCGTCCAGCTTGTGGATGTGGTGCGTCTCCTCCACGGCGGGCGTGTAGCCGTTGCCCTTGAGCATCTTGCTCACGCGCTCCACGGCGGCGAACAGAGCGTTCACGCCGAGGGAGAAGTTCGACGCGTAGATGAGCGGCGTCCCGGCCTCCTCGAAGGCGCGGAACACATCGGCCTCGATGTCGTTCCAGCCGGTCGTTCCCACCACCGCGGCCTTGAAGTGCTTCGCGATGAAGGGATAATTGGCCCGGAACGCATCCGGCCAGGTGAAGTCGATGACGACGCACTCCTTCGCGACCGCCGGGTCCACGCTGCAGATGTCCTCGCTGGCCGCGACCAGTTCGATGCCCCGGCGCGCCAGTTCCTTTTCCACCATATGGCCCATCCGGCCGTATCCGCTGATGATTACCTTCATAATAATCGGGGTTTACTTCTGATATCCGTCTTTCGTGATGATGGGTTTCCCGTCGGAGTCCAGCAGCGGCGTCAGGCCGCCGCCATAGCCGCAGGCGACGAACAGGTAGTTGACGCCGGTCTCCTTGTCGACGATGACGCGAGCATCCGTAATCAGGCCCAAGGTCTCCCGGTCTTTGATGTCAAATCGGTCTTTTCCCATAATTTGCTCTTGTTAGGCCTCTACTTGGAAACAGCCAGGTAGAGGGCGATGTATTGTTCCACGGCGGTGGCGAGGTCCGCGACGCGGACGCATTCGTCGTCGCGGTGCGCGACGGTGATGCTGCCCGGGCCGCAGATGGCCTTATGCATGAAGTTCTTCAGATGCGGCGCATCGCTGCCGAACGCGACGCTCTTGGCCGGCAGGCCCTCGACGGTCCAGTACCGGGCCGGCGTGTCGCCCCCGCGGGGGGTGACGGCGAGATTCCCGGTCAAGCCGGGAATGACGGAGGGGGCCTCTTCCATCCACTGGCAGACGGCCTCGTCCGAGACGAAGGTCGTGCGGAAGTAGAGGCGGCAGGTCAGTTCCGGTGAGAGGATGTTCTGCGGATTGTCGCTATGCAGGAGGCCGATGTTCCAGGTGGTTTCTCCCAGGACCGGGTCCATGCCGAAATCCTTCGCTTTCAGCGCATTCACGAACTCGACGAACAGGTCCACGGCGCTCACGCCGTACTGCGGATACCCCGAATGGAACGGCTCGCCCGTGAACTTGAGGTCGAACGACTTCGTCCCCTTGGAGGCCGATACCATGCAATTGTCCGTGGGCTCGCCCACGACCAGGTACTCGGCCTTGAAGTCCGTCTTCGCGAACGCCTTCGCACCCCACGATCCAGTTTCCTCCCCGGCCAGCAGCAGCAGCCCGAAATCGGTCTTCCCCTCCTCCGCGAGCCGCTTGCACGCCTCCACAATGGCAAACACCTGCCCCTTCGCGTCACAACTCCCCCGTCCTTTGATGACATCGTCAGCAAAAGTGGGAGGGATATACGGCGGAACGGTGTCCAGGTGCGAGCAGAAGACGATGCGGGGGGCGCCCCAGGTGAGGAGGAGGTTGAGGGTGCCGTCGCCGACTTCCTCGGCGCGCAGCTCCGGCCGGTTCGCCGCCGGGAACATCCCCGGCAGGCGCTCGGCGAGCCACTCGGCCACCTTCCGCTCCTTTCCCGAAGTGGAATCGATGCTCAAAAGCTCCTGGAAGAACTGATAATCCATAAGGTTCCCCAATAAATGTGCAGAATGGCCGATCCTGCACAGATTTCGTCGGTTTTTGTCAAAATAGGTGTAAAAAGGCCCTTTCTACACATTTCCCGTCCAAAGTTAACCAATATATGTGCAAAAAGACCGTTTCTGCACATATTTCTCGCTCCTTCATGAGCAAAAACCCGTGTTTTTGTTCACGAAACATCCCCCGGAGCCGGTTCGTAAGCAAAACAACCCTTTTTTGCTCACGAAGTGGCGAAACTCATTCGTCTGCGCCGGGCGAAGCGGTGAGGTTCGGTATCAAGGGGCAAAAATGGGCCTATTCGCCCCTTGGTGGTTATTTTTACGGGACGAAGGGGCAAATACGGGTGGTTTTGCCCCTCCATCGGCCTATTCGGCCAGGAGGCCCTTCTCCAGGAGGAGCTGGGCGATCTGGACGGCGTTGGTGGCGGCGCCCTTGCGGAGGTTGTCCGCGACGCACCAGAGGTTGAGGCCGTTCTCGACGGAGAAGTCGCGGCGGATGCGGCCCACGAAGACCTCGTCCTTGCCCTCGGCGAAGCGCGGCATCGGATAGACCTTGTTCTCCGGGTCGTCCTGGATGACGACGCCGGGCATCGCGGCCATCAGGGCGCGGGCCTCGTCCAGGTCGAACGGCTTGCGGAATTCCACGTTGACGCTCTCGCTGTGGCCGCCCCAGACCGGCACGCGGACGGTGGTGGCGGTGACGGCGATGGAGTCGTCACGGAGGATCTTGTGGGTCTCGTTGACCATCTTCATCTCTTCCTTCGTGTAACCGTTGTCCAGGAAGACGTCGATGTGCGGGAGGGTGTTCAGGTCGATGGGATGCGGATAGAAGTCGCCGGTGCCGCCGGCGCGCTCGGCCTTGAGCTGGTTCACGCCCTTGGCGCCGCTGCCGGAGACGCTCTGGTAGGTGCTCACGACGATGCGCTTGATGCCGTAGGCCTTATGGAGGGGAGCCAGGGCCATGAGCATCTGGATGGTGGAACAGTTCGGGTTCGCGATGATGTAGTCGTCGGGACCGAGGACGTCGCCGTTGATCTCCGGGATCACGAGCTTCTTGGTCGGGTCCATGCGCCAGTAGGAGGAATTGTCCACGACGCGGCAGCCTACGGCCGCGAACTTCGGGGCCAGTTCGCCGGAAGCGGAACCGCCGGCGCTGAAAATCGCGACGGCAGGACGCTTGGCAATGGCCTCGTCGGCGCCGATGACCGTCCACTCACGGCCTTGGAAGGTGACTTTCTTTCCCCAGGAGCGGGAAGAGGCGACGGGCAGGAGTTCGGTCACCGGGAAGTGACGTTCCTCCAACACTTGCAACATTTTGGAGCCGACCAGGCCGGTCGCTCCCACGACAGCAACTTTCATACGTTCTGAGTTGTTAAATCCGTTCTACAATACTAACCGTTGCAAAGATAAAAAAATAATTTAAAAATCAGCGTAAAATATCGTTCAATAGGCTCGCGGCGGCCTGACGGGCGCCTTCGCCGGGTCCCTGGATGACGATGGGCGTGGGGTGGAACGCGCTGCGGATGAGGATGGCGTTCTCCGTGCCGCGGAGGTAGTAGGCCGGGTGTGTTTCAGGCACTTCCACAACGCGGATGCCGGCGCGGTACCCCAGCGGGGAGGCCGCGTCTTTTTCCAAAAAGGCGACGAATCGGCGGCGTCGGCCGGTGGCGAGGGCGTCGCGCTGCGCCTTGGCAAACACGGGCTCCAGTGCTTCCAGGCCCTTGTAGAACGCGTCCAGCGGCACGCCGAAGAGCGAGGCGGGGATCATCGGTTCGATGACCACGTCCTTCTCCTCCAGCTGCACGCCGGCCTCGCGGGCGAGGATGAGGAGCTTGCGGAGCGCGTCGCGGCCGCCGAGGTCCAGGCGCGGGTCGGGCTCGGTGAGCCCGGCTTCCTGCGCCGCCTTGACGAGCGACGCGAACGTGGGGCCTTCCCCGTAGGCGCTGAGGATCTGGTTCAGGGTGCAGGAGACGACCGCTTCGATGGACAGGATCTCGTCGCAGCTGTTCGCGCCGATGGCGAGGGATTCCAGCATCGGGAGCGCCGCGCCGACCGTGGTCTCGTAGCGGAAGAAGCAGCCGTTCTCGCGGGCCGCGGCCTGCAGGGCGGCGTATTCGACGTACGGGACGGCGAAGGAGCGGCGGTTGGAGGAAACGATATGGAGGCCCGCCCGGAACAGGTCCGGGTAGCGCTTGTACAGGGTTTCGCTGTCGGTGCAGTCCACGAAGACGGAGCCCTTGGGGGCCAGGTCGATGACCGCGTCCACGAAGTCGCCCGCGACGGCGCCGTCCAGGGAGGCGACGCCTCCGAGGTCGATGCGCCAGCGGCGGCTGTCGCCGAGGCCGGCGACGCGGAGCGTCTTGCCGGTGCGCTCCGCCACCGTGGCGGCGGTCCGGCCGACCATCTGGACCAGCGCCTTCCCCACGGCGCCGAAACCGGCGATGAACAGGTTCACTTCCCGCAGCGGCCGGGTCTCGAAGAAAGCGCGGTGCAGGGCCTGGAGGGCCGGAAGCTCGATGGCTTCACGGACGCGCACGAGGAGGTTCAGGCCGTCCACGCGGACGGAGAGCGGGGCTATGCCCGCGGTCCGGAGCGTTTCCTGGACCGAATCGGAAGCGCTGTCAAAATCGGCCTCCTCCGTGCCCACAAGGCAGATTTCGCCGCCCTGGGAGGCGACGCCGATCCACGGCGAAGCGTCCGGCTGCGCGGAAATGCGGGTGAACCGTCCGGCGGGGGCGAAGGTATTGCGGATTTCAATGTCGATGCCCGCTTCCATGGCCGGGGCGACGGTGGGCGCGTACAGTACCTTGGCGCCGTGCTCCGCCATTTCCAGGGCGGCGCGGTAGGACATCCCGGGGATCGTGCGGGCGGCGGGAACCTGCTTCGGGTTCGCCGTCATGATGCCCGGCACGTCGGTCCAGATCTGGAGCGAGTCGGCCCCGAGGGCGGCCGCGTACAGCGCGGCGCTGTAATCCGAGCCGCCGCGTCCGAGCGTGCAGATCCGTCCGGAGGAGTCGCAGCAGATGAAGCCCGGCGCCACGACGACCGCGGCGTCCGTGGCGGCGACGGCCGCCCGGATCCGCCGGTACGTCTCCGGCAAGTCGTCCTTCACGACGAGCTCGCGGGAATCGACCCAATGGGCATGGATGCGTTCGCATTCGAGTTTCCGGGCGAGGATGCGGGTGGAGAGGAGCTCGCCGAAGGTGACTTTCTCCTCGGCCGGAGCGGCTTCCATCGCGGCGAACAGGCGCATCACTTCCGCGGCGGCTTCCGCCTGCTCTTCGCCCGTGAACAGGCGCCGTACGATGGCCAGGTGCCGGTCCATCAGCGCGGCCTCCCGCTCTAGGTCCCCGTCCGCGCAGGCGAGCAGCCCGTCCGTGCAGCCGCTGATGGCCGAACTCACGAGCACCACCCGGCCGCCGTCCAGGGCGCCGCCGACGATGTCGAGCACGCGGGACATGTTGGTCGCGTCCGCGACCGACGACCCTCCGAATTTCAAAACGCTGAAGCCCATCGCTATCTCCGTTCATTAAAGTTTTCAAAGGTACGAAATCTTTTCGTAACTTTGTCCCGTATGACGAAGGTGCTGGGCATATTCGGATTCCTGCAGTTCGGCTGGGCGGACATCCTGGACATCGGGATGGTCGCGCTGCTGATCTATCTCCTGCTGCGGAGCATCCGGGGCGACTCCACGGTGCTGAACATCGTGCTGGTGCTGTCCCTGCTCCTGGTGGGGCAGGCCATCGCGTCAGCCTTGAACATGCGGATGATGACGGTCCTGCTGAACGCCCTCCTGGACGTGGGTGTCCTGGCGATCATCATCATCTTCCAGCCGGAAATCCGCCACCTGCTGAACCGCGTGGCCATGCAGACGGGCATCTCTCGCCGCACGGGCGACCTGTTCAACCGCATCCTCGGCATCAAGGAGGAGCGGCTCGGGAGCCGGAGCGTGGAGGAGCTGGTGGAGGCCGTGCGGGCCATGTCGGCGGAAAAGACCGGCGCCCTCATCGTCATCCAGCACAAGTCTTCGATGGACGAGTTCATGGACACCGGCGACCGCTTCGACGCGGAGATCAACCGCCGGCTCATCATGAACATCTTCTTCAAGAATTCCCCGCTGCACGACGGCGCGATGATCATCGTCGGCAACCGGATCGCCGCGGCGCGGTGCCAGCTGCCGATGACCAACCGCACGGACATCCCGGCCCACTACGGCATGCGCCACCGCGCGGCCATCGGCCTGTCGGAGGATACGGACGCGGACGTGATCGTGGTGTCCGAGGAAAGCGGCGGCGTGCGCTTCGTCCGCAACGGCGAGGCGAAGGAAGTGGAATCGATCCAGGAACTCCGCGAGCTCCTGGGATCGGCCTTGTCGACGGAAAAGGAAAAGGACAAAGAGGAGTAACGGATGGACGAGGCGGCGAAAAGACTGGAAGGCAAGCTCGGTTTCGACCGGGTCCGCTCCCTCATTGCGGACCGCTGCTCGACGGATTATGCCGCCGAGCGCGTCGAGAACGAGGAACTCAGCACGGATCCGTCCGTCATCCGGAAGCGGCTCCAGCTCACGGACGAGATGCGCCTCATCCTCATGTTCGAGGAGAACTTCCCCACGAGCGGGTACATCGACTGCCTCCATTTCCTGGAGCCCATCGGCAAGAACGCCTCCATCGACCTGCTGTCCCTGGGGCGGCTCCGGACGATGCTGGACACCCTCCGCAAGGTCACGAACTTCTTCCGGGGCATCAAGGACGGCATCTATCCGGGCCTCAAGCAGCTCTCGTCGGGCTTCCCGGGCTTCCCGGAAATCCAGCGCCGCATCGACGGCATCCTGGACAAGTACGGCGAGATCAAGGATACAGCCTCGGACAAGCTCTATGAGATCCGGACCACCATCCGCGAGCGGGAGATCAACGTCTCCAAGCGGATGAACGCCATCCTCCGGAAGGCGCAGCAGGACGGGCTCGTGGAGGCCGATGCGAGCGTCTCCATCCGCGACGGCAAGATGCTCATCCCGGTGGCGTCGGCGAAGAAACGCCAGTTCCCGGGCTTCGTCTACGATGAGTCCGCCACCGGCAAGACCACCTTCGTGGAGCCGGCCGAGATCGTCGCCCTCACCAACGAGATCGCGGAACTCCGGTTCGCCGAAACCCGCGAGATCGCGCGCATCCTGCACGAGTTCTCCGAGTTCCTGCGTCCCTGGATCCCCGACCTGTCGGCCGCGGCCATCTTCCTCGGGGAGATCGACTTCCTGATGGCGAAGGCCAATGTGGCCCTGGACTTCATCGCGGGCATGCCCGTGCTGTCCGAGAGCGGCGAACTGCTGCTGCGGAAGGCCCGCCACCCGCTGCTGGAGAAGGCCCTCCGCAAGGAAGGCCGGCCCATCGTCCCCCTCACCGCCACCCTCACCCCCGAGAAGCACATCCTCCTGATTTCCGGCCCGAACGCAGGCGGCAAGTCGGTGTGCCTCAAGACCGTGGGCCTGCTGCAATACATGTTCCAGTGGGGCATGCTCATCCCCACCTCCGAGACCTCCGAACTCCCGGTGTTCGACCGCATCATGGTGTCCATCGGTGACGACCAGTCCATCGACAACGACCTTTCCACCTACAGCTCCTTCCTCGCCGACATGAACGCGATGCTGAAGGAGGCCGACGGGAAGACGCTCGTGCTGATCGACGAGTTCGGCTCGGGCACGGAGCCCGCCGCGGGCGGGGCCATCGCCGAGGCCATCCTCGCGGACCTGGACCGCCGCGGCGTGTACGGCGTCATCACCACGCACTATACGAATTTGAAACTATACGCCGCGTCGGGCGATACGGGCGTCGTGAACGGCGCCATGCAGTTCGACGCGCAGAAGATCGCGCCGCTCTTCGCGCTGGAGATGGGCCTGCCCGGCAACTCCTTCGCCTTCGAGCTCGCCCGCAAGATGGGCCTGCCCGAACCGATCGTCAAGGACGCGGAGCTCCGCGCCGGCGAGGAGTTCGTGGGCATCGAGCGGAACTTGAGGAAGATCGCCCGGAACCGCCGGGTCCTGGACGAGAAACTGACGAAGATCCGCGCGACGGACAAGACGCTCGAGGCCGTCACGGACCGCTACCAGAAGGAGCTCGAGGACATCAAGCAGCTCCGCCAGAAGATCCTGGACGAGGCGAAGAAGGAGGCCGAGGAAATCGTCAAGGGGGCCAATAGGCAGGTGGAAAGCACCATCCGCACCATCAAGGAGTCCCAGGCGGAGAAAGAGGCCACCAAGGACGCCCGCGGGCAGCTTTCGGACTTCCTGGGCGCCTTGGCCGGCAAGAAGCTGGAGGACAAGCGCAACCGGGAGGAGTACCTGGACAAGAAGCTCAAGTCCCTCCAGGAACGCAAGGAACGGGAGAAGGCCCGCAAGGCCCGCCGCGCCGCCAAGGACGGCCAGGACGGGGCCGATGCCGGCGCCTCCGAGGAAGAGAAGCTGACGGCCTTCCGTACCGCCCCGCTGAAGGTGGGCGAGAAGGTCCGGATCAAGGACGGCGGCATGGTGGGCGAAGTGTCCAAGGTGTCCACCAAGGCCGTGACCGTCATCGTGGGGAACCTCTCCACGAAACTGCCGCTGGACCGCGTGGAGCGCGTCACCTCCAACGAGTACCGCGCCGCGGTCCGCGAAGCGCCCAAGCCCCGCCAGGTCTACGACGCCGGCATCGCCGAGCGGAAGGCGAACTTCCGCCTGGAGCTGGACGTCCGCGGCATGCGGGTGAACGAGGCCATCGAACAGGTGATGCGCTATATCGACGACGCCATCATGCTGGACGTCGGCACCGTGCGCATCCTCCACGGAAAGGGCACCGGCGCCCTCCGGGAGGAGATCCAGAAATATGTCCGCACCGTTCCCGGGGTCGTCTCGGCGGCCGACGAGCACATCCAGTTCGGCGGCTCCGGCGTCACCGTGGTCAAATTCGGATAGGCCCATGCAGGAGGTGAGGGGAAAGCGCGCCTTCGGGCAGCTGGGGGAGGACAAAGCCTGCGCGTTCCTGCAGGCGCAGGGGCACCGGATCGTGGCGCGCAACTGGCGCGGCAGCCATTTGGAAGTGGACATCATTTCCGAGGCCTCCGATGGCTTGCATTTTGTAGAGGTAAAGACGCGGCTCGATGCCGATGCGGCACCCGAAGAGAAGGTGGACGCGCTCAAACAGCGCCGCATCAGCGCCGCCGCCCTGAAATATTTGAACGAGACCGGTTCCGACCGGGAAGTGTTCTTCGACGTGGTCTCCGTGACCATCTCCGGCGACGAATCGACGGTGAACTACTTCCCCCAGGCCTGGATCCCGATGTACTTATAACCACATAAACCTTTATGGATACACACCGCTATTGTGTAATCATGGCCGGGGGTTCTTCGCCCGGCGCCTATCTTCGGATGACCTACGACCGCTTCTCGCGGTTCATGCCCCGGGAGAACATCCTGGTGGTCACCCTCGCCAAGTATGCCGCCACGGCGCGCATCCTGCTTCCCGAGATTCCCGAGAGGAATCTGCTGCTGGAACCCTTCGGCCGCAAGACGGCCCCCTGCATGGCTTACGCCACCTATACTATTCTCACGCGCGACCCCGCCGCCCTCATCGTCGCCTCCCCTTGCGACCTGGTGATCCGGGACGACGACATGTTCGCCGCCACCATCGACGAGATGTTCGGCTTCGTGTCCGGGAACGACGTGCTGATGACCCTCGGCATCGTCCCCCGCAGCCCGGACGTGAACTTCGGCTACATCCAGGTCAAGGAAGGCCGCGGCGCCTGGGAGATGTCGCAGCCCCTGCAGGTGAAGACCTTCACCGAGAAACCGCCGCTCGAGCTGGCGGAAGTGTTCATCCGCACCGGCGAGTTCTTCTGGAACTCCGGTATCTTCCTCTGGAAGGCCTCCGTCATCCGCGAGGAGATGGAACGCTACATCCCCGACGTCACCGAGCTGTTCCATGGCTGGGAGACGGGGATCGGCGATCCCGCCTTCGTCGAGCGCGCCTACGCCGAATGCCCGAAGATCTCCCTGGACTACGGCGTGATGGAACGCACCGACCGCGCCTGGCTCTATCCCGCCAAGTTCGGCTGGGCGGACGTCGACCGGCTCTGAGGCCCTTTCCACAATTGTTGAAAAAGTTGTTGAAAACCGCTGAATCCGTTTGGAAATCAGCGGTTTTCTTCGTACCTTTGCGGTCCGCAAAAAAGGCGGGGCGTCGAAATGTCGGCGCTAAAGTATTAATAAACAATTAATTAACAAACACCAATGCCTGGTTTAATTGGAAAAAAAGTCGGAATGATTTCCGTCTTCGGTGCTGATGGAAAGAATATTCCATGCACCGTCGTTGAGGCTGGTCCTTGTGTTGTCACGCAGGTTCGTACGGTGGAGACCGATGGTTATGCCGCCATTCAGCTTGCCTATGACGAGAAAAAAGAGAAGCAGACCAGCAAGGCTCTGAAGGGCCATTTCGAAAAGGCAGGGACCACCCCCAAGAAGAAGGTGCTCGAGTTCGAGGCCGACTTCGCCGGTGATCTCAAGCTCGGTGACGTCCTCACGGTCGCCGATGTCTTCACGGAAGACGTCAAGTTCGTGGACGTTGTCGGTACCTCCAAGGGTAAGGGTTTCCAGGGCGTCGTGAAGCGCCACGGATTCGCCGGTGTCGGTGGCCAGACCCACGGCCAGCACAACCGACTCCGTCACCCCGGTTCCATGGGTGCATCCTCCTGGCCGTCCCGCGTTTTCCCGGGAATGCGCATGGCGGGTCACATGGGCAACGAGCGTGTGAAGGTTTTCAACCTCGAGGTCCTCAAAGTCATCCCTGAGAACAATCTCATCGTCGTCAAGGGTTCCGTTCCCGGAGCCAAGGGTTCTTATTTAATTGTGGAGGCGTAATTATGGAATTGTCTGTTTACAAGATCGACGGAACTGAATCCGGAAAGAAAGTCGTCCTGGACGAGAACGTCTTCGGCATCGAGCCCAACGACCACGTCATCTATCTGGACGTCCTCCAGTATATGCGCAACCAGCGCCAGGGTACCTCCAAGACCAAGGACCGCAGCGAGGTGGCTTACTCCACCAAGAAGCTTGGCCGTCAGAAAGGCGGCGGCGGCGCCCGTCACGGTTCCCTGAAGGCCAACATCTTCGTCGGCGGCGGTCGCGTGTTCGGTCCCAAGCCGCGCACCTACGAAAGCAAGCTGAACAAGAAGGTGAAGAGCCTCGCCCGTTGCTCCGCCCTCTCCTACAAGGCCGCCGAAGGCAAGATCACCCTGGTCGAGCCCTTCACTATGGAGGCCCCCAAGACCAAGGAGCTGCTGAGCATCCTCTCCAACATCAAGGCCGGCGACCGCAAGGTCCTGTTCGTCCTTCCGGAGAACTCGAACAACATTTTTCTTTCATCCCGCAACCTTCCGGACGTGAAGGTCATCACCGTTGACGAGATCAACACCTATGCCATCATGGACGCTCACTCCCTCGTGATGGTCGACGGCGTTCAGGATATCCTCGCAGCGAGAGTAAAGTAAAGGAGAACACGACATGGGTATCTTAATTAAGCCAATCGTAACCGAAAAGATGACGGCTCAGGGCGAAAAGCTGAACCGTTACGGTTTCATCGTCGACCGCAAGGCGAACAAGCTTCAGATCAAGGCCGCCGTCGAGCAGATGTACAATGTTTCCGTCGCCGACGTGAACACCATCAACTATCACGGCAAGCGCAAGCAGCGCTACACCAAGGCCGGCCTGCTGAAGGGCCGCACGAATCACTTCAAGAAGGCATATGTCACGCTTGCAGGTGAGGACAAGATCGATTTCTACGCTAACATCTAAGAGGAGGAAGAATTATGGCAATCAAGAAGTACAAGCCGGTAACCCCCGGCCAGCGTAACAAGGCGATCAGCTCTTTCGAAGAAATCACCGCGAAGAAGCCGTACAAGAAGCTCCTCGAGCCCCTGAAGTCCTCCGGCGGACGTAACAACACCGGTCAGATGACCGTGCGTTACCGTGGCGGCGGACACAAGAGAATGTACCGCATCATCGACTTCGTCCGCAACCGCGACGAATTCAAGGCCACTGTGCTCACCATCGAGTACGATCCGAACCGCTCCGCCCGCATCGCCCTCATCCAGTATGAGGACGGCCTGAAGAGCTACATCCTCGCCCCGAACGGCCTGCAGGTCGGTCAGGTGGTCGAGTCCGGTGAGAAGGCCGCCCCTGAACTGGGCAACTGCCTCCCGCTCGCCAACATCCCCGTGGGTACGCTCGTGCACGCGATCGAGCTCCGTCCCGGCCAGGGCGCCGCGATGGCCCGTTCCGCCGGCACCTTCGCCCAGCTCGCCGCCCGTGAAGGCAACTATGCGATCCTCCGCCTCCCTTCGGGCGAAACCCGCATGGTCCCCGCCACCTGCCGCGCTACCGTCGGTACCGTCTCCAATCCCGATCATAATCTGGAATCCTTCGGCAAGGCCGGCCGTAACCGCTGGCTCGGCCGTCGTCCGCACAACAGAGGTGTCGTGATGAACCCGCACGACCACCCGATGGGTGGTGGTGAAGGCCGCGCCTCCGGTGGTCACCCGCGTTCCCGCAAGGGTCTGCCTGCAAAGGGCTACAAGACCCGCAACCCGAAGGCCACTTCCAACAAGTTCATCATCGAAAGACGTAAGAAGTAAAATCGGAATAAACTAACAGATTATGAGTCGTTCACTTAAAAAAGGACCGTACATCCAGGAAGCCCTGGAGAACAGAATTCTTGCTATGAACGAAGGTAGCAAGAAGAAAGAGGTTGTCAAGACTTGGTCCCGTGCCAGCATGATTTCCCCTGACTTTGTCGGCCATACGATCGCCGTCCACAACGGCAACAAGTTCATTCCGGTTTACGTGACGGAGAACATGGTGGGCCACAAGCTCGGCGAATTCGCTCCCACTCGGACTTTCAGAGGCCACGCCGGCAACAATAAGAAGTAAAAGGAGATTGTACTATGGGTAAGAGAAAACATTTGATGGCCGAGCGCCTGAAAGAAGCCAAGAAGCAGACCGCCATCGCCGTATTGAAAGATGCTCCCACCTCCCCGCGGAAGATGCGCCTCGTCGCTGACACCATCCGGGGTATCGAGGTGAATCACGCCCTCGACCTCCTCCACTTCTCCAAGAAGGAGGCCTCCGTCCGCCTCGAGACGCTCCTCAAGAGCGCCATCGCCAACTGGGAAGCCAAGAATCCCGAGCAGACGAAGGAACTCGAAGAAGGCAATGTCATCGTCAAGACCATCATGGTCGACGAGGGCCGCACGCTGAAGCGCATCCGTCCGTGCCCGCAGGGCCGCGCCGGCCGCATCCGCAAGCGTTCCAATCACGTCACCATCATCCTGGACGTCAAAAAAGCAGTGGAGGAATAAACTATGGGACAGAAAACCAATCCTATCAGCAACCGTATCGGTATCACCCGTGGTTGGGACTCCAACTGGGTCGGCGGCAACTACGCCGAGAAGATCGCCGAGGATTATGAGATCCGCAAATACCTGGGAAGCCGCCTCGCGAAGGCCAGCCTTTCCCGCATCATCATCGAGCGCACTCTGAAGCTCATCACCGTCACCATCCACGCTGCCCGTCCGGGTGTCATCATCGGCAAGGGCGGCCAGGAGGTCGACAAGCTGAAGGAAGAGCTGAAGAAGGTCACCAAGAAGGATGTCCAGATCAACATCTTCGAGGTGAAGCGCCCCGAGGTGGACGCCACCATCGTCGCTGACAGCATCGCCCGTCAGATCGAGGGCCGCGTGAGCTACCGCCGCGCCATCAAGATGGCCATCGCCACCGCCATGCGCGTGGGCGCCGAGGGCATCAAGGTCCAGATCAGTGGCCGCGTGGGCGGCGCCGAAATCGCCCGCTCCGAGATGTTCAAGGAAGGCCGCACCCCGCTGCACACCTTCCGCGCCGACATCGACTACGCCCTGGCCGTGGCCCACACCCAGATGGGTACCATGGGTATCAAGGTGTGGATCTGCAACGGTGAGAAGTACGGCAAGCAGGATCTTTCCCCGAACGCCGGCTTCGCCGCGAACGCCCAGGCTCCCGCCGGTGGCCGTCGTGACGGTGGCCGTGGCGACCGCCGCGGTGACCGCCGTGGTGACCGTCGTGGTGACCGCCGCGAGCGTCGTGACGACCGCGACCGCCGCTAATCCCGGCTGCGTAACGCTAAGAAAGGCACTCCTCCTTGCGGGGAGTGTTTTTTTATGTATCTTTGCGAGGATTAAAAGGATTGACGATGAAACGAGTGATCTTGAGCCTGGTGGCGCTGGCGGCGGCCGTAACGATGGCCGCGCAGGTGCGCCCGCAGAGCAACCATACGGTGTCCACGACGTTGGGGCTGGGCCTGGAGTACGGGTTTGAATGGGCCTTTGCCGGACAGGCGACGGTCATCGGCCGGGTCGGGTACGCCTCCAAGGATTTCCTGCTGCGGAGCTCCCTGGACAATTTCCAGTGGTCGACGACGATGGCGCCGATGGTGACGCTGGAGCCGCGGTACTATTTCCTGATGAACTGGCGCGACGCCCACGGGAAATACACGAGAGGCAATTCGGCGGAATTCTTCAGCGTCCCGACGACGCTGACCCTCGCCAAGGATGCGAAGGGCATCGGCGAACTGGCCGTGTCGCCCGTGCTCGGCGTGCGCCGGGCGTTCGCCACGCACTGGTTCCATGAGTTCACCGCCGGCGCGGACCTTCTGTGCCTGCCCCGGTTCATCGCGACGCCGCGCATCGGCTACCGGATCGGATTTTTATTCTAACCCCAAGCATATATGAAATTCAACCTGACGCTCCTGGCCGCCGCGCTCGCCGTGGCCGCCTGCGCCCCGAAGGCCGGCAAGACCACCCAGATCGTGGGTCAGTTCACCGAAAACGCCCCTGAAACCGTGCGGATCGTCCTCGGCGAGACCGTCGATACCACCGTCACCGTGACGGACGGCCGTTTCCAGGTCGCCATCCCGAAGGATCTTACCGACTTTGCGTATCTCGAGACCGACTTCACGCCCATCTCCTTCATTTCCGACGGTTCCAAGATCACGGTGGATCCGGTGGCCGGCACCGCCGTCTCTTCGAACAAGAAGGGCGCCCAGGCCCATTATGCGGCCTACAATGCCTGGATGGAGAAGTTCATGGCCGACTACCGCGCCAAGATCGCCGAGTTCGGCGAGGACGAGGAAGCGGCCGAGAAGTATTTCAACGGAATCATCGACGAGTTCAACGCCTACCAGAAGGAGACCGCCCAGGCGAACCTCGACAACATCGTGGGCCTGATGGCCATCAGCCAGATCACGGAAGACGATCCGTCCGGACAGCTCGACCTCCTGAACAGCCTCTCGGACGAGATGAAGGCCCACCCGCAGGCCGCCCATATGCTCGCTTCCTTCGAGACGCTCGCCAAGACCGGCGAGGGCCAGCCCTTCGTGGACTTCACCGTGGTCGAGGAGCCCGCGGCCCCGGAGGCCTCGACCGTCAAGTTCTCCGACTACGTCGGGAACGGCAAGTACGTCCTGGTCGATTTCTGGGCTTCCTGGTGCGGCCCGTGCCGCGAGGAGATGCCCAATCTCAAGAAAGTGTACGAGACCTATGCCGGCCCTAACTTCGACATGCTCAGCGTCGCCGTGGCGGACGAGCTGGCGGAGACGCGGAAAGCGGCCGAGGAACTGGGCATCACCTGGAACCAGATCGTGAACGCCCAGCAGATCCCGCTCGGGCTCTACGGCATCGACGCCATCCCGCACGTCATCCTCTTCGGCCCCGACGGCACGATCCTCAAGCGGAACCTCCGCGGCGAGGCGATCGGCGAGGCGGTGAAGGAGGCTTTGGGCCTGTAGATTCTTCGCCTTCGGGCTCAGAATGACAGTACGGGAGAAAATAGCCCTGTTTCCGCATTCCCCGGGCGTCTACCGGTATTATGACGCCGCGGGGAATGTCATCTATGTGGGGAAGGCGAAGGACCTGCACAAGCGGGTCGCGCAGTACTTCGTGCCGCCGGAGCGGCTGACCACGAAGACGCGCATCCTCGTGTCCAAGATCGCCGATGCGCAGTACTCCGTCGTGGACACGGAGGCCGACGCCCTGCTGCTGGAGAACAACCTCATCAAGCAGTACAAGCCCCGCTACAACATCCTCCTGAAGGATTCCAAGACCTATCCCTGGATCTGCGTGACCGGGGACGAGTTCCCGCGGGTGTTCATCACCCGGCGCATCGACAAGTCCCACGGGAACCGGTATTTCGGTCCCTACAGCAGCGTGATGCATGCGCGGAACCTCGTGGACTTCTTCCGCGAGACCTATCCCCTGCGCTCCTGCAACCTGAACATCACCTCCGAGGCCATCCTCAAGGGAAAGTTCCGGCCCTGCCTGGACTTCCACATCGGCCGCTGCAAGGCCCCCTGCATCGGCAAGATCTCCAAGAAGGAGTACGCCGACAACATCGAGGAAATCGTCCGGATCCTGACGGGCCGGGGCGGGGAAGTCATCCGCCACTACAAGGCCCTGATGGCCGAGGCGGCGGAGCGGCTGGAGTTCGAGGACGCCCAGGTGTACAAGGAGAAGATCCGGACGCTGGAGAAGCACTACGCGAAGTCCATCATCACTTCCGCGGCCGACACCAGCGCCGATGTCTTCTCGCTCGTGCTGGACGCCAACGAGGCCTTCGGCAACTTCCTCCGCATCCGCGGCGGCGCCATCGTCCAGTCCCTGAACCTGGGTTTCCGCTGCGGCATCGAGGAGGAGCCCGCGTCCATCCTGTCCGCCTTCGTCGCCGAGATCGAATCCAAGTTCGGCGACCTGTCCAAGGAGGTCATCGTGCCGTTCCTGCCGGACGTGGAGATCGACGGAGTGGAGTTCAAGATCCCGGTCCGGGGCGACAAGCTCGCCCTGCTGGAGCTCAGCGCCAAGAACGCCAAGGAGTTCCATTTCCACAGCATCAAGCAGCGCGAGCACACGGACCCGGACCAGTTCCGCCTGAGCGTGATGGAAGAGCTCCGGAAGGCCCTGGAGATGAAGGAGCTGCCGCACCACATGGAGTGCTTCGACAACTCCAACATCCAGGGAACGAACCCCGTGGCCTCCTGCGTCGTGTTCCGCGACGCGGAGCCCTCCAAGAAGGATTACCGCCGGTTCAAGATCAAGACCGTCATCGGCGCCAACGATTTCGCGTCGATGAAGGAGGTCGTGAACCGCCGCTACGCCCGGATGCTGGAAGAGGCGCCGGACGACCTGCCGCAGCTCGTCGTGATCGACGGCGGCAAGGGCCAGCTGGACGCGGCCTACCAGGCGCTCGCGGAGCTCGGCCTCACGGAGAGGCTCACGGTCGTGGGCCTGGCGAAACGCCTGGAGGAGGTCATCCGCGTGGGCGACCCGTATCCCCTGTTCATCGACCGCAACTCCCAGGCCCTGAAGGTGCTCCAGCGCATCCGCGACGAGGCGCACCGCTTCGGCATCACCTTCCACCGCAACCTCCGCTCCAAGGCCGCCATCCAGAGCGCCCTGCGCGAGATCAAGGGCGTGGGCGAGAAGACCGAGCAGCGCCTCCTCCTCCACTACGGTTCCGTCGCGAAGATCGCCCAGGCGCCCCTGGAGGACCTGTCGGCCCTCGTGGGCGCCGAGCTCGCAGTGAAAATACATGATTATTTGAACGAATGAACGACAAGAAATTCAACAAATGGTTCAACACCTTCATCCTCGTGGGGATGGCGGTGGTGACGGTGGTCGTGACGGCCATCAAGTTCCAGGATACAGACAGCGGAAGGGCGATGCTCCTGATATCGGCCTTCGGATCGCTGATGGGCGTCCTGTGCACGGTCCTGGCGGCCAATGGCCGGATTCTGACGTTCCTGTTCGGGATCCTGGACGTGTCCATCTACGGGGTGATGTGCCTCATCGGCACCAAGTACGGGAATGCGGCCCTGCATCTGCTGTATTTCCTGCCGATGCAGTTCGTGGGGTATTTCCAGTGGAAGAACCGGGGCGCGCACGAGGAAAAGAAGGTGCAGGCCCGGCGGCTCAGCGGGAAGCAGTGGCTGCTGTACGGCGGCATCTTCCTGGTGGGCCTCGTCGCCGCCTACTTCATCCTCGCCGCCTTGGACAAGAAAGAGGCGGCGGGCGTCATCAAGTGGGTGGCGATGGCCGACGCCTTCTCGATGATGTGCAACATCCTGGGCCAGTATCTCCTGTCCACGGCCTATATGGAACAATGGTATTTTTGGATCCTGGTGAACATATCGACCATCATCATGTGGGTCCTGACCATCCGCCAGGAGCCGGATTCGGCCTTTGCGCACATCTACATCGTCAAGTACAGTTTCTACCTGCTGAACTCCCTGAACGGCCTCCGGATCTGGTACAATCTGAGCCGCGGGGAAACGGCATGATGT
>ONDF01000037.1 GCA_900316525.1 uncultured Bacteroidales bacterium
AAATGCCAGCAGTTCTTGATCTTGATTTTCTGTCCCTTGACGAACGGGACGTTGAGCCCGAGATCGGCTTCGATCTGCGCGAGCAGTTTTCTGTCCAACTTCATCTTCGTATCCGGCGCCGCTGATGGCTGCTCTTCCACAAAGATAAGCCAAACCATTCTCTTTTCCAACGCGACGGGCCTCTTTTCGCAACATTTTTCCAAACCCAAAATTCGCGTAGTGGGCCCATAAGCCACGGATGCTCCTGGGAGGCACATTGCGACCCTAAGCCCGCCAAAATCGGCGGGCATAGCGGCACAATGTGCTTTCTGGGTGGGCAGGGAAGGGGTGCCGCCTCTATGCGAATTTCGGGTTGGGGGAGCGTGACGGCAGGGCGAGTTGTCGGTTGTGGGACGGAGTTTTGCAGATGAGCCGAGAATTCGTTATATTTGCGTGGTTATAGTTTTTAGATTGTATTCGAACCATGAAAGGTAAACGATTGCTGCTCGGTGACGAGGCGATTGCCTTGGGCGCCCTGCATGCCGGACTCTCCGGCGTGTACGCCTATCCCGGAACGCCCAGCACTGAAATCACGGAGTATATTCAAGGGGACGCCCTGGCGCGGGAGCGCGGGGTGCGGAGCCGTTGGTGTACGAATGAGAAAACGGCCATGGAGGCGGCCCTGGGCATGTCCTATGCGGGCAAGCGGGCGCTTGTGTGCATGAAGCATGTGGGCATGAACGTGTGCGCCGACGCCTTCGTGAACGCCGGCATCACCGGCGTGAAGGGCGGCCTCGTCGTGGTCGCGGCGGACGATCCGTCCATGCATTCCTCCCAGAACGAACAGGACTCCCGGTTCTACGGGAAGTTCGCCCTCATCCCCATCCTGGAGCCTTCCGACCAGCAGGAGTGCTACGACATGATGGCCGATGCCTTCCGCCTGTCGGAAGAGGTCCGGCTGCCGGTGCTCGTGCGCATGGTCACCCGGCTGGCCCATTCCCGGGCGGCCGTGGAGATCGGGGAGCCCGGGCCGCAGAACGGCCTGGCTCCGGACTCCGAACGGGGCCGCTGGGTCCTCCTGCCGGGCAACGCCAAGCGGCAGTACGCCGCCCTCATCGCGAAGCAGCCGGAGCTGCAGCAGCGTGCGGCGGATTCCGTCCACAACGTGCTGGAGCACCGTGGCTCGCCCCTCGGCGTCATCGCCTGCGGCATTGCCTATAACTATGTGCGCGAAGCCCTCCCGAAGGAAGTTTCCGTCCTGAAGGTGTCGCAATATCCGCTCCCGGAAAGCCTCGTCCGCGAACTGGCCGGCGCTTCCCAGGAGATTCTTGTCGTGGAGGACGGCCAGCCCTTCGCGGAGGAGCAGGTCCGCGGTCTGCTGGGACCGGAGTATCCGGTCTCCGGCCGCCTGGACGGCCGCCTGCCGCGCACGGGCGAGCTCAATCCGGACAACGTCGCGGTCGCCCTCGGCGAGCCTGCCGGCGCTGTCCACGCCCCCGCCCACAGCCTCGCCCCGCGTCCCCCGCAGCTGTGCCAGGGATGCGGCCACCGCGACGTCTACACCGCGCTGAACCAGGTGCTGGCGGACTACCCGACGGCCCGCGTGTTCGGCGACATCGGCTGCTACACCCTGGGCGCCCTGCCGCCGTTCCGGGCGATCGACTCCTGCGTGGACATGGGCGCTTCCATCACGATGGCGAAAGGCGCCGCGGACGCGGGCGTCCATCCCGCCGTCGCGGTGATCGGCGACTCCACCTTCACGCACTCCGGCATGACCAGCCTCCTGGACGCGGTCAATGACAACGCCGCCATCACCGTCATCCTGTCGGACAACCTCACCACCGCGATGACCGGCGGGCAGGATTCCGCGGGCACGCACAAGTTCGAGGCGATCTGCCTCGCCCTGGGCGTGGAGCGCGAGCACCTGCACGTGGTCGTCCCGCTCCCGAAGAACATGGAGGAAATCACCCGCATCATCCGCGAGGAGATGGAGTACAAGGGCGTTTCCGTCATCATCCCGCAGCGCGAGTGCATGCAGACGCTCGCCCGCAAGAACCGTCAAAAGAAAGCGGCTGCGGAAGGAGATTTCTCGACAAGCTCGAAATGACAAATAGTATGAAGACAGATATCAAACTTGCCGGCGTAGGCGGACAGGGAATCCTGTCCATCGCCACGGTCATCGGCGAGGCCGCCACGGCCGCCGGCCTGCACCTCAAGCAGGCGGAAGTCCACGGAATGAGCCAGCGGGGCGGAGACGTGCAGAGCGACCTCCGCCTGTCCACGGACCCGATTCACAGCGACCTGATTCCCCAGGGCGGGGCGGACCTCATCCTCTCGATGGAGCCGATGGAAGCGCTCCGCTACCTGCCATACCTGGGTCCGGAAGGAACGGTCGTCACCTCCTCCAAGCCGTTCGTGAACATTCCCGACTATCCCAACGAGATCGCCCTCCAGGAAGAGCTGGACGCCCTTCCGCGGATGACGAAGATGGACATCGACGCGGTCGCGAAGGACCTCATGGCCCCGCGGAGCGCGAACATGGTGCTCCTCGGGATGGCTGCCCGCCATCTCGCCATCCTCTCGCCGGACGACCTCCGCGCGGCCATCCGCACCGTGTTCGGCCGCAAGGGCGAGAAGGTCGTGGAAGACAACCTCAAAGCATTCGACGCCGGTTATGAAGGTCTTTAGTGAAGCCCTTGTGGAAGAGGCGCGGGTAGCCTCGCGCGTCGCGGACCTTTCGCAGGCCACCATCGGTGAAGTCCTGCTCGTGGCCCAGTACCTGGAGCGGAAGACAGGCATTCCCTTCATCCGCATGGACCAGGGCTCCCCGGGCCTGCCGGCGAACCGCTATGGCGTAGAGGCCGAGAAAGAGGCCCTGGAACGGGGCGTCGGCTCCCAGTATCCGCCCGCCGACGGCGTGCCGGAGCTCAAAAAGGCCGCCTCCCGGTTCATCAAGGCGTTCATCGACATCGACATCGACCCGCTCGGCTGCATCCCGACGACGGGATCCGTGGCCGGCTCCTTCGGATCGTTCATCGCCTGCACCCAGCGCATTCCCGGGAAGGACAAGGTCCTGTTCATCGACCCGGGTTTCCCGATCCAGAAATCCCAGCTCCGGGTGCTCGGCATCCGCTGGAAAGAATTCGACATCTATCCCTACCGCGGGGAAGGCCTCCGCGCGAAGCTGGAGGAAGAGCTCGCGGCCGGCGACATCGCCGCCATCGTGTACTCCAACCCCAACAACCCCGCCTGGATCTGCCTGGAAGAGAGCGAATTGCAGGTGATCGGCGAACTCGCGACGAAGTACGACGCCATCGTCATGGAAGACTTGGCGTACTTCTGCATGGACTACCGCCGGGAGCTCGGAAAGCCTTTCGTGCCGCCCTTCGTCCCCACGGTCGCCCATTATACGGACAATTATATCCTGATGCTGTCCTCGTCCAAGATCTTCAGCTATGCGGGGCAGCGGATGGCGCTCATCGGCATCAGCGACAACCTGTTCAAGCGGCATTATCCCGCCCTGGCGGAGCGCTACCACGACGCCGGCGTCTTCGGCCAGACGCTCACCGCCTCCATCCTCTATATGATCACCAGCGGCTGCACTGCTTCCACGCAGTACGCCTATGCGCGCATGCTGGAGCTCTCTTGCGACGGCGTGATCGATTTCGTGGAGGATACCCGCGAGTACGAGCGCCGCGCGGCCCGGATGAAGGACATCTTCTGCCGGAACGGCTTCCACGTGGTGTATGACCACGACGTGACGCGTCCGGTGGGCGACGGTTTCTTCTTCACCCTCGGTTACGAGGGCCTCACGGGCGGGGAACTGCTCCGCGAGCTCCTCTACTACGGCGTGAGCTGCATCTCCCTGTCCACCACCGGAAGCCTGCAGAACGGCGTCCGGGGCTGCACGAGCCGCATGCGCGACGAATTATATCCCGTCCTGGAGGAACGCATGAAGGCGTTCCGCGAGGACCATTGACGGAAAAACGAACCCGACAAATATGATCTGGAACCCCAACAAAGAATGCATGAGCCGCGACGAAATGTCCGCGCTCCAGGGTAAACGCCTGCACAAGATTGTAGAGTACGTGTACCACAACGTCCCCTTCTACCGCCACAAGCTGCAGGAGCTGGACCTGACCCCGGATGACATCCGCACCATCGAGGACATCGTGAAACTCCCCTACACGACCAAGAAGGACCTCCGGGACAACTATCCTTTCGGCCTGCAGGCCGCTCCCCAGAGCGAGATCATCCGCATCCATGCCTCCTCCGGCACGACGGGCAACCCCACCATCGTGGGCTACACCCGCAAGGACATCGGCGTGTGGAGCGAATGTATGGCGCGCTGCCTGACCGCCTTCGGCGTCGGCCGCGACGACATCTTCTCCGTCGCGTACGGCTACGGCCTGTTCACCGGCGGTCTGGGCGCGCATAACGGCGTGGAGATGGTCGGCGCTTCCGTGGTCCCGGCATCCACCGGCAATACGGAGAAGCACGCGCGGCTCATCCGCGACCTCGGCATCACCGGCATCGCCTGCACCCCGTCCTATGCCCTGTACCTGGCGGAGACGATGGAGCAGATGGGCATCACCAAGGACCAGATCAAGCTCCGGGTGGGTGCTTTCGGCGCCGAGCCCTGGACGGAGAAGATGCGCGAGGAAATCGAGGAGCGCCTGGGCCTGAAGGGCTTCAACATCTACGGTCTCAGCGAGGTGATGGGCCCGAGCGTCAGCTATGAATGCCAGGCGCAGAACGGCTCCCACATCAACGAGGACCACTTCTATCCCGAAATCATCAACCCGGTCACCCTGGAGCCGCTGCCGAAGGGCCAGCCCGGCGAACTGGTGTTCACGACCCTCACCAAGGAGGGCATGCCGGTCATCCGCTACCGGACGCGCGACCTGTGCTCCCTGATGCCGGGCGAATGCTCCTGCGGGCGCACCAGTGTCCGGATGACCCCGATCGCGGGCCGCAGCGACGACATGCTCATCATCCGCGGTATCAACGTGTTCCCTTCGCAGGTGGAGAGCGTCGTCCTGAGCATGAAGGAGTTCGCCCCGCGCTACCTCCTCGTCGTGGACCGCATCAACAACCTCGATACCCTGGAGGTGCAGGTCGAGCTCCGGCAGGAGTACTTCACCGCCACCCTCGACACCCCGGCCGCCATCGACGAACTCAGGAAGAAGCTCGCCGACAAGCTCCGCAGCGTCCTGTCCATCAGCGCGAAGGTCCAGCTCAAGGCCCCGAACGCCATCGAGCGCAGCCAGGGCAAGAGCGTCCGCGTCATCGACAACCGCAAACTGCAATAACACCCCGAACCATGACCCTCAATCAGCTTTCCATCTTCCTCGAGAACCGCGCCGGAACCCTGACGAAGGTGCTCGACATCTTCAAGGAGGCCGGTCTCCACATCATCGCCTCCTCCATCGCGGACACGGCCCAGTACGGTCTGGTCCGGATCATCTGCTCGGAGCCGCAGCGCGCCTATCTCGAACTGGAGCGCAACGGCCTGGCCGTGGCCCTGTCCGACGTGTTCGCCATCGAGCTGGACGAGCGTCCCGGCCAGATCGCGGAGATCGTCCGCGGCCTGAGCGAGGCCGAGATCGGCATCGTGTACATGTATTCCCTCTTCATCCACGGGAAGGGCCTCCTCTTCATCCGGACCGATAAGACGGAAGAAGCGCGGGATGTGATCCAGCGCTCCTCCTTGCGTTGCGTTCCGGAAAAGGAACTCCCCGAGTGGGTGGAATTGTAAACCCTATTTCCGGTATTTCGCGGTCCGGGCGTCGTCGATGACCCCGGACCAGTTCATTCCGTAGGCAAAGTCCCAGGCATTCCCGTCGGCGTCCACGAGCGGACGCATGTCGTGCGGGACGTCCTCCTGCTGCTCTTCCACCGTCCGCATGTCGGCCGGGAACTGCATCGGCAGGAGGCCGGACGGCTCGGCGGCGCCGGACACGAGGTCCAGAATGGCCTGGTTCTGCACGCCGAAGGCGATGAGGACGGCGTCGGCGTACGGCTCCAGTTCGGAAAGGACCACCGGACGCGTGGCACGTACCACGACGACCACGGGCTTATCGCCCATCTGCTTCTTCGTCAGCATCACCAGGTCCAGGTCCTTCTCGTTGTAGGTCGTGACGGTCTTACCCTTGTAGGAGCGGTTTGTGAAATCTTCCTTCGGGTCGCCGCCGGCGATGGACTCCTTCCGGGCGTATTCCGCCTTGTAGGGCCGATACTGGAGGCTGATGGGCACGTAGCCGTTGCCGCCCTTCTTGCGGTCGTTCACGTCATAGCCGCTGCCCGCGCGGGGCTCCTCGATGACCACGAGGGCGAAATCGGCCTCCTCGGGCTCCACGGCCCAGTCGAAGTATTTCTCCACCAGCGCCTTGTCGACGGGATAGTCCCAGTGTCCGGGCGCGCCCATCGACAGCCCGAACATCCCGGGCATCTGCGGGAAGTAGCGCTCCGGGACGAAGACCTTCTTTTTCCCGTCATTCCCGGCTTGACCGGGAATCTCGGGCAGGGCCTTCCCGTGGTTCTTCACCATCACCACCGACTTCAGCTGCGCCTCGTAGCCGGCCTGCATGAACTCGGGGTTGCCGACGATCTCCGCGGAGGCGGCGGGCTCCACGTACGGGTTCTCGAAGAGGCCTGTGCGGAAGGAGTTCAGCAGCAGGCGCACGGCCGAGGCCTCGAAGCGGGCGCGGGCCGATTCCTCGCCGAACTGCTTGACCCACATCTGGTAGGCCTTCAGGACGGGACCCTTGTCGTTGTTGCCGCCGAACTGGTCCACGCCGGCCTTGATGACCTCGAAGTGGCGTTCCGCCACGGAGAGGCCCTCGACGCCCCAGCACTTGCCGTCGAAGGCTTCGATGGCGCGGTTGTCGTTCGTCACGCCCCAGTCGGTGCACACGACGCCGTCATAGCCGTATTTCTCGCGGAGCAGGTCCGTGATGATGTACTTGCTGAAGTTGTTGCCCACGTTGTCGCCGGACGGGTCGATGCCGTAGGAAATCGTGTAATAAGGCATCACGGCGGTGGCTTTCTGCGTGCCGCCGTCCAGCTTGAAGGCGCCATCGACAAAGGCTCTCAGGTGCGTCTCGAAGGCGCCGCCCGGGTAGACGGCGAACTTGCCGTAGTTGAAATGCGCGTCGCGGCCGGCTTCCTCCGGACCGCCGGAGGGCCAGTGCTTGACCATCGCATTGACACTCTTCATGCCCCAGCCGTCCTTCGCGCCCGGGGTGGTCTGGAATCCGTCCACATAGGCGCGGGCCATGTCCGTGTCCAGGTCCGGATCCTCGCCGAACGTGCCGTTGAAGCGGCTCCAGCGGGGTTCGGTGGCCAGGTCGATCTGCGGGCTCAGCGCCGTGGCGATGCCCAGCGCGCGGTATTCCTCGGACGCGATTTGGCCGAACTGCTCCACGATGGCGGGGTCGAAGGTGGCGGCGAGGCCGAGGGTGGTGGGCCAGAGGGAGATCTTGCCGCCGGAGCCCAGGTTGAACTCGGCCGTCGCCGCGGTCTCGTTGCGCGGGTCGGAAGAGTTGTTCGCCGGGATGCCGTGGCCGAGCGCCTCCACGAAAGCCTGGACGTTGTTGTTCCAGCGGGCCGCTGTTTCGGGGCTCTCCACGGTGGTCACGAGGACCGCCCGCAGGTTGTCTTCCTCCAGGAACTTCTTCTGCGGGTCGGTGATTTCCGGGCCACGCACGGCCTGGTGGCCGCTATAGAGCATCAAGCCGGCGATTTCCTCGATGGAAAGCTGCGCGGCGAGGTCCTTCGCGCGGGCGTCGGCGGGGAGCCGCCAGTCCTCGTACGGATCCAGCGCCCCGTTCCGGTTCAGGTCCTTGAAAGCGTAGCGGTCTACGGTGAGGAGGGGAGCGCTGGTATAGCCCAGCGTCGCGCCGCCCTTCTGGGTGACGAGCTTGAAGCCTTCGGCCTCGGATTCCTGCCATTTGGGGCCGCAGGCCGCGAGCAGCAGGGCACCGGCGGCCGTCAAAGCGATTCGGAGTTTCATAGTTATTCGAAGTTGACTTGGATCGTGTAAGGGACGCCGTTCAGGACGTCCGTGCGGCCGGAATACTCCACGCCGTATTTGCCCATGGTGGAAGTGACCGTGGTGGCGCAAAAGACCGAGAGGTAGTATTTCCCGGGCTTCGGGTCCTTGATTTCCAGGGACTTGTCCACTTTCGTGCCCACATGGGCCCAGGCGGCGTCGCCCGCGAAGGCGAAGCCGGTGCGGCTCGCGCGGAGGTGCAGGTCGAAGTCGCTCTTGTCCAGGAAGCCCTTGAGGTCGATGGTCATCACCTTGACGCCCTTCGGCACGTCGATGGTGAAGTGGTGGTACTGGCGGTCGCCGATGGGCGCGAAGGCCGGGTCCTTGCGGTCGGCCATCTCGCGGGGCTCGCCGGGGGCGAGCGCGGCCTTGACCACGGGGCCGGCGTTGCCCGCGAGGGCGTAGCGGACCATCGCGGTCATCAGGCCGAGGTTCTCCGCATCATACGCGCCCTCCGGGTGCGAGCCGCACAGGACGACGCGGCCGGTCGCGGGGGATTCCTTATGGGCCCAGACGACGGGGAGACCGTCGATGTCCCGCTCCAGCTCGCGGCCCTTGGTGCTGTACTTGGCGAGGATCTCCGTCCCGGCGGGGGCGTCGTCCATCCAGGCGAAGCAGCCGCCGTTGTGGCGCACGCTGTCGATGTGCATCCGGCCGTCGAAGTCGAAGCACTGCGCGAGCGGGCCGTCCGGGACGATGTCCACGGCGGTGTAGGACTTCTCCAGCTTGGTGCTCATCGTGTGGCCGGGCCAGAGGCCGAGGTAGGTCTTCGTATTGCTGATCTTGCCTTCCGCGTTGCGGGAGCCCAGGCTGGCGACGAAGGCGCCGGCGCAGGAGCCCAGGTAGCTGCCGCCGGCCTTCACGAAGTCGCGGTAGGCCTGGCGTCCGCCGTCCTCCAGCGACTTCCCGTGGCTGCCGGCGCGCCCGCCGTTCATGTACACCATCCGGAAGCGCGGCGCCCCGTCGGGGTAGAGGAGGATGCCGTTCTCGTCGATAGGGGAGCCGGCGATGAGTTCCCGCTGCCGCAGGGTGTCCGTCGGGGTGAACTGGTAGGGGAGCGTGTAACTGTGCTTGGTGGACACGAACGCTTCCATCGACAGGCCCAGGAGCTCCGTCACGGGGAGGTCGGTCCGGGACGTGAGCATGATGCCGCTGTCCATGAAGATGTCCTTGTAATAGCCAGGGATGTGGTCCTGGGCGCCGGCCGCGAAGCAAAGCGCTGCGGCGAAAGTGGTTAGGAGAAGTCTTCTCATCGGGTCGATGACTTGGTCATTGGGACAAATATACGATTTTCAGACGTTTTTTCGGCGGATTCTTTCCCGCTTCGGACAAAAATCCGTATATTCGTATGGTATGGCACTGCATCTGGACCTGTTTCAAAGCGCGGGCGTGGGCGTCATCGCCCTGCTCCTGGGTATGCTGTTTACGCGGCAGATCCCGTTCCTCAAGCGCTTTTGTATCCCCGCACCGGTCTCCGGCGGCCTCGTTGTCTCCCTCCTGACGCTCCTCCTGTACGCCCTGGGCGTGGAATGCACCTTCGACGGGTCCGTCAAGGACCTGTGCATGATGCTGTTCTTCACCTCCGTGGGCTTCCAGTCAGATATGAAGGCGCTCAAGCAGGGCGGGAAGCCGCTGCTCGTGATGATCGGCCTCGTGGCCGTGCTCATCGCGGCGCAGAACCTGATTTCCGTGGGCATCGCCCGCGGGCTGGGGCTGTCGCCGCTGTTCGGCATGGCAGCCGGGTCCATCCCGATGAGCGGCGGCCACGGCACCGCCGGCGGCTTCTCGCCGCTCCTGGAGGAGCTGGGCCTCACCGGCGCGTCCTCCATCGCGATGGCGGCCGCGACCTTCGGCCTCGTGGCCGGCTCGCTGCTGGGCGGCCCGCTGGGCGAGTCCCTCATCCGCCGGCACCATCTCGCCGAACCGTCGGCCCCGACCAGCGTGATGACGGGCATCGAGGCCTCGGAAGCCGCGCCCGCCGCGCGGAATACGGCCTCCCTCTCGGAGGAATCGGCCTTCCGCGAGATGGTCATCGCGGCCTGCGAACTCTTCATCGCGATGGCTTTGGGAACGGGCGTCAGCAAGCTGCTGGCCTGGACCGGCATCACCTTCCCGACCTATTTCGGCGCCCTGATCGCCGCCTGCCTGATGCGGAACCTGCTGGGCCTGTCGCCGCGGATCGCTTCCCGCATGTGCCTCGGCCGCCTCGTCTTCATCGGCGACATCTGCCTGCAGCTGTTCCTGGGCATGGCCATGGCCAGCCTCCGGCTGTGGGAACTGGCCTCCCTGGCCCTGCCGCTCTGCCTCATCCTGGTGGCCCAGGTGACCTTCATGGCCCTGTACGGCTCCTTCGTCGCCTTCCCGCTGCTGGGCAAGACCTACGACGGCGCCGTCCTCGTGAGCGGCCTTTGCGGCTTCGGTCTCGGCGCCACGCCCAACGCGATGGCCAATATGTCCGCCGTCTGCTACAAATACCGCTACACGGTGAACCCCTTCATCATCGTCCCCATCATCGGCGCCATGTTCGCCGACCTCATCAACACCGGCATCATCACCCTCTTCCTGAACCTGATCTAGTCCCGCCCCCCGGCCCTCCCTTCGCCGGCCCTCCCTTCGTCGGCCCTCCCTTCGCCCGCCCCCTCACCCGTCGCCCGTCCGTCCCGGGCTTGCCGCGTTTACACTTGACGGCCCGTGGAGGGCCGATTCCTTGTAAACGCGGAGGCCTTTCGGGCGTTTTGGCCCCTTTTCCGTGCCGCGTTTGCAGGTGGATTGTGTAGAGTGGCGTTTTGTTGTAAACGTGGTCGTTGGCGTGGCGCTGGGAGGCTCGATGGGCAAAACAGTGAAGGCGCTAGCATGGAGGAAACGGCGACTGAGATGGCGGAAAGCATGGACTGAAGTGGCTTTTTTCTTGCGGCCAAACATTGTCAGGGCTCCGCAGGTGTATCTGGCGCCGCGTTTACATTAAAATGGCATTACAATGCACTGGAACCGTAAACGCGGCGAGGATTTCGGCGGTTTGGGCCGTTTTCCGTGCCGCGTTTACATTTGTATTACGTGCCAGGACGATTATCTGTAAACGCGGGAAAAAGACGCAATGCGCTTATTTACAGATAATTGGCCTGCGAGATTATCAATGGGCCGTTTTTAGGGTTTCCCGGTTCTTTTTTCCTTGCTTTGCGGCATGAAAGAGTCGTACAGCATTTGTTTTACCTCGCACGACGAGGTGATGTTCCGCGACGAAGCGGACCACGGGATGTTCGTCAACATCCTGGCCATCGAGGCTTTCAGGACCCAGTCGGAAATCCTGTCGGATGCCGAGATGTCCAACCATGTCCACCTGAATGCCTTTACCCGGCAGCCGACCCAGTTCGCCGGCCGTACCCGGATGTCGTATACCAAATACTTCAACGGGAAGTATTGACGGAAAGGGCGGATGGGGGAGAAGGGCACCTATGTGCTGCGGGTGAATGGATTCAATCACCAGTTGGTTCTCAACAATTATATCTTCCGGAACGGCCTTCACCACTGCGCGGCTGCCACCGCTTTCGGTTATCCCTACAGTTCGATCCAAGAAATGTTCGCCGCCGACCTGGGCCAGGTGCTGCCCCCTGCCGTTTACACGAAGCGGTCGGACATCGCCTCCTTCCTCCCGCGTTTTGCCGATTTCCCGGACTCCTATGTGATGGACGGAAACGGGGTGTTCCTCCGCCGGAGTTTCATGGAGATCCGTCAGGTGGAGATGTTCTATTCCTCCGCCCGCAATTTCCTGTACCAGATGAACCGCCTGACGGACGAGTCCTGGGAGGAAGAACAGAAGAAGGACGGGACGGGCAAGCCCATTACGATCGCGGACGTGGAACCGGGTCTTGATCCAAAGTCCATCGCGCAACTCCTGGCCAATGAATATGGACGGAACTTCAACCCCGGCCGGATGCAGGATATGGACGTGTGCCGCCTCATCGACAGAGACATCCTTCCCGGTTACGGCGCGACTTCCGTCTACTGTCTTTCCGGCACCCAGAAGGCGCGGATCGCCCGGATGTTGAAGGAAGAGTTCCGCCTTCCGGACAAGCAGATCCGGCGCTGTCTCGTCCTCGCGCCGTGACCTGTTGTTGCGCGGTATGCCCGTGTCCATGCCGTCGGTGCCCATGCCGTCGGTGCCCATGCCCGTGCAGCATGCCCAGGCCCGCCTCAGGTTTGCCGCGTTTACACTTGGAGGGCCGTGGCGGGCCGATTTGCTGTAAACGCGGCGGGGTTTTCGGAGTTTTGGGCCGATTTTCGTGCCGCGTTTACACGCAGAACGCATAGAGTGGCATTAATTTGTAAACGCGGCAAGAGGCGAAAAGCGGGAGGCGGTGCGATAGCTGGCGGGGCGAAGTGGCTGCTGGCGTGGCGAAGCGGCTGCTGGCGGGAGCGGGAGATGGCGGCGGGGCCGAGGATGGGTTTGGATTATTGTAGATTGTTGGATATCTTTGAGTTCGAATCATTCAGGTCAAGGAAAGATGGAAAGCAAGATTACCAGGGAGGCGGCGGTGGCGCTGCTGAAGAAGTATAATAAGGACCCGTTTCATCTGCAGCATGCGCTGACGGTGGAGGGGGTGATGCGCTGGTATGCCCGGGAACTGGGCTTTGCCGATGAGGAGGAGTTCTGGGGGCTGGTGGGGCTGCTGCATGATATCGACTTCGAGCAGTATCCCGAGCAGCATTGCATCAAGGCACCGGAACTGTTGCGGGAAGGGGGCGTAGGGGAGGATATGATCCATGCCATCTGCAGCCACGCGTATGGGCTGCACGTGGACGTGAAGCCGGAGCACCTGATGGAGAAGGTCCTTTTCGCCACCGACGAATTGACCGGACTGATCGGGGCGACCGCCCTGATGCGTCCGTCCAAGAGCGTCCAGGACATGGAACTGAAATCGCTCAAGAAGAAATACAAGGTGAAGACCTTCGCCGCCGGCTGCTCTCGTGAGGTGATCGAGCAGGGGGCGGAGATGCTGGGCTGGCCGCTGGACGACCTCCTGCAGAAGACGATTTACGCCATGCGGGATTGCGAGGCCCGCGTCGCGGAAGAAATCAAGACGCTCGCTTGATGCACTGGCCTGTGCACCTCTCGTGATGTAATTGCTTGATTGTCAATGGATAAGTTGCTCAGAGGTGCACAGCAAGGTGCACCTCTATGTGGCTAAACGCTTAACTGTCAATCGTTTTCGTCCAGCTGGAAGATGCTGTCGACGGGCTTGCCGAAGTGGCGGGCGATCTTGAGGGCGAGGACGGTGGAGGGGACGTACTTGCCCGATTCGATGGAATTGATAGTATTGCGGCTGACGCCGATGGCATCGGCCAGCTGCTGCTGGGTGATGTCGACAATCGCCCTCTCTACGCGCACGGTGTTCTTCATAGGGCTTCCTCCCTCCTGGAACGCCAGAGCATCCACTTGAAAACGAGGTAGTACAGGCCAGCCGTCGTGAAGGGAATCAGGCCGAAGAACACCTGCATCGTCCCGTAAACGATTCCCCACCATGATTCCCCGTGACCGAAGCGGAAACCATGGTCCAGCGCACCGAAAAGCCAGAACACCAGGAAGAGGAGGAAATTGACATAGGCCGATATGCCGATGGCCTTGAGCCGATACTGGGAGACCATCTCGTCCTCGACCTTCTCCTTGGAAAGGCAGATCAGAAAAGCCGCCGCGATAACCACGAGATAAAAGACCATCGTGATGAACCGGCTATTGTTATTGACCACCGCGAAGAGGTTCGTCTCGTGGAAGAAACGGTAGAGAATCTCGTAGGCCCCCCATACCAAGGGAATCAGAAGCAGGAGCCACCAGCCAATCTTTTGGCAGGCATGCGGCAGGAGGATGCTTTTCTTTTTCATTGCGTTCGTTTTGTCGTTCTGTCGCAAAGGTAAGTAAATTTTTCAAAATGCCAAATAAACTTGGCAAAAAGAAAAATATTTTATGCTGAACAACGATGCTCTCCTCACACTGGGCGTGGCCGTAGGTTCCGGTGAGGGATCTAAGTCCACGGTAGGGGGCGGGGGGCGCGAGTTCGGGCGGGGCCCGTGCAGGCGTACAGGCAGGCCGGGTGGTTTGCCGCGTTTACACTTGGGGGGCCGTGGAGGGGCGATAAGTTGTAAACGCGGAAGGGTTTTGGGCCGAAAGGGGCATTTTTCGCGCCGCGTTTACACGTGGAATGCGTAGAGTGGCGTTTCTGTGTAAACGCGGCAAGGCAGAGGGGCACGGGACCGGACCCAACGGGCCCCGAGGAAGGAACCAACGGGCAATGGGGCTGGAGCCAATAGGCAATGGGCCAGGGCAAGGTACGGGGGGCAGGTACCGATCCGCCCGTTCGAGATGCTGCAGGAACAAAGCGACGGGGGAGGCGGGTGTACGAGTTCGGGCGGGGCCCGTGCAGGCGTACAGGCGTAATGCTGCAGGAACAAAGCGACGGGGAACGCGGGTGTACGAGTTCGGGCGGGTGCCGCTCGTTCGAGGCTGCCGCAAAACAAGAAACGGAGTCTAGCCAGATGGCTAAACTCCGTTTCTGCGGTGCGGACGAGGCTCGAACTCGCGACCCCCGGCGTGACAGGCCGGTATTCTAAACCGACTGAACTACCGCACCAATTGTCAGTGAACTTCCCTTTCGGGATTGCAAAGGTACAACTAAAATTTGATTCTGCAAATATTTTGAAAGAATTTAACGAAAAAAATGTCCGGCCCCGGCGGGTCGGACATTTTCAACGGGTATGGGGGAGAGGCCGGAGCCTCGCAGGGAGGTTTACTTGACCTCGATCTGCTTGCGGACCTTTTCGGGTTCCACCTTCTTGACCTTGGCGATGGTGACGGTCAGGACGCCGTGTTCGACCTTGGCAGCGATGTCTTCGCGGTTCGCGTCCTCAGGGAGGAGCATCGTCTGCTGGAACTTGGTGTAGGAGAATTCGCGGCGGAGATAGTGGCCCTTGTGCTCCTTCTCCTTGTTCTCGACCTTCTTTTCCATGTTGATTACCAGGTCGCCTTCCTCGTCCAGATGGACATTGAAGTCTTCCTTGGTCATGCCCGGGGCGGCGAGCTCCAGCTCGTAGGCTTCCGGAGTCTCGATGACGTTGATGGCCGGCGCGGTCGCTTTCGGACGGTCCATCCAGTTGGTGTCGAAGAAATCGTTGAAGATGTCGGGCATCCAGTTGTTGTTGTGTCTTGCAGGTAACATGGTTTTAGTCTCCTATAATTTAAGTTTAACTATCTTCTCTTGAACCGCCCCGCTAGGGAAGCGCGTTCGCCGGAAGAATAGGCAAACCCGGGGCCAAAGCCCGAAAATGGACAAAATGGCAGATGTAACCTCCTTATTGTTAATAAGTTATGCCAAAATGGCACGCTTTTGCCATTTTCGGGAAAATCCGTATCTTTGTACACCCATGGAAGAAAGCAGACAGAACTGGTACGCCCTGAAGGTGTTCTACGGGAAGGTCTTCGAGATCGAGGCCCGGCTCGCGGACATGGACCTGGAAACCTACATCCCGGTCCGGAAAGACCTGCTCAAGGGAGAGGACCACATGCGCGCCATGCGCCGTCTCGCCACGCCCGACGACCGCCGGCGCGACAACCAGTTCATCCAGGCGGGCCCCCTCATCTACAAGCGCGTGCCCATCGTCTCTTCCTTGCTGTTCGTGCGCGCGCCCCAGGACCGCCTCAAGGAAATCGAAGACAGCGTCAAGGAGAAAGGCTTCATCTACAAGACCGCGGACCGCGAGGGTTTCGCGGTGATTCCCGACAAGCAGATGGCGATGTTCCAGCTGGTGTGCTCCTCCGGGGCCGAAGGCCTGGATTTCTTTGCCGACGACGACCTCACCCGCTACAAGGCGGGCGACAAGGTGCGTGTATTGGAAGGCCCGCTCAAGGGCGCCGAGGGCTACATCAAGCGGATCCGGAAGGACCGTCGCCTGCTCGTGTCGATCGAAGGCTTCATCGCCGTGGCGACGTCCTTCATTCCGCCCCAGTTTCTGGAGAAAGTACCAGATTGAGCCAGTCGTAGAAGAAGCTGTAGGAGAACAGGAACAGCCCGCCCACGAGCAGCTTCCACCAGCCCGGCATCACCAGCAGCCAGAAGAGCAGCATCAGCGGCGTCACGAAGAGCCGGATGACGAAGCGGATCGTGTTGTTCCATGCATGGTCCTTCGCCCGCTTGCACAGGACTTCCGCCGCCACCCACATCGGCAGGCACAGAAGGGCCGCGAGGAGGAAGAGGGGAGAGAGCAGCGCGGCGAGCGCGCGGCGCGGCTTCCACGCGGGCTTCACCGCATCCCACGCCGCCAGGTAATTCTCATCGTCCGGAAGATACGTGATCAGCGACTTGATCCGCTCGCCCAGCTCTTGCCGGAAAGCGTGGTAGGTCTCGTTCTCGGTGCAGTCCTCGTGGGCCTTTAAGAAGGCGTTCACGTCGATGGGCTCGCCGAAGGTCACCGTGTTGGGCCAGCGGTAGCGGAAGAAACTGCCGTTCTCGATGCCGGTGGGGACCACGTACGTCTGCCGCTTCGCCGCGCTGGCGAACGCGATGCGGGCGACGCCCTTGCCGATGGGCAGGAGCGAGTGCATGGGCCTGTGCCGGCCTTCCGGGAAGATGCAGAAGGGAACGCCGTGCGCGAGCACCTCGTCCACCTCCGCGAAGGTTTCGATGTTCTTGAGCACGCTCTGCGCCCCGTCGCGGATGCGCGCCATCGGCACGATGCGGATGTACCGCAGGAACTTGGCGATCGCGGGCTTCTTGAAAATGTCGGCCCGGGCGCCGAAGACGGTGGGATCCTTCCGGGTGCGGAGGACGACCATCGCGTCCATCAGCGTGCTGGTATGGTTCGGGGCGATGATCACGGCCCCGTCCTTGGGCAGTTCGCCCTTCACTTTCGCCTTGTTGTAGCTGGCGCGGGTATTCGGGTCGGCGAAGGTCCGGAGCAGGTTGTACCCGATGCTTTTATCCCAAATCTCAGACATAGCGGCGACTGAATAGTCCGGCGACGGTCAGGCCGGAAATGATGTGCCAGATGCCCCACCACGCGGTGATGACGAGCATGCCTCCGTGGGGCGGGAAGTTCGCGAACAGGGGCGTGCCCAGCAGGAGCACGAGGCCCAGTCCGGAGTTCTGGATGCCCGTTTCGATGGTCAGGGTCTTGCGGTCCTTCTTGGGAACCTTGAAGAGGGTGCCCACGCCGAAGCCGATGCCCAGGGCGAGGAGGTTGTGGATGAAGACCACGAGGAAGATGTACTTGACGCATTTCATAAAGGCGTCGAGGTTGCCGGCGAAGGAGAGGATGACCATCGCGATGAAGAAGAGGATGGACATCCACTGCAGGGGCTTCTTCAGGGCCTTGGCGACCTTGGGCAGGTACCGGGCGGTCAGGATGCCCGCCGCGAGCGGAATGCCCAGGAGGATGAAGATCGTCTTGAACACGTCCCAGAGCGGGATGGCCAGGGTCGGAACCTCGTGCGCGACGGGGGCGAAATGCAGGTAGGCGTTGCCCCAGAGCCAGAAGTTGAACGGGGTCATCAGGACGGCGAGGGCCGTGGAGATGGCGGTCAGGCTCACTGAAAGCTCCACATTGGCCTTCGCGAGGGACGACATGAAATTGGAGATATTGCCGCCCGGGCAGGAGGCCACGAGGATCATGCCGAGGCCCATCATGGGCGAGATCCACCAGCTGAGGCAGATCGCGAGGAGGCAGGTGAAGGCGGGCAGCAGGACCAGCTGGCACACGGCGCCCAGGATGACGGATTTCGGTTTGCTGAACACCTCGATGAAGGTGCCGGGCTTGATGCCCAGCGAAACACCGAACATGACGAATGCAAGCACGATGTTGATGGTGTTCATGCCTCCGGCGTTCAGGGTTACCTGGATCTGGTCGATGGAGGCAGCGGTTTCAGGTGACATCAGTTATCGGTTTGGTTATAATTGGGACAAAGTTACGCATTTTTTCACGAAGTTGCGCCCCCGCCTTCAAATACCAACATCTTGGGATTGACCGCCACCGGAAACCGCCGTACCTTTGTAACCGGAAGCGAGCCAAGTTAGTTAAAAGTTTATAGTGTTCCTTTTATTGTTGTAGAACCCTCCTCCCTTGCGAAAGGCAGGAGGGTTCAGTCTAAGCCGTCTTCGTCGCCCGGATGATCTGCATCCGATCTACTGGTACTTCTTGAAATCGTACTTCTCCCGGAGGACGGCCTTGACGGCGTCGTCCTGGTGGGTGAAATAGGCCTTGAAGCCGGGGCAGAAGTTGATGTGCCACCGCCAGATGCGGCCGAGCACCGATTTCGGATTCTTGTCGTAATGCGCTCTGAACTTGCAGTTCTCGCAGGGGTATTGTGCCATGGCGGAATGGATTACTGTTCAATTGACAAATGTACGGATAATTCCCGGAAGAATGCGTAACTTTGGGTCGATGGAAAAGTATTATTGTCATTTCAAGGGGAATGTGTACCGGCTCGTGGGAATCGCCAAGGACAGCGAGACCTTGGCGGAGATGGTCGTGTATCAGGCCATGTACGGGGAAGGGCAGATGTGGGTGAGGCCGAAGGAGATGTTCTTCGGCGAGGTCGAACGCGACGGCAAGCGGATTCCCCGCTTCCGGGAGCTGTCCGATGAGGAAGCCCTCGCCCTGGGCCTGAATATCGTCGACGGAACCCTGGGTTTGCCGTTCTGAAGATGGGTAAGCACTTGGTGGGAATAGCATGCCTGGCGGTGCTTCTCCAGGCGTGTGCGAGCCGGGGAGAGCGCTTTCCCGGAGTTCCGGAGGGGCTTTTTGACCTGACGGATACGGTGACGCTCGGGCTGGCGAGGCTGTCGGGATGCGAACAGATTGTGGTCCACGAAAGCCCGGGATACGTGAACAATGTTCTCCTGACCGCTTTCGATGGAAAGTATTACTGTATGTGGCAGAGTTCCGCGAAGGACGAGGATACGCCGGACACGCGGGTGGTTTATGCGACCAGTTCCGATGGGGTATGCTGGTCTGGGCCCATGGACCTGGCCGTGCCCACCGACAGCACTTTCGTGACGCCCGGAGGTTGGCTCCGGCGCGGGGAAACCCTCACCGCCGTCCTGAATTACATCTGCGCGCCGGACCGGTCGAAGGGTGGGAGCGCGTGGTATAAATCGACACGGGACGGCGGGGCGTGGAGCACGCCGCAGCCGCTCCGGATGGCCGATGGCAGGCCGATGCAGGGGATCCTGGAACAGGACCCCCTGCGGCTGCCGGGCGGCCGGACCGTCGGGGCGGCGCACTTCCGCCCGGGGCTCCGGGTGAACCCCGTGTGCACGGACGACCCGGCCGCCCTGACGGGCTGGACGGAGGCCGCCTTCCCGGCCGGGGAGGGGAGCCCGCTGGAGCCCAGCCTGTACGTCGCCATCGACGGAAAACTCGTGATGCTCTTCCGCGACCAGGCTTCGTCGTTCGTGAAACTCGCCGCCGTTTCGGAGGACCAGGGTGCGTCCTGGACTCCGCCGATGCGGACGAACATTCCCGACTCCCGCTCGAAGCAGTGCGCCGGCACGCTCCCGGACGGGCGCGCCTTCTGGGTCGGTAACCCGACCGGGAACAAGTCGCGGCGCGCGCTCGCGCTGGCGCTATCGACAGACGGCTACAGTTTCGACAAGGCCTTCCTCCTCGCCGGCCCCGCCGACCTTCCGCCCCGGCGCAACGAGGGCCGCTACAAGACGCTCGGCTACAATTACCCCAAGGCCGTCGTCCTCGGTGACACCCTCTGGATCTCGCTGTCCATCAATAAAGAGGACGCGGTGCTCTACCGCGTCCCCCTGAAGTCATTGTAATCCTGTCGCTCAGGCCCAGGTGAAATTCTCCCTGCCGGCGCCGAGCTCGAAGTGGAGCTTGACGATGCCGAGGTCGATGGCGGTGTAGCCGGCCATCGAGAAGAGGGCCTTGGCTTCCACGACGTTTCCGGGGTGGAGGATGAACTTGAATTTCTGCTGATTGACGGCCGTGGGGGCCAGGAGGGCGGCCTCGAGCCCGTTGCGGAACCACACGGGCGGGAGGCCTTCGGAGGATTCGTAGAAGTTCTCCGCGGGCTTCTGGGGGTGCTGGACGCCGGGCATGGTGCCGTAGCCCAGGGAGATCACGCAATGGACGATGTCTCCGTCCCGGAGCGTGAAGGTGCCGGGGATTTTCTTATAGGTGAGTCCCACCCAGCAGGTGTTCAGGCCGATGGTCTGGGCCAGCAGGACCAGCTCCTCGCCGTAATAGCCGATCTTTTCCTCGGCTTCCTTGCCCTTCGGGCCGGCCATCACCAGATAGTTCTGCACGCCGGAGAACTGGCCGTACTTCCACAGACCGGAGGAGAAGGCCTTCGGCTCGTTCAGGACCAGCTGGACATTCAGGCCACTCGTTTCATTGACCCGGTCGATGGCCTCCCGCAGCTGGGCGGCTTTCGCCTTTTCGATGGGCCTGTCCAAATATTTCCGCACGGAGTGCCGTGCCTTGATCGCTTCAATCAGTTCCATAAGTTCGTTTCTAAAATTCGAGTTTCCCGCCGTCTTCCTTCATCGCCGCGTACTTCTTCCGGTTGAGGCGGAAAAGCAGCCCGGGACGCCCCTGGCGGCCCTTTCGGGCGCGGGGCTCCCCGTAATCGGCCGCAACCGGCAGGGCCTCCGAAATAATCCCCGGGAGGACGGAGCTTTTCTGAAACAGGGATTCCGGCAGGGCGTCGTATTCTTCGGCGGGGGAGGCCTCCTCCAGGATTCCCGCGGCGAGGAGCTTCCGCTGGAAGTTCCGGCGGTCGAACTTCACGCCGAGGATGGCCTCGTACAGGCGCTGGAGGTCCGGAATGGTGAATTCGTCGTCCAGGAGGTCGAAGCCGACGGGCTGGAAGTGGATGTCGCGCCGGAGCTGTTCCATCGCCGCTTCGAAGATCTTCCGGTGGTCGAAGGCGAGGGGAGGGAGGGCGTCGACGGGAAACCAGGCGGCCTCGTCCGCATCGTCACCGCCCACGACCTCGGAGGGTTTCACGAGGGCGTACCAGGCGATCGTGATCACGCGCTCGCGCGGGTCGCGGTCCACGTCGGAAAAGACGCCGAGCTGGCCGATGGCCGACGGCACCAGCCCCGTCTCCTCCCGGAGTTCGCGGCGGGCTCCCTCTTCGGCGGTCTCGTCCATCTTCAGGAACCCGCCCGGGAAGGCCCATTGCCCTTTGTAGGGCTCGCCGCCGCGGCGGACGAGGAGGACCTTCAGTTTCCAGTCTTCGTAGGTGAAGATGGCGCAGTCGGTGGTGACGGCCATGTGCTCGTACTTGTACTGGTAGGGGAACGCGGCCCCGGGGACGTATGTGTAGTTTTTTCCCATTTCAGGGGCAAAAGTAGGCCTTTTTCGGGGAAAAATCAATAAAATGTGTCTAAATGACATAAAAAATTTGAAAATTCGGAAAACTCCCCGTATATTTGCGTCGAAATGACACAAACGTTTAACCCTTAAACAAGCAAAGACATGGAAAAGAAGATTGAAAAGACGAAGGTGTACAACGTGATCATCATGGATCGCAGCGGGTCCATGTGGGACATCCGGAAGCCGGCCATCATGGGCTTCAACGAAGTGCTCGGGGGCGTGAAGGCCGCCCAGACGAAATATGCGGAGACGCAGGAACAGTTCATCACGCTGGTCCTGTTCGACAGCGCGTCCATCGACGAGGTCTACTGGAACGCGGACCCGTCGAAGGCCGAACATCTCACGACCGAGACGTACGTGCCCGGCTCCGCGACGCCGCTCTACGACGCGATGGGCAGAACCCTCACCAAGCTCGAGCGGGAACTGAAGGGGGACGAGAACCACTCGGTCCTCGTGACCGTCATCACCGACGGCTATGAGAACGACTCCCGCGAATACGACCTGGCGTCGGTCAAGGCGCTGGTCGAGCATCTGAAGGACCGGGGCTGGACTTTCGCGTACATGGGCACGGACCATGATGTCCATGCGGTCTCCATCGACCTGTCCATCACGAACGTGGTGAAGTTCGAGAAGACGGCGGAGGAAACCCTCGAGACCTTCAAGAAGGAGCGCCGCGCCCGCGAACGCTGGGCTGAGGAAGAGAATCTTTACAGCCTGAATTGCCCCGGCGCCTGTCTCCAAGACCGGATCCGTGCCCAGAAGGAGCGGGCGTCACGGTACTACAAGGAGGATCCGAACCGTCCGGAAAAGAAATAATATTAACTTTGCGATTATGCTGGGAGCGATCATCGGGGACACCGTAGGATCCGTCTACGAGTTCCACAACACGAAAGACTACGACTTCACGCTCTTCAACGCCGAGAGCGGCTACACGGACGACAGCGTCATGACGATGGCTGTCGCCCGGTGGCTGCTCGCGGATTCGGAGCACACGTACCAGAAACTGGAAGACACGATGGTGGAATTCGCCGAACAATGTCCTTGCCCGATGGGCGGATATGGGACCGGCTTCTATTGCTGGCTGTTCCATCCAGAAGGCCTGTATCCGTTCGACGACCAGTATGGGGCTTCGCCCTACGAGTCCGCGACCGGGCGTCATCCCTATGGCTCCTGGGGCAACGGCTCCGCCATGCGGGCTAGCGCCGTGGGCTGGTTCTTCGGCACCCTGGAGGAAACGGAGCGGGTGGCCGCGATTTCGGCGGCCATCACGCACAATCATCCGGAGGGTATCAAGGGCGCACAGGCGACCGCCGCGGCCATCTTCCTGGCCAGGAACGGGAAAACCAAGGACGAGATCCGGGACTATATCGAAAAGGCTTACGGCTACGACCTGCACAAGACCTGGGAATACTGGCATCCCATCTATGATTGGGAGGACAGCTGCCAGGGCACGGTCCCGCAGGCGATGATCGCCTTCCTGGATTCGACGGATTTCGAGGACGCCATCCGCAAGGCCGTCTCCCTGGGCGGGGACTCCGACACGCTGGCCTGCATCACCGGCGGCATCGCCGAGGCCTTCTACAGGGAAATCCCGAAGGAGATGGCTGACCGCGTCCGGACCCTGCTGCCGCAGGAGTTTGCCGATATCCTCTCCGAAATGCAGGCGCGGACTCCGTATGGAACAATCTGTTTTGCACGTCGAATGTAAGTTTCTGAATATTAAGGCTTGTCAAGGCGTTACATTCGACGCTTCAGAGCTAGTCCACCATCATGACCATTTCTACATGGTCATTGAAATCGGGATCTTGCGTGGACATTTCCAGCCCGCAAATCGGGCAGGTGAAGGGCGTTTCTTCCTGCCTTTCTTCCGGGATGGGGTCCAGGTTGGATTCACTCACGAGGATGCCCTTCATGACCTCGAACTGACAGCCGCATTTCGGGCAGTTGATTGTATAGACTTTTGCCATTTTACTGATTGGTTTTTAGTTCGTTATAGATACTGTCCTGATTCTGATGCAAGATAATGATTTTTCGGAAATCTGTGATGCGAATAGTTTGTCAATTAACGAAAAAGCATTACCTTTGCATTGGAATCGTCGCAGGGAATTCGGGTAGAAGGGATGACAACCCTCTCAAGGTAACTTGATTCGAGCCCTAAAGTCAGCGTCCCAGGCTGGCTTTATTTTTTGTTATGCAGTATTGGACATATTCGTCAGTGCTTTTCTGATGCCCGACGATAAGTCGGATTCCTCGGTGATACAGAAAACACATATGATCAAATGCCTTTTGGTTCTTGTCATTTTTCTTGGTGGGTTTTCTCTTAGAAACAATGGCATTTTTAAGAATCTCAGTCAAATCCATCAACGCTTTTGTTGACTCGTAAGAGATAGATGCTTGTCCTCTCGTCTCATTGATGGACTGGTATTTTACGTAGATAAATGCACGCAATGATTTGTTCCAGATTCTTTTCTCTGGATGATTCGCACACCAAGCCGCGTAAAAGTCGCTGATGATTTGTTTTCGGGTTTTAATGTCTTCCCGTGTGTTTCCTTTGGGTATCTCCTTCTCCATATCCCTCGAGTTAGTGCTATTTGTTAATTCATAAAACAAGTGTATATTTGCATTGTTGATTCCCGGTAGCCCCTGAAGTAATTCAAGCTATCGGGTTTAGTTTAATAAGCAACTGTCGCTTTATTACGATAGCTGCTTTTCTTGATGATTGGTGAAGGGAGGTGCACCCCG
>ONDF01000077.1 GCA_900316525.1 uncultured Bacteroidales bacterium
GGACTTCGAAAGCGGCCACCGAAGGCCGTCTAGTCCACTATACGCCGGATAACCAGACCAAGTGCTACGTCTACGCCCGCATCGCCGGCGACGACACCGTCCTCGTGATCCTCAACGGCTCCGACGCGGAAAGCCAGGTCGACATGGCCCGTTTCGCCGATGTGGTCGGCGCCCATACCTTTGGTGTCGACGTGGTGACCGGCGAGACGGTCGATTTGACCTCCACCGTCCGGGTGGCGCCTCGCGGCGTGTACGTGCTGGAACTGCGTTCCGCTGAGGTGCCGGCTGCGCCGTATGCCGTTTTCTCCGAAGGCCTGATCGACCGGATCCAGCCCGAAGGCTGGCTGAAGGAAATCCTGCAGCGCCAGCGCGACGGATTGACCGGCCATCCCGAGGCGATGTCCTATCCCTACAATTCCGTCCTATGGGCGGGCACGCTGGAGCGGGACTCCGAATCCCGCGGCGCGGACTGGTGGCGGTTCGAGCAGACCGCCTACTACCTGGACGGCCTCACCCGCCTGGGCTTCCTGCTGGAAAGGCCGGTCTGACACCGGAGGAGCTGGCGGCCCGGGATGCCGGGCGGCCGCGGCGGAACTTCAATGCGGAGGTTTCGGCCGACCCGCGGGCCCGGGCCCGGGCCGCGCAGATGCAGGCGCGGCTGGAACGCGAGAACCGCATCGCCGCCACCGACCGGCCCGAAGGCCGCCTCGGCCCGGAAACGGGCTCGATGGCCTGGCCGTGGGCCGTTTTCTTCCGGGCGGTGAAGGCCTACTATGAGGCCACCGGCGACCCGCGGATTCCGGCTGCCCTGGAGAAGAACTATCTTTCCTATTCCGTCCCGGAACTGGCGATGAACCGGTTCGTGGTGAACGTGGAGGGGATGCTGTGGACCTATTCGCTGACCGGCGACCGCCGGCTCCTGGACCGCGCCGTCGCAGCCTGGGAGGAGGGCGCCTCCGAACTCACCCAGGCCAATGCCCTGGATGACAGTGAATTCCATATGCACGGGGTGACGATGAACGAACTCCTCAAGATCCCGATGCTCCTCTATTCCTATACCGGAGAGCAGAAGTATCTGGATGCCGCCCTGCACGCGATGCGGAAGATGGAAGGCCCGAATCTGTTGGTGGATGGCATCAATTCCTCCTCCGAGGCCCTGGCTGGGAACGATCCGCTTGCCAGCCACGAAACGTGCGACGTGTCCGACTATACCTGGACCTTGGGCTACTACCTGATGACCACCGGGGACGGACAGTGGGCGGACCGGATCGAGAAAGGCATCTTCAACGGCGGCCTGGGGTCGATCACCAAGGACTTCAAGTCGATGCAGTATTTCTCCTGCCCGAACCAGGTCATCGCCACCGGCAATTCCAACCACAACGGCTTCAAGCACGGCCTGACCTGGATGGCCTACCGGCCCATCCACGAGACGGAGTGCTGCATCGGCAACCTGCATCGTTTCCTGCCGAACTACGTGGCCCGGATGTGGCTGAAGGACAAGAAGGGGCACCCTGTGGCCGCCCTTTACGGCCCTTCCTCCGTGGAGTATGACCTAGGCGAGGGGATTGGGGTGCGGATCCAGGAAGAGACCGGCTATCCTTTCGAGGAGCAGGTGCGCTTCCGCTTCACCTTCCTCCGGGATGGCAAGGAGACGGACCAGCCCGTCTCGATGGACTTCACCTACCGGATTCCGGCCTGGTGCAAGGCCGCCGAGCCCGGGTTCAAGACGGTCGGCAAGACCTGGAAGACCGGCGAGGTCCTGACGGTCGACCTGCCGATGGACATCGAGATAGTCGACAATCCCGGCACGGGAACGGCCGTCCAGCGCGGTCCCATCCTGTATGCCTTCCCCGTTCCGGCGAAGGTCGAGGAGGATACGAAGGTGTATGAGAACCTGGCCGGAAAAGTGTCGGCCAATCCGGAATTCAAGAGCTGGAGTATGACGCCGGCGGGCCGATGGAACTACGCGCTGGTCCGGAACCGGCTGAACGGCCTCCGCGTCCAGTCGACGGGCGCGAAAGGCTTCCCGTTCGACCCGGAGTCCGTTCCGCTGAAAATCCGTGTCCCGGTCGTCGGCGTGAAGGGTTGGACGCTGCAGGAGAACCGGTACACCCCCGCCTTGCCCGAAACGGTCGAGGCGGAAGGCCCCGTCGAATACATCGACCTGGTCCCTTACGGCAGCACGACTCTGCGTCTAACGCTCTTCCCGGAAGTGAACAGGTAAGCTGTCGGAAAAGCCTTACCGCTCGAAAAGCTTCAAGAGCTTCATCTTTGTCTCGCCCGCTTTCCCGCTGTAGGGGTGTTCCCTTAACGGCAGGTTGAAGCGGGTGCGGCCTTTCAGGACGGTCTGGGGATGGGTGAATTCCCGGAAGCCCCATTCGCCGTGGTAGGCGCCCATACCTGAGTGGCCGGTGCCGTTGAACGGGACGCCCTTCACCATCATGTGGATGCACACCTCGTTGATGCAGCCGCCGCCGAACTGCTGCGTCTGCATGACGCGGTTCGCCCAACGCATGTCCTGGGTGAACAGGTACATCGCCAGCGGATGCTCGCGGCCCGCGATGGTTTCCATCAGCGCTTCCGCTTCCGCGTCTTTGAACGGGACGATGGGCAGCAGGGGGCAGAACAGTTCGTGCTGGACGATGTGCTCGTCGATGCCCACGGGATAGATCATCGTAGGGG
>ONDF01000021.1 GCA_900316525.1 uncultured Bacteroidales bacterium
CCACGATGTAGTCGGCACCCCAGTCCCAGCCGCCGATACCGTCGCCGATGATGTACATCGTCTCCGGGAGCGTCGGGGCCTCGCCTTCACCGGCGATGGTGCCGGTGCCGGCGTTGAAGTCGAGAGTGACCGTCTGGCCGGCGAGCACGCTCACGCGAGCCTGGTCGCCCTGGCCTTCATCGTCGCCGCGGTAGTCGATCTTGCCGTCCAGGATGATGAATTCACGGGTCCACCAATCGGAGGTGGAGATGGCGGAGGCCACGTACATACGGAGTTCACCGGCGGCCGCGAGAGTCGCTTTCAGCGTCTTGCCTTCCGCCTTGAAGAGCGCGCCCTCCATAGCCTCATCCCAGCCGCCGAAGCAGGCGCCGATGCCGTAGACACGGGCAGGCTCCACATGGACCTTCTCGTTCTTGAGGTCGATATGCACGAGGTAGAAACCATCCTCGGCCACAACGCAGTTGTTGTCAGACACTTCGTAGCCGTCATTGGTGGTCAGGCCATAGAAGTCGCCCTTCCAGTCGCGCACCGAGCAGAACTTGAAGCCCTTGCCGGCGCTGAAGTAGCGGACCGTCCAGCCAGAACTGGCCCTCCGAATTGTTGCAGCCGGCGCCCCAGTCGGGCTGATACACGACCGGGGTCATCTCCACGACACCATCGGAATTCCAGTTCCAGCCGCCGAACTCCTCACCGATCATGTACAGATGCTCGGGATAGGCCACGGCGGAAATCACGACTTCCTTGGTCGCCGGGGTGAATTGGACCTTGTACTGGCCGGCCTCGGGAACGGCGATGTCGCTGCCGGGCTGGACGGCCGTGAACGGCTCGCCCACCGTGGGCGTGAAGCCCTCGGCTGCGCCATAGACGTTGGCATCGGCCCAGGAGAAGTCGAAGCGGATCTTGAACTTGCCGGCGATCTCGACCACCGGGCTCGTCCACACGCCATCCTTCTCGGTCATCACGATATCATTGTCCCAGCTGGTGCCGTTGATCTCGCCGATAAGCGAGTAGGCGGCCACGTGGGAGTCGATCTTGACGGTCTTGTTCGCATAGTCGAAGGTGACGTCATACGTGCCGGCCACACCCACATGGATGTTCTTGTCGCCCGCGGCGAACGCGACGCCCAGTTCGGGCTTGTACACGTCGTACGGGTTCTCCGGATCGATAGTGCTGTGGTCGTTGGCCTCGGGACCGCCGTAGTTCTCGTCCCAGCTGTGGTCCGCGCGGATCTTGAACTCGTCGTTCGCGGTCAGGGTGACCAGGCGGGCGACCCAGATGTCGCCGGTGGTGTTCGCCATGTCGGTGTCGGCATCCCAATTGGAACCGCCGATGGTGCCGATGAGCGACCAGACGGCCGGCTTGCCGGGTTCGGGCGTGTCGCCGCCCACGAGCGGGCTCTTGCCGCCGAGGGACTCGACGACCTTGTAGACATTGGCGTCCGGATTCACGAGGAGGTCATAGGTACCGTCGGCCGGAACCGCGATGTTCTTGCCGCCGGCGGCGCCGTCATACTCGGTGTCCAGCTCGACGACGAAGGGCTCGGTGTCGCCCGTTGCGCCGATGTTGGTGTCCCAGCTGACGTCCTTGCGGAACTTGAACTGGTCGGCCGTCGTGAGGACCACGCCCTCGGCGACATGCCATTCACCGTCGGTGGTCATCTGGATGTCCTTGTTCCACTCCATCGGCACGCTCGGGATGTTGCCGATGACGGACCAGGTGCTGATCTCGTCGAAGCCCGGATAGGTCTCAAAGGCGTTGAAGAGGGTCAGGGTGCCGGCCTCGGTGTCGAGGAGGAGGTCATAGTAGCCTTCCTCGGGCACGCCGAGGTTCTTGCCGCCCGGAGTGGCCTCAATCGCGGTGCCGACCTCCATCACGTACGGCTCAGTGTCACCCGGGGCGCCGAAGTTGGTGTCCCAGCTGCCGTCCTTGCGAACCTTGAACTGGTCGTTCGGGGTGAGCAGGACCTTCATCGCGACGTGCTTGTTGCCGTCCTCGGTCATGTACATCGGGCCGTCGGCGTTCCAGTTGTTGCCGGTGCTGGCGATGGAGCCGATCATACCCCAGGTGCTGGGCTGGGTGAATTCCTTCCAAGGATTGCCCTGCGGCACCGGGATGGTGACGATGAAGCCGCGGACCTGGATCCGGCCTTCGGAATCGACATAGCCGTTGCGGCCGTTGTCCTTGGAGACTTCCTGCATGGAGGCGCGGACCACCATCTCGAAGTCGACGGAGTCGCCCTCGTTGTAGCCGAGGGTGATCAAGGCCTTGCTCAGGTTCGCGACGGTGGCGGTGGCCTGGCCGTCCTTGACGGAAGCGGTGACGGTCTTCGTGACGGCGTTGCCGCCCGCGGAGACGATCACGAGAGAGTGGTTCACCGGCATCTTCTGGTTGAAGCTCTGGTTGAATACGCCGGGAGTATAGGAAGCGGACACCCCTTCTTCGGTGACGTCATACGAATTCAGCACCGGAGCGGTGGCTTTCGTCGCATCGAAGACGGTCATCTGCTCGCGCACGCAGGACACGAAGCCCAAGGCTACCAGACCTGCGGCCAATATGGAAACGATTCTTTTCTTCATGGTGTTCATCTGTTAATAGCCGGGGTTCTGGGCGAGGTTGGAGTTGGCCAGCCGGTCGCTGTCCGGAATCGGGAAGAGCTCGCGGTAGGAATCCACGTCACGGCCGTCCTTGACTTCGCCCTTCCACTGCCAGTTGTAACCGGAAGTGAACTGGCCGAAGCGGATGAGGTCGCTGCGGCGCCAGCACTCCTGGTAGAGTTCGCGGCCGCGCTCGTCCAGGATGTCCTGGAGGCTCGGGTTCGCAATCGCGTTGAGGCCGGCGCGGGCGCGGACGGCGTTGAAGCCGTCGATGGCGCCGGGAACGGCCGCCCCGCGGGCCTGGCACTCGGCCGCCATCAGGAGGACGTCGGCATAGCGCATCATCGGGAAGTCGGTGTTCACGAAGCTCGGGCCCGTCCACTTGGCGTCATCCTCGTTGTAGGCCTTGTTCGGCACTTCGCCGTCGACGCTGTTCACGTTGCGGAACTTCATGAAGGCGATACCGTGGGAGAACTCGCCGATGTCGTCGATGTCTTCCTGCTGGGTGGCGGTGTAGAACAGGTTGCGGGCGTCGTTCGCGGAGAACTTGTGGTAGAACTCGGGCGTGGTGCGGAGGCCGCCCCAGCCGGAGGAGATGCCCATGGCGAACGGATCCATCTCACCGCCCGTCGAGGCGAAGATGATGTAGTTGGTGACGCCGTAGCTCTGGGTGTAGAGGCCGTCCTGCTCCACGGAGAAGATGATCTCGTCGGTGCAGCGGTCGTTGTCGGCGCAGAAGAGGTCCTGGTAGGCGCTGAACGTGCTGCCGTTCGGCCTGGTGTGCAGGCTGTAGCCGTCGTCCATCAGGTCCTTCAGGACGTTGGCGCAGTCGGCGAACCGGTCGGTGCCGGTGTAGACCTTCGCGTTCAGGTAAAGCTTCGCGAGGAGGAACTTCACGGCGCCCATGCCGATGTGGCCGGCCTCGACGGCGGAGCGCTCGGGAAGGGCGCCGTTCGCGAGGATGTCCTTGAGCTCACCCTCGAGCCAGGCGAACAGGTCGGCGCGGGAGATCTGCTGGGGATTCACGCCCACGATGTCCTCGTCCGTGGCGAACGGGACGTTGCCGAAGCAGTCGATGGCGTGGTAGTAGGCGATGGCGCGCATGGCGCGGGCCTCGTCGATGTAACGCTTCTGGAGCGCGGCGTCGAAGTCCACCTTCTTCACCTCGCGGATGAACTCGTTGGCGGAGGAGACCTGCATCAGGATGCGGGAATAGAACGCATAGATGAAGGTGTCGTCCGTGGTCCAGTTCATATAGTGGAAGTTCTTGATGGTCTGGTCGTTCCAGCCGCAGACGCTCTCATCGGTGGTGAGCTCCTGCAGGTGGTACAGGCCGCGGATGTACTGGGAGGCGCCGCCGTCCAGGCCGGAGATGGAAGCGCCGCCGTTCGGGCCGTAGTAGCCGGAGGTGGCGAAACCGAGGTAGACGCCGGAGATGTAACGGTCCAGGGAAGCCTTGTCCGTCAGCACTTTGTCCACCGTATTGGCGTTCGGGTCGATCGGGGTGACGTTCAGGTCCCACACACAGGACGAGACGGAAACGGCCAGCGCGACGACACCGAGGATATATTGAATCTTTTTCATTGCTTTTCCCTTTTAGAAGTTAGCTTTCACACCGAGGATGAAGATTCTCGGACGGGGATAGACCGTGCCGTCGATACCGCCGTAGATTTCCGGGTCGATGCCCGTGTAGCGGGTGAAGGTGCAGATGTTCTGTACCGTACCGAAGACATTCAGGGAGAAGGGGCGGTCCTGCGAGACTTCGAAGAGTTTCGGGAACGTATAGCCCAGGGTGAAGTTGTCCAGCTTGAAGAAGCTGCCGTCCTGGAGGTAGTAGTCGCTCAGGTACTGGGCCTGGGAGAACATCGACTTCGGGGCGGTGGCGACGCGGTTGGAGACGAACTGGTTCGTCCACAGGTCGGCGAGCATCTCGGTGTCGGAGGCGACGTTGTTGTACACCCAGTTGCCGAGGGAGGCGTGGCCGGAGAGGGCCGCCGTCCAGTTCTTCCAGTTCAGGGCCGTGTTGAAGCCGAAGGTCCAGTCGGCGTCGGCGTGATGGCCGAGGTAGCGGTCGTCCGCGGTGATCTGGCCGTCGTTGTTGCGGTCCACATAGACACCGTTGATCGGGTTGCCCTGCTGGTCGTACACCTGCTGGTAGAGGTTGAAGGTGCGCATCGGATAGCCGATCTGGATCATCTGCACGTTGTTGCCGGTACCGCCGGAGATGCCGCCGGTCTCGATGCCGGTCGCGTTCTCGTCGGAAGCCGTCAGCTTGGTGACGGTGTTCTTGTTATAGGCGCCGTTCACGCCGAAGGTCCAGCTCAGGTCGCGGGTCTCGGCCAGGACGGCGTTGACGTCCACCTCGACACCCTTGTTGGTCATCGAGCCGATGTTGGTGTTCAGGTAGTTCGTCAGGTTGGAAAGGCCCGGCACCGGGATGTAGTTGAGGATGTCGCGGGTGTCGCGCTTGTACACGTCCACGGACGTGGTGAGGCGGTCGTGCCAGAAGCCGAAGTCCATACCCGCGTTGTAGGTGGTGGTGGTCTCCCACTTCAGGTTGGCGCTGTAGCCGAGGGCCACGACCGGGGCGGTGTAGTTGCCGCCGTTCACGAAGTAGTAGGAACCCGGCGTGTTGATGGACAGGAACTGGGCGAAGGTCTCGTAGTAGCCGCCCACTTCCTGCTGGCCGGTCTCACCCCAGGAGAGACGGAGCTTGAGGGTGGAGACGGGCTCCACGTTCGTCATGAAGGGCTCGTTCTTGATGTTCCAGCCGAGGGCCACGGACGGGAAGATACCCCACTTGTTGTTCTGGAAGCGGGAAGTACCGTCGGCGCGGACCGTGGCGGTGATCAGATAGCGGTCGGCGAAGCTGTAGTTGGCGCGGCCGAAGAAGGACAGCAGGTAGAGCTCGCCCTTGCCCTCGGTGTTCGAGAGTTCGACCTTGTCGCCGAGACGGTAGGTGTAGTTGTGGTTGTTGCTCCAGAAGTGCTGCCAGGAATAACCGGCCATCAGGTCCACGAAATGCTTCTCGGCGAAGGTGTGGTTGTAGTCGGCGTAGAACTCGAGGGTGGTGTTCCGGCGGAGGTAGTCATAGTCGGTATGGCTGCCCAGGCCGCCTTCCGTGGTGTTGTGGTAGGAAGCTTCCGTCCCCTGCTTGTTCAGGGTCTCGCCTTCGGACTTGGCCCAGTCGATACCGAGGTTGAGGTTCAGGCGCAGGTCTTCGAAACCGTGGATCTTGTAGTCGAACTGCGTGTTGCCGATGAAGCGGAACGCGCCGGCCATGTCCTTCCGGGAATCGAGGAGGGCCACCGGGTTCATCGTGGCCATCGTGTTGATGTTGCCGGACGCGTCATACCAGGTGGTGTAGCCGTTCAGGTTGCTGCCCGGGACGTTGTTGTACACGGGCTTGGTCGGGTCGTAGTGGTTGGCGGCGCCGATCGCGCCCTGGTTGGCGTACCAGTTCAGGGCGTAGGTGCCCTTGCCGTTCACATTGACGGTGAGGTGGTTGTCGAAGAAGGACGGGGAGAGGTTCAGGCCGAGGGTGACCCGGTCCATCTCGGAGCCCTTCAGGGTGCCCTGCTGGCGGATGACGCCGGTGGAGACACGGTACGGCAGGAAGGAACCCAGGCGGCCGGTCAGGCTCAGGTTCGCGTCGAACGTGGTCGCGACCTGGTAGATTTCCTTCTGCCAGTCGGTGTTGTACAGCTTGCCGCCCACGCCGAGGTGCTGTTCGGCGGCGGAATTCGCGCCGTAGAAGTCGCGGATGATGCTGACGAGGCCGTCGGCATCCAGCAGGTTGTTGTACTTGGCGATCGTGTTCACGGAAGTCGTGAAGTCAGCCGCGACCTTCGGGGCGCTGGAACCGGTCCGGGAACCCTTCTTGGTGGTGATCACGATAACGCCGTTGGAAGCGCGGGAACCGTAGATGGCGGTCGCGGACGCATCCTTGAGGACGGTGAAGCTCTCGATGTCCTCGGGGTTGATGGAGGCCATCGGGTCGGACATGCCGGAGATGCCGTCGTTGGACACCGGCAGGCCGTCGATCACGTACAGCGGCGTGTTGGAGGCGTTGATGGAGGAGCCGCCGCGGATGCGGACGGTCGCGCCGGAACCCGGCATACCGTCACCGGCGGTGACCACGACGCCCGCGCTCTTGCCGCGGAGGAGGTCGGTCGGGGAGGTGACGACGCCCTTGTTGATCTCATCGGCCTTGACCGTGGAGACGGAACCGGTGAGGTCGCTCTTCTTCACGGTGCCGTAGCCGATGACCACGACCTCGTCCAGGAAATGGGTGTCCTCTGCGAGGGTGACCGTCGCGGGCACTTCCGAGGCCTTGAAGACCTGGGTCGCATAGCCGATGCAGCTGATCTCGATCAGGGCATCGCCGCTCGGAACGTTGAGCACGAAGTCGCCGTCAATGCCCGTGGACGTGCCGTTCGTCGTGCCTTGCTGCACGACGGCGGCCCCGATCACGGGTCCCACTGCGTCGACTACGACTCCTTTTACCTGATACCCGCCTTGGGCGAGCACAGTGGTGCTTGTCAGGCTGGCCAGCAAGACAAACACGGCAGTTAGAATCCTTTTCATTAGAGTGTAGTTAGTTTTTGATTGGATTTGGTTCTATTTCTTGATGAAACGCACGCACACGGCGCCGACCACCAGGTAGATGCCCGCCATCAGGAGCATCGCCGGCTGGCTGTCGCCGACCAGGCGCAGCACCAGTCCGCCCGTGGCCGCCGCAACAATCTGCGGCAGGCAGATGGTGCAGTTGAACAGGCCCAGGTACGAGCCCATGTACGGGCTGCCTTCCAGGGCGTTCGTCAGCAGCGTGAACGGCAGGGCGAGCATCGCAGCCCACGCGAAGCCGATGAGGAAGTAGCTCACGAACAGCGCGTACTGGTTATGCAGGAACATCACAGAGGCGAAGCCCACGGCGCCGATCAGGAGGCTCACCACGTAGCCGGTCTTCACGTTCTTGAAGCGCGGCAGCACCGTGGCCCACAGGATGGAGCCCACGGCCTGGATGGCGAACAGGACGCCCACCCAGTTGCCGGCGGCCTGGAAGCCGGCCGAGGCGGCGGCGCCTTCCACGGCCATGTCCACGCCCCAGCAGTTCACGGCGATGGCGCCGTTCGTGTAGTTCCACATGTACAGGAACGCGGCCCAGCAGAAGAACTGCACCAGGCCCACGGTCCAGAAGGTCTTCGGGGCCTCCACAAGGAGCTTCATCAGCCCCTTGTCGGACTTCTTCTCCTGGTTCTGGAGGTCGATGCCGTGGAACTCGGCGTACTCCTTCGGCGGCATCTCCTTCACGCGCAGGAAAGTATAGAGGACGCACAGGATGAGGATGGCGGCGCCCACGTAGAAGGAGTACACGACGCTGTCAGGGACGACGCCTTCGGGCGCCTCGTTCGCGATGCCGATCCAGGTGAAGAAGATCGGGAAGAGGTAGCCCAGGAGGGAGCCCGCGTTGCACAGGAAGCTCTGGATGGAGTAGGCGGTGGTCTTCTGCTTCTCGTTGACCATGTCACCCACCATCATCTTGAAGGGCTGCATCGCCACGTTGATGGAGGTGTCCAGGAAGATCAGGGAGAACAGGCCGAACCACATCGCCATGTTCAGGCCCAGGAACACCCGGGTGGAGAAATGCAGGGAGCCCGCGTTCGGCAGGAACAGCATCACCAGGACGGCGATGACGGCGCCGACGATGAGGTACGGCTTGCGCCGGCCCATCTTGCACCAGGTGCGGTCGGAATACTTGCCGATGAGGGGTTGGACGATCATGCCCATCAGCGGGGGGAGGATCCAGAAGAAGGAAAGCTGGTGGGGATCCGCGCCGAGGGTGGCGAAGATGCGGCTGATGTTCGCGCTCTGCAGGGCATAAGCGATCTGGACCCCGAGGAAGCCGAAGCTCAGGTCCACCATCTGCCGGAATGTCAAGTCACGTTGAGTTGCCATGGTTACTAATTTGCGGTTTCTTGCAAGGCAAAAATAAAATGTTTTTCCCGCAATTCCCTACGGGAATAAACCAACCCCCGTTTTTGGCGGACGGGCGGCTCGTTTTTCAGGACGAACGGAGGGGGCGGTTTGCGTAGTCCGGGGATTTTCGCTATTTTCGCATCGGCTATGAAACGGATCGGAACCGGCTGGATCGTCCACGGATTCGCGGCGCTGCACGTCGCGGTGGTCGTCGTGTGCGCCCTCCTCGGCTGGCCGGATTCCCTCCTGCTCACCGCCCTGACGATGTTCATGACCGTGGTCATCTGCCTGCGGCGGAACCTCACGGTGGAGTTCACGGCCGTGTGCGTCGTCCTCGTGAACATCCTGGGCTACCTGCTGGGGCACGTGGGCGCCGAGCTCTTCAATTTCTCCCCGGAAATGGTCAACAACGTCCTGGCCACCATCCTCACCACCGAACTCATCGGCTGGGCCCTGGACCTGTTCGCCCGCACCTGGTCCGTGCCCACCGGGACCCGGGGATCGTGGAAGGAGAACATCGGCTGGCTGGTGTTCGCCGTCATCGCGGTATTCGCCCTCCGCCTGTTCATCGAACTGTTCATCTTCCGGGGTGCGCCGTTCAAGGGCGTGGACATCTTCGGCGCCTTCCGGTCCTTCCTCGGGAATTCCCTGGTGGTCCTGGCGATGTTCGTCGGCACGCTCTTCTTCATCCGGACCGGGCACGACAAGCACTACAGCCTGGATGTCGCCACCATCGGCACGACCCTGTTCATCGGCCTGATCGCCGTCCTGGGCGCCCTGCTGCACTCGTTCGGCCTCCCCTTCCACTGGGCCTTCCCGCTGGACCCGGCCGCCCTTACGCGGAACATCGTCGTGGCCCTGCTTGTGGAAATGACGCTGTTCGGGCTTACGTATATGGTCGAGTATGCGGTGAACATCCGGCGCGAGCTGGGGACCCAGCGCGAGCGCCGGCACTTGGCCGAGTACCGCTACATGGCCCTTAAGAACCAGGTGAACCCGCATTTCCTGTTCAACTCGCTGAATATCCTGGACGCCATCGTGCAGGATGGGGAGAAGGAAGAGGCCAGCCTCTACATCCACAAGCTCGCCGGCATCTACCGCTATATGCTGCAGCACGACAACCAGAAACTCGTCACCCTGGGCGAGGAAGTTACCTTCGTGACGATGTATGCGGACCTGCTCCGCGTCCGCTTCCCGGAAGGCTTCAACGTGTACCAGATGATTCTCGATAAAGACCTTTCCCGGAAGGTCGTCCCGTGCACCCTGCAGCTCCTGCTGGAGAACGTGACCAAGCACAACGCCATCTCCGCCGACAAGCCCCTGCGCATCAGCGTCCATACGGACGGAGAGTACCTGACGATAGAGAACGACCGCATCCCGCGGGCCTCGGCGCCCGTTTCCACGGGCCTCGGCCTCCCCTATCTGCGGAAACAATACATGGACCTTTCCGGCAAGGAGATCCTCGTCGAGCAGACGGAGGACACCTTCCGGGTCCGCATTCCCCTTTTGTAACGCCCCTTGTCCCAAACGCATATGAAAGCCCTGATCGTCGAAGACGAACCCCGCGCCCAACGCGCCCTCGAAAACCTCCTGAAAGCGAACTTCCCGGATGTGGAAGTCATCGGCCGCGCCGCCTCGGTGAAGGAAACCGTCGACTGGCTCGCCGGGAACCGGCCCGACGTCATCTTCATGGACGTGGAACTCGCCGACGGCACCTGCTTCGACATTTTCGCGCAGACGTCCGTAGACGCCCAGGTCGTGATGACCACGGCCTACGACAACTACGCCGTCAAGGCCTTCGAGGTCAATTCGGTGGACTATCTGCTGAAGCCGGTGGACGTGGAGGAGCTGAAGCGGGCCGTCTCCCGCGTGGAAAAGCGGTTGGGCGCCGACAGACCCCGCATCGACTTCGACGCCGTCAGGGAGGCCATCCGTCCCCGCGAAAAGTTCCTGATCCGGCTCAACGACCGCATCGTCCCGGTCAGCGTGCGGGACATCGCCTATTTCTATTCGGAAGCGAAGAGCACCTTCATCGTCACCCGCGACGGCAAGAACTACGTGCTGGACGATTCGCTGGACGCCATCGAGGCCGGCCTGGACCCGAAGGCCTTCTTCCGCATCTCCCGCGGCGCCATCATCGCGGAAAACGTCATCGACAGCGCCTCCAAGCTCCTCGGCGGCCGCCTCCGCCTCACCTTGGCCCCCGGCATCCCCGCCGCCACCGACCTCACCGTCTCCCGCGCCCGCGCCGACGCCTTCCTCGAGTGGCTGGAAGGCTAACCTTCCAGGCTTGACCTCCGTCATTCCGGGCGGTTCCTGAGCTTGTCGAAGGATGACCCGGAATCTCCCCCTAATCTGTGTAAAACGGGCTGTTTTGCACATATTTCCGAGATTTTGGCAAAAAATTGTGTAAAAAAGGCCATTTTACACATATTTCGCCCGTTTGGGCCAATAAATGTGCGAAAACCCAGGTTTTGCACATATTTTCGGCTGCAGCGGCGTCCGGTCGCTCATCTCGTGAGTTAAAGTAACCCTATTCGCTCACGAGACAGGACAGGTTGCCCGGAAATCAATTAGAACAGGTGCGCGCAGAAGCCGAGGCCGGCGAGGAGGCAGAGGAGGAAGGTGGAGATCACCAGGAGGGGCAGCATCGGGTCGAGGGCTTTGCCAGTGCGTTGCCAGACGCCGCGAAGGTGCAGGACGTACAGCGGCAGGGTGACCACGAAGAGGTAGTGCCACCAGGAGAACATCCGCAGTTGACAATAAGCCAGCATCAGGATCCAGCCCAGGACAATCAGGATGGTCTGGTAGATTTTCGCCTTCTTTTCGCCCAGGCGGATGGCGGTGGTGACGCGGTTGGGCGCGTCGGTTTCCATGTCGCGGATGTTATTGACATTCAGCACGCCCACGGAGAAGCAGCCCACGGCGGCGCCGGGCAGGAGCAGGCGCCAGAAGAGGGTGTGGCTCGCCACGAAATAGCCGCCCATCACGGCGACCAGTCCGAAGAATAGAAAGACATACACGTCACCCAGTCCGCGGTACCCGTAAGGGTTGCGGCCGAGGGTGTATTTCATCGCGCCCATGATGGCGCCGGCGCCCATCAGCAGGACCAGGATCGGGGTCAGTTCCAGCAGGGTACCGAAAGACTGGAGCGTCATCATCGTGCCGAAGAGGATGCACAGGCCCACGAACACGCCGATCAGGACCTTCATCTCGCCGATCGTGAGCACGCCGCCGTTCAGGCCGTACTGCGGGCCCTTCCGGTCCGCCGTGTCGGTGCCGTGGAGGACGTCGCCGAGCTCGTTCGAGAGGTTGGACAGGATCTGGAGGCAGACGGTCGTGAGGACGATCAGGACGGCCACCCACACATCGACCTTGAAGTCGGCCGTGGCGAGGAGGATGCCCAGGAGGACGCCGCCCGTGGAGAGCGGCAGGGTGCGGAGCCGCATGGACGCGACGGCCGCGCGGAACTTATTCATAGACAGACAAGTTATGGATTACGAACCGCCGGAAGGCGGAGCGCAGGAAGTACCAGATGGCAGAGAACAGCCCCTTGGTCCGGAAGTCCAGGACGAAGTCCGAGGCCAGGGTGCGGTCCGGGTCCGGACGCACCGGGCAGGTGCAGGCGATCCCCGGCGCGATGACGCTGGGGTAGCCGGCCTTGCGGGCGCGCATGCAGTAGTCGAAGCCGGCGAGCTGGCCGCGGTAGCGGCCGCCGAGGACGCCGATGCGTCGGTACACCGCCTGCGGCACGAGGGCGAACAGGCCGTCGAACATCCGGCAGGCGACGGGAATCACCGGATCCGGCTGCATCAGGCGCCGGTTCCGGCTGAAGCCGCCGCTGACGATCCGGCCTTCCGCGTCCTGGACCGTCCCCACGAGGAGGGCCCGGTCGCCGAGGAAGGACGAGTTGTCCAGCAGGCTGTAGAGGGCGCCCTCGACCGGGGTCACCAGGCCGTGGAGCCAGATGTAGAAATCCCGCTTCCCGGCGGCGCGCCAGGCCTCGTCCAGGTCGGGATTGACAAAGAGTTCGAAAGTATATTCGTCGGACGGGATCAGGTCGATCTGCCGCCGGCATTCGGCGACGGTGGATTCGAGGGCCTCGGCGTATATGAGGACGGCAACGGTTTTCATCTAGTCGAGTTTCAGGACCGCCATGAACGCGCTCTGGGGCACCTGCACGGTGCCGATCTGGCGCATCCGCTTCTTGCCTTCCTTCTGCTTCTCGAGGAGCTTGCGCTTACGGGTGACGTCGCCGCCGTAGCACTTCGCCGTCACGTCCTTGCGGACCTGGCGCACCGTCTCGCGGGCGATGATCTTCGCGCCGATGGCCGCCTGGACGGCGATGTCGAACTGCTGGCGCGGGATGAGTTCCTTGAGCTTGAGGCAAATCTTCCGCCCGAAATCGTACGCGTGGTCCTCGTGGATGAGGGTGGAGAGGGCGTCGGCCGGGTCGCCGTTCAGCAGGATGTCCAGCTTCACCAGGCGGGCGGGCCGGAAGTCCGTCACGTGATAGTCGAAGGAAGCGTAGCCCTTGGAGATGGACTTGAGCTTGTCGTAGAAGTCGAAGACCACCTCGGACAGCGGCAGGTCGTAGTTCAGCTCCACCCGGTCGGTGGTGATGTAGTGCTGGCCGATGAGGGTGCCGCGCTTGTCCATGCACAGCTTCATGATGGGCCCGTAGAAATCGGACTTGGAGATGATCTGGGCACGGATGTAGGGCTCCTCGATATGGTCGATGAGCGTCTGCGGCGGGAGGCCGGAGGGGTTGTGGACGTCGATGACCTCGCCCTTGGTCGTATAGACCTTGTAGGACACGTTCGGGACGGTGGTGATCACGTCCATGTTGAACTCGCGGAACAGCCGCTCCTGGACGATCTCCAGGTGCAGCAGACCCAGGAAGCCGCAGCGGAAGCCGAAGCCCAGGGCCAGCGAGCTCTCGGGCTCGTACACGAAGGAAGCGTCGTTCAGCTGGAACTTCTCCAGCGTGGCGCGGAGCTCCTCGAACTTGGAAGCATCGACCGGATACAGGCCCGCGAAGACCATCGGCTTCACCTCCTCGAACCCCGCAATCGCCTGGGAACAAGGGGTGTCCACGTGCGTGATGGTGTCGCCCACCTTCACTTCCACGGCCGCCTTGATGCCGGAGATGATATAGCCCACGTCGCCGGTGCGCACCTCGCCCGTGGGGTTCAGCTTGAGCTTGAGATTGCCGATCTCCTCGGCCTCGTATTCCTTGCCGGTATTGAAGAACTTCACCTTGTCGCCCTTCCGGATGCTGCCGTTCACCACCTTGAAATAGGCGATGATGCCGCGGAAGGAATTGAACACCGAGTCGAAGATGAGCGCCTGCAGCGGCGCGTCGGGATCGCCCTTCGGCGCGGGAACCTTGTCCACGATGGCGTCCAGCACCGCCGGCACGCCTTCGCCCGTGCGGGCCGACACCCGGTACACGTCCTCCGGGTCGCAGCCCAGCAGGTCGCACACCTGGTCCGTCACCAGCTCCGGCTGCGCGGAATCCATGTCGATCTTGTTCAGCACGGGGATGATCTCCAGCCCGTGGTCGATGGCCTGGTACAGGTTGGAGATCGTCTGCGCCTGGATGCCCTGGGAGGCGTCCACCACCAGGAGCGCGCCCTCGCACGAGGCGATGGACCGCGACACCTCATAGCTGAAGTCCACGTGGCCGGGAGTGTCGATCAGGTTCAGCCTGTACGTCTCCCCGCCCCGCGTGTACTCCATCTGGATCGCGTGGCTCTTGATCGTGATGCCCTTCTCCCGCTCCAGGTCCATGTCGTCCAGCACCTGGTTCTCCATCTCCCGGTCGCTCAGCGTGCGCGTGAGCTCCAGCAGCCGGTCCGCCAGGGTGCTCTTCCCATGGTCGATATGCGCGATGATGCAAAAGTTGCGGATGTTCTTCATAACTTGCAAAGATACGCATTTTCTTGCAGATATCGCACTTCGCACCCCGGCGCCCTTTTGCGGTGCCTTTTTGGCCGTTTTTGCTACCTTGGGTTTGGGAGATTCCAGATTATAGCGTGTAGCAGGTAATCGCGCAGTCGGCAGGTGAGAAATAGTAATTCCTGCCGGCATAGATGACTCCGAGCGGGAAGGTGTCGTACTCCACGACCTTGTATTTCCGGTCATCGAGGTTGTAGACGAGCATATAGTCTTTCCCGTCCAACGTAAAGGCGAGGTATATCCGGTCGGTGGTTTTCTGGACATTCGTAAAGACAGGATCCCGCTTGCCGAAGTCCCATTCATACCAAGGGAAAATGAAATCATCGCCTCTGTAAAACAAGATATCGCCGGAGTGGGCGCAGAAGCAGAAAGTGGAATCGTTGCTGTGAAAATAACGGCCGCTTTGGTAATCCACCGCTGGATAAAAGTCGTTCACAACGGTGTAGAATCTATTCTGTCCGATGAGATAACCGCAATCGTACGCCCTCCCGTTCAAAGATCCCTTCAGGTCGATGGTATCCTCATCCACCCTGGCTAAACTCGTCAGGATCACCTCGTTGTTCCGGATGGGATAGGCAGTCAGGAAAGAGCCGTCTTGAATATCATATTCTGAGATGGCGCCCGCTGTCAAGACATCGAGAACTTGGTCCTTGTACGCAGAAATGTCGATGATCTTCTCGGGCTGGTCGATGGTGGCCAGATAGTCCCCTTCCCAGTTGAAGACACGGATGGTATTGTTCTCTTTGTCCAGCAGAAAAAAGCGATCCGCGGCAACTTCCATCACCGGCTGGCTTTCCTGTCCCAAGGTCATTCCTTCCGAAAAGTGGAGTGGGATGACCGCGGCCTGCGCGTAGAGTTCCCGGACATCGACCTGCTTTTTCAGGGCCTTGTCGATATCGACCTTGAGCCGATCTGAATGGCTCCAGCAGGAGACGGCCATCAGTCCGACTGAAAGGATGAAGAAAAACCGTTTCATTACAGCCGGGGCTTCTTGACAATCCGGAGGACGAGTGAAACCAGATAGATCATCATCCCGTAAATGACCGGAATCATGATCACTTTCCCGGCGAAGAGCACGCCTGGTGAGATCAGGTCGAACAGGCCGGTTATATCATTTCTGTCCGCCGCCACCTCCTGCAGGGCGGTGAAGAACTGATAAAGCGGGAACATGGGGGTCATCAGCCCGAACACCAGGGCGAATTCCCCGATTTCCTTGATCCAGCGGGGGGCTTTCCAGGCGGCGAAGAAGATGGCGACCAGAAGGACAGTGAGGATGGTCATGTAGCCGGCACCTCCCTGCATGAAAATCTTGAACATGGAACTCTCGATTTAATGGGTTTGACTTTCTGTTGCAAAGGTAAGCGGCGGAGGTCCTTTTCCCAAGCCGAAACCCCACGATGAAATGTCGAATCCCCCTTTTCGCATCCGGACTGCGCTGGAAATGCGTTTTTTATGCTATTTTTGCATCCGTCCGATGAAACGTTTTCTAGTCATATCCTACTGGGTGGTTTCCATCCTGCTGGTGGCGATTGTGCTCACCAGCGTCGGTTACAGTTTCCTGGAAGCGTTGTTCATCGGGTCGATGTTCCTCCCCGGGGCCTTGGCGGCCAAATACTTTTTTCCAAAAGTGAAGGGCATCAAGGACACGGTTTTCATCACGTTGGGAATCCTGGCCGGGGAAATGCTTCTGTTCCTGATCGCTCATTTCACGATCCTCACTTTCCGGGGGAACCTTCCGGGCCCGATCCTGGAATGGCCGGACATTCCCCACATCCTGACGAATCCCGTTTTCATCGCCATCATCCTGACGGCGCTCGCGGCCGGCAGCTATTTCTTCGAATCGTGGCTGGACCGGAAGCGTCCCACCCGGCCGGCGCCCATCACGTTCACATCGGACCGGAAACCGGTGACGCTCCCGCTGGAAGAAATCCTGTACGTGGAATCCAACGACGACATCACCAGCGTCATCGCGACGGGCGACCGCCGTTTCCGGAACAAGACCCCCATCTCCCAGTGGGAAGCCATCCTCAGTCCCCATTTCCTCCGGATCCATCGGTCCTTCCTCGTCAACAAGGAGGCAATCACCCGGGTTGATGGGGACCTCCTCTACGTCAATGACATAGAGCTTCCCATTTCCCGCAAATACAAGGACGCGGTCCTAAACGCCTGCTCTGTTTTGTGAGCGACGTCAATACCCGTACCGCTTGCGGTAGGCGAGGATGAGGGTGACGGCGACGAGGAGGCAGCAGAAGTCGGCGGCATCGACGGCGAGCCAGATGCCGTTGGGGCCCAGGACGGCCGGGAGCAGGAACACGAAGCCGAGCTCGAAAACCAGATTCCGGATAAAGGAAAGCACGGCCGACACCTTGCCGTTGCCGAGGCCGGTGAACCAGGCCGAGGCGAAGAGGTTGATGCCCGCGATGAAGAAGCTGATCATATACAGCCGGATGGCGTGTTTCGTGAGGGCCGTCAACTCCGGGTCATAGCCCACAAAGAGCCGCGCTGCCGGGCCGGCCGTGAGCTCCGACACCAGCGTCATCAACGCGCCCAGCACCAGCAGAAGGATCACCGAATGCCGCAGGAGGCTCTTCAATTCCACCTTGTTCCCCGCCCCGTAATTGTAGCCGATGACCGGCGTGACCGCGATGTTGTACCCGAAGAAGACCGCGGCGAAGATGTATCCGTAGTAGAGCAGGACCGAGTAGGCGGCGACGCCGTTCTCGCCCATCATCCTGAGGAGCTGGAGGTTGTAGCTGATCGCCAGGACGTTCCAGGAGATGTTGCCCACGTATTCGGAAAGACCGTTGCTCGAGGCCTGCAGGATTGGCTCCCGCTCCAGCTTCGCGCGCATCATCCGGAGCGAGCTCCGGTTATGCCGGCTGGAGAAGTACCACAGCGGGAAGAAACCGCCCACGCAGCAGGCGAGCATCGACGCGGCCGCGGCGCCGGCGAGCCCCCAGTGGAACACGACGATGAACAGGGCGTCCAGGGCCATGTTCGTGACCGCGCAGATGATGGACATCACCGTCCCGAGCTGCGGGCGCTCCGCCGTCATGTAGAACGACTGGAAGCACATCTGGAGCATAAATGCGGGCAGGCCGACGGTGCAGATGCTTCCGTACACCACGCACAGGCGGGCCGTCTCCCCTTCCGCCCCCAGCAACCGGGCAAGGGGCTCCATGAACACCAGGAGCGGGACCATGAACACGAGCGAGAGCAGGATCGTGAACTTGACGAGCATCGTGAAGATCTGGCTCGCCCGATAATAGTCACCCTCGCCCATCGTCTTGGAAACCAGGGCCGATCCACCCGTTCCGACCATCAGTCCGAGCGACCCCACGAGCATCACCGCCGGCCAGATGATGTTCAGCGCGGCGAAGGCCGACGTCCCCACGAAATTGGACACGAACAGCCCGTCCACGACACTGTATATGCTCCCCACGAGCATCATCAGGATGCTCGGAATCGAGGATACGGCCAGCCGCCGGTACCCGTAATGTCCTTGCAGGGCGATTTCCATGGGCGGTGCAAAGATAGAGTTTGTTTTTGTAAAAAACACAAATAAATGCTATCTTTGCATAATCGCGAAATTATTAGGTTACCTCAAATATGTACGACAACAAGCAACTCCAAGAGATCTCGACGCAGGTGCGGCGGGACATCCTGAGGATGGTGTGCAGCGCGAAGTCCGGGCATCCGGGCGGATCGATGTCATCGACCGACATCCTCACAACCCTGTATTTCAATGTGATGAAGCAGGATCCGGCCACGTGGACCCGTGACGGCAAGGGACAGGACATGTTCATCCTCTCCGCCGGCCACATGACGCCCGTGTACTACTCCGTCCTCGCCCGCGCCGGTTACTTCCCGGTGTCGGAGCTCGCGACCTTCCGTCAGTTCGGCGCCCGCCTGCAGGGCCATCCGTCCATCCGCAAGAATCTCCCCGGCATCTTCCAGGCCTCCGGTTCCCTGGGCCAGGGCCTGTCCGCCGCCTGCGGCCTCGCCCTCGGCAAGAAGCTGGACAAGGACGACAACTTCGTCTTCTGCCTGTGCGGTGACGGCGAGTCCGAGGAAGGCCAGATCTGGGAGGCCGGCATGTTCGCCGTGTTCCACAAGCTGGACAACCTCATCGCGATGACCGACTGGAACGGCAAGCAGATCGACGGTCCCGTCTCCGAGGTATCCGGAGAAGGCGACCTCTCCGCCAAGTGGGAAGCCTGGGGCTGGAACACCATCGTCGCCGAAGGCCACGATTTCGATTCCATCGCCAAGGCCTTCGAGCTCGCCAAGGCCGCCAAGGGCAGCGGCAAGCCCACGATGATCCTCTTCAAGACCGAGATGGGCCACGGCGTGGATTTCATGGCCGGCACCCACAAGTGGCACGGTTCCGTCCCGAAGCCCGAGCAGCTCGAGGACGCGCTCAAGCAGTTAGGTGAAACCTCCCTCAGGGACTTCTGATTGTCATTTCGAGCGAAGTCGAGAAATCTTAATTCCATTGACATCATGAAAAAGTATTTTGATACAGGCAAGAAGGACACCCGCAGCGGATTCGGCGTGGGTCTTCTTGAAGCGGGCCGCGCGGACAGCCGCGTCGTCGCCCTCACCGCGGACCTCAAGGGCTCCCTCAAGATGGACGCCTTCGCCGCGGAGTTCCCGGAGCGTTTCATCCAGTGCGGCATCGCCGAGGCCAACATGGTCGGCGCCGCCGCCGGTCTCGCCATCACCGGCAAGATCCCGTTCATCGGCTCCTTCGCGGAGTTCGTGACCGGCCGCGTCTATGACCAGGTCCGTCAGGAAGTCTCCTACGGCAAGGCCAACGTGAAGATCGCCTCCTCCCACGCGGGCATCACCCTCGGCGAGGACGGCGCCACGCACCAGACCATGGAGGACATGGCCCTGATGCGCGCCCTCCCGGAGATGGTCGTGATCAACCCCTGCGACTTCAACCAGACCAAGAACGCCACCATCGCCGCCGCGAAGTACGTCGGCCCCGTGTACCTGCGCTTCGGCCGTCCGAGCGTCCCGAACTTCACCCCGGAGGACGAGGAATTCGTGATCGGCAAGGCCCAGGTCCTCAATGAGGGCAAGGACGTGACCATCATCGCCTGCGGCCACCTCGTGTGGGAGGCCCTCCAGGCCGCCGAGGCCCTCGAGGCCGAAGGCGTCAGCGCCGAGGTCATCAACATGGCCACCGTCAAGCCGCTGGACGAGAACGCCATCCTCACTTCCGCCGCGAAGACGAAGGCCCTCGTCGTGGCCGAGGAGCACAACATGGCCGGCGGTCTCGGCGAAGCCGTGGCCGGCCTGCTCGCCCGCACCGTCCCCGCCCCTGTCGAATTCGTCAACGGCAAGGATCTGTTCGGCCAGAGTGGCACGCCTTCTGCATTGATGGCACAGTATGGCCTGGACGCCCAGCACATCGCTGAAGCCGCCAAGAAGGTCATCGCGCGGAAATAATGGACAATGCCGAACGGCTCTTCAATGAGATTGTAAAGGAATACAGCGAACGTGTCTACTGGCACGTCCGCCGGTTCGTGAACAGCCACGAAGACGCCGACGACCTCGTCCAGGAAATCTTCCTGAAGATATGGACTGCGCTTCCCTCGTTCCGGGGGGAAGCGCAGCTCTTTACCTGGGTGTACCGCATCGCCACGAACGAGACCCTGAACTGGCTCCGCCGCGAGAAGGTCCGGTCCGCCCTCCGCTTCACCTCCATCGACGCGGAAATGGAGCGGCGCATCGACAGCGACCCCTTCTTCGACGGGGACGCCGCGGACCGCGCCCTTTCCAAGGCCGTGGCGAAGCTCCCGGAAAAACAGCGCCAGGTGTTCATCCTCCGGTACTACGACGAAATGCCCTACGAGCAGATGTCGGAAGTGCTGGACACGTCCGTCGGCGCCCTCAAAGCCTCCTATCACATCGCGCAGGAGAAAGTCCGTTCCGCGCTGGGCAAAGATATTTTCATCGGATCGGATTAAACCTTCGGAAAAAGCCCGTGTCTAAACCTGTGTCTATGAGCAAAAGAAACGACATAACCACGCCGGAAGGCTACTTTGAGAACCTGCAGCAGCGGCTCTCGGAGATTCCCGCACGCCCCGTCCGCGTCAGCACGGTCCACCGCCTGGCGCCGTACGCGGCCATCGCCGCCAGCTTCCTGGTGGCCGTGATGCTGGGCAATGCCATCCTCCGCAAGACGGCCCCCGTCTCCGCCGAGGACGACACCTGGGCCTATGTCTCCTACCTCGCCGACGCCCTCGATCCGGACGGCGCCGCGATGATGGACCTGTACGACTACGGGGAGGAAGCCGAGGAAGAAGGCCTCTCCGCCGACGATATCGTCAATTACCTGCTCGCAGACGGCATTTCTGTCGAACACTTGAATTATCTCAGTTATGAAGAAGGTTATTAGTGTATTGTGCGCCCTCGCGGTCCTGTCCGCAGGCGCTTTCGCCCAGGGCCCGCAGGGTCCCCAGGGCCCCCGCCGGGGCGGCGACAACGGCTGGCGCGAACGCGTCCGGGCCGAGAAGGTCGCCTTCCTGACCGAGGAGATCGACCTCACCGAAAGCGAGGCCCAGGTCTTCTGGCCCATCTACAACGAAATCCAGAAATCGCAGCGCGACTCCTTCGAGGAAGTGAAGAAGGCCTATGACGCGATGGTCAAGGGCGTCGAGGAGAAGAAGAGCAGCAAGGAGATGGAGAAGCTGGTCAAGGCCTACATCGACGCCAAGGAAAAGAACGAAGGCATCGAGACCAAGTACTTGAACAAGCTGATGAAGGCCCTCCCCGCCGAGAAGGTCGCCCGCTACTATGTGGCCGAGGAGAAATTCCGCCACCAGCAGATCGGCCGCCTCGGGAACGGCAACTTCCCCAACCTCCGCATGAGCGAAGAGCAGAAGCAGCAGTGGAGAGAGCGCGGCGAGCAGATGCGCGAGCAGTTCCGCAACTGGACTGGACAGAAAAAGGAAAACGAATAGGTTAATTCGTGTATTTGATTTGGTTGGTTAAGAAAAAAGGCCCGGTGAAAACGATCACCGGGCCTTTTTTCGGCGCCTGCCGCTCACTGCGCGTCGACGAACTGGCCGTCCCGCATCACGAGGGTTCGGTCGCAAAGGGCCGCGAGGGAGGGATCGTGGGTGACGATGACGACGGTCTGGCCCAGGCGGTCGCGGAGGTCGAAGAACAGGCGGTGGATTTCCTCCTTGGTCTTGCTGTCCAGGTTGCCGGAGGGCTCGTCGGCAAAAAGGATGGCCGGGTCGTTGACAAGGGCGCGGGCGATGGCGACACGCTGCTGCTCGCCGCCGGAGAGCTCCGACGGCTTGTGCGTAAGCCGCGCGGACAGGCCCACCTCGCCCAGCAGGCGGGTGGCCTTCTCCCGCGCCGCGCGCATCGGGATGCCCCCGATGAGGGCCGGGATGGTCACGTTCTCCAGGGCGTCGAACTCCGGCAGGAGGTGGTGCGCCTGGAAGACGAAGCCGATCCGGCGGTTCCGGAAGGCCGACAGCTCCCGCTGGCCCAGGTGCAGGACATCCGTCCCGTCCACCGTGAGGGTGCCCGCATCCGGTGTGGACAGGGTGCCCAGGATCTGCAGGAGGGTGGATTTCCCCGCCCCGGAGGCGCCCATGATGGCCACGACTTCGCCGCGTTCCGCCTGGAAATCCACGCCCTTCAACACTTTGAGCGTGCCGAAACTCTTCTCAATTCCTTTTGCCTCGATAATCATACGACAAAAATAAGGAAAAAACACCGAATCGGTGTGGTATTCGGAAAAAAAGTAGTATCTTTGCCGTCCGCAATCTCGAGAAGGTTGCATAACGCATTTATTAACAAACAAAAACAGATTCACAATGGCTGTTAAAATCAGACTCCAGCGCCACGGTAAGAAGAATTTCGCATTCTTCCACATTGTTGTGGCCGATTCCCGTTCCCCGCGTGACGGACGTTTCATCGAGCAGCTCGGCTCCTACAACCCGAACACCAACCCCGCCACCATCATCCTTGACAGCGACAAGGCCCTGAAGTGGCTCAACGTCGGTGCCCAGCCCACGCTGACGGCCCGCCGCATCCTCTCCTACGAAGGTGTCCTGCTTCGCAAGCACCTCCAGGAAGGCGTCGCCAAGGGCGCCCTCACCCAGGCCCAGGCCGACGAGAAGTTCGCCGCCTGGAAGGCTGGCCAGGATCAGAAGATCGCCAATAAGAAGGCCGGTCTGAAGAACGAGGCCATCGCCAAGGCGAAGGAAGCCAAGGCCGCCGAGGCCAAGGTCAACGAGGCCCGCGCCGAAGCCATCGCCAAGAAGAAGGCCGAGGCCGAGGAAGCCGCCCGCAAGGCCGCCGAAGAGGCTGCCGCCGAGGCCGCCGAGGCCGTCGAGACCCCTGCTGAATAATGCAGCGGATCGGGCAGGTACTGAAATCCAACGGCCGGGACGGCGAGCTCCTCGTGAGCTTCTCCGGGATCGCGCCCGAGGAAATCGACCTTGAGGAACCGGTGTTCATCGAATTCGATGGACTGCCGGTTCCCTTTTATTTTGAAGCATTCAACCAGCGGGGCAACACCCGCGCCCTCGTCCGCCTGACCGGCGTACACAATCTCACGGACGCCGACGAGTTCGCCGGCGCCATCCTCTACGCCGAGGACGACCTCTACGAAGACGAGGAGCAAGACTTGACCGGCTGGACCGTCCTGGATGCGGACGGGACGAAAGCCGGCACCGTAACGGCCCACGAAGACATTCCCGGCAACCCCTGCATCTGGGTGGAAACCGGCCACGGCGAATGCCTCCTCCCCCTCCGGGAAGAGCTCGTCCTGGACGTGGACGAAACGGAAAAGACCCTCCGGATGGAGATTCCGGAAGGCCTTTTAGATTTGTAAATCAATTAATTACTTTGTATAGCCGGCGAGCTTCGCGATCAGCGGAGCGATTTCCGTATTGTCTTTCACGGTGTTGAACTCCTCGGCGCAGGCGCCCGTGACGTACAGGCCCACCGGCGAACCGGAGTGGGAGCCGAAGCTCCACTGGTAGCCGGCGGCGCGGTCCAGCGCGCGGACCACGTCGGCGACGATCCGGAAGTTCGAGGAATACAGGTTCTCCTCGGTCAGGTTGCGGTCGCCGCCCTTGCCGAAGGTGCGGTCGTAGATTTCCTTCAGCTCACCCTCGGTCCGCTGGTTTACCTCCACTTCGCCCCACAGGCCCAGCTGCTCGTTGAAAAAGCCCTTCACGGCGTCCCAGCTGGGGGTCCTGAACGGCTTGTCCGTCGGGAAGAACTGGGCGCGGAACAGGTTCGTCAGCTCGTCGACGCAGGCGTGCTGCTTGGCGAGCCGCTCCGGATGCATCTCGTAGCGGCCGCTGCCCAGCATCAGGCCGCCAGTCTCGTGGTCGGCCGTGATGACGATGAGGGTCTCCTTCGGATAGCGGGCGAGGAACGTGAGGGCGAGGTCCACGGACTGGGCCATGTCGTTCACCTCCAGGAAGCAGGTCGCGGCGTCGTTGCCGTGGCCGGCGTAGTCGATCTTACCGCCTTCGATCATGAAGAAGAAGCCCTTCTTGCCGTAGCGGGACTCCAGGTAGCGGATGCCGGCGTCGGTGAAGTCGGCCAGCTGGGTGTCATCCTCCTTGCGGTCGATGGCGTACGGGAGGGAATCCTCCGCCTTGGCGCTCAGGCACAGCACGCGGGGGGCATTGAGGTCGATGTTCGCGATGGCGCCGGGGCCCTTGTAGACGGCGATGCCGGCGGAATCGGCCTTGTGCTCGAAGTAGGCGGCATCGTGGCCGGAACCCCGGTTCGTGAGGAAGGTCGATCCGGCCATGAAGTCCACGGGGGAATCAATCATCTGGAGGGAAATCTCCTCATAGCCGTTGCGGCTCGTGGTGTGCGCCACGAAGCTCGCCGGCGTGGCGTGGTTCACGCCCACGCTGGTGGCGACGCCCGTGCCGAAACCGGCCGCATGGGCCCATTCCGTGAGGTTCGGGGTGGGATTGCCGTCCGGGTCCACGCCCACGACGCTGTTGTTGATCTTCACGCCCGTCGCCAGCGCGGTGCCGGCGGCGGAGGAGTCGGTGACCAGGGAGTTCGCGGAAACCGTCGTGATGAAGTTCACCACCGGGAAGCCGGTGAAGTTCACGTTTTCCTGGCCGTTGGCCTGGTTGTAGAGGTTCGTGCCGATGACCTCGTTGACGCCCATGCCGTCCCCGATGAAATAGAACACATACTTGACCTTGGGCTCGGAGGAGCAGCCCACCACGAGCAGGGAAAGAAGGAGAAGATAAGCGATTCGTTTCATATACGATGGGTTAATAGTTTTTTCAATAGATCAGGATCTCGTCCGTGAAAAGCCATTCCTTCGTCCGGAAGGCGTGATAGCGGATGTAGCGGGCGTCCTTGCCCACGGATACGCCGTAGGGAATGTACTTCCCGTCCGGGTTCTCGTTCAGGAGTTCGCCGGCGAGGGTGAATTGCTCCCCGTCCAGGGAGTATTCCACGGTCACGCGGTCGGGCAGGAAAACCCAGGCGCCCGGGTCCGCCAGGAAGGTGGCGGTGACATAGTGCACCGGCTTCACGCTTCCCAGGTCGATGGTGACGTCCACGTCGCTCAGGAAGCCCTGCCAGCGGCCGTCGCCGTAGGACCAGCCGCCGAGGAGGCCGTCCGTGAGGGTGGCCGCGCGGGCAGCGGGATATTTCGGGCTCCAGGGCTGGGCATAGACGGCCTGCGCCCCGCGGCCGAGATGGTTCTCCGCCTGTCGGGAAGCCGGGCGGTTGCCCACTTCTTCCTCCAGCTTGAACGTGGTGTAGCCGCGCTCCCGCAGGGCCGCGGCGTGCGCCGTCGCCCGTTCGCGGAAATCGGCCGCATCCTTCACCGCCACCGGACTCCAGCCGATCTCCGCGATCGCGAACGCGCGCGGATACAGCATATACTCCGTATGGGACGGCTGCGGGATCATTTCGTGCCAGAGATTGCCCTGCACGCCCAGCAGATGCGGAAGCGACGCCTCCGGAATGCCCGCGGCCGGGTCGTAGACATAGATGCTGTCGATGGGCAGGTAGCCGCCGAAGCCTTCCGGCTCGCGCACCGGCGCGTCCTGGACCTTGTCCAGGTAGCAGCGGTTGCCGGGCGTCATCACGGCGTCGTGCCCCTGCCGGATAGCCTCGAGGCCGCCTTCAGTCCCCCGCCACGACATCACCGTGGCGTTCGGGGACAGGCCGCCCTCCAGGATCTCGTCCCAGCCGATAAGCCGGCGTCCATGGGCGTTCAGGAACTTTTCGATGCGGCGGACCAGGTAGCTCTGGAGCTCTTCCACGCTGTTCAGGCCTTCCTCCTGCATCCGGCGCCGGCAGTCCGGGCAGTCGTGCCAGTCCCGCTTGCCCGCCTCGTCGCCGCCGATATGGATGTACTCCGAAGGGAACAGGTCCATCACCTCGGTGAGCACTTCCTCCAGCAGCTGGAACGTCGCCTCCTTGCCGGGGCAGAGGTCGTCGGACGTGTCCTTGCAGCCCACGCCGGGAATGGCGTACACCGTCTCGCGGGAATGGCCGGGCATCTCGATTTCAGGAACGATGGTCATGTGCCGCTCCGCGGCGTAGGCGACGATCTCCCGGACATCGTCCTGGGAAAGGAAACCGCCGTAGGAACCCTCATATCTCTGGCCGGTCGTGTTCCACTGCTTCCAAGTATCCCCCACCCGCCAGGCGGCCTTCGCCGTCAGTTCGGGGTGCGACTTGACCTCCAGCCGCCAGCCGGCGGCGTCGGTCAGGTGGAGATGGAGCACATTGAGCTTGACCTCGGACAGGGCATTGATTTGCTTGAGGATGAAATCCTTGTCCCGGAAATGGCGGGAGATGTCCAGCATGATGCCCCGCCAGGCGAAACGGGGGTAGTCGATGATCACCCCGCACGGGAGCGGACGCTCCAGCTGCGCGAGGGTGGTGCTGGCACGGTACACGCCTTCGGGCGTATTGGCCTCGATACGGACGCGCTTGGGCGTGATGGTCAAGCGGTACGCCTCCTTGCGGGCGTACTCCGGCAGGGAGGCGCTCCAACGGTTGAAGGAACGCTTGCCCACGACGACTTCCACGTCCTTCGCGGTCGACGTGCCATCGCCCCGCTCGAACGAAACGGGCGCCGGGAGAATCCCGAGCGCCACGATCAACGAGAGGAGAATCTTCATTAAATCAAGCCTCCGTTCGCTTCATAGTCGGCCTTCACGTCCTCGTAGAAGGAAGCGACGGAAGTCTCCATGTACGGGGTCAGCCACAGGTAGCCGATGCCGAAGGTGAACAGGCACAGGAAGCCCCAGCCGATGAAGCTGAGAATCAGCCAGAAGAGGTCGAACTTATGTCCTTTCATCATCGCGCGGCTGTGGTCGATCGCCTCGTTCGCGCTGAGCTCCGGATGCTCTTCCAGGATGAAGGGCGTCATCGAATAGGAGAAGGCCTTCACGATGCCGGGGATGATGAAAAGCAGGGACCAGAGGGCGATGAACAGATTCGTCAGGAACATGCCCCAGACCTTGTGCCAGTAGCCCGTCTTCGCAATCTTGAACATATTGCCCGAGATGGCGTTGTCTCCCTGCACCAGCAGCTTGAGGAACGCATTGATGAAACCCACGGACAGCGGAAGGACGACGAAGAAGAGCAGCAGGTAGTACAGGCCCATCGTTCCGCTCGCCTTCGACTGCATGGCGATGTATTCCGGATCCTGCGCCATGGAGAGGGACGCTTCCATCGACTGGCGGATGGCCGTGCTGAAGCTGACGGAGGTGGTCACCTGCGGCATGTTCTCATGGATATAGGACTGCAGCTTGACCGTATTGTACATATACGGGCCGATGGTCAGGTACATGACGGCCATGAAGATGACGGTGGCGAGCACGGCCTTGCCCCAGTTGCCCTTCAGGGCGGCCAGGGCGTCATTCTTGTAGTCGGTGTTTCGTTTCATAAGGGGAGGGTTTTATTCGTAGATTTCAATGTAGTGGTAGCCCATGTCGTCCAGGCAGCAGTACAGCGGGAAATCCGCGCGGCTGGAAGAGAGGTGCAGGCCCAGTTCGTCGATCTTGCCGAGGTCGGACAGATCCACGTTCGTCCATTCCTTGAGGTAGCTGGTGCCGTCGATGAGCGCCACCTCCTTGGTGCCGGTCGCCTTCTTGTTCAGCATGCCGGTGAAGGTCAGCTTGAGGTAGTCGCCGGCCTGGAAAGGGCCTTCCGCGAGGCCGGTGCCGTGCACGGCGGCCTGCACGGCGGCCTGCACATTGTGGACGAACGCGTACTCTATGGAGCAGGAGGACGTCGCATTGGGAACCAGGACCTGGATGATATGTTCCGGCATCTGCGCGGCCGTCGTGTCGTGGAAGACCGCATAGGCCCGCGACTTCTTGTTGCCGCCGTCCGCGTCGAAGACGGCGAAGCGGGAAGGCTTCCGGCCGGCCGACGCGTCGGCGTCCTTGCCCCGCGCGAGGCAGATGCCGCCCAGGAAATCGTCGGCATCGTCCAGCTTGGCGAAATGATAGATCGGTCCGAGGGAGATGCTCGGGGCGCAGGCGATGGTATCTTTTCCGCCGTCAAACAACTTGTTGAGGAATTCGTCCCACTCATAATCATAGTCCGGCTCGAACTTGACGAGCAGATGGGCGTCGTACTCGTTCCGGAAATCATTCTTGCCGAAGCAGGAGGCCACCAGGAGGGCCATGGCGCCCAGAAGGGCGCACCGTATCATTTTTTTCTTCATGATACAAAACTACATATTTTTTTGTAAATTTGTGTGATAGACAATCCAATAAACTTCAATACCATGTCCGTTACACTCATTGTCATCCTGGCCGTTGCGGCCGCCCTCGTCCTCTGGGGCGTCAAGGTTCAGAACCAGCTTGTCCAGAGCGACGAGCTCTGCAACAACGCCCTGAAGCAGATCAACGTCCAGCAGGTCAGCCGTTACGACGCCCTCAAGGCGATCGTGAAACTTACCCGCGAGTATGCCTCGTATGAGAGCGAGACCCTGGAGAAGGTGATCGCCCAGCGGAAGATCACCGCCGCGGCGAACCCGTCCGTCGACGACATCAACGCCAACGAGGCCGCCCTCCAGGCCATGAGCGCGAAACTCATCGCCATCGCCGAGCAGTATCCCGACCTCAAGGCGAACCAGAACTACCAGCAGGCCATGGCGGACGTCAAGCAGTACGAAGAGAACGTGCGCCTGTCCCGCATGACCTTCAACGACACCGTCACCAAGTACAACAACATGGTCCGCATGTTCCCGGGCTCCGTGGTGGCCGGCATCCTGGGCTTCGCCAAGCGCGACTATCTCGCCGACGAGCCCGCCAAGAAAGACTATCCGGACATCTTCTAAGCGATGAAGCGACGGCTCCTTACCGTGCTGGCGGTTCTCGCCGGCACTTTTGGCGTTTATGCGCAGACCATCCGGGACATCGACATCCGGGCGGTCCTGCGGCCGGACGGCTCCGCGCGGATCACCCAGGTCTGGGACGTCAACGTCGTACGGGGCACCGAATGGTACATTCCCATCGACAACCTCGGGAAGATGTCCGTCACGGACCTCTCCGTGAGCGAGAACGGCCAGCCGTTCGTCAGCGAGGGGAACCGCTGGGACGTGGACCGTTCCCTGGAGGAGAAAACCGGCCGCTGCGGCATCGTCGAGAAGCGGAACGGCGTGGAACTGTGCTGGGGGCAGGGCTCCTATGGCCCCCACGTATGGACGGCGGAATTCACCGTCCACGGGCTCGTCCAGGCCTTCAACGACGCCGACGGCTTCAACTTCATGTTCGTCAATCCGGGTCTCGCCGCCCCGCCGCAGCACGTGAAGATTACCCTGGTCAACGGAACGGGCGGCCCGCAGTGGACCTATGACAACACCCTCGTCTGGGGCTTCGGCTCTTACGGCGACATCAACGTCCAGGACGGCGCCATCGTGTACGAGTCCTTGGAACCGTACTCCGACGGAAGCTCGGCCATCATCCTCACCCGCTTCGAGAAAGGGCTCTTCCAGCCCGAGGTCGAGCGCGACATGAGCTTTGACGAGCTCCGGGAAAAGGCCCTGGAAGGCAGTTCCTACGGGGAGAATGACAAGGAGGAGACCTTCTTCAAGTGGCTGATGGCCATCCTGTTCGGCGGCACCCTGTTCGCCGCCATCCGCGCCGCGGTCCTGCAGGCCCTGGGCTACAAGTACAAGAAGTCCATGTACGGCAAGACCAAGATCACGGAATGGTTCCGCGAGGCGCCCCTGGGCGGCAACCTGTTCGCCTCCAGCTACGTGCTGGACAACGGCTGGCGGTTTGCCGGTCCCGCCTCGTCCAAGAACCTCATCGGCGCGCTCTTCCTGCGCTGGATCCTGGACGGGAAGGTGAAGGTCATGCCCGACCCGGACAAGCCCAAGCGCGTGAACCTGGCGTTCACCCCGGGCCTCGAGTTCGACGACGACGTGGAAGGCGCCCTGTACCGGATGGCCGTCGAGGCCAGCGGCGGGAACCTCCTGCTGGAGTCCGGCGAGTTCGAGAGATGGTCCGAGAAGCACTACAAGCAGTTCCTCGCCTGGCCCGACCGGGCGAAGGCCCGCGGCCGGAGCTACCTCCACGAGAAGAATCTCCTGCAGCACGGCGACACCACCAACCAGGACGGCCAGGTCCAGGCCTGCCGCGTGGTGGAATTCAAGAACTTCCTGAACGACTTCACGCTGTCCAAGGAACGCGGCGCCGTGGAAGTGGGCCTGTGGAAGGACTACCTCGTGTTCGCCCAGCTGTACGGCATCGCCGACAAGGTGGCCGAGCAGTTCCAGAAGCTGTATCCGAAGGAGTTCCAGGAGCTGTCCCAGTCCGTGGGCATGGACCCGAACATGATGCAGCGCACCATCCGCCTGAACAACATGACCACCACCTCCGCGATGAACCGCGCCACGAGCAAGTACCAGGCCGGCAGCATCAAGGGCACCGGCGGCCACACCTCCTTCGGCGGAGGCGGCGGCTTCTCCGGCGGCGGCTTCGGCGGGGGCAGCCGATAGACGGCTTTTATCCTAGGACCGGCGGGAAAGCGAGGCTTCGTTTTTCCGCCGGTCGTGGTATTCGGCGACGGCGGTGAAGAAGGCGTCGGAGGAGGAGTTGAGGGCGGTCTCGACGGAGTCCTGGACGACGCCGATGATGAAGCCGACGGCGACCGCCTGCATGGCGATGTCATTGCCGATGCCGAAGAAGGAGCAGGCCATCGGGACGAGGAGGAGGGAGCCGCCGGCCACCCCGGAGGCGCCGCAGGCGCCGAGGGTGGCAATCAGCGACAGGAAGAGCGCGGACGCAAAGCTTACCTCCACGCCCACCGTATGCGCCACGGCGAGCGAGAGGACCGCGATGGTCACGGCCGCGCCGTTCATGTTCACCGTCGATCCCAGCGGAATGCTCACGCTGTAGAACTCTTCATCCAGGCCGAGCCGCTTGCAAAGGTCCATGTTGATGGGGATGTTCGCGGCGGAGGAACGCGTGAAGAACGCGTTCAGGCCGCTCGTGCGCAGGCACTGCCAATACAGCGGATACGGGTTCTTCCGGATATGCAGCCAGGCGATGAAGGGATTCACGAGGAAGGCGGTGCAGCACATGCAGCCGACCAGCAGGAGCAGTAGCTTTCCATAGTCCCGGAAGATTTCCAGGCCGCTCTCGGAGACGGAGGAAAACACGAGGCCCAGGATGCCGAAAGGCGCGAACTGGATAACCCAGCGGACAATCTGCGAGACCACGTCCGCCAGGTCGCTGAAGACCCCGATGGTCCGCTCCGAAGCCAGCAGCTTCAGGGCGAAGCCCAGGATGATGGCCCAGAACAGGATGCCGATGTAATTGGCCTGCGCAAGCGCCTGGACGGGGTTCATCACCATATTCGTGAGGAGCGTCAGGAACACGTCCGACAGGCCGCCGGGCGCGCTGCCGCCGGCCTCGGTCCCCTGCAGCGCGATCGTCACCGGGAACAGGAAGCTCGCCACCACCGCGAAGATCGCGGCGCACAGCGTGGACACCAGGTACAGGATGATGACCGTACGGAAGCGGGGGCCCAGGCCGCCCTTCGCCTTGGCGATGGACGAAGCGACAAGCAGCGCCACCAGCACCGGGGCGATGGCCTTCAAGGCGCTCACGAACACCTGCCCCAGAATCCCGACCGCCTTCCACTGCGGGCACAACAGCCCCAGCATGGCGCCGATCACCAGGCCGATCACGATTCGCAGCACCAGCGAACTGTCGGACCACTTCTTCAGGACGGAAGAAAACTTGCTCATACTTTGCAAGGTAAGAAAAAAGGCCGGAAATGGCAAGAAATCACTATATTTGTGAAAAGTACTAAAACGGTATGAAACGTCTTCTCACATTCGTTACGGCGCTCATCTTGAGCGGGATGGCCTGGGGCCAAGTGTCCATCCAAGTGAAATCCGGGAAACCGGCCGGGAACATCGACCCGATGCTGTACGGGCAGCTGTTCGAGCACATCTATTTCTCCGCGAACAACGGTGTATGGCAGGAGCTGATGTACGGCCGGTCGTTCGAGCCGGAGCACTACCCCGGCATCCCGCCGCGGGACGGGTATTTCGACGGCTGGTTCGCCGACGACGACGCCGTGCTGCACTCCCCCACGCGCTATGAGCAGCCGATCCGCCTGGCCACCCTGGACACGGACAGCTACGACGTGGAGATGGACGTGAAATGGCGGGCGTACCTCCTGCCCGGCCGGCGCTGGAGCGGCGGCCTGCTGGACCTGCGCTTCGCGTTCAAGGACCTGGCGGACGGGTCGGATTCCTACTACCTGCGGCTCTATGACCCGGCCTACGAGGGACAGCGGTTCGCCCTGGCGCAGACCCAGGCCCAGATTGAGGCCGACAATCAGGCGAAGGCGCTCGCCAAGGCGCAGAAAGCCGTCACCGGCGCCCAGTTCGCCCTGGCGGTCCGGCAGGAAAAAGAGGTCGCCTTCGGTCCCCGGACCCGGAAGGTCGTCACGCTGGAGCCGCTGGCCGCGAAGGCGGCGCAGCCCGTCCAGCTGGACCAGGAGGCCTGGCATCATCTGAAAATCAGCTGCCGCGGGCAGCGCGTGCGCGTCTGGTGGGACGGCAAGCAGGTAGTTTCCTGCAAAGTCCCCGACAGCCGCCCGCAGAATACCCTTACCCTGTGGGAGAACTACACGGAAGCCCTCTATAAGAACATCCGCGTGACTTCCGCCGACGGGAAGAAGGTCCTGTTCGAAGGCCTTCCGGAGGACGTCCGGATCCCCGACGTCGCCCCCGAATGGGCGGCCTTCGGCCCGGGCAAGTACCGCCTCCTGAAGGGCGACGCCATCAATATGGACTATGCCCAGGAAATCACCGCCGGGGCGACCGCGGCGGGCATCGCCCAGGGGCCGCAGAACGTGGTGCCCGGCGAGACGTTCGTGGGCTCGGTCTATGCCAAGGGCGACGGCCGGCTGTCCGTCGCGCTGGTCCGGGACGGACGCATCCTGCGGGAGCAGGCGCTCGGCGTCCCGGGCGCCGCGTGGAAGAAGTACGATATCTCCCTGCCGGCTGGCGAGCTGTCCGGCGACGCCGACTTCGCCATCCTGGCGACGGGCGGCACGCTGCTGGTGGACCAGGTGACGCTCTCCACGGCCACCGGCCAGGCGAACGGCGGTTTCCGGCCGGACATCCTGCAGGCCGTGAAGGACCTGCACCCGACCTGCCTGCGCTGGCCGGGCGGCGGCTATGTGGCCCAGTACTACTGGCAGTGGGGCATCGGCCCGCAGGAGCAGCGCTATCGCTGGCCGCACTGGATGTGGATGGACTATGACCAGAACTGCTTCGGCACCGACGAGTTCATCAAGTTCTGCCGGGAAGTGAATACGGAGCCCGTGATCGTGGTGTCCGTCCATTTCGAGCGTCCGGCCGAGGAGTACGACTCCATCCTGGCCGACGCCGTGAACTGGGTGCGCTACTGCAACGCCCCCGCCACGGACGAATGGGGCGCCAAGCGCGCCGCCAACGGCCATCCGGAGCCGTACAACGTGAAGTATTGGGAGATCGACAACGAGATGTGGGAGATGGGCATCGACCGCTACGAAAAATGCGTCCGGGATTTCTCCACGGCCATGCGCGAAGTGGATCCGTCCATCAAGGTCATCGCCTGCGGCGGCTTCCGCGAGGATGAGGAATTCCTGCAGCGGTCGGCGAACTACTTCGACTATCTGAGCCTCCACCACTACGAGCAGGCCGGCGGCTACGCCACCGGGCCGAAGCGTCTGGGCGAGCAGTACGACCGCTACGCGAAGATGATCGCCGCCTGCCCGAACCCGAACGTGAAACTGTTCATCTCCGAATGGAACCTGAACAGCACCGACTGGCGCACGGGCCTCTTCGCCGGCGGCTTCCTGAACACGTGCGAGGCCCGCGACGTCGTCGCGATGGGCGCCGCCGCCCTGTTCATCCGCCGCACCGACGCCCCCGACTGGAACAACGCCTTCATCAACTTCGACTACAAGGACCTGTTCGTCGCCCCGAACTACCTGGTGACGGAACTCTGGTACGACCACTTCTCCCGGTATCTGCTTGACTACGAAGGAGACACCGGCGACCTGAGCGTCGTCACCACCCTGTCGGAAAACGGCCGAGACGTCATCGTGAAGGTCGTGAATCCCACCGAGAACGCCTGCGACCTGACCGTCTCCGGCGACTGGAAGGGCATCGCCGGCACGGCCTATGACTTCTACGCGCCCGGCTCCCTGACCGCCGCGAACAGCATGGCGGACAAGCACGCCGTCGCGCTCCAGCACGCCGCGCCTTCTGCGAAGGACAACGCGGTAACCCTCCACGTCGAGCCCCTTTCCGCCGGCGTCCTGACCATTACGAAATCCTTCTGACCATGAAAAGAATCCTGATCCTGCTGGCGGGCATGCTGCTGCTCGCCGGATGCTCGCAGCAAGAAGTCCGCATCGCGACGGACGAAGGGACGCTGGTGCTGCGCCCGCTGATGGACAATGCCATCCGGGTGCGTCTGGAACCTGCCGATTACAAGCCGCTGGACGAACTCGTCTATGTGGAGAAGGTGGCCGCGCCCAAGTTCGACGTCACCAAGAAAGACGGCGTCGTCGAAGTGCGCACCGCCAAGATGCGCGTCCGCTACGAAAACGGCGTCCTGACCTTCTCTGATGCCGATGGCAACGTCTTCCTCCGGGAGGAAAGCCACAGCCTCGTCCCGTCGACCGTCCAGGGAGAACCCACCTACGACGCCACCCTGCGGCTCGCCTCGCCCGAAGATGAGTTCATTTACGGCACCGGCCAGTTCCAGGACGGCTTCCTGAACGTCCGGGGCGTCACGCGGCGGCTCACGCAGGTGAACACGCAGATCGCCCTGCCGTTCATCCTGTCCAACAAGGGCTACGGCCTGCTGTGGAACAACTACGGCCTGACGGACTTCAACCCGGCGGACCAGCGCGTCGCGCTGGCCGTGGCCGGCGAGGACGGCGAGGGCCAAACGGTCAACGCCACCGGCACCGCCGGCAACCGGCGGGAGCGCCGCTTCTCCCGGTCCTTCGCCGGCAGCGTCGACATCCCCGAGGACGGCACCTACGCGCTCCTGCTGGACGTGGGCCAGAAGATGGCGCGGCGGCATTACCTCGCCATCGACGGCGAGCCCGTGGTGGACGTGTCCAACACCTGGCTGCCGCCGACCACGTCGGCGCTCGTCGACCTGACCGCCGGAACCCACACCCTCGCGGTCGAGGGCGTCAGGACCGACAATCCCGTCCTCTACTGGAAGAAGGTCGAGGATGCGACCACCTTCCATTCCCCCGTCGCCGCGGCGCTGGACTACACCGTGTTCGCCGGCAAGGCCGACGAGGCCATCGGCGCCTACCGCGCCCTGACGGGCCCCGTCCCGGAGATGCCGGACTGGATGTTCGGCTACATCCACTGCCGCGAGCGCTACCACTCGTCGGAGGAGATCCTGGCCAACGCGCGGGAGTTCAAGGACCGCGGCCTGCCGCTGGACGTCATCGTCCAGGACTGGCAGTGGTGGGGTCCCACCGGTTGGAACTCGATGGAGTTCGACAAGGAGCATTATCCGGATCCTAAGGCCCTCATCGACACCTTGCACGGGCTGGGCACGCGCTTCATGATTTCCGTCTGGTCCAAGGTCGACAAGAACTCGAACCTCGGGAAGCGGTTGGATGAGCGCGGCAGCTACATCGAGGGAACCGACTGGATCGACTTCTTCAATCCGGAGGTTGCGGCGTTCTACGCGCAGAACTTCGTGGACAGCCTGGCGCGGCCCTACGGCATCGACGCCTGGTGGTTCGACGCCACGGAGCCGGAGAACGACGACCTCGCTGGCCGGCGCATCGGCCCGGACCAGATTCCGGGCGAATGGTACCGGAACGTGTATCCGCTGATGGTGAACCGGACGATGTATCAGGCGCTTACCGCCGAAGGGCTCTCGCCCGTCATCCTCACCCGGAGCGCCTTCCCGGGCGCCCAGCGCTACGGCGTGGTCACCTGGTCCGGCGACGTGGGCAACGACTTCGGCACGCTGCGGCGGCAGATCGCGGGCGGCCTCGGCCAGATGGCCTCCGGCCTGCCCTGGTGGACCTTCGACGCCGGCGGTTTCTTCCGCCCGGGCGACCAGTACACCTCCGCCGAATACCAGGAGCGGCTCGTCCGCTGGGTCCAGGCATCGGCCTTCCTGCCCTTCATGCGGGTCCACGGCTACATGAGCCAGACCGAGCCCTGGCACTATTTCCCCGAGACCTACGAGATCATTGCCTCCTACATGGACCTCCGCAAACGGCTGGAGCCTTATATCCTGGACTGCGCCAAGCGCGTCTCCGAGGAGGGCTACACCCTGATGCGTCCGCTCGTCTTCGACTTCCCGGACGACCCGGAGGCCCTGCGGCAGGACGACACCTTCATGTTCGGCCCCGCCTACCTTGTCCATCCCGTCACCGCCCCCGGCGTCACCACCTGGCGCACCTACCTCCCTGCCTGTAACGACGGCTGGCGCGACTACTGGACCGGCACGACCTACGACGGCGGCCAGTGGGTCGAAACCCCGGTGGACCTGGCGACCATCCCCGTCTTCGTCCGCGGCAACGAGGCTGTTCCCGGCGTTCTCTAGCGGCGTCAGCTCCGCGACTTGGGCGGGGCGACGCCGGGACCGAAGACCATGACTTTGCCGCCGGACTGCTCGAAGGCCCGGCGGGCGTCGCGGATGGAGGCTTCCAGCATGCCGGAGGCATCGTCGAGGAAGCCGACCATCTGGCGGCGGTTCACGCTGACGCCGAGGTCGGCGATCGCGAGGGCGCGGATCATGGCCAGGACGGCCTGCTCGTTCCCGCCCCACAGGGTGGTCATCATGGCCATGGCCAGTTCGGTGACCGTCTGATGGACGGTGTCCGGATCCTTCAGCGGATCGATGTCCGTGCGGAACCGGATGTCATTCTCTCCGTAGCGGAGAACTTCAAGGATTTTCTTCATACGCACAAATCTTACAGTTTCACCGGCAAACATCGGAAAAAGAGCCGTTTTAAAAAAAGATTAAACGTTTAAGTTCCAAAAGAGCCTCCCAAGGTGCCGGGAGGTCGATTTTCGGGTGCCGGAGCAGGAACGGAAGAAGGCTTTTCACGCAAAATTTCGAGAATTTCGCGTGAAAGGACCCCTTTCAGGGCCGCCAGGGGGCGATTTCTGGCCAAAAGCGTAAAACGGCTATTTGTCCGGGAATTTCCGTAACTTTGGACAAACGATTTGTCCATGAAACGATTCTTCTCCCTCTTGGCCGCGCTGGCCATCGGCAGCCTGCTCGCCGCCCAGGAATTCGACGGCCAGAGCTGTACGTCCATCATGGTGGGCCGGAAAGCCTCCACCGACGGTTCCGTGATGACATCCCATACCTGCGACGGCCGATACCGCACATGGGCCCAGATGGAGCCCGCGGCGGACCACGCGCCCGGGACCATGCATCCGGTCCTCCGGGGCACCATGCACACGAGCTTCCGCGGGGACACCACGGGCGTCAGGCTCATGGGCGAAATCCCGGAGGCGGCCCATACCTACGCCTACCTGAACACGGCCTACCCCTGCCTCAACGAGAAGCAGCTGGCCATCGGCGAGACCACCTTCGGCGGTCCGGACACCCTCGTGAACGCCGCGGGCTGGTTCAGGATCGAGGAACTTGAGCGCGTCGCCCTGCAGCGCTGCGACAACGCCCGGGACGCCATCCGGCTGATGGGCGCCCTCGCGGAGCAATACGGCTACGGCGACAGCGGCGAATGCCTCACGGTCGCCGACAAGAACGAGGTCTGGCAGTTCGAGATCGTCGGCATCGGCAAGGAGCGGATCGGCGCCGCCTGGGTGGCGAAGCGGGTGCCCGACGACCACGTCGCCGTTTCGGCCAACATCCCCCGCATCGGCCGCATCGACCGGAAAAGCAAGGACATGATGGCGTCCGCCAATGTGGAGCAGGTCGCCATCGACAACGGCCTCTGGGACGGGAAGGGCGACTTCATCTTCTGGAAGTATTTCAATACCGACTACGCCAAGGGCAAGAACTTCAACGACCGCGAGTACTTCATCCTCAATCACTTCGCGCCTTCTCTCGGGCTCACCTACGACATGGACGAGCTCCCCTTCTCCGTCAAGCCCGAGAAGCCCGTCGATATCCGGGAGGTGATGGCCCTCTACCGCGAAACTTATGAAGGGACGGACTTCGACATGACCAAGGACGTCAAGATTGCCCGGGCCGCCAACAAGCAGCATCCTGCCGACACGGTCGTGAGCCCCATCGCGAACCCGTGGCTGACGACCACGATGCGGAACACCTTGAACACCATCGCCCCCGGCACCGTCGAATTCCGGCGGACGGTGGCCGTGGCCTGGTGCGCCTACTCGCACGTGACCCAGCTCCGTTCGTGGCTCCCCGACGAGGTGGGCGGCGTGTGCTGGCTGTCGCTGGACAATCCCGGCCAGAGCCCCCGCATCCCCGTCTTCTGCGGCACCACCGCCCTCCCGAAGGCCTATGAGACCTGCGGGCAGAAGCAGTATGTCGAGGATTGCGCCCTCTGGCAGTTCCGCCGGGCCAACAAGCTTGCCACCCTCTCGTGGCAGAGCACCAAAGCCGGCTTCAACGAAGAAATCCTCCGGCTCGAAAACCTCGCCCTCGACGGCGCCCCCACATGTGCCGCTTCCCCCGCCGCCCTGAACGCCTACACCGAGTACATCTACCAGGAAAGCGTCCGCGCCTGGAAAGCCCTCGAGGACAAGTACTGGGTGCAGTTCGGGTCGGGGTTCTGAGGAAAACGGCTAAACGGCCGGCTGGTCCTGGTCGTCAGGGCCGGCGGCGCGGTCGGCGGCTTTGCGGGCCTCGGCGGCCTCGGCGAACTTCTGCGTCATCGTTTCGTTGCCCTTGGTGAGCTTCTTGATGGTAAGGGCATCGGCCTTGTCGTTCGCCAGGCGGAGGTTGTTCTCGGAGCCGATCAGGGCGTCCTTGATCTTCTGCAGGTGCGTGATGGACTTGTCGATCTCGTCGATGGCAGCCTTGAACTTTTCGCTGGCCAGCCGGTAATTGCGGCCGAAGGCCTCCTTGAAGGCATCCAGCTGGCTTTCGAAATGGGTCACGTCCACGCTCTGGCTGCGGGCGATCTCCAGTTCTTTCTTGATGCCTACCGTCTTCCTGGCGGCATTGACCAGCAGGGTGATGATCGGCCGGAAGAACTGCGGACGGATCACGTACATCTTGGGGTAGCGGTAAGAAACATCGACAATGCCCCCGTTATATAGCTCGCTGTCCGGCTCCAGGAGGGAGACCAGCACGGCATATTCGCAGCCTTTCATGTTGCGGTCCGCATCGAGCTTGCGGAAGAAGTCCTCGTTCTTGTGCTTGGTGGCCGTCTCGTCCATCTCGTTCTTCATCTCGAACATGATGGAGATGTACTCCACCCCGTCCTCGAAATCGCGGAAGATGAAGTCGCCCTTGCTGCCGAGCGAGGCGTCATTGTCCTTTTCGAAGTAGGCGTTCGGGAACATGGGCCGCATCTCTCCGTTGAACACGTTGCTGCAGTGCGCCTCGAGGGTTTCGCCGACCATCTTGGTGGACATCCGGGTTTTCAGGTCCTTGTAGTAATCGACTTGCTCCTGCGCCATCTTCAGCTTGGCCTCGTACTCCTTGCGGACATTATCCTCGTGAAGTGCCGCCTCCTTGGCGGCCAGCTGGGCCGAGGAACGCAGCTGAAGGATGGAGGCGTTCAGGTTCGCGATTTCCTCGTTCTTCGCGGCGACAGCGGTTCCGACGGCCAGCTTCTGCCGGTCGCCCTGCGCCGCCACCTGTTCCTTGAGGCGGGAGATCTCCCCTTCCTTCGCCAGGATCGCCTGGTCCTTCTTGAACAGCTCCGTCTGGTACGCCTGCTGCGTCGTCACGGCCTTCGCCCGTTGCTCGGCCTCATACTGCGCATGCAGCTCGGCCAGCCGGCGCTGGACCTCGGCGTTGAATTCGGTCCCGCGGACCTGGGAGACGATGGAAGCATAGTCGGCCTCATCGACCGTGAAGACACTTCCGCACTTGGGGCATTTCAGTTCGTGCATCTTATCTTGTCTGTTTCGTTATCATAGATAATCCTTCGTCACCGACTCCTTACACTCCTTCACTCCCGCGGGCGGGCCGGCGTAGAGGACGCGGCCGCCGGATTCGCCGGCGCCGGGGCCGAGTTCGACGAGCCAGTCGGCGCTGCGGATGACGTCCAGGTTGTGCTCGATGAGCCAGACGGTATTGCCGCGGTCCACGAGGGTGTCGAAGAGGCGGATGATGTGGCGGATGTCCTTAGTATGGAGGCCGTCCGTGGGTTCGTCGATGATGAAGATCTTCCCTTCCACGCCCAGGTAGGAGGCCAGTTTCAGGCGCTGGAGCTCGCCGCCCGAGAGGGTGGAAAGCGCCTGATTCAGATGGAGATACTGCAGTCCCACGTCCACAAGGGGCTGCAGTTTCTGTTCGATGACGGTCCCTTTGAAGAAGGCCGAGGCGAGGCGGACGGAAAGGTCCATGACCTGGGCGATGTTGAGCGTCTCGCCGGTGGCGCCGGTCACGGTGTAAGTCAATGCCTCGGGCGCGTAGCGCAGGCCGCCGCAGGCTTCGCAGGTGGTCTCGATGGCGTCCATGAAGGCCATCTCCGACACGATGACACCCTTGCCGCCGCACACGGGGCAGGCGCCCTTGCCGTTGAAGGTGAAGTACTCCTCCTTCATCTTATGGGCCTTCGCGAAGGCCTTGCGGATGTCGCCGGCCACTTCCATGTAGGTCGCGGGCGTGGACCGCAGGCTCACGCCGATGTTCTCCTGGCTGATGTACACCACCTCGTCGGGATTCGGATAGGCACGGCGGAAGCACTCCATCAGGGAGCTCTTCCCGGAGCCCGCCACGCCGGCGACGACGCCGAAAACGCCCAGGGGCAGGTCGATGGAAACGCCCTTGAGGTTGTGCAGGGTGGCGTTTTCCAGGCGGAAGGAGCTCGCCCATCCGCGGGGCGATTCCTTGAACGGCATCGGGGCGCCGAGCATGGAGCCGGTGGCCGTGCCAGAGCGGAGGAGGGCGTCGTAGGAGCCCTCGAAGACGATGCGGCCGCCGTCGATGCCCGGGCCGGGGCCCAGGTCCACGACGTGGTCGGCGATCCGGATCATTTCCGGGTGGTGCTCCACGAGAAGGACGGTGTTGCCCGCGTCGCGCAGGCGCTGGACCGAACGCTTCATCCGCTCGATGTCGCGGTTGTGCAGGCCCACGCTGGGCTCGTCCAGGATATAGAGCACATCGGCCAGTGAGGAATTGATGTATTTGGCGATCTTGCAGCGCTGGGCTTCGCCGCCGGAGAGCGTCCCGACGGGCCGGTCCAGGCTCAGGTACCCGAGGCCGATCTCCTCCAGCGCCGTGAGCCGCGCGCCGATGGCCGCCTTGAGGTCCACCGCGAGCGGATCGGCCAGGTCCCGGATCCAGGCGTTGAGCCGGGAGATGGACATCGCGCACGCCTCGGCGATATTGACCCCCTCAATCTTGCAGGTCAATACCTTCGGATTCAGCCGCGTGCCGCCGCAGTCGGGGCAGGTGCCCATCACGAGCATCGGATTGAGCACCGCCGCGTGCAGGAGGCCCTCCTCGGAATTGATGATGGACCGGTACATCCGAGGGATGAGGCCCTCGTATTTTGCCGATTTGGGCCAATTGGAGGGCGGGTTCTTGAGCCGGATTTGCGGGCTGTTCAGGAACAGGTCCAGCTCCTCCGGCGAGTAGTCCTTGATTTTCTTGTCCAGGTCGAACAGGCCGCTGTGGGCATACCGGATCCAGCGCCAGCCGCCCTTGCCGAAGGCGATGTAATGGATCGTATCCTCGTCATTGAGGCTCTTGTCGAAGTCCACGAGCTTGTGGATGTCCAGCTCCCGGATCTCGCCGAGGCCGGAGCAGCGCGGGCAGCTCCCCTGCGGGTGGTTGAAGCTGAACGAGTCGGAATAGCCCACGAACGGCTTCCCCACGCGGGAGAACAGCAGCCGCATCAGGGCATAGATGTCGGTATAGGTGCCCACCGTGGACCGGGAATTCTTGGCAGGCTTCTTCTGGTCGATGACCACCGCGATGGGCAGTCCCTCGATCTCGTCCACGTGCGGACGCCCGTACTTGGGCAGATACTGCTGCACGAAAGTCGGGAAGGTGTCGTTCAGCTCCCGCCGCGACTTCGCCGCGATCGTATCCAGCACCAGCGAACTCTTCCCCGAGCCCGAAACGCCCGTGAAGACAGTGATCTGGTATTTGGGAATGTCCAGGGAGACGTCCTTCAGGTTGTTCTCCCGGGCGCCCCGGATGCGTATGATGTCCCTCTCTTGCATATTCTGCGTGAAGATACGCATTTTTATGGGATATCCCTCGCACTGGCCTTGACTCACGTCATTCCCGGCTCGACCGGGAATCTCTCTTCACAATAGTGAAAAAGTCTGGAATTTTCGTAGCTTTGCACCATGAAACGACTTGTCATTCTTACAGTTATCCTGTTTCTGGGCCTGCTCCCCTCCGGGGTCCGGGGGTCTTCCCCCGGTCGCCCCTGGGGGCAGCGCGAAGCGCGGGGGATAAACACAGGTATCTGCACAAATAAAGGTCACCGACGGCAGTCGATGACCTTTATTTGTGGAGATAGTCGGAATCGTATCGACACTGCATTCAGCCCTACAGGCCTCTACAAATCACTATTCTACGCTGAAGAAATGCAGGTATAGGTATTGGATATTACCTAAATTTGTTACATTTTTGTAGAAGAATAATAGACAGAGTGTAACAAATGATCCTGAAAAGGCACATCGCTTTCAAGTTACGTCCGTACGGAAAACAACGGACGGTTTATCAGATTCAACTGCATGTCACGTATGACTGCAATAGGGTCATTCTCTCAACAGGTTGTCAGGTCACGTCTCTTGAGGCTTGGGATCCCCAGAATCAATGGGTTGTTTCTGGATATAAGGGGCCAAAGGGAGAGACTGACGTAGAAATGAATAACACCTTGAGGAAAATGAAGGACCAGATGGACACGGCCTTCAAGTATTTTGAGGTGAATGAGGAGAGACCAACATTATCTCAAGTTGTCGAGCGCTATCACAGAAAAATGGATGGGATAGAGCCACAAAAGAAGAAAGACAAAGAGACGGAAAAGAAAGATCGCCCGAAAAAGAATCCTGGGCTATTGGATGTTTACCAGATGTTTGTCACTGAATGCGGCGAGAAGAATGCCTGGACCATTGCAACATTCAAGAAGATGGCCACCCTTAAGGAAGACCTCCTTTCTTTCAAGAAGAATGTCTCGTTCTCTGATCTGGACGAGAAGGGGCTAACAGCATTCGTTCATTACCTTAGGGAGAAGAAAGTCCTTAATTCTCCCCGCAAGAAGAAGGGAGATCGGGACAAGTACGATGATGAAGATGTCATCGGCCTCAGGAATTCCACCATTCAGAAGAAACTGGGATTCTTGAAATGGTTCCTGAAATGGGCTACTGATCATGGTTACAACACCAATCTTGCCTATAAGACCTTCCGTCCCACCTTGAAGACCACCCAGAAAAAGGTCATCTATCTCTCCAAGTCGGAACTCGAGCGCCTGAGGCAACTGGAAATCCCAGTTGGCGTATCTAGCCTCGAAGCCGTCCGGGATGTATTCCTTTTCTGCTGCTTCTCCGGGTTGCGTCATTCCGATGTGTATAATCTCCGAAAGAATGATATAAAGGATGACCACATCGAAGTTACGACAATCAAAACAGGAGACAGTATTTCAATCGAATTGAACAACGTCACACGCGAAATCCTTCATAAATACAAGGATTATCCCTTTACCGACAACCGTGTTCTCCCTGTAATCCAAAACCAACCGATGAACAGGCACCTGAAGGATCTCTGTAAACTTGCGGGTATCAACGAGCAAATCCGAGTTACAACTTACAAGGGGAACCAGCGGAAAGACGAAATCAAGGAAAAGTGGGAACTCGTCGGTACACATACCGGTAGACGTACCTTCATCGTGAATTGTCTGTCCCTTGGTATTCCACCCAATGTCGTCATGAAATGGACCGGCCACTCGGACTACAAGGCCATGAAGCCCTATATCGACATTGTGGACAGCATTAAGGCAAGCGAAATGACAAAACTCGATAATTTATTAACCGTCAAGTGATTATGAAAAAGCTAATCAATGAGATTGTCTCGTGGTTAAACACGTCAAGTAAGACCGACAAGAGGTTGTCTACAGCATATACTGGAATTGTTCTCTCAATTCTTTTCTTTACAGCTTTCTACGTCTGTATCCGGGGGCTGCTCAAAATGTCAGAGCACCTTTCTCCACAAGGCCAAGAAGTCGTGTCAGTCTTGTGTCTGCTTATGCTATTTGCCGCCATATTCGCCGCATTCTTCTACTTGGTCAAATACATGGCGTTATTGCTAATCACAATATCCCAGTATGGTCTAACTCCCTCCTTTAAGAATCGAGAAGACTCCATCGAAGCCATCATGACTAGCGAGGTCGACGATAAGACAAGAATGCATAAAGAGATCGTTGCTTATCTTAAAGAATGCTCAACCCCGCGGCATTTCGCAGCATTATACATTTGGCTTAACGAGAATCAACTGTTAGATTCACCTGATCAGAAACAATTCTTGACAGCTCTTCAGACAGACTTCCCGGGCACGGAGTCTTCCGATACCTCAAAGCAAGTACAGGTCCCGTCCCCTTCGTCGTTCAGTGAGTTTAAGACCAAACTGGAGAAAGATGACAGAAAGGATTACAGGGAAAGTGGATTCAACAGATTGTTTGAAAAGAGATTTCGCCGTTTCATGAAGGACTAAAAGCGCTATTTCTCGGTTTACTATAATACGAATTATAACGAATTTAGGCGAATTATAACGAATTATAACGAACCTCGGTTTTGAGCCTAAAACGCTGTTGCACAATGCGTTACAAAGGCTTACCTTTGCACCAGAGCGACTAATTCGCCCTGGTTTTTTTATGGCAAACAACAACATCAACGAACTCATGAAATTACCGATCTGGCAGATGATCGGAGAGGAGCAGTATCGGATCATCCAGTATGCGCTTGGGCACGGAGCCCCGCATGGAGAAGCGAACCCGACTATGATTCCGGTGGATATGCCTTTCGCCCCCAAGCGTACACGCATAGCGGGCGTCCACGCACTTGCCCTTTATTTGGAGTGCTGCGACAGTCTAAACGAGTACCAGGAACAACAACGTACCCTGCGTTCTGATAACAGATAATTCCAAGTACGATGGCAGGGAACATCATCATTATTGAGCCACACAACAACTTCCAGAAAGTTGCAAAGGACGTCATCCTCAACAAGGAGATAGATGTCCTTACACTCGGCGTGTATGTGAGAGTCCTTTGCCTTGGGAAGAAATGGAAACTGAATGTCAGAGGCCTCGCATCTACGTTAGGGATATCTGCGGATAGAATCAGAGCAGCCTTCTCCGCCCTTGAGAAAACCGGTTATCTCAAAAGGACCCGAGCCCATGACAAGAATGGGAAATTCTGCGGCTGGGACTATGCAATCGGTTACGAACCGATTACCGACATAGCCAAAACACCGACGTCGGTAAATCCCGACGACGGGGGGAAACCGATGTCGGAGAAAAGAGGGGGTATAAATAGAGATGTTATATCCCAAAAAGAAGATTTCGAGTCAAAAGAGAAGATAGAGAAATTCTCTCCTCCTTCCCAGTCTGAGGTTAAGGAATATGTCCGATCTCGCGGATGGACGGATCCGGAAGGATTCGCCGACTTCTATCTTTCCCACCACCAGCAAAGCGGATGGCGCATGAAGGATGGCAGGCCGATAACCAGCTGGAAGCGGAACGTCCTTTCGTGGGAGCAGTTTAACAAAGACAGGATCTTTGCTCAGCCTCAAAATGTCGACGGACCGACAAGTCTGCATCAAATGAGCGAAGAGGAGTTCAGGAAAAGCTTAATCCAGTAATCATTATGAAAAAGCCTCAATACGTAATTCTTGACATTCCTTTCCCGGAGACGGCAGCCTTGGAACGGCAAGTGATCGCTGATGTGATCCAGTCTCCGGACATGATGGGCGACATCCTTCCGCTCATCCACAAAGACTTTTTCACGAATACTGAACGATGCGGTATTTGGGAACTGTTGACCGACCACTACAACAAGGGCCTTTCTTTTGACATGCAAACCATCACAGCGGAGATAGGCAAACCTTTTATTGACGAGATCCTCCCCCATCTTTCCGATGCTGGCGGATCCATCAGTGTGATTCAGCACACCTCCCTTCTCCGGACTGGGGCGGCAAGGCGCCGCGCCTATTGTGCTTCCCTTGACTTTCTCCAGAACGCCGTGAATCCCAAAACCACAGAAGAAGACATCCTTTCAAGCATCGAAGGCTTCTCCCGGGCCGTCGAAGGCGAAGCTCCTCTGCTGTCCGAAGTCAAACTCGCTCAGGGGATCAAGGAGGTCAAGGAGGAGGCCCAAAGGATAGAGGCCCTCAAAGAACAGGGCAAGACCATCCGCATCTCAACGGGTTTCAATTTCCTGGACCAATACCTTAACAAAGGTTTCAAGCCCGGCCAGCTTATCGTTCTCGCCGCCCGCCCTTCTGTTGGCAAGACGGCCGTCATGCTCCAGATGGCAAAGACTGCCGCTCTCTCCGACAACCCCGTGCTTCTATTCTCCCTTGAAATGACCTGCCACGAACTTTGTGAGCGACTCTTATTCTCCACAGGAAAGGTGTCACCTTATAAAATGGCCGATGGAGAAGTAGAGTGGCAGACCTTTATGGAGGCAGAGAATGAACTCAGTCCACTGCCTATCTACATCAATGACTTCTCTAGATCGCTGGACGAGATCGTGAGCCGCATGACCCGAGCCGTAAAACAAGGGCGTTGCAAGATTGCCTTCATCGACTACTTAGGACTGATCCAGGACACACTGAACCCTGGCTATAACAAACTATACCAGATCATCGCCAAAATCACGGGAGACCTCAAAGCTGTTGCCAAGCGACTCGGGATCCCCATCGTGCTGTTGTGCCA
>ONDF01000036.1 GCA_900316525.1 uncultured Bacteroidales bacterium
ATCGTCCAGCGCGTGAAGTACCCCAACACCGAGGCCGACAACAACACGGAGAACTACAATGCCGCCAAGGACAATGTCGGCGGAGATTCCCGTGACTTTGTCCTCTTCTGGGCGAAGAAGCTCCAGTAAACCGATTTACCTCCTTGATTTCGGGCGGCCTCTTCCGGGCCGCCCGATTCATTGACCGAGACAAGCAGACGAAAGCTATGAGACGTTTCCCTACCTTATTCGCCCTGTCCCTGATTTCCGCCCTGGGGCTGTCCTGCGCCTGCGGGGCGGAGGTCGACGGGAATCCGGCGGACGATTACAATCCCGACCTGGGCACCTTCGAGGGCCAGTGGCGGGATTCCGTCCATACAGCCCTGTCGTATGCCTACGAGGGCCATGCCCTCAAGATTGGCAAGTACGAGATGCCCATCTGGTGGAAAGTCTACGGCAACAAGCCGGCCGGCGGGCGCTCCCTGTACATTTCCCTGCACGGGGGCGGCGCGACCGACGCTTCGGAGAACAACGGGCAGTGGGAGAACCAGAAACAGCTCTATACTCCGTCCGAGGGCGTGTACCTGTGCCCCCGGGCCATCACCAACACCTGGGACCTGCATTTCCGTCCGGAATCGGACGCATTCTATGAGCAGATCATCCAGTGGCGGACCATTGGGCCGCCGCCTCGATGATGGCCGGCCACCCGAACGGCGTGCGGCTGGAGTCCCTCCGGAATCTCCCGTTCATGATCTGGTGCGGGGCCGAGGATGCGGCCTATGACCGCAACAAGGTCTGCGCCGAGTACGTCGGGAAGCTGGATGCCTTGCAGGCGGAGGATCCACAGGGCTACATCCACGAGGGCCATATCGTGGCCGGGAAAGGGCACTGGATGGACGGCGAGGACCGGGCCGCGGTCCCGTGGATGGCGCAATACGCCCGCAACCCTTACCCGAAGAGGGTGGTCTGGGTCCAGTGTGACGTGACGAAGGAATACTTCTACTGGCTGGGCGTTCCCGCCGGGGAAGCCAAGAAGGGGAAAATGCTCCAGGCCGATATCGACGGAAACACCGTCACCATCGGCGATTGCGACTATTCCTCCGTCCGGATCTACCTGAACGAGAAGATGGTGGACCTGAGCCAGCCCGTCAAGGTCGTCCACGATGGCGCGACCCTCTTCGAGGGCACCCTCACCCCCTCCGACGCCCTCCGCAAGAAAACCCTCTACACCCGCAACGACCTCTCCTACTCCTTCCCCTGCATGGTGGAGGTGAAACTCTGACCGGGTTGTTCCGGTTGAATCAAAAGAGGCTCTAAGGGGCCTCTTTTTTTGCTTTGTTATGGAAAATGTTATATATTTGAAAAAATGTTATCAAGATGGCTGAGACAGTAACACGCGTCCAGACGGCTTTTAGATTTGAGCCGGAACTGCTGGAAAGAATGAAAAGGATGGCGAAAAAGAAAAAAGTCTCCCTGAATCAACTGGTAGAGCAGACGATGGATCGGGAAACACGGCTGGAACTGCCTGCCTTTCCCGAGGGAGACCAGATTTCCGATGAAATCAAGCAATTACATTGCCTGAACCTGACCCGTCCGACCGAAGAGGAGTTCGCCGCCGACCCTAGACTGGAATACCTGTGGAATAAGTATGTTGAGTATTAAGGTTTTTCTGGACACCAATATCCTCATAGATGTGTTGTCCGCCGTAAGACGCCCTTCCACGGACTATTCAGACCGCATCTTCCAAGAAATCAGAAACTGCCGGCTGGAGGGGGTCATGACCATTCAGAGCATCGTCGATGCGTCCTATGTTTTCCGGCGTGACAATAACTCTCTGGACCTGTTTCGCGACAGAATCCTTCAAATCCGGAATTATGTGAACCTGGAGCCCCTGGATTATTCCGATCTGACGGATGCTTTGCTTTCCGGCCTGTCAGATTTTGAGGATGAGCTGCAGTGTTATCATGCGGAAAGTGTCGGGTGCGATTTCTTCATAACGTCTGACCGGAAACTGAAAAACAGGCCGACGAAAACCGGGATGCAATTCTGCACCCCGGAGGAATTTGTCTGTATTTTGGACGCTATGCCGGTTAGGCAACAGTCACGGCCTTTCCTGGTGCCCCAGCGTGGGCTATAGGCTGAACTTCAACGCGACGGGCTCTTGCGCCAGCCCCTTCGGGAGCTTGACCGTCACTTTACCGTCCTTGACGATGGCTTTGACTTTCTTGCCGTTGTTGAGGACGGTTATCTTACCCTTCGGGAGATTGCCGGTCCATGTCAATTCCGTGGGCAGGTTCTCGCCGTCGGGGAGGGCGTAGACGGCGTATAGCGTCTTACCGTCCTTAGAGGCGTTGAACCAGAGGTTGCCGTCGTTGTAACGGTCCGTGATGCGGGTGTTGTAGATGGCCTCGCCGCAGCGGCGCAGCCAGGCGCCGATCTCCTGCAGGATGACGATGGCCTTGTCCTCGATGACGCCATCCGGGGTCGGGCCCACGCCGAGCGCGAGGCAGCCGCCCTTCGCGGTGATCTCGGCGAGCGTGCCGATGACGCGCCGCGCGGTCTTGAACTGCGGATTCGGGGTCCATCCCCAGTCGGTGCCGAGGGTCATGCAGGACTCCCAGGGATGCTTGAGCTGCGTCTTCGGGACGGACTGCTCGGGAGTCTGGTAGTTCTCGTTCGGGCCCTGGATGGTGCGGTCCACGCAGATGAGGCCGGGGCTCACTTTCCGGGCCTGGGGCAGGACCTCGTTCAGGCCCACCTGGTCGCCGGTTATCCAGCCGCCGTCCAGCCAGAGGATGTCCAGCCGGCCGTAGCGGCCGCCGGTGAGCTCCGTGAGCTGGTTCTTTGTGAAGTCCACGTAATTCTTCCACCAGTCGGGATGCTGTTCCACCGAGTAGTTGATGCCGCGGCGCGGGGTGGCGTAGTAGGGGTTCCAGAACCACTCGCAGTGCCAGTCGGGCTTGGAAAAGTAGGCGCCGATCATGAAGCCCTTCGGGCGGAAGGCGTCGAAGACGTACTTGGCGATGTCCTTGCGGGGATTGTCGGCAAAAGGACCGGCCTTGGCCACGGAAAAGTCCGTGTACTCGGTGTCGAACATGCAGAAGCCGTCGTGGTGCTTGGTTGTGAAGATCATGTACTTCATGCCCGCGTCCTCGAACACGTCGGCCCACTGCTCCGGGTTGAAGTGGACCGGGTTGAACACCTTCGAGAGGCCCCAGTACCACTGCTTGTAGCCCTCGTAGGTGCTGCCTTCTGGACGGACAATCCAGTCCTCGTTGCACAGGTTCCAGGACTCCACGATGCCGGGGACGCTGTACAGGCCCCAGTGCATCAGGACGCCGAACTTGAGGTCCTGCCACTGGTCCAGTTTCTCGAGGACGGCCGGGTCGTCGGGCCAGACGTAGCCGTCGGACTGCTCGTGGACAAAACTGTTCTGGGCGAAGAGGGCGGCGGTCGCGAGCAGGCCCGCCAGAGAGAGAAGCATCTGTTTCATAGTGGTCAGCATTTATACAAATATCGGCAATTTTCCCGGAAAAAGCCCTATCTTTGTCCCCCAAACTATGATGAACGTGAAGAAAACGATGCTCCTGGCGGCCATCGCCGCCCTCCTTCTATCCGTCTGCCTGGTGAGCGGCGCCCGCGGCACCCGCTCCGCCGGGTCCGCTCCGGCCGATACCCTGGTCGTCAACACCACCGAACTCTGCAAGGACGTCATCGGCTATGACGGTCCCACCCCGCTCCTCATCAAGGTCGTCAAGGGGGTCGTCGTCAAGGTCGAGGCGCTCCCGAACACGGAGTCGCCCAGCTATTTCGACCGCGTCGTCAAGGGCGGCCTCCTGAAGGCCGTCGTGGGCAAGAAAGTGGATGAAGCCGCCAAGATGCAGCTCGACGCCGTCTCCGGCGCCACCTACAGCTCGGAGGCCGTGATCGAGAACCTCCGCGCCGGACTGGCCGAAGCCGCCCGGAAGTAGTTTCATCTTTTCCCGAAAAGTTCTATCTTTGTGGAGATTGACCGGATTGTGGCCGGTCTCCACTCGGGATGAAACGTACTTTACTGCTGCTGATCTTGCTCTTCGCGGGCCTTTCCGCCTTCGGCCAGGAGGCCAAGGGCGACATCCCCGCCGACGTCTTCTACCTGCTGCCGGAATTCCGGCAGGGGATGGTCTATTTCTCCGACCAGGGCCCCGCGCAGGGCAATCTGAACATCTGCGCCGCGGACCAGACCCTGCGTTTCATGGACAAGGACCAGGAGCTCTCGTCCAAGGCCGACAACATCAACCGGGTGGTCGTGGACGACATCGTCTTCGTCCGCGTCGACGGCGCCTACTATCGGCTCTATCCCATTACCGACGACCTGACGCTGGCCTGTCGGCGGGACGTGGAGATCCTCCGCGACGTCAAGACGGGCGCCTATGGGATGCAATCCCGCACGAGCTCCATCCGGGAAGTGGGCTCGCTCCAGTCCGACGGGATGATGTACACCCTCCAGTCGTCCAAGAGCTATCCCTATAACGTCTCCGAATCCTTTTTCCTGTTCCAGGCCGGCGACGTCACCCCCATCAACAAGCGCAGCCTCCGGAAGCGCTTCCCGGCCCGCAAGGACGAGCTGGACGCCTGGCTCAAGTCCCATCCCCTTCCCAAGACCCTCGATGACACCCGCGCTTTCCTTTCCCGCCTGAACGACGGAGAGGAGCTGTGATATGAAAACATTCCCCCGCATGAAAAAGAGACTCCTTCTGCTGGCCGCCTTGGCGGCCCTGACCTGGGGCGCCTATGCGCAAGAGGTCAAAATCGGCATGGTCAATGACGGTACCCGGCGCTTCCTGGAGGAAGTGGACTATTCCGCCGACACCGCGTACGTCGTTTCCTATGCCCGGGACTACCGGAAGAACCTGGGCGCGTCCGACCGGCCGAAGCCGGTGACGGTCACCTGGACGGAAGGCAATGCCGCGAAGGTGCTGGTGTCCCGGTCTCCGCTTTTCGAGGCGGCCACCGAGGTCCCGTTCGAGGCGGCGGAAGCGAAGATCTATAACCTGGTACCGGGAGTGAAGTACTTCTACAAGGTGCTGGACGGCGACGGGAAGGTCCTGGCGTCGGCCGGCTTCACGCCCGTCGGCCCGCTGCGCATGATCGCCGGCGTCGCCTCCAACATGCGCGACCTGGGCGGCTGGAAGGCCGACGGCGGGCACATCGCCTACGGCAAGCTGTTCCGCGGCGCCGCGCTCAGCACCCGCCGGACGACGGAACGCGCCAAGGAGATCTTCAAGGACGACCTGGGCATTTCCGTCGACCTGGACCTCCGCGGCATCAAGGAGAGCGAAGCGAATGTGGGCCCTGTCGTGGAGGGCGTGGAGTATATCAAGTTCCCCGTGGAGAAGAATCTCGGCCGCGGCACCGGCAATACGGAGGAGCTCTACCAGCAGGCGATCCGGGCCATCATCGGCTATCTGGGCGAAGGCCGGGCGGTGTATTTCCACTGCGCCGGCGGCGCGGACCGTACCGGCACCCTGGGCTTCCTCATCGAGGCGCTCCTGGGCGTGTCCGAGAGCGATATGTCCAAGGACTATGAGATCACGACCTTCGCCGGTCCGAATACCCGTCTGCGGAATTTCCGCGACGACGGGAAGGAGACGCACATCCTGTACGAGGCGGTCCGGCATCTGCGCAAGTTCGGCTGGCCCGAAGTGACGGACATCCACCAGCTCGTGTACAACTGGGCGACCACCCGGCATTCCGCCAGCGTGGACCCGCTCACTCCGGCGGAGATCGCGCTCCTGCGCTCGTATCTGATTGAGAAAGAGACGGTCGGCGTCCTCGCCGAACCGACGCCCGCGACCACGAACCAGCCCGGAAAGGCGTTCCCGAAGGTCAATCCGGACCTGACGGCCGTTTTCCGCAACGACTTCCCGGAGGCCCAGTCGGTCGCCGTGAACGTGGGCGGCAAGAACTATCCGATGGTGAAGGGCGCGGACGGCCTCTGGGAGGCCAGGACGGAGCCCCTTGTGCCCGGTTTCCACTATTACACGCTGAATGTGGACGGGAAGCGGGTTTCCGACCCGAACAGCCGCCTGTTCTTCGGCTCGGGCTTCTGGTCCAGCGGCATCGAGATTCCCGAGGCGGGCGTGAACTATTACTTGGAGAAGGACGTCCCGCACGGGGAGATCCGCATCGAAAAATACAACTCCGCCCTGACGGGGGCGGAGCGTACCTGTTATGTCTATCTGCCGCCGCAGTATGCGGCCGAGCCGGCGCGCCGCTTCCCGGTGCTGTACCTGATGCACGGGGCCGGCGAGGATGAAACCGGCTGGGCCACCCAGGGCATGATGCGCGACATCATGGACAACCTGATTGCGGAAGGCTCCTGCGAGCCGATGATCATCGTCTGCGAGCACGCCGTGGCGACGCTCGCCGGCGCCCAGCCCGCAGGCGGCTTCAACCTGTTCAATTTCGACGCCTTCGAAAAAGTGACGGTCGAGGAGACGGTCCCGACCTTCGACGCCCGCTTCCGCACGCTCACGGACCGGGACCACCGCGCTATCTGCGGCCTGTCACTGGGCGGTTTCCAGGCCTATACCATCGGCCTGGACCATCCGGAACTGTTCGGCTGGATCGGCGGCTTCAGCGGCTCCGGCCGCGGGCCGGGCGACCGCCGCGACGCCGAGATGTATCCGCAGTCCCTGAACGAGGACTACCATCTCCTGTACATCAGCATCGGCACGGACGAACCCGCCCAGATGTACGCCGGCATCCGCGACCTGCACCTCGCCCTGGACAAGCTGGGCGTCAAGCACTTCTATTATGAGTCCCCGGGCACGGGCCACGAATGGCTCACCTGGCGCCGCTCCCTCCACCAGTTCGCCCCGATGCTGTTCCGGTAGGGGAGGAGACTACCTGCTCTCCAGCAGGGAGCGCAGGTAGTCGATGTCGAAATACTTCGAGTAATCCTTGACCGTCATGGAGTTCTCTTCGGAGACCTTCACCTCGATCGTTCCGTCGTTGGCGATCGGAATGTCCGGGGTGACGCCGCCGTCGATGTTCTCGCCGTCCAGTGTGTTCAGCCGGGCGCGGAAGGAGGAGATCTGGAAGCAGAAGCCGTCGGCCGTGCACATCGCCTGGATGGCGCAGGCGCCGCCGCCGGAGGTCGCGCCCATCACGGGAACGCCGGCGTCCTTGAGGATGGACGGGAACAGGTTGCCGCAGGAGAAGGACATCGGAGAGGTGAGGACGGCGAAGTTGAGGTCGTAGCGGACGTCCTTGTCCGCCGCGTCGAACACGCCGTTGAAGTTGCGGTCCACCTCGTACTCCACGATCGACCGCTGGCCGGTGAGGGAGTTGTCCTGGCTGATGTAGCTCTTGTCCAGGATGAGGGAGGTCATCGCCAGGACGATGTCCGCGGAGCCGCCGCCGTTGGCGGTGATGTCGATGACGAAGTTCTTCACCTCGGGATCGGCCGCGGCCTTCTTCAGCGCGTCCAGGAAGATGACCATGTCGTCGTTCGGCGCGTTCTCGACCGTGGGCATCGGGCCGGTGCCGGCGTAGTAGTCCTTCCAGGCCTTTTCATTTCTTTCGTTGAACGAGTCGAACACGCAGATGGCCGTATCGCCCTTCTTGACGTAAGTCACGCCCTCGCCATAGACCTTCGGGCGCAGCGCCTCGACGGCCTGGCCGTCCGCCACCATCGCCCGCATTTCCATGACGGCGGACATCACCATCGCCATGACACCCTGGTTCGCCATCAAGCCCGCCTGGTATTCCTTGTACAATTCAGGATGGTCCGTGATCTTTCCGAGGGCGGAGGAGATGTCCATGGCGGTGTGGCCGTCGAAGTAGACACCCGTCAGGCCGATCATCCCCAGCATGTAGTCGGAGAACTTTTCCGAGAGCAGGAGCTTCTTGATGGCGGGACCGCTCTCGATATCCTCTTCAAGGGCCTTGTCCAGTCCCTTGGCCTTGAGCGCGTCATTGTACTTGATCCGGCCGGGATAGCCGTAGAAGTGGTCCATCGCGAAGCACAGCTCCTTGTAGTTGAAATCCGTCAGGTCGGCCGGACGGGTGGTCCGGGCCACGAGGGGCTTGTTGTAGTCGGGGTCGATTTCCGAGAGTTCCACTTCGTTGACCGACAGGTTGGCCACCACCTTCTCGCCGTTGAAGCCGGCGTGGTGGTAGTAGAGGTCGGTGTACATGTCCGCGAGGGTGGCGAAGGGGAAGTAGACGGCGCCCTTGCCGTCGGCGTGGAGGTCGATGCCGTAGGCGCCCATATCGAGCGTCGTGGTCGCCTTGAGCGGGAAGTAGGAAACTTTCTTGTAGCGGACGAACGGCATGCCATCATAATAGACATTGGCCATGCCGGGCTGCAGGAGGCCCATCTGGTTCGTGAACGCCTCGAACTGGTCGGACACGAACACGTCGTCGTTGATGTTGACGGTCGCCGTCGCGTCGGCGTTGGCGAGGGTGTACTGGCCTGCGCCGGTGTGCGTGACGGTCATCGTGGATCCGGGCAGGACGATGGACTGGAAGTCCGCCGCCGAGATGTAGGCGACATTCGGCATGTTGTCATAGAAACGGAGCGTCACCTGCCCGTCCGGGGCGATCTTGGTGACCACGGGCACGACCCGTTCGGTGTAGCTGCCCCCATCGGGCATTTCGTCGGGAACGCGGTTCCGGTTGGCATAGTACTTCGGGCTGCAGGAGACGGTGGCCAGCGTGGCCGCCAGCAGCAGAAGGGAGAGGGATCTGGTTTTCATACCTTTTATCGTTTATTTGTGTATTAGCACATTAATACACCGCAAAGATACGGATGTTTTTCCAAAATCCAAGAAAAAGGTCGAAAAAATGACGCCTGGCTACCGCACAGGCTTCAGCCGCAGGACGGCGATGGCGTTCTCCGGCAGGGTGAAGTCGAAACTGCCTTTCACCGCGCCCAGGGCCTTGGTGTGCGGGACGACGGGCTCGGTGTACTTGACGCGGCGGCCGAAGCGGAAAGCCATTTCGCGGAGGCCCGGGCGCTCGCCGGCGCCGGGACCGCCGAAGGAGGCCGGCGTCGCGTAGTCCGGGTGGCTGGAGTAGTAGTTCTGGTCGCCCTGGTTCTTGATGGACGTGTCGTGGGAGGAGACGAACTCCAGCGTGGCCTCATAAGTCAGGCCGGTGCCGGTCTGGACGGTGAATACCTTGTCCACAGCCTCGGCATTGACCATTTTGATAAAGATCTCGCCCGTCTTGGTGTCGATGGTGGGGGAGCTGTAGATGCGCTCGTCCGCGGCGTCTCCGTTCATCGCCGGAGACATCGCGAAGGCGCGGTCGCCCGCCACGGAGAAGAGCTGCTGGTACCAGTAGTTGCAGCTGCGCCACATCCCGCGGTTGTCGAACCAGATCAGGTTGGAGTTCCATTTGTTGAAGCCCTTCTTGCAGAAGAGCGGGGCGTAGGCCGCCATCACGACCATGTCGGAGTTGCGTTCCAGGCTGAGCCAGTAGGCCGCCTCGGCCATCGCGGAGGAATAGGCGTTGTTGGCACGGTTGTTCGCGAACTCGCCGACGAATACGCGCGTAGGCTTCGAGCGGTCGTAGGTGTTGCCGTCCTTGCCGCGCACCTTGCCCGGCTCATAGCGGTCGCCGTGGGTGTAGAACCAGTCGTCGCCCTTGTAATAGTGCTCGTCCACGATGGTGTCGGGGTATTTCGCGTCGATTTCCGACATATTGGCGTCGAACTCGCGGCCCGCGTCGGCGGCGCCGGCGGTGGAGACGATCGTAATCTCGGGATGGGCGGCCTTGATGGCCTTGTACATGATGTCGAACCGCTCCCAGAACTCGGGGCCCTGGTTCTCGTTGCCGATGCCCAGGTACTTGAGTTGGAACGGGGCCGGATGGCCCATCTCCGCCCGCCTGGCGCCCCACTCGGTATCGGTCCCGCCGTTGCAGAACTCGATGAAGTCGAGCGCGTCCTTGACGAAGATGTTGTAGAAGCGGTCGCGGTCGGCCTGGGTCTCGAGCGGGGCGATGTACTGATGTCCGGCGAACTGGCAGGTGACGCCGTTGTTCAGCACCGGCAGCGGCGTGGCGCCAAGGCCTTCGGCCATCAGCAGATACTCATAGAAACCGATGTACTGCGACGTCCAGTAGGCCCAGTGGTTGCGGAAGCCCACCCGTTCCTCGCGCGGGCCGATGGAATTCTTCCAGAACACCTGCCCGAAGTAGTTGGTCCCTTCTGAGGCGCAGCCGCCGGGGAAGCGCATGAAGGTCGGATGCAGGGCTTCCAGCGCCTCCAGGAGGTCCTTGCGGAAAGGCCCATATTGGCCGCCTTTCCATAGCTCGGCGGCCTCCGGCACCAGGGTGACGAAGTCCAGCCAGAAGGTGCCCTTCGCGTCGCCCAGGATGACTAGTCGGCTGTCCACGGAGCGCTCCGCCTTCAGCGTGCCGGTGTACTTCGTCCAGTTCTTGGCCGGCCGGGTGATGGAGACCACGTTGGAATTGATGTTCCCGTCCTTGTCCTCCAGATAGACCGAGATCGTCCCCCGGTACTTGTTCGCCAGCAAGTACAGGCCCAGGTCGTAGCTCACGCCTTCCTTGACCGGAATGGACGCCGTCTGCGTATTGTTGGAATAGAGCTGTCCCGGACCGCGCTTGTATTCGGAGATGCCGTAGCCGTTGGCGGCGATGCCGAATCCCTCGCCGGGATCCTGGATGTCGAAGCGGACGCTGTACTGGGCGTAGCGGAGCTCGTCGTCGTGTTTGTCGTCCGGGTCGAAGTCGTACCAGCGCTTGAGTTTGGGGACCAGCGGCTTGTCGGCCACGGCGCGGGCGCTGCCCACGGCCCCATCTTTCCTGATTACCGTCCAGCCGAAGAAGACGGTGTCGCACTGCGAGAATTCATCGGCCCCCGGGGCCTCCGGAACGTTGTAGGCCTGGAAAGAGTTGTTCTGGATGAGCTGGGCGCAGATGCCGCCGTCGACGCTCTGGTTGATGTCCTCGAAGAAGATGCCGGAGAGGGTGGGGCTGATCCGGATGCCCAGCCGGTCCGGCTGCAGGGCCAGGGTGCGCTTCTCGGGCTTCTTCCAGCCTTCAAGCTGGAGCATCTTGTCGGCCATCCGGTAGCCCATCAGGCGCATGCCTTCGGTGCTGAAATGGAACTGGTCTCCCGTGCTCTCGCAGCCCAGGGCGGAGATGATGTGGGCGTTCGGCATCACTTCCGGCAGGTGCGGCAGCACGACGTCGTTGAAGGCGGCGCAGACGCCGTCCACCTCGGCATACTTCAGTTCGCCGGCGAGGAGCGGGATGTCGGCGGGGTTGAGGCCCAGTTCGGCGCAGAGGTCGTCATGGATCTTCTTCACGCGGCCTGGCCAGGCGGGATCGTCCGGATTGGATTCGCCCTGGTGCAGCAGCATTCCCTTGATGACGCCGTCTTTCTGGGCGATGCGCGCGATTTCCAGCAGGCGGTGGTAGGGGCTGCCGCCGTACTGCGCGACGATGGCCTTCATCCAGTCGCGTTCGTTGTCGATATATTCCTTGTACGCATCCTTGTCCCAGAGCTCCAGCTTGGCACCCGCGACGGACACGTTGATGACGCCCACGCGGATGTTCGGAGGCAGGTTCTCGATCATCTTGCGGCCGAAGAAATCGACCGGACCCAGGTTGTTGCCTTCCCGGCAGATGGGCGGGGTGGCCGTGTACCAATGGCCTTTCTCGCGCCCGTAGCGGGGCATGTCGACCGCCGCCATGAACTGGAAGCGCGGGTCGTTGAAGCCCTCGTCCTGCGGCGCCGGCCGGGCGCCGGCCTCCATATTGGACTGCCCGAAGCAGAGGTAGATGTGGAAATCGGGGTCGGGTTCCTGCGCGAAAGCCTGCAGGCCGAGCGTGAAGGCCGCCAGGGCCAAGATGAAACGTTTGAACATAGCGATGTGATTGAGTGGGCGGAGTTTTTGCGCGTTGTCTCACAAAATTACGCACATCGCGGCAAAAATGCAAAGCCGGAGCGAACGTTAAAATTGAATAGATGAATATTTATATTCAGATTAATTCACTAACTTGCCTTCCATTATTGAATCCGGATTATGAAGAACGGTCTATCATATCTTCTTGCCCTCTGCCTGCTGCTGCTCTCCGCCCCCTGGCTGGCGGCGCAGAAAGGGTTTACGGTCACCGGCGTCGTGACGGACGCCACGGGCGAGCCGGTCACCGGCGTCAGCGTCGTCTGCGGCGCCAACCGGCAGGGAACCATCACGAAGGGGGATGGAACCTATTCCATCCTGGCCGCATCGAAGACCGCCGAGCTGGAGTTCTCCTTCCTCGGCATGAAGACGCAGACGGTCCGGGTCGACGGGCGGAGCCGGATCGACGTCGTGATGGAAGATGACGCGGAGACGCTGGAGAACGCCCTCGTCGTGGGCGCTTACGGGGTCAAGCAGCGGCGGGAAGATATGGTCGGCAGCGCCTTCCAGGTGAATTCCACCGACCTGCAGTTCAAGCCCAAGGCCCGGGTGGACAACCTGCTCGAGGGCCTCATCCCGGGCATGAGCATCGAGAATTCCTCCGACTCCGGCGGCAGCACGCGCGACCGGTTCAATGTCCGGATCCGCGGCCAGTCCTCCCTGTACGGCTCCAGCGCCCCGCTCTGGGTGGTGGACGGCGTGCCCCTGTACACGGGCTCCGCTTCCGGGCAGATGCCCGGCGTCTCCCAGACCGTGTCGCCGATCGGCATGCTGGACCCGAACGACATCGAGAGCATCACCGTCCTGAAGGATGCGGACCAGACCACCATCTACGGCGCCAACGCGGCCGGCGGCGTCATCCTCGTGACGACCAAGCGGGGATCGGCCGGGAACGAGCCGCTCAAGCTCAGCGCCACGCTCAACTACGGCGTGTCCATGCCCGACAAGAGCACGATGGTGAAGCTGATGAACGCGGAGCAGTACATGGAGATCGCGAAGGAAGCGTGGACCAACGCCGGCAACTCCCTGTCCAGTTTCCCGTACCAGGACAACGACTACAACTCCTACAGCACCACGTCCACCGACTGGTTCGACACCTACATCGGCCTGGGCTCCACCCTGTACGCCTCGCTTTCGGCCACCACCGGGACCAAGAAGGCGAAGACCTACGTGACCGGCTCCTACTACCGGAACGCCAACATCATCCAGTCGGACCTGAGCCAGCGGTATTACGTCCGCATGAACAACACCTACAACCCGGTGGACAACCTCCGGGTGGGACTCTCCCTGGGCGCCATCCTCACGGACGACGACATGTTCCAGATCGGCCACGACTATATGGACATCCTCCCCATCTTCTCGCCCTATCTCGAGGACGGGAAGACGTACCGGCTGTTCAACAAGGTCTGGGACGACACGAAAGGGGAGTGGGTGATGAAGAAGCACCTGGACAACAAGCTTCCCGACCGGGAATACAACCAGAACAACCAGCGGTCCGTCAAGACCACGATGAACGCCGACCTGGACTGGGAGATCCTCAAGGGTCTCAAGCTGAGCAGCACGTTCGAGATCGACTACCAGCACTCCCACGAGGACGTGTACGACTCCCGGAAGACGCTGGACGGCCTGGGGGACAACCTCCAGCCGCGGGGCTATTCCGCGAAATACGAATCGGGTTTCATGAACTGGACCAACGTGGACAAGATTTCGTACGAGAACACCTTCGGGCGGCACAAGATGATGCTGTATGCGGGACTTGAGCTGCACGAGGTGCTGCGCAAGTCCACCTCCGCCTCCGGCAGCGGGTTCATGAACGACAACATCCGGGAAATCAGCTTTGCCGACGAGAGCACACGCAGGGGGACCTCCTCCTACTCCATGAGCCGGACGATGTCCTATTTCACCCGGGCGCAGTACTCCTTCGACTCCCGGTACTACCTGTCCGCCAACTTCCGGCGGGACGGCAGCTCGGCCTTCAGCATCTACCAGCAGTGGAACAACTTCTGGTCGGTGGGCGCGTCCTGGAACATCCACAAGGAGCCCTTCTTCCATGCCGACTGGGTCAAGATGCTCAAGCTCAAGGGCTCCTACGGCATCGTGGGCAATTCCCGCGTGGACAATTCCTACCGGGCGGGCACCTACACGTATTCGAGCTCCTATTCCTACGGGGCGTCGGCGGGCGCCGTCCTTTCCTCCATTCCGACGGAGGGCCTGACCTGGGAGACCGTGAGCCGGAGCAACGCCGGCCTGACCTTCAACCTGGGCGGCATCCTGGACGGCGAGATCGAGTACTATTACAACAAGACCCGGGACATGATCAGCAAGATCTATGTCTCCCGCATGATCTCCGACGACCGGCTCTATGCCAATGTGGGCTCGATGCAGAACACGGGCGTCGAGCTCAACCTGACAAGCCACAATATCAAGACGGCGGACTTCTCCTGGTCCACGACCCTGAACGCCACGCACAACGAGAACAAGATCCTGGAACTGCATGGGGACATGACCACCGGCTTCTTCACCTACCTGTATGCGCCGGGCTATGATTCCCATACCTGGTACCTGGTCAAGTGGGCCGGCGTGGACCCGGCGGACGGCATGCCCATGTGGTACGACAAGGAGGGGAACGTCACCAAGACCTTCACCTACGACAACCGGGAGATCACGGGCCTTTCCCGTACGCCCATCGTCTACGGCGGCCTGGTGAACAGCTTCACCTGGAAGAACTTCGCCCTCTCCTTCCAGGTCAACTACAACATCGGCGGCTGGGACATCCCCACGTACGCGGCCATCTACTTCAGCGACGGGTACGACATATTCACGCAGAACCAGGCGGTCGAAACCTACCTCTACCGCTGGCGGAAGCCGGGTGACGTGTCCACGTATCCGCGCGTGTCCACCACCTCGACGAAGTCCAACATGGACTCCACCCGGAACCTGTACAGCATGACCAAGTTCAACCTGACGAACCTCACGCTGAGCTGGAACCTGCCTCGCCGGTGGCTGAACCGGATCCATATGGACAGCGCGTCCATTTCCCTGACCGGTTACAACGTGTATCTCTTCACGCCGGACCAGAGCCGGACGCTCAACTCGTACAAGACCCTCTCGAACGGGTTCCCGGTCAACCGGAACTTCACCCTGGGCCTCAACGCATCATTCTAGGAGGACTGCCGTATGAAGAAGATCATTCGAAACATCGTCCTGGCGTTCTGCCTGCCGTCCTTCCTCACGGGCTGCCATTTCCTTGAGGTGGAACAGCTGGGCAAGAGCGACATCCAGACCTATTTCTCGGACATCGAATCGGTGGAGCCGTCCATCCTGGGCGCGTACAACCTGCTTTTCGGCCTGTATGACCATTACGCCGTCATGTATCCGGAAGTGGCGGGCGACCTGCTGTACCTCTCCGCGACGAATACCGAGTGGTGGAAGACCTACGAATTCACGGCCACCTACGAAGAAGAATCCTCGCCGGTGGGCCTGATCTGGAAGCGGGGGTACAACCTCATCATGGACCTGGACTACCTGCTGTACTTCGTCCCGAAGCTCCGGGACCAGGATCCCGAGCTGGTGGACAACACGCTGGCCCAGGCCTATCTGGTCCGGGCGCTGGCGTTCTTCCAGCTGTGCAACGTGTACGGACAGACGTACACCTTCACCCCGGACGCCTCCCATTGGGGCGTCGGCCTGATGACGTCCATCCCGAGCATCACGGACCACATGGTCCGGTCGACGACGAAGGCCACCTACGAGCAGATCCTTTCCGATATCCAGGCGGCGCGGTCGCTCTTCACCGACAGCTTCAAGTTCGACCGCTACAAGGCCTCTCCGGCCGCCTGCGACGCCCTGGAAGCCCGGGTCCGGCTGTATATGGGCGACTATGAGAAGGCGCTGGAACTCGCTTCCGGGCTCGTCGGCCGCTTCTCCCTGGCGCCCCGCGACAAGTACGTGGCGATGTTCTGCACCCGGGCGGGAAGCCCCGAGGAGGACATCTTCCGCCTCAACGGCTATTACCAGAGCGGCGGTTCGCTCGGGAAGTGGTTCCGGTATGACAACCCGTCGGCCCGGCCTTCCCAGAAGCTGAAGGCCCTGTACAAGCCGGGCGACGTGCGCACGGACCTGTTCAGCTATTACGGCAAGGACGGGAACGGGCAGATGAAGCAGTTCTCGGACATCTGCATGAAGTATTACTGCACGGAGGACATCGCCGACGTGGAGCGGCACTACGATCCGATCGTGTTCCGGGCGTCCGAGATGTACCTGATCGCGGCCGAGTGCGCTTGCGCGCTGGGTCGCCTGCCGGAGGCCGAAGGATATGTCCGCAAGCTGGAAGCGCGGGCGCTCGGCGTGGCGGAATCGGCCGTCGCGCTCTCCTATTCCGGCAAGGACGGCCTGATGGAACTCATCGAGCAGGAACGGATGAAGGAACTCTGTTTCGAAGGCCATCGGCTGTATGACATCACCCGCCGCCACCAGGACCTGAAGCGGGATGCCGGCTTCAACACCCAGGTCCTGACCGTCCGTTATCCCGACTACCGGTTCGTCCTCCCGATCCCGATCATCGAGACCGAGACGAATCCGGACATCCAGCAGAACCCCAGCAGCAACGCCGGCCTATGAAACTGAAGCACACCATCTTACTCGCAGCGGCAGCGCTCCTGACAGGATGCGCCAAGAACGAGCTGCCGCTCTTCGACGAACCCTTCGTGTACGTGGAAACGTCCACGGGGGCCAATGTGGCCGTCGTCGGCGCCGACATGAAGGCGACCGTCACCTATTACATCGGCCTCAGCTGCCCCGCCTTCACCGATCCGATCGGCGTGAACTTCTCCGTCACTTGCGGGAGCGGCCTGACCGAAGGAGTTGACTATGAGGTCGTCACCCCGGGCGGTACGGTGACTTTCCTGCCCGGCATCTGGCGGATGCCCCTCCGCATCCAGTGGAAGGAGCACGCCATCGACGAGTCCAAGGACAACACGGTCACCATCGCGATTACCGGCACTTCCCCCGGGACGTTTACCCTCGGATACCCCGGCCCTGCGGCCAAGGGGAGCAAGCTCGTGATCACCAAGAAGAATCTTTAACACTATAAAACGAATGCTTATGCAAAAGAACAGAATCTGGGTCGTCGTGGCCGCCCTCGCGGGCGCCGTGGCGCTTTCCGTCTCCTGCCAGGAGAAGGAGATCATCAACCCGCCGTCCCTGACGGCATTCAGCTTCAAGGCCGCGGACAACGCCGTCCTTTCCGAGGACTACGTGGCGACGGTCACCGGCACGGAGATCAATGTCGCCCTGCCCGACGTGGACAAGTCGGCCCTCGTGGCCACCTTCACCGTGGCGGAAGGCAACATCGTCAAGGTGAACGGCGCCGTGCAGAACAGCGGCAAGACCGTCAACAACTTCGAGTCCGCCATCACGTATGTCGTGATGGATTCGCACGAAGAGAATCCCGTTTCCTACAAGGTCAATGTGAGCCTCGCCCCGGACAAGCACCCGGCGCTGACGTTCTTCTCCTTCGACGGGGACAAGAACGCCAAGGCGCTCGGCAAGACCCTCGTCGGTGAGATCAAGGGTTCCGAGATTGGCGTCGCCGTCCCGCAGGTCGCGGACATCACCGAGCTCGTCGCCACCTTCTCGACCGGCGCGGGCAACAAGGTGACCGTGAACGGCGTGGAGCAGGTGAGCGGGGTGACCGTCAACGACTTCTCCAACCCGGTGGACTACATGGTCACGAACCTGGACGGTTCCGTAAACGCCATCTTCTCCGTGACGCTGAACCGCCAGAAGGGCGAGTGGACCGCCGCTCCCACCTACGAGGCCGTCCCGGTCCATGCCGGTGCCCGCATCCTGGTGAATCCGGTCGATGACGTCCCGTTCGTCGCCTTCAAGCGCCACCAGCCTACCGAGGCGGATGCCCGCGATCCCGAAAAGGACGAGAAGATGTATGCCATCAAGTTCGTGGATGGCGCCTGGACTTCCATCGGCGAAGCTTTCAGCGACAAGGTGGGTTCCGACTACGACTTCACCCTCTCTCCCTCCGGCACGCCTTTCATCGCCTTCAAGAACGGCGCGGTTTCCCCGCAGGTCACGACGGTGATGACGTATGCCGGCGGTGCCTGGAGCACGGTCGGCGAGAACATCGGTACGGCCGCCACCAGCAAGATCCATCTCCATGCCATCGCCGACAACAAGGTGGTCGTCTGCCAGATCATGTCCAACAAGACCTTCGTGGGCATCTGGGACGGTTCTTCCTGGACCACCGGCGGCATCGACGCCCTGGAGGGAAATCCGCGTCCCTATGAGATCCGGATGGCCGGCGACGGCGCCAACGCCTACATGTTCAGCATCAACCGGGCGAAAGCGCTCAATGAAGTGAACTACGGCCACAACGTGATGAAGTTCGACGGTACTTCCTGGTCCGGTCTCCGCCAGAACTACCTCCGGGAAGGGGCCTCCCAGACCAGCATCGTGGGCTACGACATCACCGTGGCTCCGGACGGCACGGTCTATCTCGTGACCGGCGACAACGCCGAAAACGTCGAGAATTACCACCACCGGGTGGAGAAGTACAATGCGGACGGCACCTGGTCGCAGGTGGGCAGCACCATCGACTATGTCCTGAGCTCCCGCTGCTACTCCAAGATCGCCGTGGCTCCGGACGGAACGGTCTTCGTCGCCTATCCGAACGAGACGGTTACGCCCAAGACCATCGAGGTGGTCTATTTCGATGCGGCGACCAAGCAGTGGTCCGCCCCGGCCTCCCTCGGCAACGGCGACGGTGTCGAATACACCGGCGACCCGAACCTGAGCTTCGTCTTCGACTCCAAGGGCAAGGGTTACGTGACCTGGCTGGAGGACAGCAAGCTGCTGATGTACACCTTCGAGTAGCGGATGCTCCTGACGCGAATCAGGCCGGGCGTCGTCCCGGCCTTTCTGACCGCCGTGCTCTTCCTGGCCGCGCAGCCGGGAGGAGCGCAGCGGCTTCGCGTCGCCTTCGTGGGCGATCCGCAAGTGGACAGCGAAGCGGAACTCGCCTATGCGCGGAAGTCTGTCTATGGCGAGCTGGGAAGCCGGAAAGATGTGGATTTCGCCATCTTCCTGGGCGACCTGGTCAATGACAAGATGGACTTGCTGGCGCCTTCCCGCGCCTTGTTGGATTCGCTGCCGTTTCCGTGGGCCTGCGTCCCTGGGAACCATGACCGGGATGTGTACGAGCGGGGCCGCAGCCGGGACATGGCCTCCTACCGCCAGGTCATCGGCGCGACCGATACGACCTTTGTCCGGGGCGGCGTCCGTTTCATCCTGATGGACGATGTCCGCGGGGGCGGGACGCGCGGCTACGAGGCCGGTTTCCGGGAGGATCAGAAGGCCTGGCTTTCCGGGATCCTGGCCGATACGCCGCCGCAGACGCTGGCGGTCCTGTCGGCCCATATCCCTTTCTCTGAATTCAAGGCCCTGGACAGCCTGGAGACGATTCTTTCCCGGCATCCCCGGCTCCTGCTGATGACCGCGCATACCCATACGATGGCCCGCCATACCCTCGTTTTTCCGGCCGGACTGGCCGTGGAGGAAGTGTTGGCCGGGGCCACTTGCGGTTCCTGGTGGCGAGGCGTGCCGGACGAGCGGGGCATCCCGCGGTCCTACCAGAATTGCGGCGCTCCGCCGTGCTACTATCTGGCCGATTTCTCCGGAGGGGAGTATCGGCTGGATTACAAGACCCTCGGCCGGCCGGACTCGGAAAAGGCCTCGGCCTGGATGGTCGATTCCACCCGGCTGGTGCTGAACGTCTATGGCGGCGCCACCGGCGGGACGGTCCGGGTGAAGCTGCCCGGCCGGCTCCGCTGGATTACCGTCCCCGCCAGCGCGGAAGCGGCTCCCGAACAGATCGTCGTGGAACGCTTCAACAAGACGCTGGACCCGCGGGGCCGCGCCCGGAATCCCCTCCACATCCCTATGCGTCAGGCCGCCTCGCCCCATGTCTGGGCCATCGACCTGAGCGGCTCTCCCCGGCTTCTTTCCGCCCTTCGGCGCGGCGCCGGGAAGCGGGTGAAAATCCGCTACAGCGACCCCTCGCTGTCTTTCTCGACCAGCGTGTCGGTTTCCGTGCTGTAATCAGGCGGCATTTTCGCCAAAATTCCTATATTTGTGGAAACTAGTAACTTCCACGCCCATGAACCAGCTCCATCTCAAGCAGGAAGCCGTCCGGTGTTTGCTTTGCGAAAACGCCCCTTGTACCGCCGCCGTCCGCCAGGGCGATCCCGCCCGCGCCGTCCGGGCCGTCCGCTTTGACAATCAAGTCCTCGGCGCCCGCCTGTTCGCGGCCTGCAGCGAAGCGGACCTGGAGGCCGCCGAGAAGGCCTGCATCCACTACGACCGGCCCGTCCGTCTGCGGGAGATCGCCAAGTCGCTGCCCGCCCCTACGCCCGAGACAGAGCGGCCTTCCCTGGAGATCGACTTCTGCGGCCTGCACTGCGAGAATCCCTTCTTCCTGGCTTCTTCCGCCATCTGCACGAACTACGAGATGGTGGCCGCGGCCCTGGAAGCGGGCTGGGCGGGCGTGTTCTACAAGACCATCTGCCTGCAGGACATCCAGGAGGTTTCTCCCCGCTTCGACGCCGTGAAACGGGCCGACAGCAGCTTTGCCGGCTTCCGCAACATGGAGCAGCTGTCGGAGAATCCGGTGGAGATGGACTTCGACATCCTCAAGCGGCTCAAGCAGAACTATCCCTCCAAGATCATCGTCGCCTCCATCATGGGACAGACGGAGGAGCAGTGGATCGAGCTGGCGAAGATGGCCGAGGAGGCCGGCGTCGATGCCGTGGAACTGAACTTTTCCTGCCCGCAGATGCGCCTTGCCGGCATGGGCAGCGACGTGGGCCAGAACCCCGAGCTCGTCACCTTCTACACCGCCTATGTCAAGCGGTCCGTCAACATCCCCGTCATCCCCAAGATGACGCCGAATGTCGCGTCGATGACGCAGTTCGCCCTGTCCGCCCATTTCGCCGGGGCCGACGGCATTTCCGCCATCAACACCATCAAGTCCGTGACCCTGGGCGCCGAGGTGAACGGCCAGCGGATCGTCTCCGGCTACTCCGGGTCGGCCGTCAAGCCCATCGCCCTTCGGTTCATCCTGGAGATGGCGAACAATCCCGTGATGCCCGGCCTCCAGCTGTCCGGCATCGGCGGCATCAGCACCTGGCGGGACGCGCTGGATTTCATCCAGTTAGGCTGCCAGAACGTGCAGGTGTGCACGGCCGTGATGCAGTATGGCTATCGGATCATTGACGATCTCATCGACGGGTTACAGAACTATATGGCTTCCCGCGGCGTTACCCACGTGGAGGACCTGGTGGGTGAAGAGCTCCCGTATTTCGTCCGCACCTCGGACCTGGACCGCTCGACGGTCGTGTATCCGGTCATCAACCGCGACACCTGCATCGGCTGCGGCCGCTGCTACATTTCCTGCCGGGACGGCGGGCACCAGGCCATTACCTTCGGCGAGGACCGTCAGCCCCATATCGTGGGAAGCAAGTGCGTCGGCTGCCATTTGTGCTACCTCATCTGCCCCACCGACTCCATCGGCCTGTCCAAGCGCGTTCCCAAGCGGAAATAGCCGGGAGGGCTATTTCCGCTCGAGTTCGAAGTGGAAGGGCTTGTCGAAGTGACGGCAGGAGTAGTAGGTGACGCTCCGCTCGGTCAGGTTCATGACCATGGTCCAGGCGGTCCCCAGGAAGTCTCCCCGTGCCGGCGCCTAGGACACGGACGCGATGGCTGTCGTCAGCTGTCGAAGATCCATCTTGCCGCCCGCCTCCTGTAGCTGCTGGCGCAGGAAATCATACCGGTGGTCACCCTCATATAAGCCCACATTCAGCTTCTGCTCGCACAGGTAGTGGTTGGCGGCGGCGGGGGAGTCCACGACCACGAATTCGTTGTCGACATACTCCACCACGACGCTCTTGCCGGAAGCATCGGCCATCGCGTAATGATGGGCGGAGCCGATGTCCGAGTGCATATCGATGCCCCGCAGGAGCTCCAGCGCCTCATCGACAGTGGCCGCGTTCTTCAGCAGATAGCTGATGGCCGATGTCGTCGTCAGCGCCGGTTTCCCGGTCTCCTGATGCGTCACCGCATCGTCCCCGGCCATGAGGTCCGCGACGGCGAGCCCTTTCTCATTGATACCGTCCAGGGCGAAGAAGAGGCTGCTCAGGGCCATGTACTGGTTGACGAACCCTTCGGGCTTCCAGTCTTTGTCAAAGCCGAAGAACTCCACGTTGAAGGTGGTGATGGTCTCGTACCCCCGTTTGGGGATGGTGTGCAGGATCAAGCCGGTGGCAGAGGAGAAATCGAAGTTCCGTCCCATCAGGACGCCGTTTTCCGGCGTGCGGGCTGTCAGGGCTGAGCAGCCGTACTGCGCCGGAGCAAGCGTAATCGGAGGGTGGTAATACCCCTTCGACAGGAAGAACATCGCATATTCCGCCAGTTCTCCGGAGTTCCGGCCTCCGCCGCGAGCCATCAGCTCGTCAAAGCCGTCGTCGCCCCGGTATTCCATATAATACAGGCCGTCGTCCAGTTTCTTGACGGACATCGCGCCCTTGACCAGAGAACCGAATTTCGACCATGTGCCGATTCCTGCGAGGAGCACCAGGGCGAGCAGGCTCCATAAGACTATTCTGAGGACTCTTTTCATTTTCCGGAAGATAAGTATTCTTGCAGGGCGTTGACATAACCTCGGAAGGCCTCCTGGCCCGTAGGGGTGATCTTGCAGGTGGTGCGGGGCATCTTGCCCTTGAAGCCTTTCTCCACCGTGATGTAACCGGCGGCGGTCAGCTTGTCGATCTGCACGCTGAGGTTCCCGGAGGTCGCGCCGGTCTGCTTCTTGAGGTAGGTGAAGTCGGCCTCGTCCACCCCGGCCAGGATGGACATCACCGCCAGCCTGAGCTCCGAATGAAGGAGCGGATCCAACTTGGGAAACATGGCTTACTTGTTCTGAAGTTTCATGAGGGCGCCGGTGACGAGCAAGAGGATGCCGCCCAGGGTGAAGATCAGCAGCTGCGCCTCGCTCTTGACGAGCATGGCGACGACGGCGCCGCCCACGCCCAGGAGGAAGCCGCAGACGATGATGGGCCAGTTCTTCAGCAGGACGCCGGACATGCATTCGGCGAGGCCGAGGATGATGACGATGATGAGCGAAACGTTCATGGGCACTAGGAAGATGGCCAGGGCGCTGAGCGTGATGGCGAAAACGCCGAAGACGCGCCAGACGCCGGTGAGCATCTTGCTGACCTCGTTCTGCGGGACGGCCACGTCATACTTGCCCATCAGCGCGGCGAGGGGATAGCCGATGACCGGCATCGCGAACCAGAGGAAGTTCCACTGCGGTTTCCCGGTCAGATTCCAAAGCAGGTAGATGACCAGGGAGATGGCGGTAAGGAGCGCGCCCCAAAGTAGGAAGTATTTGGCGCTGTTGCGGAGGATGCCCTTGCGGCTCTTGTTGAAGGTTTCCGTGATGATCTGAAGGCTCTGCTGAGCGCTCATTTCGTTGTTCTGTTCCATTGTATCAAGGATTTAACTGGTTTTCGGAGTCCGGTGCGGCTGCGCAGTCCGTCCGGATTCCGATGCAAATATAAACAAGTTTACATTATAAACCAAATTTTATGAAGTTTTTTTGCCGCATGCTGGGGCGGGGGAATGATCGGCTATTAGAAAATGGTCTGCAGGAGGGCGTCGATACCCTCTCCGCGCATGCCCTGCTGGACAATCTTTCCGTCAGGGTCGAACAGGAACAGATGCGGGATGGTCGACACGCCGAACTCGCCGGCGAGAGCGATGGAAGGATCCAGCAGCTGCGGGTAGTAGATGCCCATATTGGCCATCGCCTTCTGCGTATTGGGCTGCTGGTCCCGGACCGCGACACCCAGGACGACCAGGCCTTTGTCCTTATAATCGTTATAGGCTTTCACCACGTAAGGGGTCTCTTCGCGGCAGGGGCCGCACCACGAGGCCCAGAAATCGACCAGGACATACTGGCCCTTGCCCACGAAATCGTCCAGGCAGCCCGTGGCCTCGGAGATGGTCCCATCGGCCTGCAGCTGGATGAGGGGTCCTTTGGTAGAACGCGGGGTGGCGGAATAACCGGCGGCCGCGAACAGGAGGGCGGTGGCGACGAGAAGGATAGCGGGGAGTAATCTGTGCTGTTTCATAAGTCAATGTCGTTGTGTCTCACAAAAGTACGCACATCCCGGCAATAATCCAAGAATGACCCATCTTTCAGTTTATGGCTTGGAATTCCCTCCGCTCATGATGTCTTGCAGCCGTCCGTAGTCGCGTTCAGATTCTCTCATAGACGAGGACTTTTTCGCGGTTGACACGCTCCCGTGCAAAAGGTTTGACGCTATCCTTTGCCACCAGGTCGACCTTGCGGCCCAGCAAGGCTTCCAAGCGGTTGATCATTCCGGCGTACTGCAGAAGCCCGATGGGGGAGGACGCGTCCAGGTCGACGAGAATATCGACATCGCTGTCCGGCCTTTCCTCCATTCTGGAGAAGGAACCGAAAATCCAGGCACGTTCCACAGGTTCCTGCCGGAAATAGTCTTGAATGGTACGGACCGTGGCGACCCGGTCCAGGTCGATTCGATCCAGCCGGTTGTGAATATCTTCCTTCTTCCCCTTTCTGCCGGCATACCGGAGCAGCCGGGAGGTATTGACGGGATATAGTTCAAAAGCCCGTTGGAATTCTCGCTGGATGTCTTGGTCTGTCAGGGTGGCGTACTCTTTGTCTGCGTCATAGTCCACCAGGCGCTTCTCCAAGTCCGGAACGCTGACGCCATCATTTTGAAAGACCGGGGATTCGGAAATGAGCGGCTTCACCAGGATAAAATCGTGCAGATCCTCCATCATCGGATAGGCGTTCCGGATCAGCGCGACATCCTGAAAGCGCTGCTTCAGAACGGACCTGACCGATTCACACATACTTTTGGGAACCTCCACGATCAGATTCCGGCCTGCATCCGTGACGCAATGGTCCATGCCCACAAAAGCCTCCGTCAACGTCTCCGCCACGGCCCTCATCCTGGGTGTTATGATGCACTTGTACTCCATATCTATGTGTTGGAACAAAGATAAACGATTTTGGCAATATTTCAAAGAAATTGCCAATAATCACTTTGGCGAGATTCTCTCACAAGCCAAATCGGCGAGACTTGTACATGGAAACGTCGTTCTGCGGATGATTTCCTGTACAAGCGCGACTTGTAAACGAGCCGGGCAGCTGCACAAGCCTCATTGACCTATTTGTCAACATTGGCGGTGCTCCAACTGGATGCGATCTTAACCAATGCCTGGTTGGTCAAGACTGTCCCTTCCAAACAAAACACCAAGAACCAGCGGTCTTTTGAACGGATGCTGATCATGGAGTATGTCTGCACGGGAGTCGGTCGGGTCAAGATGACCGTTGGGGTAAGAAGAAGCGATAAGACGAAAGTGCAGTATTGCATCACGGCCATAGACACGGGTAAAATAAAGCAGGAGGCCAAATGACCTCCTGCTAGACTTGCCCCAAGACGACGTGGCGGAATCACTTCAAGAGCGAGGGCCTCGCGGGCGGGGACTTTTGCACAACCCGATTACCCATCCGTATCACGGTTTACCATCTCGATGCAAAGGTAAAGACTTTTTTCAGAACCACAAAATGAAACGGATTGTCGAAGTCTTGTAAACTATTATCAGGATGATACAAAGGGTTTGTGGGGTGTTTTGTAAGTGGGTTATAATCAGCCGGTTCCGGAAGCGTGCCCTGCAGACCCGCTTGGAAAACGGTGACGGGAGTGATGGAAGTGCCCAGAGCGGGGCTACTTTTTGATTGTATTATTTGGTTTATAATCAAATAATTGCGTTTTTGGTTGACGTAAGTCTCCGAAACATTTCCGAAACAACCGGGGAACTGTAAGGCCTCGAAATGGTCTGAAAGTCGTCAAGTTGATAGTTATAGTTTAGGATCTTTACTGCCGTCCCATTGCTGTATATTGCGCCACCACCTTCCCGTCACGATACACCGCAAATCCCCGTCGGCCGCTCCTTAGTGTTATACCGCCGAAATACAAAAAAGTGATACCCCGTTGCCGAATGTATCACCTTATGACTTTGTGATAAACTAACTACCTTGAGAAACAACAATCACTTTCTGCTAAAGGTGATGTCACCGATTCTTACCTGCCCATCGCCCAGGAATGAAATGGGAGTCCCTTCATCAAATTCTCCGGAGCCTTTCTCGAGTACGTCGGGAGAACAGTTGATGAATGCCCCCATAGGTAATTCACGATAGAGTATCCCGCTCTCAATTCTGTACAGAAGCGGTTTCCCAATCTCTTTTCTGGGAGAGTCCATCTCGAAGGTCGTGAAAACATCCTTCCCGTCCTTCCGGTAAAAGCGGATTCCCGTTATCAACATGGAACCCTCATACTTCACGTCAGGGTTGTTCTTGCTTACCAACACCGTCGGAATATGTCCATGTTCATCGACAGAGCCATCATAAGAGTGAATGTAAGTGACATCTTCATAACTGCCGCAGGCGTATATGGGTTCCCACCTGCCTTGCAAACTATCAGGCGAAACTTTTTCACAAGCGACCAGAAGCAGCAGACCGGCGAAAAGCATTAGAACTACGCGATTTTTCATTTTCATGGTTACAAATATCTATATGGACCTACCTTATAAACACAAAGATATGCAAAACACTGCTTCAAATATTCACTTTTTTTTGAGAAGTTACGATAATGCCCCTGCGAATGATACACTTGTCGTTTGAATACGGTTGTCCCTCGGAGATGTTGAGGTTCTTCAAGTATGTGTAACCCTCATCCGCATCAACAAAGGTCACCGCGACTGCCAGACAAACAAAAACGCCCCGCAGGACTGCGAGGCGTTTGGAGCGGAAAACGAGACTCGAACTATTTCTTGTAATATGTTGACAATCAATGATTTATGAGAAGTCGAAAAGGCATCAGGTGAAACATTCGCGGCCGTTTGAGACGTATTTGGGATACGACTTGAACGGCCAGCATACAGGGAAACAGACGCCTCATGACGCCCAAAGATACCGCT
>ONDF01000070.1 GCA_900316525.1 uncultured Bacteroidales bacterium
CCCGTACTGGAGGATATTCTTCACTTTCTTGTCCATTGCTCTCACAAAGTTAATGGAAAATCCCCAAATAATGTATAAATTTGTAGGTTATTGGAAAAAACCGCCTTCGTATGAAATCCATCCTGGGCATCGGAAACGCCCTCACCGACATCCTGGCCGTCCTCTCGGACGACACGCTCCTCCGGAGGTTTCACCTCCCGCTCGGGAGCATGCAGCACGTGGACATGGAGACGGGCGACCGGATCTGGGACGCGCTCAAGGAATACGGCGTGAAGTACGTGCCCGGCGGGTCGGCCGCGAACACCGTCACCTGCACGTCCATCTTCGGGATGCCGTCGGGCTACATCGGCAAGATCGGCAACGACGACCTCGGCAACCTATTCAAGAGCACGATGGAGCAGTACGGCGTCCGCGCGCAGATGCTCTACGGCACCAAGTCCAGCGGCCGCTGCATGGTCTTCATCACCGGGGCCAATGCCGAACGCACCTTCGCCGACTACATGGGCGCCACCCTGGAGATGGGTCCGGACGACCTCGTCCCCGAGATGTTCGAGGGCTACGACTACTTCCACATCGAAGGCTACCTCGTCCAGAACCAGGAGCTCATCGCCAAGGCCGTCCGGCTCGCCAAGGCCGCCGGCAGCATCATCTCCATCGACATGGCCTCCTACAACGTCGTGGAATCCAATGACGCCTTCTTCCACAACCTCGTGGAAAACTACGTGGACATCGTCTTCGCGAACGAGACCGAGGCCAAGGCCTTCACCAAGCTGGAGCCGCGCGAGGCCTGCGCCGAAATCGCCCGCCACTGCAAGATCTCCGTCGTCAAGGTGGGCAAGGCCGGGTCGATGGTCCAGTCCGGCGACGAGTACCACTTCATCGACCCCTGGCCGGCCAATCCCGTGGACGCCACCGGCGCCGGCGACACCTACGCCGCCGGCTTCCTGTACGCCCACTCCCTGGGGATGCCCCTCCGCGTCTGCGGCGAGGTCGGGTCCATCATCGCCGCCAAGGTGGTCGAGGTCATCGGCACCAAGATCGACATTCCCCGCTGGCGCGACGCCAAGCAGGAAATCCGCGAACTGATCGCCGCCAACACGAAATAGACTATGCTGGAACCGGTAAAAGAAATGCTCAGGCGACAGAGCCTGAAGAAGAACGCCTCCACGGAGCCCACGGGATTCGTCCCGCTGGACAAGATCCGCTCCGCCGTCGCGTTCATCGACGTGGAGGACACTTCTTTCAACGAGTGCAAGAACACCCTCCTGCTGTTCTTCCGTGAACACAACATCAAGGGCGACATCTTCTTCTTCGACTTCCGGAAGCTCACGGAAGGGGAGCGCCTCATCACCAGCATCACCACCACCATCCTCAAGAAGGACCTCAACTGGTTCGGCAAGCCCTCCCGCGAGAAGGTCGCCCTGATGCTCGACGGCGAGCCCGACCTGTTCATCTCCCTCCTTCCCTCGAACGACTTCCCCCTCGAGTTCATGGCCACCGCCTCCCGCGCGCATTTCAAGATCGGCCGCGTCCAGCTGCCGGGCAACACCTTCGACCTCGTGATCAAGGATCCCGAGGACCGCAAGCTCAGCGAGGCCGAAGTGTGCAAGGAACTGATCAAGTTCATGGGCAAGATCCGATGAAGAAATACCTCATCGTCTTCCTCATCTCGATGGTGCCGCTGATCGAACTGCGCGGCGCCATCCCGTATGCCGTCGGGATGGGGCTGCCCATCGTCCCGTCCATCATCGTCTCCGTCCTCGGCAATATGCTGCCGGTCCCGTTCATCTTCCTGTTCGCCCGTCGCATCCTGGAGTGGGGGAAGGACAAGAAGTACATCGGCAAGTTCTTCACCTGGTGCCTGGAGAAGGGCGAGAAGGGCGGACGCAAGCTGGAAGAGAAGGCCGGACGGGGCCTCTATGTCGCCCTGCTCCTGTTCGTGGGCATCCCGCTGCCGGGCACGGGCGCCTGGACCGGCACCCTCGCCGCCAGCATCCTGGACATGGACTTCAAGAAAAGCGTCCTGTTCGTCCTGCTGGGCGTCCTCCTCGCCGGGGCGATCATGCTCCTGGCGTCGCTGGGCATCTTCGGCGCCATCGACTTCCTGAAATAAAGCAACCACGTATAAACTATGACACTGAAACGCATCATCCTCTGGAGCGCATCGCTCCTTCTCGCCGCGAACTGCCTCACGGGCTGTCTCGCCGGCAAGTTCATGACCAACTACGCCCTCAAGCCCGCCCAGCACGGCGAGGCCGACATCGAGCGCACCCGCGCCAAGGCCGATTCCCTCGCCCCCGGCGTGATGGCCTGGTACGACGACCTGCACGCCAAGGGCATCTTCAAGGACATCACCCGCACGGACCCGGACGGCCACAAGCTGCACGCCGTCTACGCCCCCGCCAAGGATCCCGCCACGGCCCAGGGCACGGCCATCGTCGTCCACGGCTACACGGACAACCACCTCGTCTTCATGTACCTCGTGCGGATGTACCGCGACGAGTTCAACTATAACGTGATGGTCCCGGACCTCCAGTTCTTCGGCTACTCCGAGGGCGAGGCCGCCCAGATGGGCTGGCTCGACCGCCTGGACGTGGAAGACTGGGCCAAGGTCGCCCATGACCTCTTCAAGGACGACTTCACCGTCGTGCACGGTGTGTCCATGGGCGCGGCCACCGCGATGATGATGAGCGGCGACGACCTCCCGCCCTACATCCGCGCCTTCGTCGAGGACTGCGGCTACTCCTCCGCCTGGGACCAGTTCGCCCACAACCTCAAGGACAGCTTCCACCTGCCCCCGTTCCCGATCCTGAACAGCGCGAGCATCGTCTCCAAGCAGCGCTACGGCTGGGGCTTCAAGGAGGCCTCCTCCGTGGACCAGCTCGCCAAGTGCGACCGTCCGATGCTCTTCATCCACGGCACGGCGGACGACTTCGTCCCCGTGGACCACGTCTTCAAGAACTACGAGGCCAAGACGCACGGCTACAAGGAGCTCGTCCTCGTCCAGGGCGCCGTCCACGCGAACTCCTACGCGAAGGACCCGAAGAACTACACCTGGCGGGTGAAGTACTTCCTCGATCGCGTCAAGAGCGGAGAAATCAAATAGGAAATCAGCTGTTCCGCTGCCGGACGGCCTCGAAGAGGAGGATGGCGGCGGACACGGACACATTGAGGCTGTCCAGGCGGCCGAGCATTGGGATGCGGATGTGCGCATCGGCGGCGCGGCGCCAGACATCGGTAAGACCGGTGGATTCGGTACCCATCACCAGGGCCGTTCCGCCGGTCATGTCCGTATCATAGTACCAGGAGGAATCCTGGAGCTGGGCGGTGAGGATGCGGATGCCGCGGGATTTGAGCCAGTCGATGGTCTCCGCCGACGAGGCGCACACCGTGGGAAC
>ONDF01000056.1 GCA_900316525.1 uncultured Bacteroidales bacterium
CAACTATATTTGCAAATTTGGTATTTAGTGTCTACATTTGCATCGGAATCGTCACGGGGAATTCGGAAAGGGTTGACAACCCTCTCAAGTCGTTCTTGATACGAGCCCCATCGAAAAGTCGCAGCCTAGGCGGCTTTTTTTGTGCATTCTGGAACCAGGCACACTTTGATTCAAGGTCTTGGAAAGAAAAAAAGCATTTCAGTAGGGGCCGAAATGCTTTTCATGTGAAGGACTCAAATCAACTCACATGAAGTTAATGCAAAGGTAGTGTTTTTTTTGAATCCACAAGACGGTCTTGAGTAGTTTTTTCTTCCTACCTTTGTGAAAAAGCATAGGCCATGTCTCTCCCCGAAGCCATCGTTTACCTCCTCGCCTCTGCCGGCTATGGCATGAAGACGGACCAGATTGCCCGCGAAATCAACGAGCGCAGGCTCTATGTGCGCCGCGATGGCCAACCCGTCTCCGACAAGCAGGTCTACGCGGTCATCATGGCCCATCCGGAAACCTTTGTCAAGTCGGATGGGAGGATACGGCTGATGATATAGAAAATACAGGTCATTGTTGAATTGGTCTAGCTTCATATCGGTACTTGTATTTGTCGCCCTCATAGTCCTGGGTGTCCTCTGGAGGAAGACTAAAGGGCGGAGGGGCGAGAAACAGGTTGCCGCACTATTGGCTCTCCTTCCCAAAGACAGGTACAAGGTCATCAACGACCTGCTGATACAGAAGGGAGGACACAGATTGATCATGTGGTCGTATCGGTATATGGTGTGTTTGTAATCGAGACCAAGTACTATCGGGGCTGGATTTACGGTGGGGAAAACAGTGAGTATTGGACCAAGAACGTCTACAGCCACAAATACGAACTGAGAAACCCGCTTTGGCAGAATGAAGGTCATATCAAGACCATCACTAGATTACTTGAGGATCCGGGACTAGCCTTCTCCAGCCAGGCGAAGCTCAAGGTTGATAGGTCGCTACCGGTCATGTACTGGCGACATTTCTGACATTCTCATGATCACATATGAGAATGGAGAACGCGAGATGTTCAACATCAAAAAAATGTCTTCATTACCGCAGGGTGTTATGACGTATAATTCTTGGAGTGGTAAAATATCTGTTGGCGGTGTTACTATAGAGGACGACATGCTGGACCGGTATTTCTCTCCCGAAGACTTCCAACTTTTCAAGAGAGGAAAAACAGTTAGTACAGTTGGCAGTATATTAGCCTTTACCGGTGCTTTACCTTTCGGATATAGTATTGGATATATGGGGGCAGCCGGAGAAACAGACGAAACGAATTTGGCGCTATTAATAGGAGGAGGAGCTGTGATGGTAGCAGGAATCGTCGTTAGTTCTTTGGGAGGAAAGAAGATGAAAAAGGCCATGGCGAATTACAATTCAGCATTGACGTTCCAACCTGAGGTTCGTTTTGGCGCTACCAATTATGGGGTTGGTATAGCATTAGTTTTCTAACGGCAATAACATATAACAGCAACCATTTCATTTTGCAAATAGCGGTTTGTTTTCTATATTTGCATGTACATAATTGCGTACAAAATCAATGAAAACAACAAGTGTATCGGATTTCAGAACTAACATGAAACGGTATTTGGATGCCGTTATCTATGATTCAGACAGCGTTGTCATCAACCGTGGCAACACCGGAGCGGTGCTGATTTCCCTGGATGAGTATAATTCCATCAAGGGAACCCAGGCCATCCTCGCGTCTGAGAAGATGATGCGTTCCATCCAGTCCGGCCTTGAAGACATCTCCAAAGGCAATGTGGAAGAAGTGGATATCGACGCGCTATGAAACTGCTTTGGACAGCGAGCTCGAAAGAGTCGTACGAACTGCTCAAGACGGATGCTCCCGAGCTGGCAGAAAAGGTAAAATCTCTTCTGAAAGATACGGTTTTACATCCTGACCAGGGATCCGGGGCTCCCATTAAGCTTGAAAGGGAGTATTCGGGCCTTTGGCAACGCACATACGCCCCAGGCCAGGTCATCGTCTATTCGGTCCACGAAGATGCGGTTACCATCGTCTCCATTGGGGCGAAGGAGACCGCTCTTCAGACTGTGAATCTGGAATCCTACACCAAGGAGGATGAACAATCTGTTATGGGCCAGATGGCCGCCAATCGGGGAAAGGACGGGGAGCCCAAGGTCGGCATCTTCTGGTACAACCGTGCGACGAACCACCTGTGACCGGGGCGATGAGCGGCCCGAGAAGATTACGAAACTAGATTATGCGTGATGGTAAGGCTATGAAGAAAGTGGCATTGGTACTCTCCAGCGGCGGTCCGAGAGGATTCGCCTATGTCGGGGCCATCGAAGAACTGGTTCGACGGGGGTATGTCATCTCGTCCGTCACCGGGGCATCGGCGGGTTCCCTCGTGGGCGGGGTATATGCGGCCGGGGGGCTGGAAGCATTCAAGGAGTGGATCACTTGCCTGACACCCGCGCAGGTTATGACGCTGATGGATCCGGCGTTCAGCCGTACGGCTCTCGTGAAGGGGGAGCGGCTGATGCGCGAGATCAGGAAAAGGGTTCCGGAAGTGGAGATCGAAGATCTTCCCATTCCCTTCACTGCCGTCGCGACGGACCTGTATACCGGGGAAGAGGTCCTGTTCCGGAAGGGACCGCTCTTCGATGCCGTTCGGGCGAGCATCTCGATTCCGTCGATGTTCGTGCCGGTACGTATGGGCATCCATACTCTCGTCGACGGCGGCATCTGCAATACTTTCCCGCTCAACCGCGCCGTCCGGACGGAGGACGATATCCTTGTCGGCTTCAATGTGAATGAGATCGACGCGGGCGAGATCCGGTCCTATCTCGATTCGCGGATCAAGCTCGACAGCCGGGGGGCGGCCCTGAAGGAGGAGGCGCATCAGATGTTCAAGGAGACCCTGTCCGCTCCGGGGGCCGATTCGCTCCGACGGGTGAAAGAACTTGTCATCACCGGCATCGAGACCCTCCGGGAGGACCGCCGGCTGGAGTCGGACGGACGGGAGAGAAGGATTCCGACGGAGTCGGACGAAAACGTGGCGACCATCCTGGACCGGAGCTTCGGCATTATGAACTGCGCGATGGCGCGCCAGAGCATCGCCCTCACCCCGCCTGACATTCTGGTGAGCCTTCCTTATGACTCCTACCAGGGAGTGGCTGCATACGCCCAGGCCGGGGAGATTATCGAGAAAGGTCGGGAATTGATGTCCGAGGCGTTGGACCGATATGAGCGTTATGCGGAAGAGTGATTTCATAGGCTTGGCGCTTCTGGGATTTGTCATCGGGTGCAGGTATTCGGCGCCGGTGGCGGATTTCTATGCACAGAAGTGCTATCCGGTCCTGTCGACGGTGCTTTCACGGGTGGTGTCGGCGTGCCCTGTCTCCCTGGAGGAGGTCGTCGTGGTCGGCTTCATCGTCGCTTTCCTTGTCGTGCTGCTCGGTTCTTTGTTCCGGAAGAAGGGTTTTTTCCACTGGTTAGGTCGGACGGCCCGGGTGGCGATGTGGCTGGTGGTCTGGTTCTATCTGGGATGGGGAAACAATTATTTCCGCACGCCGCTCTATGCCCGGATGGGCATCGAACGGGCCTCTTTCGACAAGGCGGAGTTCGACCGGTTCCTCGCCCGCTATACGAATGCTTTGAACGATGTCGCGGGCAGCGCCGTCCCGGTGGACAGGAGCACGCTGGAGGACGATGTCAGGGCTTTCTACTCGGAGAAGGTTGTCGGTTATGGCTATGCCCCGATCCACCATTGGCAACGGGTCAAGGACCCGCTGCTGAATCCGCTCTACTCTTCCGTCCGGGTCCTGGGCTTTATGGGGCCGTTCTTTTGCGAGACGCAGTTGAACAGGGACCTTCTGGAGAATGAATATCCCTTCACGCTGGCGCACGAGATGGCGCACCTCGCCGGGGTGACGAGCGAGGCCGAGGCGAACTGGTGGGCCTATGCCTACTGCCGGCAGGCTTCGAGCCCCTTCGTCCGCTACAGCGGCTATCTGGGGCTTCTCCCTTATGTGGCGTCGAACGCGGAGGCGCTCCTTCCCGAAGAAGAATATGACGCCTGGGCCCATCGGCTGGAGCCGGTGGTCAAAGCCGATTATGCGGTGGCCCGGGATTATTGGGATGGGAAGAAGGTGAAGGTCGTCGATGACTTCCAGCGATGGGTGATGGACCTTTACCTCAAGTCGAATCACGTGCCCGAAGGGGCCCGGGATTACGCCGGGGTGGTCGGGATGATCATGACGATGGATAAAAACAAATGATGGGCCCGTCCTATGCCATCCCGACGATGCAGGGCGGGGTGGAGACCATCAAGCCCTATGTCGACGAGTTCATCGACTTTGCCCGTTCCCGGCCCGACCTCTTCTTCTACGTCACGCGTATCGGCTGCGGCATCGCCGGCTTCGCCGACGCCGAAATCGCCCCGCTCTTCGCCGCCGCCCGCGCGGTTCCCAACATCTGCCTCCCGGAAAGCTTCGCGTAGCGCCGCCGCATAAAAAACCTCCCCCGGGTGGGGGAGGTAGCCTGGGCAGTCGGCACGCGGTAGTGAGGAATGCGGTATAAAATGTGCGTCTGTGCGGGGTGCTGAGCCATACAATGAGTTGTCTATGGGAACGGCTCCGTTTCCCGGATCACCTTACGTGAAGAGTGGACGTTTTTACCTCCCGTCCGGAGGTGTGCCCGCCCTGCCTCGGCTTTTGTCTCTTTCGGGTCGGCCGCTTACTGGAGGTCCGTCGTCCAGTTCGCCTGCTGGAGCTGGGAGTCCAGCTGCCGGAGGTCGCGGGAGAGGTCGTCGACCCGCTTCTGGAGGGCGTTCACGTCGATGGTGCGGACGAACTTGATCTCGTTGCGGGAGTAGCGGTCGCTGCGGACGTTCGCGGCGTCCAGGGCGCTGCGGAGGGCGGCGATGTGCATGGACAGGGTGTCCTTCTCCGCGATGATTTCTGTCAATGTTTTCCCTTCCCAGACCGTCTCCTGGTTGGTGCGGTTGATGCTGACGATCAGGTCCTTGAGCTGCTTCAGGGCGCCGCCGAGTTCCTTGAAGAGGTCCTCCGGCTTCTCCGCGGGCTGGTCGCCCTCCTGGACCTTGACGTTGTTGGCGAGTCTTTCGCGCAGTTGGGCGATCCGCTTCTGCAGGTCCGCCCGCTGATTCAATGCTTCTGCCAGTTTCATAAGCTTGTTGGATAAGTCCTCCAAATTTAACAAAAATAAATGATAGGACGAACCGCTCGTTTTTGCTATCTTTGAAGTTCCTAACATTTGCGATATGCTAGCGATGAAAACGATGAGAAAGATTTTCGCCGTCGGGCTGGCCGTCCTGGCCGCCGCGGCGTGCCGTCCTTCCGGCGGGAAGGACCTGCAAACCGAGACTGTGAACTATGAGGATTCCACGGCCCATGCGGACCTGTCCATCCAGGTGGAGCTGCCGGTGGCCGGGCAGGGCGCCGCGGCGGACCGCATCCGCGCGTCGCTCGTCGACGTGATGGACGGGCAGCTCAGCCATATCGGCTCGTACGAGGAGGAACGGCTGTTCCCGCCCTATGAGGGCAGTACGGACAAGACGGACCTCCTGCTGGAGTACTACCGCGGCAAGGCGCTGGAATCCATCGGCAAGCTGTCGCAGGAGGACTATGACGAGCGGGTCGCGAGCATCGAGGAGAACGACGGCCTCACCGAGGGCCAGCGGAAGGAGATCCTCGACGAGATGCCCGGCTGGGAGTACGAGTTCAACCTCCTGAAGAGCCGCGAGACGGACCAGTACGTCGTGTTCCTCTCCCAGGATTATGTCTATCTGGGCGGGGCCCACGGCGGCGTGACCGGCCGCGGCGGCCTGACCTTCGGCAAGAAGGACGGCGTCCTGGTGGACAAGATGCTGGATCCGGCCTGCCTGGACGCCATCCAGCCGCTGCTCCGCAAGGGGCTTACGAAGTATTTCTCCGATGAGGACATGGAGATCACCCAGGAAGAACTGGACAATTACCTCTTCCTGGAGACCGGTGTCGTCCCTTTCCCGGCCTGGACCCCGTATCCTTCCGAGGAGGGGCTCGTGTTCACCTACCAGCAGTATGAGATCGCGGCCTACGCGGCCGGCATGCCCGAATTCACGGTTCCCTACGCCGATATCCTCCCGTACCTGACGCCGGAGGCGAAGGCGTTGCTGGACGTGGAATAATCCTTTCCTGCCGATGATCCGGATCGATCCCGCATACCTGCGTCCGCGCCTGCTGCGGCGGGCCGAGGAGAGCCACAAGGGCGACTTCGGGCACCTGCTCATCGTGGCAGGATGCCAGACGATGCCCGGCGCGGCCGTGCTGGCGACGGGGGCGGCGGTGCGCTCCGGATGCGGGCTCGTGACGCTGCATTCCACGCCGCGGGCGCTGCAGGCCGTGGTGAGCCGGTTTCCTTCGGCGATGCTGTCGGAGGAGGCGGGCGAGGCGTTCAGCCGGGTGCCCGTGCCGATGGACCGGTACACCGCGATCGCGGTGGGGCCGGGGCTCGGGCGGCGGCCGGAGACGGCGGAAGCGCTGCTCCTGCTGCTGGACGTGGCTCGGCAGCGGCACATTCCGACGGTTCTCGACGCCGATGCGCTGAATATCCTTTCCGAGGTGCCGGACTGGCAGGCGTGCCTGCCGGCGGGGGCGGTGCTGACGCCGCACCTGGGCGAGCTCCGGCGGCTGCTGCCTTTCGGCAGCGACGCGGAGCGCGACCGCCGCGCGCAGGCGCTTTGCTTCGCCGCTGGCTGCACGCTCGTGATGAAAGGCTTCCATACTCGGATCTTTACGCCCGACGGTGACTGCCTGGTCAATACGACCGGCAACGCAGGCATGGCGAAAGGCGGGAGCGGGGACGTCCTGACGGGTCTCCTGGGCGGGCTCCTCGCGCGCGGCTATGCCGCGCCCGATGCCGCCGCCCTGGCCGTCTGGCTCCACGGCCGCGCCGGCGACCTCCTCACGGAGGAACGCACGGCGGAGGCCTACGCCAGCCTGGACCTGGCCGACTACCTGTATCGCGGATTCAAGGAACT
>ONDF01000051.1 GCA_900316525.1 uncultured Bacteroidales bacterium
GCCAGGGCTATGCGAAGACAATCGACGTGTACGGCTTCAACTACAAGCCGCATCAATACGCGCAGTTCGTGAAGGACCATCCCGGCCAGCCGGTGTTCGGCTCGGAAACGGCCTCCTGCATCTCCACGCGCGGATATTACCGCTTCCCGGTGGAGCAGGAAAAGGGCCGGGGCTGGGCGATGGAAGCGCCCTTCCAGGTGAGTTCCTACGACCTGTACGCCCCCGGATGGGCTTCCAAGCCCGACTATGAGTGGGAGTACGAGGACGTCGTGCCCGAATGCGCCGGCGAGTTCGTCTGGACCGGCTACGACTACCTGGGCGAGCCCACGCCCTTCAACATGGACCCGTCCGTGCTGACGAACTTCCACACCGAGGAAGAGCGCGAGGCCTTCAAGAAGATGGTCGCGGGCTGGGGCCAGGTCATCGCCGAGGTGCCCCTCCCCTCCCGGAGCTCGTACTTCGGCATCATCGACCTGGCCGGCTTCCCGAAGGACCGCTACTGGATCTACCAGGCCCGCTGGCGTCCGGAACTGCCGATGGTCCACATCCTTCCGCACTGGACCTGGCCCGGCCGCGAAGGGGAGGTGACCCCGGTCCATGTGTACACCTCCGGCGACGAGGCGGAACTCTTCGTGAACGGCGAGTCCATGGGCCGGAAGGCCAAGGACGGCTACCGCATCGTCTGGGACGACGTCGTCTACCAGCCCGGTTCCCTCAAGGTGGTCGCCTACAAGAACGGCGCGCCCTGGGCGGAGGCCGAGACCGTCACGGCCGGAAAGGCCGCGAAGACGGCCCTGGAGGTCGATTTCGCCGGCGACGACCTGACCTTCGTCACCGCGAGCGTCGTGGACAAGGCCGGCGTCGTGGTCCCGGACGCGGACAACCTGCTCGCCTTCAAGGTCAAGGGCCCCGGCGTCCTCGTGGCGACCGACGCCGGCGACCCCACCAGCCATACCCCCTTCCACAGCCCGGAAATCCAGGCCTTCCACGGCCTCTGCTCCGCCATCGTCCGGCGGACCGGACCCGGTGAGATCACCGTCTCCGTGGACGCCAAGGGCCTCAACGACGCGAAAATCATCCTGCCATGAAGAAGATACTTACCCTACTCGCCCTCGCATTGACCCTTTCCGCGGCCGCCCAGCAGCCCCGGAAGGCCGCGCCGCAGAAGGTCACGAAGGCCAATTACGAACTCGCCTCCCGCTTCTCCCAGAAGCGCGTGGGCCAGCTGGTGTACTCCACCCGGATCACCCCGAACTGGTTCGCGGAAGGCGACCGGTTCTGGTACAGCTGGAAGACCGCCCAGGGCACGAAGTACTACCTCGTGGACCCGGCCGCCGGCAAGAAGTCCGAAATCTTCGACATGGACAAGTTGGCGATGCAGATCACCGAGATCACCCGCGACCCTTACGACGCCCAGCACCTTCCCCTGTCGCTGACGCTGAAGGAGGACAAGTATTTCCAGTTCGACATCACGTCCAAGACCGAGAAGAAGGACACGTCGGCGAAGAAGAAAGGCAAGACCGAGTACGTCAAGTACCGGTTCTACTATGACATCGCCACGAAGAAGCTCACGTGGGACACCGACGAGCATCCCCGGAAGTACCCGACCTGGGCCAACGTCTCCCCCGACGGCACGAAGGGCGTGTATGTGAAGAACCACAACCTGTACCTGATGGACTCCACCTCGCTCCGCAAGGCGGCGAAGGACGAGAAGGACAGCACGATCGTGGAAATCGCCCTCACGAAGGACGGCACGGCCGAATTCTCCTGGGACGGAAACAGCTACAACGGCGACATGCAGACGGACTCCACGAAGCGGGGCTCCGCGGCCATCTCCTGGTCGCCGGACGGGAAGAAGTTCGCCATCGTCCGCTGGGACATGTCCAAGATCAAGCCCCTCTGGGTAATCAACTCCGTCACGGAGCCGCGCCCCAAGCTGGAAACCTACAAGTACCAGATGCCGGGCGAGCCCGGTCCCACCCCGTACCTGTATGTGATGGACACCGAGGGGAACAAGCAGGCGGTGAAGATCATCGCCTTCAAGGACCAGGACTTCAACATCCTGGACGCCCCGCGCACGCAGAAGGACGCCTACAAGGAGTTCCGCGGGAGCAAGTGGATGGGCGACAGCAAGCACTTCTGGGTCACGCGCCTGAGCCGCGACCTCAAGCGGATGGACCTGTGCCGCGTGGACGTGGGCGCCGACAGCACGAAGACCGTCGTCTCCGAGCGGATGAACACGTACGTGGAGTCCCGCAGCCCGCGCTTCCTTCCGGACGGCAGCTTCGTCTGGTGGTCCGAACGCAACGGCTGGGCCAATCTCTACCTCTACGGCCCTGACGGCACGCTCAAGCGCAACCTCACTGAGGGCGCCTTCCACGTGGAGGACGTCCTGGCGGTGGGCGACGGGTACCTCCTCGTGTCCGCCTGCGGCGTGAACAAGGCGGAGAACCCCTACCAGATGCACACCTTCCGCGTCCCGCTCGCGGGCGGCGCGATGCAGCAGCTGGACATGGACGACATGGACGTGAAGGCCGTGGCGCCGGATGACGCCAAGTACTTCATCGCCAATTACTCCCGCGTGGACTGCAAGCCCGCGTCGGCCCTCATCTCGGCCGCCGGGAAGCGGACCGAGCTGGAAGAGGCCGACTTCAGCCAGCTCCTCGCGGCGGGCTACAAGTTCCCCGAGCGCTTCGTGGTGAAGGCGGCCGACGGCATCACGGACCTCCACGGGGCCATCTACAAGCCCTTCGACTTCGACTCCACGAAGGTCTACGCCCTTGCGGACTACGTGTATCCCGGCCCGCAGGTGGAGGCGAACAACGTCTCCTGGTCCAGCGGCATGACGCGCATCGACCGGCTCGCGCAGATCGGCATGATCGTCATCACCGTGGGCAACCGTGGCGGCCACCCGAACCGCTCCAAGTGGTATCACAACTACGGCTACGGCAACCTCCGCGACTACGGCCTGGAGGACCAGAAATACGCCATCCAGCAGCTCGGGATGCGGCACAAGTACATCGACCTGGACCGCGTGGGCATCCACGGCCACTCCGGCGGCGGTTTCATGTCGACGGCGGCCCTCCTCCAGTACAACGACTTCTTCAAGGCGGCCGTCTCCTGCGCCGGCAACCACGACAACCGCATCTACAACCGCTGGTGGAGCGAGCAGCACCACGGCATCGCCGAGAAGATCGAGAAGGGCGACACCACCTTCGTGTACAAGATCGAGACGAACCCGCAGATCGCCGCCCGCCTGAAGGGCCATCTGATGCTGGTCCACGGCGACACGGACAACAACGTGAACCCGGCGAACTCCATCCGCGTGGCGAACGCCCTCATCCGGGCGAACAAACGCTTCGAGTACGTGATCATGCCGGGCCAGCGCCACGGCTTCGGCGACATGAACGAGTGGTTCTTCTGGAAGATGGCGGACCACTATTCCCGCTGGCTGATGGGGGACAAGACCCCGCGGCCCGTGGACATCGGTGAAATGAACAACGACTGACGATATGAAACGCTTCTTATCTTTTGCCGCGATCCTCGTCCTCGCGGCGGGCTGCAACCTCAGGACGGCCACCTACTCCGACGAGCAGGCGACGCCCCTCGGCGAAGGACAGACGGACTCCCTCCTGCAGTCCGTGTCCATCGAATATCCCGTGAAGGGAGCCAAGGCGGAGGTCCTCGCGAAGATCGAGGACGGCATCCTGAACACCGTCTTCGACATGGAGGAACTCCCCGGCACCGTGGAGGAGACCGCTCTCCGCTACGAGGACAACCTCAAGGACGAGTACTTCAACGAGTATGAAGGCCAGGAGGGAGGCTCCGGCACCCGCACCTGGGAGGACCACGTCAACGGCTACTTCTCCGGCCGCTACAAGCAGTTCCTGTCCTACATGGTGGAAATCTACAGCTTCCGCGGCGGCGTCCACGGCATCAACACGATGACGCCCGTGGTGTTCGACAAGAACACCGGCGACGTCGTGCCGGAGGATGCCTTCTTCGCCGACGGCTACCGCGAGCCGGTCGCCGCGCTCCTTAGGGCGCACCTCGCAGAGGCCCTGGAAAACGACGCGGACGCCATCGCGGCCGTCTTCGAGCCCGGCCTCCTGGGCCCGAACGGGCTGTACGAGGTCACGAAGGACGGTGTCACCTGGTACTACCAGCCCTACGACATCGCCCCTTACTACCTGGGCGTCATCTCGATCAGCGTCCCCTGGAGCGAACTTAAACCCTACGTCCGGTAATGGCCTCCGACTGTCTGCAAGGAGCAAGCCTCCGCTTCGTCGGCCTGCACTACGAAACGAGCCTGTATGAACTGCACGGCCCGCAGTTCACCAACCGGTATTACATCCTGAGCGGGGCGGGGACCCGGCAGCTGATGGCCTTCCCGGAGGTCGTCGGCTTCGACTCCTACCAGGCCATGCTGCCCGCCACCGTCGCCGCGCTCCGCCTCCTGTTCCCCGGCGCGGGCGGCGACGTGGACATCCTGACCATCCTCCGCGGCGGCCTGAACTACCCGGTGGAGGAGGCGTGCGCCCGCAACGGCATCCGCGTGCGGGACATCCATTTCGTCTCCTGCGAGCGTATCATCGAGAACCACATCATCACCGGGCTGGATATCAAGTACGAGAAGATCCGCGTCTCGAAGGACCGGGTGCTCGTCATCGGCGACATCATCGCGACGGGCGACACCCTGCGGCTGTGCCTGTCGCAGGTGGTGGACCGTTTCCGCCGCCGCGGGGGCAGCATCCGCAAGATCATCTTCTTCACCATCGGCGGCACCCGCGCCATCACCCTGATGGAGAAGATGGCCGAGGACATCCGCGCCGTCTTCCCGGAGTTCGAGGGCTTCGAATGCTTCTTCTACGAGGGCGTCTTCACGGTCTACGAGAACAGCGGCGCCTCGGGCATCAACGTGCCGGACATCGACTTCGGCTGGAAGGGCGGCTGCATCTCGCCGGAATTCCGCCGCTTCGTGCTGGGCCATCCCTACTCCCTGCTGGAGAAGTGCATCATCTACGACGGCGGCGCCCGCCGGTACGAGATTCCGGTCCACTTCCACGAGGCGCTGGAGTACTGGGAAGGTATCTGGGGCCGGGCCGCGCAAATCGACCCGGTGGCCTTCGTCGCGGAAAAGCTGGGCTACGACCATCCCCTCTCCTACGAGGAATGGCTGGAAGTCAATCATTTCACGGAGCTGCCGGAAACCGGCCTCCTGGACCTCTGGAACGAGGAGACGGCGCTCCTGGAGAACGCCGCCGCCCTTTCGCTGGAAGCCATCGCCCTCCAGCGCGTCAACGCCATCAACGCAATCCTGAAGCAATATGAGTAACAAGAAGATCACCGACGTCGACTACACGACGTCGCCGGTCGATGCGGCCGGACGCAAGAGCAACCTGAGCATGTTCATGGTGATGCTCGGATTCACCTTCTTCTCCGCCAGCATGTGGGTGGGCCAGCAGCTGGCCGCCGGCCTGGACTGGTGGGGCTTCGTCTGGGCCCTCATCCTGGGCGGCATCATCCTCGCGGCCTACACGGGCACGCTGGGCTGGATCGGCGCGGAAAGCGGCCTGTCGCTGGACATGCTGGCGCGCCGGAGCTTCGGCACCAAGGGCAGCTGGCTCCCCAGCGCGATGATCAGCTTCACGCAGACCGGCTGGTTCGGCGTGGGCCTCGCGATGTTCGCCATCCCTGTGGCGAAGGAACTCATGGGCCTGGAAGTGACGCCGGATTCGATGCCTTGGCAAGGCTACCTCCTCGTCGCCATCGCCGGCATCCTGATGACCGCCAGCGCCTATTTCGGCATCAAGAGCCTGACGATCATCAGCTACATCGCCGTCCCGGCCGTCGCCATCCTGGGCACCGTCGCGATGATCATGGCCGTCCGCAACGGTGACGCGGGTCTCGTCGAGCAGTTCGCGAAGGGCTCGAAGGACCTCGGCGTGATCGCGGGCGCGGGCCTCGTCGTCGGTAGTTTCGTCTCGGGCGGTACGGCCACCCCGAACTTCACCCGCTTTGCCAAGAGCGGCAAGGTGGGCCTCTGGATCACGGTGGTTGCCTTCTTCATCGGCAACTCGCTGATGTTCCTGTTCGGCGCCGTGTCCAGCATCTATGTGGGCGGCAACGACATCTTCGAGGTCATGCTGAACCTCAACCTGTTCTACCTCGCCGTCCTCGTCCTGGGCCTGAACATCTGGACCACCAACGACAACGCCTTGTACACCGCGGGCCTCGGCCTGTCGAACATCTTCGGCCTGTCCAAGAAGACCTGGGTGATCATCTCGGGCATCATCGGCACCGTCGCCGCCGTGTGGCTGTACTGGAACTTCTGCGACTGGCTGAACGTGCTGAACTGCACCCTGCCGCCGGTGGGCATCATCCTCATCCTCCACTACTTCTGCAACCGCGGGAAGGAGGTCAAGGAGCCCGTCGTCGATTGGAGCGCGGTGATCGGCGTCATCGCCGGCGCCGTGGTCGCGAACCTCGTGCACTGGGGCTTCGCCTCCATCAACGGCATGGTCGTCGCCGCCTGCTGCTGGGGCCTCGGCCAGCTGATCTTCAAGCGCAAGTAACTTCCGGCGCGAATGGTCACGGAATGGATCATCACGGAAATCGACGGCAAGATCGCGTCCATTGCCGGCGATTACAGGCACTTCGCCGAGCTTGCGGCGAAAGTGGCCCAGCTCCCCCCGACTAGCGTCGATGTCATCACGACCCAGAAAGTGTCGACGGACGAACTGATCGCGATGGCGGGAACGCTCACGTGGGAGGATTTCCGCCTGTTCGGCACCAAGTTCCAGCTGGGTGTGTGGAAGACGCTCTTCGAACTGGAACCCCGCCTGTACAGCTACTCCGAGTTCGCCGCGCTCTGCGGCAACCCGCAGGGCGTCCGCTCCGTCGCGCACGCCGTCGCCATCAATCCTGTCGCCTACATCTTCCCCTGCCACCTGATCATCCCGAAAGAGTCGATGGACAAGGCGCGCGACATCCGCGCCGTCGCCGAATCCACCCTCTTCAAGGGCAGCGACCTGTACCTCCTGGACAGCATCGACGTAGGGGAATACGCCTATGGGCCTGAAACCAAGCGGGAGCTCATCAAGCGCCATCTGAAGCGGTAAGGGATGGCTCTCCTGGAAGTCTGCTGCGGCAATCCGGAAAGTGTCGATGCCGCCGTGCTCGGAGGAGCGCGGCGCATCGAGCTTTGCGCGGACCTCGAGGCGGACGGACTCACGCCGCCCGCGGCCTGGATCCGGGACGCCAAGGCCCGCTACCCTTCCCTGACCGTCCATGTGCTCGTCCGCCCGCGGGCGGGGGATTTCGTCTATTCGCCGGCGGAGGCCGATGCCATGGCCGCACAGATCGAAGAGGCCCTGGAGGCCGGCGCAGACGGGATTGTCATCGGTGCTTTGACGCCGGAGGGAGACGTGGACCGGCCGCTGATGGAGCGGCTGGTTTCGCTTGTGGAGTCCTACAATCTGGCGGTCGAACTGCTGCGCTCAGACCTGTGTCACGCCGCGAACGACGGCCATTTCTTTCCGGGGCCGGAACGCCGGGTAAGCATCACTTTCCACCGGGCTTTCGACCATTGCCGCCGGCCCCTCGAGGCACTGGAGCAGATCATCGGCCTGGGCTGCGACCGCATCCTGACCTCCGGACAGGAGGCGACGGCGGAGGCGGGGGCGGCGATGCTGCGGGAGCTGCGCCGGCGCGCCCGCGGAAGGATCGGGATCCTTCCCGGCGGCGGCGTCACGCCCGGCAA
>ONDF01000038.1 GCA_900316525.1 uncultured Bacteroidales bacterium
CAGTTCTGGACGCTCATCCACCTGCGCTACCGCAAGGTCGTGCGGGCGGAGAACGGCGAGCCGGGCGGGGCGGCGCTCCGCAAGGGCAAGAACGGGGCGGACATCGTCCTGGAAGTGCCCCTGGGCGTGACCGTGAAGGACGCGGAGACGGACGAGGTCATCACCGAGATCGTGGAGCCCGGCCAGGAGTACATCCTGTGCGAGGGCGGCCGCGGCGGCTGGGGCAACGACCACTTCAAGTCGCCCACCAACCAGACGCCGCGCTATTCCCAGCCCGGCGAGGAAGGCGTCGAGGGCTGGTTCATCCTGGAGCTGAAGGTCCTCGCCGACGTGGGCCTCGTGGGCTTCCCGAACGCGGGCAAGTCCACCCTCCTGGCCGCCATCACATCGGCCAAGCCCAAGATCGCCAATTACGCCTTCACCACCCTGGAACCGAACCTGGGCATCGTCAAGTACTATGACGACCGTTCCTTCGTGATGGCCGACATCCCCGGTATCATCGAGGGGGCCCATGAGGGCCGGGGCATCGGCATGCGCTTCCTGCGGCACATCGAACGGAACTCCGTGCTCCTGTTCATGGTCGCCGCCGACGAGCCGGATGTCGCCAAGGCCTATGACATCCTGCTGAGCGAGCTCAAGGAGTACAACCCCGAACTGCTCGTGAAGGACCGCGTCCTCGCCGTCACGAAAACGGACCTCATCGACGAGAAAGAGCGCAAGAAGATCGAGAAGAAACTCCCGGCGGACATCCCGCACGTGTTCATCTCCGCCGTCGCGCAGACGGGCCTGAACGAACTCAAGGAAGAACTCTGGAAGGCGCTGAACAAGTAGCATCGTGGAGCGTCTCATCGGCATCGACCAGGAAATCACCCTGTGGCTCAACGGGTTCCACAGCCCGTGGAGCGACCAGATCTGGATGTTCCTGTCCGATGTCCGCATCTGGTTCCCGATGTACGGGGTCATCATGGGAGTGATGATCTACCGTCTGGGCTGGAAGAAAGGACTCGTCGTCATCCTGTCCTGCATCCTCTGCGTCGTCCTCGCGGACCAGATCTCCTACCATATCAAGGAAGGCATCGACCGCCTGCGGCCGTATTACACGACAAGCCTGCTGGAACGCGGCCTGCACTGGCCCATCAACCGCTCCAGCTTCTTCGGCTTCTTCTCCGGCCACGCCAGCAACTCCTTCGGATTCGCCATCTGCTCCTGGCTGGGCTTCCGGCTCAATGACCGGCAATGCCGCTACCGGGCGTATGGCATCTGCATATTCCTGTGGGCGGCGCTCGTCGCCCTGAGCCGCGTCATGATGGCGGCCCATTTCTTCGGCGACATCTTCGTCGGAACCCTCTTCGGCCTCGCCGTCGGCCTCTTCTGCGCCGCGCTCGGGCGGGGGGTGATCCGGAAGTGGATGGAATAGACTACAGTGTAGGAAGCACCTTGCCCATGCGGATGCTGTTGGAGCCTTTGACGAGGACGGTGGCGCCGGTGAGGGGGCGTTCGGCGAGGGCGGCGGCGAGGTCGTCGGAGGTGGCGAACCACTTGACGTAGTCGGGCGTTCCGGCCTCTTCCAGGGCCTTCTTGAACTCGTCGCCCACCAGGCAGGCGTGCGTGAGGCCACAGTCATCCAGCTTCTTGAGGATCTTGACGTGCTCCTTCACGGAGTCCTCGCCCAGTTCGCGCATGTCGCCGAGCATGGCTATCTTGCAGTCCGCCGTTAACAGGGCGAAGTTGTCCAGGGCGGCGGCCATGGAGGAAGGATTCGCGTTGTAGGCGTCCTCGATGACGACATTGCGCTCCGTGCGGGTCATCTGGGAGCGGTTGTTGGACGGGGTGTAGGCCGCGATGGCGGCGAGGCCGTCCGCGAGCGGGACGCCGAACTGGCGGCCGACCGCGAGGGCGGCCATCACGTTCGCAGCGTTGTACGCGCCGACGAGCTTGGTCTCCAGCGTTTCCCCGCCGATGGACATCCGGAGGAAGGGATTCTCCGCGGAGGTGGGCAGGATTTCCGCGTCCTCCCCTGCCACGCCGTAAGGGATGATGGACAGGGGCCGGGAGACGGCCATCTCGTAGAGGTTGTCGTCGTCGACATTGACAAAGGCCTGGCCGTCGTGCGCGGAGAGCCAGTCATAGAGCTGGCCCTTGGCCTTCTTGACGCCCTCGAAACTGCCGAAGCCCAGGAGGTGGGCCTTGCCCACATTGGTGATGAGGCCGTACGCCGGCTGGCTCACCCAGGTCAGGGCGGAGATGTCGTCGGGATGGTTCGCGCCCATCTCCACGACGGCGATTTCCGCGTCCGGGCCGATGCCGAGGACCGTCAGGGGCACGCCGATGTCGTTGTTCAGGTTCCCCTTCGTGGCCGCGACCTGGAAATGCGTGGCCAGGACCTCGCGGATGAGTTCCTTGGTCGTAGTCTTTCCGTTCGTGCCGGTGAGGCCGATGACCGGGATCTCCAGCTGCTGCCGATGGAAGGCCGCGAGCTCCTTCAGCGTCCGGAGGGTATCCGGGAAGCGGAGGAGGCGGGGGTCGTCGCCCTCGGCGTAGTCATTGACGATGGCATAGGCGGCGCCGGCCTCGAGGGCCCTCATCGCATAGGCGTTGCCGTCGAACGTCTCGCCCTTGAGGGCGACGAAAAGCTGGCCGGGCTGGATGGTCCGGGTGTCCGTATTCACGCCCTTGGAGGCGCGGAACAGGCCATATAACTCGCTGATTTCCATAGTTTATCTTCCAGTGCTGCCGAAACCGCCGGCGCCGCGTTCCGTCTCGTCCAGGCAGTCGGTCTCTTCCCATTCCACCCGCTCGTGGCGGGCGACGACCATTTGCGCGATCCGCTCCCCGGGGACGATCTCGAACGGGGAGTTCGACAGGTTCACGAGGATGACCTTGATCTCGCCCCGGTAGTCCGCGTCGATGGTGCCGGGGGTATTCAGGACCGTGATGCCGTGCTTCGCGGCAAGGCCGCTGCGGGGGCGCACCTGCGCCTCGAAGCCGGCCGGCAGGGCGATGTAGAGGCCCGTCGGGACGAGGGTCCGCTCCAGCGGACCGAGGGTGACGGGCGCCTCCAGGCAGGCCCGGAGGTCCATCCCGGCGGAAAGGGCGGTCGCATAGGCCGGCACGGGCTGGCCGGACTTGTTGACGATTTTGACTTTGGTCATACTGAGCTTGTCGAAGGATCTATTTCGGAGCGATGATGTACAGGAAGGCCGCAATGAGGGCATAGAGGATGTTCGGGATCCAGGTGGCGATGCCCGCAGGCAGGGTGTCCGTCACGACGAACATCTTGCTGAACTGTTCGAACAGGACGTAGGAGAAGCCGAGGGCGAGGCCCACGGCGATGTTCCAGCCCATGCCGCCCCGCCGCTTCTTCGAGCACAGGGAGACGGCGATGACGGTCAGGATGATGGCCGAGAGCGGCATCGAATACCTCCGGTGCTTCTGCATCAGGGGGTACATCACCGTCGCGTCGCCGCGGGCGCGCTGGGTGTCGATGAGCTGGTCCATCTGCGCGGCGTCCAGCTGCTCGATCGTATAGTCGTTGTAGTAGAAGTCGTCGATGGTGAGGCTCAGCGTGGTGTCCAGCTGCCGGCCCGAGCGGATCCGGTCCTGCATGCCCTCGCCGTAGTCGCGGATGAACCAGTTGCGGAGCTTCCATTTCCCGCTGAGGCTGTCCCACTGGGCCGACTCCGCGGAGAGCTTGGAGATCATGTGGTCGTCCGAGATCTGCTCGAGGGTGAAGTTGTAGGCGGTATTGTTCCAGGAGCTGAAGGACTCCAGATACACGAACTTGTTGTCCTCCAGCTTGTAATGCATGTCGTGCCCGAACTTGACTTTCGCGCGGGGGTTGTACTTCTGCTCGAAGGCCACCCGCGTGACGTTGGCCCGGGGGATCACCCAGAGGCCGAGTCCCATCGACACCAGCGCGACGATACAGGCCGACACCAGGTACGGCACCATCATCCGGTGGAAACTGACGCCGCAGGAGAGGATGGCGACGATCTCGGAATTCTGCGCCATCTTGGACGTGAACAGGATCACCGTCAGGAAAACGACCATCGGGCTGTACATGTTCATGAAGTACGGGATGAAGTTCAGGTAGTAGTCCACGACGATCGCCTTCAGCGGGGCCTCCTTCTGGACGAAGTCGTCGATCTTCTCGCTCACGTCGAAGATGATGACGATGACCGTCAGCAGGCCCAGGGCGACGATGAACGACCCCAGGAACTTCTTGATGATATACAAGTCGAGTTTCTTGATTCCCATTACAGTCTCTGCGTCAGCTTTTTGACAGTCACGTCCTTCCAGGCCGCGAAGTCCCCCGCCTCGATGTGGCGGCGGGCCGTGCGGACGAGGTCCAGGTAGAAGGCGAGGTTATGCTCCGTGGCAACCATCGCCGCGAACATCTCCTTCGCGACGAACAGGTGGTGGAGGTACGCCCGGGTATAGTAGTGGTCCACGAACGAGGTCCCTTCCGGATCCAGCGGCGTGAAGTCGTCCGTCCACTTGGCGTTGCGCATGTTCATGATGCCCTGCCATGTGAAAAGCATGCCATTGCGGCCGTTGCGCGTGGGCATCACGCAGTCGAACATGTCGATGCCGCGGGCGATGCCCTCGAGGATGTTCGCCGGCGTGCCTACGCCCATCAGGTAGCGGGGCTTGCCCTCCGGCAGGAGCGGGCAGGTCACCTCCAGCATCTCGTACATCTTCTCGGTGGGTTCGCCGACCGCGAGGCCGCCGACGGCGTAGCCGCCGCGGTTCGCGTTGTCCAGGCCCAGCGCGTGCTCCACCGCCTGCTTCCGCAGGTCCGGATACACGCAGCCCTGGATGATGGGGAATATCGTCTGGCCGTAGCCGTACAGGGGTTCCGTCTCGTCGAAGTGCGCGGCGAAGCGCTCCAGCCAGCCCTGCGTCAGTTTCAGGGACTTGGTGGCGTAGCGGATGTCCGCGTCACCCGGGCAGCACTCGTCCAGGGCCATGATGATGTCGGCCCCGATGATGCGCTGGGTGTCCACGTTGTTCTCCGGGGTGAAGGTGTGGCGGGAGCCGTCGATGTGGGAGGCGAACCGGCATCCTTCCGGGGTGAGCTTGCGGATGGGCGCCAGGGAGAAGACCTGGAAGCCGCCGCTGTCCGTGAGGATGGGCCGGTCCCAGTGCTCGAACCTGTGCAGGCCGCCGGCCTTCCGGAGCGTGTCCAGGCCCGGACGGAGATAGAGGTGGTAGGTGTTGCCGAGGATGATTTCGGCCCGGATGTCCTCTTCCAGGTCCTTGTGGTAGACACCCTTGACGGAGCCGACGGTGCCCACCGGCATGAAGATGGGGGTGCGGATCTCCCCGTGGTCGGTGGAGATCACGCCCGCGCGGGCGGCGGACCCGGGATCCCGGGCTGTGAGCTGGAACGAGAACATCAATTTTCCTTTAATCGGTCAAAGTTACGGATTTTTTCGTATTTTTGTGTGATTGAGAACCCGAAACGATAATCAAACCATACACTGAGATGAAAATCAAACCCGTAACCTTCAAGCTCGTCTTGATGCTGTTCCTGGAGTTCGCCGTCTGGGGGGCCTATCTCACCTCCCTCGGCCGCTACCTGGGCAACATCGGCCTCGGAAGCCAGATCAAATGGTTCTTCGCCATGCAGGGCATCGTCTCCATCTTCATGCCCACGCTGATGGGCATCGTCGCCGACAAGAAGATGGAAGCCCAGCGGGTCCTGTCCCTGTGCCACGGCCTCGCCGGCATCTTCATGGCCGGGGCCGGCTTCTACTGCATGAGCGCCGGCGCGGCCGTCCAGTTCGCTCCCCTGTTCATCCTGTACAGCCTGAGCGTCGCCTTCTTCATGCCCACCATCGCCCTCGTGAACTCCGTGTCCTACAACGCGATGGCCGTTGAAGGCATGGATCCCGTGAAGGAATTCCCGCCCATCCGCGTGTTCGGCACCGTCGGTTTCATCTGCTCGATGCTGGCGACCAACTTCGTCCACATCGGCGGCGTGGCGATGCAGGACAGCTACACGCAGCTCATCTCCTCGGGCCTCCTGTCGCTGGTGCTCGCCGGCTACGCGCTCACGATGCCGCACTGCCCCATCGACAAGACCAAGAAGGACGAGAGCCTGGCCGACGCCTTCGGCCTGAAGGCCTTCACCCTGTTCAAGGATCCCCAGTTCGCGATCTTCTTCATCTTCTCGATGCTGCTGGGCGCCTCCCTGCAGATTACCAACGGCTACGCGAACACCTTCCTCGGCTCCTTCGCCGCGGACCCGGCCCTCGCGAACACCTTCGCCGTGAAGAACTCCAACGCCCTGATCGCCATCTCGCAGGCCTCCGAAACCCTGTGCATCCTGCTCATTCCGTTCGCCATGAAGCGCTTCGGCATCAAGAACGTGATGCTCATCGCCATGTTCGCCTGGGTGGGTCGCTTCGCCTTCTTCGGCCTCGGTAACCCTGCCATGCCGGGCGTCCTCCTGTTCGTGCTGAGCTGCATCGTGTACGGCTTCGCGTTCGACTTCTTCAACATCTCCGGCTCCCTGTACGTGGAGCAGAACGCCCCGCAGGACATCCGTTCCAGCGCCCAGGGCCTGTTCATGATGATGACCAACGGCTTCGGCGCCACCATCGGCACCCTCGCCGCCGGCGCCGTCGTGGACGCCACCGTGTACAAGGCCGCGAACCCGTCCTGGCCCAAGGCCTGGTACATCTTCGCCGCCTACGCCTTCGTGGTGGGCGTCCTGTTCTGGATCCTGTTCAAGGACCCGCAGAAGAAGCAGAAAGCCGCGTAACGATCCGCGGCGCGTAAAGAATAGGCTGGCTCATTCCGAGTCAGCCTTTTTTATGCCCCGGCCGCTTCGTCGCGGGCCCAGGGCAGGTCTTCCATCGCGATCCCCGAGATCCGGGAGCCCATGTCGAAGAAGACGATGTCGAAGCAGCGGCATACGGTCCGGCAGCCCTCCCGGCCGCTGGACGTCACGAATTCCAGGCGGTAGCCCAGCTGGGCGAGTTCCTCCTTCGCGATGGAACGGATGCCCACCTGGATGAGGTGGCGCAGGATCTCGTGGTTCTTCTCCAGGATGCCGATGACCGTGGAATACCGGAACCGCCACCGCCGGGCCTCCCGGTTGTGGTTCCGGTTCTTGCAGGCCGGGCAGCAGAACTTCCGGTCCTTCCGCCCGTAGGGCAGCGGATTGCCGCACTCGAGACAGTGCGGAACGGTTTCCTCCAATCTGTATTTCATAGTCTTCCGCGTTTTACCGCGTGAAGATGGCCCTTCCACGGGGTTATTCCAAGGATGACAAGAAAAATAGCGCGGGTTTTAACGTTTTTTTGAAACAACGGAAAAACCGCGCGGCAAGATTTATTCTTACGCCCGTTTTTTCCCGTTCCCGGGAGGGCAAGAAACACGCAATCCGGGCAAGAATCATAAAAAGATGCGTCCCGGAGGCCTATTTCCGCGACTTTCCGGAGTCTTCTCCCCTACCTTTGTCCCCGGCCGGATTCCGGAAGCGCGCCCGGACCGGCGGCCCAAGTCCAACCCCCATTAAACCTGTTTGCAATGGAATTTCTGAACAAGATCGAACTCCGCGGCATCGTGGGCCAGTCCTCCCTCAACCGGGTGGGCGACTCCCAGGTATGCCGCTTCTCCCTCGTCACCGAATACTCCTACAAGGACCGCAGCAACAACCCGATCGTGGACGTGACCTGGTTCAACATCACGGCCTGGGAGGGGAAGAACATGCCGGAGCTGCACCTGATCGGCAAGGGCGTCATCGTCCAGGTCGCCGGCCGGGTGCGCACCTTCCGGTTCACGATGGCCGACGGCGCCGAACGGAGCGGCTGGGAAATCCTGGCCCGCCGCGTGACCATCCTCCCTTCCGACGACGACCCGGTGCAACCCCAAAGATTCCTGTAGCGCCATGCGTACGCGGTTGATAGGCGCGGTCCTCCTGGCCGCCCTCCTTCTCGCCGGCTGCGGCCCCCAGGGAAAACTGGAACGGCTCCGCCGCCAGTCCCTCGCCGCCCAGATGGTCATCGCCGACGAGAAGGAGCTGCCGGAGATCGCGATGGGCGGGGAACCCCGCCGGGACACGATGGTCGTGGAAGACCCGGACGGAAACGCGGTGCTGATCATGCGGGCCGTCAAGGACGAGAACGGAGAGATGGTCGCCACGGATGTCCTCCAGGCGGCCAAGGTGACGGCCCGCTTCCGCAACGTGGCGGAACGGAGCGGCAAGGTAGACCTCAACTTCCGGATCATCGTGCCGGAAGCGATGCAGGACCGCGAGTGGCAGCTCCGCTTCTACCCGGACCTGTTCGTGGCGGAAGACAGCCTCCGGCTGGACCCGATCCTCATCACGGGTGAAGGCTACCGGAAGGCGCAGCTGAAGGGGTACGAGCATTACCGGCGGTTCCTCGATTCCATCGCGGCCGATTCCACGCGTTTCGTCGACCGCTTCCAGCTGGAGATGTTCCTGCGGCGGAACCTGCCGGACATCTACCGGTACAAGACCGACTCGACGGCCGTGTCCGAGGAGGAGTTCCGCTCCCACTACGGCATCACCGAACAGCAGGCGCTGGCGCACTACACCAACCAGCTCGTCGTCCGCCGGAACCGGCGGAAAGTGAGCCGCAAGGACGACATGTTCCGCAAATTCGTGAAAGTGCCTATCGTGACGGAAGGACTCCGGCTGGACACGGTCATCGTGAGCCCCGACGGGGACATCCTCTACGATTATGTGCAGTCCATCCACGTGCGGCCCTCGCTCCGCAAGGCGACCGTCCTGCTGTCGGGCGACATCTTCGAGGAGGACCGACGGATCTACCGAGTTCCCCGGACCGATCCCCTGACCTTCTACATCAGCTCCATCAGCGGCCTCAGCGACGACGCCGTCCGCTACAAGACCGTCGTGACCGAACGCCGGGTCCAGGCCAACACGGCCTGCTACATCGACTTCGAGCAGGGCCGCGCCGAGATCCGGAAGGAGACCGGACACAACCGGGAGGAGATGGCCCGCATCGAGGGAAACCTGCGGAGCCTCCTGCAGCACCGGGACTTCGACCTGGACTCCATCGTCGTCACGGCCTCCTGCTCCCCGGAGGGGTCGTTCGAGCACAACCGGAAACTGTCCATGCGGCGGTCGGAAAGCGTCTCGGACTACTTCGAGGCCTTCCTCCGGCACTGGCGCGACTCCGTCCGCCGGAGCAGCTTCCACATCGGCCTGGACGATACGTACCGGGAAGAGGCGCCGGCGGAGATCCGGCTGCTCTCCCGGAACAATCCGGAGAACTGGACGATGCTGGACGCGCTCGTGCGGGAAGACGGCGACTTGAGCGCGAAGGAGAAGGAGGATTACGAACGGACAGCCTCCGTCCTGGAGCCCGACCTGCGGGAGCAGCGGCTCCAGAGACTCCCCTCCTACCGGCACATCCGCGAAAGCCTCTACCCCCGCCTCCGGACGGTGCGGTTCGACTTCCACCTGCACCGGAAAGGCCTGCAGAAGGACACGGTCCATACTACCGTGGTGGACACGGCCTACATGCGGGGCCTCCAGGCCATCCGCGACCGGGAGTACGAGCAGGCGGTCACCCTGCTGCGGCCCTACAAGGACTACAACACCGCCGTCGCCTTCTGCGCCATGGACTACAACGCCTCCGCCCTGGAGGTCCTTGAGCCGATGGAACGGACCGACAAGGTCCTGTACCTCCTCGCGATCCTGTACAGCCGGCGGGGCGACGACCGGCGGGCCGTCGAGAGCTACCTGAAGGCCTGCCGCCTCAACCCGTCGTTCGTGCACCGCGGGAACCTGGACCCGGAGATCGCCGGCCTCATCCGCCGGTACGGCCTGGACCGGGAACCGGACGGAAACGACAACAACTTGACATTCAAACCCTAACCTTTCATTTCATTCCATGAAAACCCATTTCCTTGTTATCGCGGCCCTGGCCGCCCTGGCCCTCGCCTCCTGCACCCGGGAGAAGGCCGACATCGACGGAAAGCCCGTCGAAGTGAACGTCACCATCCTCGGAACGGCGCCGACGCGCGCCACGTCCGTGACCTATGCGAACGAATCGAAAGTCACGAACCTGCAGGTGTACGTCTTCAACAACGGCAAGCTGGAAGACTACCAGGACGCCGGCGCGGCGATGACCGCCCAGCTGACGGCCACGTCCGGCGAGCGGACGGTCTGGGCCCTCGTGAACGCGCCCGCCCTCAAGGACGTGACGACGGAGACCGAGCTCCAGGCCAAGGTCAGCCAACTGGCAGACAACAAGACCGACGCGTTCGTGATGAGCGGATCCACCAAGCAGGAGCTCAAGGACGGCGGCACCGTCCCCGTGACCGTGAAACGCATCGTCTCGCGGGTGTCCATCAAGAAGATCTCCACGGACTTCCAGTACGCGCTCGCCCAGGAGACCCTGACCATCGACGGAATCTACCTGATCAATGTCGCCGGTGACAACACCTACGCCGCGGACGGGACGCCCGGAACCTGGGTGAACCAGCTCGGGCACAAGGACAGCGGCCTGGACGCGCTCCTGTACGACAAGCTTTCTTCGGCAACGGTCAACAATGCGAAGCCGTACACGAAGGAGCACGTGTTCTACCCCTATCCGAACCCGACGCAGGATGATGCCTACGACGACACCTGGAAGCCGCGCCATACGCTGCTCGTCGTCGAAGTGACCTTCGAGAAGAAGAAGGGTTATTACCCGGTGGTGCTGCCCGCCCTGGAGCGGAACAAGACCTACGTCATCGACGAGCTGGTCATCCGGCACCGTCCCGGCGACGTGCCTTACAAGCCCATCGAGACCGGGGACGCGACCGTCCAGATCACCGTCAACGAGTGGGAACTCGGCCTGAACATGGGTAAAATCACGCTCTAGACGCGATGAAAGCGAATTGTACGGCCCTGCTGGGCAGCCTGCTGATCCTCGGAGGCTGCCACCGGGCGGCCCCGCCCGGGCCCGGGAGCGTGGAGGTCGTCTTCTCCGTCCTCGGAGAGACGACCCGCGCGACCGGGACGGACGGCGAGGCCGCGGTGGACGACTGGGCGCTGCTGCTGTACCGGGACGGCCGGCTGGCGGAAGCCGGGACCTCGTCTTCCGGGTCGGCGATCCGGAAGACGCTCCCGGCGGGCGAATACACGGCCTATGCCGTGGTCAATCCTCCGGCGTCGTTCGCCCCGGCCGGATTCCCCAACCCCGACGCGCTCGCCGGGGCGGCATCCGCCCTCGGCGACAACGCGCCCGGGCGGCTGGTGATGGCCGGCCGCCGGACCGTCACCGTGCCCGTCCCGGACGGGAGCGTGCAGCGGATCGGCGTGGACCGGCTGGTGTGCAAGGCCGGGATCCGGAAGGTATCCGTCCAGTTCAAGAATCCGGCCCTCGCCGCCCGTCCCTTCCGCCTGAAGGGCATCTACCTGACGAACTGTTACGGGAAAACCCGCTACGGAAGCGACTGGACGGCGGAAGACATCCTTTCCACGGCCTCCGTGTGGCACAACCGGATGGGGTTCCATTCCGAGGCGGGCGTGGACGGGCTCCTGGCCGAGACCGGCCTGGACATTCCCGTCACGGCCGACCGGCCCCACACGCAGGAACACGTCTTCTATTTCTACCCGAATCCCCTGCCGGCGTCCCTGGACACCCGGTCCGGGACCTGGACCCGCCGCAGGACCCGGCTGGTCCTGGAAGCGCAGATCGGCGACCGGACGTACTACTACCCCGTCACGCTGCCCGAATCGCAGCGCAACCGGACCTACCTCATCGAGGAAGCCGTCATCCGGACGCTGGGGTCGCTGGACCCGGAAAAGGACGAACCCGGTTCGATCGAGGTCACTTTCCGCACTTCCACGGAGGACTGGTTCCCTTCCTACCCCGTCACTGAAACCTCCTGAACCATGGACAGATTGCTCATTCCCGCCTGCCTGGCCCTCCTTGCGGCCGGCACGGCCTGCTCGGTCAAGGAAGACCGCGGCCCGTGTCCCTGCTACCTGCAGGTTTCCTTCACCGACCCCGACGCGGCCGGCGAAGCGGAACTGCTGGGCTGGAGCGACGACCTGCTGTTCCGGAACCGGATCCGCATCGAAGAGGCCCGCCCCGCCTGGACGAAACCCGTTCCGAAGGGGATGCTGTCCCTATCGGCCTGCACGGGTTACCGGAAAGCCTTCGCGGAGGGACGCCGGATGCGGATTCCGCCGGGGGCCGAAGCCGATTCTCTCTACGCCTGGTCCGGAGAGGTCGACGCCACCGGCGACATGGCCTATGCCAGCGTCACCTTCCGGAAGCAGTTCGCCACCGTGTTCCTCGACATCCGGAAAAGCCCGGACGTCGTCCGGACCTGCCGGTTCCTCGTCGAGGGGAACTCCTGCGGATTCGACCTGCTGGATTTCTCGCCCGTGGACGGGCCGTTCCGGTGCGAGCCCCTTCCCCGCGAGGGGGAGAGCATCGTCACCTTCCGCGTCCCGCGGCAGGGCGACAACGGCCTCGCGGTCACCATCCGGCCGGAAGGTTCCGTCCCGGCCCGCTTTCTCCTGGGCGAGTACATCGACCGGCTCGGATACAGTTGGAAGACGGAGGAACTCCAGGATATCTACGTAGCCGTGGACCTGGTCCGGGGCCTGGTCGACGTCCGGGTCGCGGACTGGGAGGAAGGGACGACGTTCCCGCTGATCGAACAATGAAAACGAAGGAACTATGAGAAGAATCATCTGCCTCACGGCCCTCACCGTCCTGCTGGCCGCCTGCCGGCAGGAATGTCCGGAAACGACCGCTTTCCACATTGCGGAAGCGGATTCCTGGACCGTCCGGACCCGCTCGCTTCTGACCGCGCCGGACATCGAGACCCGGAAAACCGGCATCACCCTGGCCGCCTATGCGGACGGAACACTCGCGGCTTCGGGCCATTTCGCAGCCGGCCTGGATGCCATGGTCCTGGACCTGGAGCCGGACCGGCCCCATACGCTGTACGCCCTGGTAAACATGGGAGATATGACAGGCGCTTTACCTCGTTCAGAGAGCGAGTTAAGCACTATTACCTATAGAATCCCTTCCTATACTGAGGGAACGGAGGCGCTGGCCTCCCGCGGCATCCCGATGGCCGGCAGGCTGGCCTGGCCGGGCCAAGGAACCGTCATTCCGGTCCGGCGGCTGCTGGCCAAAGTGACGGCCCATCTGTCCTGCGACTGGACCGGGGCATCCATCCGGTCGGTCCGCGTATGCAACCTGAACCGGATGCTCCGCCCCTTCGGCGACGCCGTCCGGGAGGAAGACTGGGACCAGCAGGAATTCCAGGAGGGCGCCGGAGCGTCTTCGGGCACCTTCGTTTTCTATGTGCCCGAAAACCGCCAGGGAACCATCGGCGGAATCCGGTCATCCCAGGAAAAAAGCCCGGACCGGAACACGGCGGTGCGGGCGAAGCAGGATGCCCTGACCTATCTGGAAGCCTCGGTCACTTCGACCGAATCGATCTACGCGGGAGACATCACTTACCGCAGCTACCTCGGCGGCAACGCCACGACGGACTTTGACATCGAGAGAAACGGCCTTTACGACTGGACGGTCGTCTATCACGGGGACCGGACGCAGGACCAGGACTGGAAACGCGACGGCGACATCTTCCAGGTGGTCGTCACGGCCGACAAGACCGACGCCTATGTGGGCGAGACTGTCCGCCTGACGGCATCCTGCCGCCGGAACGACCACGGCGCCGAAACCGTCACGGTCGTGACGGGCGCCGCCATCTGGACAAAGGCGGGCGACGGAAGCGCGAACATCAGCATCTCGAAGGGGGCTGTCACGGCGACCGCCCCCGGGACCGCCACATTCCGTGCCGGATACACGCTGAACGGCCTGACCGCCTATGACGACAGCCCGGCAATCACCTTCCGCGAACTTCCGCCTCTGACCGTTACCTGGACTGAACAGGCCGCTTATGTGGGTCAGCGCGGCAGTTTCACCGTGTCCAACCTGGCGGACGGAGCGACGATCACAAGCGTGACTTCCAGCGACGAGCGCATCGCCGCAAAGGCGGCCGTCAGCGGAAAGACGGTCTATGTGAACTATCTTGGAGCCACCGGCGACGCCACGATCACAGTCAAGGCTTCGAACGGCCAGACCGGAACCATTACGGTCTCCCCCGCCGCACCCTACCTGCTGGATGCGAACGGGGTTTCCGGAGCCGTCCCCTATTACGGCCATCCGGACGGAACGGACGTCAACACGAATGCAAGCGGACACGACGGCCTCCCGCCTTCGTTCGACTATTATACGGGGACTGCCGTCAGCCTCTCCACCCGGATCGGCGTGGGCGCCGACGCTTCCCAGACCACCGCCTACACCGGCAGGACCTTTGCCCCGGATCTGTACGAAACCATTCTGAAACCCGTGCTGACCGTGAGCAATCCGTCCCGTTTCGGCAACGAGGGGACGGGCCGTATCTGGGTGAAAAGCCTGACCGGCTATCCGTCTTCCGGCGGTGTGGCCATCGGCACTTTCACAGTCTCCCCCGCCCGCGCCAGGTGCGGCGTCACCCCGCTGACTGAGACCGTCTACAGTGTCAATCCGTTCACGGGAATCACCTCCGCCACGACCTGGCCCGACTTCCACGACAAGGGGATGCTGGTGCAGTATGTCGATTGTGAAGAATCCCACCGGAGCATCCGGATTCCGAACGCTCCCGCCGTCAATGCGGCGGCATCCGCCCTGGGATGGGACGTCAAGATCGCCGGAGAATGGAACGCCACGATGAAGTCCCGCTTCACTGGCAACGGCAGTTACCTGTACTTCGATTACACCGAAGGAGACGCCCTGCCGCATATCGGCGGCCTGTGCGAAGTGCAGCGCACGGTCACGAATCCGTACAGCGGAGAAAAGATCGGCAGGACATTCCTTTCCTTCAACGTCATCGTCTGGGGCGCCGTCGGCGGTTCGGTAGCCATCATCACGAATTCCCAGTTCGAGGTCAGGCCCGCTTACATCGGACCGGGCGCGGCAAGACCGATAGGGCTGCTCTTCCATACGTCATACGCCGACGGGGAGGGCGTGAAGATCTACGGTGACTCCGGAAACAGGATCCTGAACGGAACGGTCAGCCGGGACAACGCCGGCCATAGTCTCGGACAGGCCGTCTACACCGTCACGCTGTCCAGCGGCCACGTAAAATACAATGCCCAGGTCTACCGGTCCATCCACCCCCGCATCACTTTCACGGCCCCTTCCGATCCTTATTACCGGATCGTAAGGCTCGAAGACATCCAGAACAAGGCCATCCACCCCGACTATCATCCCGGCTGGGTGATCTCGCCCGACGGGCCGACGGATCCGCCCATCGATTGACATCTGTTTCCTTTATTTTCAAACATCAACGGCTTATGAAAAAGATCATGTATTTCGCCGTCTTGCTGGCAGCGCTGGCAGCCTGCAGCAAGCCCGCCCGGAAAGACTTCCATCTGACGGGCGTCCACGACCTTGTCGTCTCCCACAACGGAGAGAATGCGCTCTTCGGCATCGAAGCGAACCCGGAGGATGCCTGGACCCTCACGTCCGATGCGGACTGGTTCACCGTCGAACAGAGCTTCGGGAACGGGGACGGTTCCCGCGGAAAGGGGGACGCCGTATTCCTCCTTTTGAGCGGACGTTGGATCATGAACGAGGTCCGGACAGGGACCATCACCGTGACCGGCCCGACGGGATCCTTCACGAAAACAATGACGCAAACGCCCAAACCCGTTCCTGATGCGCCGCTTCAACTGAAAGGTTCTATTCCGTTTACTGGCAATGAGTCCAAGATTTCGCTTCCGGAAGGATATTGGGTCCGGGCGGAATCTTCCGAAGCCTGGCTCGAGGTCGTCCTTTGCCAGGAAGGCGAACTGACCGTGAAGGCCGGTCCGAATCCGGTCGCAGACCAAGGACGCGAGGCGGTCGTGCACATCTACCTTTCCGACGGGACACGGCTGGCGGACGTGGTGATTACACAAAACGCGGAAAAGGATCCCGCTCCGGTCGATTGAAGCCCGATTTTTGCAAAATGGGAGGATTTTGCGAACTTTGCAGGAATGAAAAGAAGCGGAATCCTCCTGTTGACCCTCCTGGCGGTCGTGTCGTGTGGCATCACGCGGCACGCTCCGTCCGTGAAGGAGGCCGATGCGCCCGTCATTCCGCCCCTCACGGACGCCGCCGATATCGCCCGCTCGCGGGCCCGGGCGCAGGCCGTGATGGATTCCATCGACCGCGTGCGGTCCGGCGTCGTGCCCCCGGCCGACGGCGGCCTCGCCATCAAGCCGGAACGGCAGAACGTGCCCGTCGCGTCCAAGGAACTGGTGGACGATCTGCTGGACTACGCCAAGACCTTCATCGGCGTACCCTACCGGCTTGGCGCCGCCGGGCCCGAGCGCTTCGACTGCTCCGGCTTCACCAGCTACGTCTTCCGGGAATTCGGCTACTACCTGCCCCACAACTCCGTGATGCAGTTCAGGGACAGCGTCCCGGTGGAAAGTTTCTCGGACCTCCGCAAGGGCGACCTCGTCTTCTTCGGCGCGCGGAACAACATCCGCAGCATCGGCCACGTGGGCATCGTCGTGGACGTGGACCTGGAGCGCGGCATGTTCCGCTTCATCCACGCCTCCACCTCCAACGGCGTCGAAATCCAGCGCTCCACCCAGCCCTACTTCATGATGCGCTACATGGGCGCGGGAAGGATCCTGAAGGAATAAAAGAAGCTATGCTTGCACACAGAAAAAGGACTGCGTCTGCAGTCCTTTTTCTGTGGAGGTGAGCGGACCAAATCGGGGAAATAGTGCGTAATACTACAATAGCAGAAAACGCTGATAGAAAGCGCCGAAAGCATAATACGAAATACTGCAGATAATTTGGTAATACAAAAGATAGTGCGTAAATTTGGTGCGTAAACACGGGGCGAAGGGAAGGGCAGAAAAAAACGGAAACCTTTTTCAAGGGCTGCATTTTCTGCATTTTCTACATAAACCCCGCTAAAGCTAGCAAACAAATGACAGGCTTCTATCTTGACAAACGCACCGACAAACACGGGGACTGCCCTATCCGCGTATCTGCCCGCGCAGCTGGCGGCCGCCTTCTTACCTCTATTGGCTACAGCATAGCCCCGGCCAAATGGGATAGCGCCAGCCAGCAAGTGAAACCGGGCACGGAAAAGAATCCCGTTACCAACGCAAAGGGAATCCCGGCCGCCACGATTAACGCCCGTATTGCCGCGATAAAGGCGGCCTTCGCCCGGCTGGAAGCGACACCAGGGGCCGCAACTATTGAAGCCTTCCAGGCCGAATTAGATGCCCTTACAGGGAAGGCAGAGAAAGCAGCCGCGAAGGGCCGCCCCGCCCAGCTGCCCAAATCCATAGTTATAACCTACTTTGAACTATTCCTGCGGGAAGAAAGCGCCCGCAGCCAATGGGCCCCTGCCACGCTGGCTAAAATGCGATCCTTCCAAAATTCCCTGGAAGAATACAACAGCGGCCTAACCTTCGCCGATTTCAACGAAAGCGGGATAGACGGATATATAAACCACCTGCGGAAACAGGGGCACGAAGAAACCAGCATACAAAAGCGCTACAGCAATTTGAAATGGTTTCTTGCCTGGGCTATCCGCAAGGGCTACTGCAGCGAAACCGCGATACAAACCTACCGCCCCAAATTCAAAGTGCTGGCGAAGCCCGTCATTTTCCTAACCCGGCCGGAACTGCTGAAGCTGTATAACTATCAGATCCCGGCCAACCAAACCAAAGTAACGCTGAAGGACAGCGCCGGACGGGAATACGAAAAGACCATAGAGGAAGCCGGGGGCCTGGCGAAAGCCCGGGATCTATTTTGTTTCTGCGCCTTCACTAGCCTGCGCTATTCCGATATGGCAGCGCTGAAGCGGACCGACATAACCGGGGACAGCATTATAATAACCACCCAAAAGACAAATGACCGCCTGGAAATCCCCCTCAACAAGTATAGCCGGGCAATCCTGGACAAATACGCCGGGCTCAACGATCCCCGGGGGCTGGCGCTTCCCGTCATTTCAAACCAAAAGATGAATGACTACCTTAAGGACCTTTGCGAGCTGTGCGACTTTCGGGAAGCCGTTTCCAAAGTGTATTACAAAGGCGGCCAGCGGATAGAGGAAACCCGCGAGAAATGGGAACTTGTGGGCACACACGCCGCCCGCCGCACCTTCATTTGCTACGCCCTTACAAAGGGGATACCGCCGCAAATCGTAATGAAATGGACAGGCCACAGCGACTATAAGGCGATGAAGCCCTATATCGATATAGCCGGGGCAGATGCAGCCGCCGCTATGCAGCTACTGAACGATTAAGCCGCCGCCTGGATATGAAGCAACAAACCACCAACGAAAAGCGGCTTTCCACAAGAAGGGCAACGCAGAAACGCCGGGCCCTGTATTTCGCCGCCAGGCTTGAAGGCGTACCCGTTTGGTTTATCCGGGCAACCCCTTCCGATCTATGGACAGCGGGGGCCTTTTATTTGTTTGATGCTGCCCAAAAGGCTGGGATTATAAGCTACAATGAAATAGAACGCGAATGGACAGCAGGGACCGGGGCGCCCAAAAAGATAACCAAAGGGCGGCTGGCATATTTCTGCAAAAGGGCCAGCCGGGCGCTCAACCTCAACAACGGGGCGCACACAAATTGGCTGCCCTTTGAAATAGTGTTTGGGTATGACTTTCAAACTATGCGCCTATATCTTCACAATGTGGAAGAAAGCAGCAAAAGCAAGCGCCTGGAAGATCCTTATATAGATGCCTTTTTTGAAGCCCTGGAAACCGACCTCAACCCGCAATAACTATTACCGCCTTATGATGATGAAGCAATACACGCTTACAAACGATGAAATGGCCCCAACCTTCCCCCGGGGCTCCATAGTGCTGGCCCGCGAGATCAACCCGGACCGCCTTATAGAATGGGGCGAAGCCTACCTGCTGGAAACGATAGACGGGCCCCTGCTGGCCCGCCTGATCCCTTCCAATGATCCAGCCAGCTACCGCTGCACCCGGGACAATGAAGAACGCCTTCACAATGTGAAGCGCTTCGCGGATATGGATATACCCAAAGATGCCGTTACAGGGATATTTCGCGTTTTCGCTATGGCAAAGCTAATGTAACAGCGAAGGCCCCAAGCCTTCCCGCCGCCTGCTGATGCCCTGCGCCGTTAAGGTCCGCAGGGCTTCTTTTTTATGCGCCCAAATGTGCCCAAATGTGCCCACAGCAAAGCGCTATTTCGGCCGAAATAATACTGAAAAACGCCACAATTTAGGCCATACAGGTCAATAGAATTGCGTTTGTATACCTTTCCACGATTGTATACTTAAAGAAACGATATAAAGGGATATATTCGCGCAGCAGTCCGAAAGTAAGATTAACAACCCTAGCCAATGACTGCACAGCTAGCAAACTCTATGTATCTATGATTGTATCTAAATTCTATCCGGCGGGATCTGACTGCAGCGCCCGCTATGGTGCGCAGATGATCGAAGCGACAGGGACAGCTGCCGAACTAGATGAAGCAATAGACGCGCACACCTTCTATATCTACAGCGCCCGCAAAATTACCCTTTTCGGGCAGGTAGGAAAGCCGGACACGCAAGGCTGCTACGAATACAGGCGTATGCTGCCCCTCGTTTCTATGGACCTTCACGGCCTGGACTTTCTGCAAGCCTTCTATTCCATTGGAGCCACGCGCAAAATGCTGGCCGAACTAGGTACAACCACGATCCAGGTACGGATAGAGTTTTAACCGCCAAACCTCAAAACTATTGCGATATGTTCAAGAACGAAATTACCGCCGAAACCCCTATTATCCAAATGACCGCCGGACAGCTGGCCGAATACCTCAACAGCCACGCCGCACCGGCCCAGCCAGGCGCAGCCGCCGCCGGAACGCAGGACACCCAGGCCGAAACCCCGCGCCGCTATGTGTACGGAATCAAAGGTATTATGCGCCTTTTCGGCGTTTCCAATGTAACGGCCCAGCGCTACAAGCGGGGCATTATCCGGGAAGCAGTCAAGCAGAACGGCCGGATAATCGTAACCGATGCCGATTTAGCCCTGCAGCTATTCAACGAACGCAAGGGGCAATAATAGAAGGCGGCCGCGCACAGCAGAACGCTGGAGCAACGGCCACCCGCTAGCAAACGCTACAAAGATACGCATTTTCCGCGTATTATGGGCCTTGCTGGCGCAATCTCTAGCCGTATATGGATATGACACCACAAGAAGATTTTGCGGCCTTGCTGGCCCGCGACATAGCCACCCAGGGGGAAGCCCTGGCGGCCCAGCCTTCCACCTTCGCGCCGCAGCTGCAGCAGATCCTGGACACCCTGCAGCCGCTGAATTTCCGCGAGCTGGCGGGGGCAAAGGCAGATGAAAAAGTAAGGCCCCGGGAAATGCTGGTTATAGCTGTCCGGGAATTGCTCAAAATAGTTGAGGACAGCGGGGCCGGACTGACCGCCAGCAACGGCCAGCCCTACGCCTATAACGGGCGCTATTGGCAGCTGTTGAGCAAAGAAGAAACGCAGGCCTTCTTATCAGCCGCAGCCGCCGCCCTGGGTATCGATGAACTGACAGCGCAATACTTTGAAACCCAGGACAAGCTATATAAGCAATTCCAGGCCACAGCCCGGCTGCAGGCCACGCACCGGGACCGGGGGAAGGTCCTTATCAATTTCCCAAATGGAACGCTGGAAATAACCCAGGCCGGGGGCTTGAAACTGCGGGAACACCGCCGGGCAGATTTCCTCAAATACGAACTGCCCTACAATTACGATCCGGCCGCCGACAGCTGCCCGCTGTTTACTGCCTACCTCAACAGGGTACAACCCGATGAAACCGCGCAGGCTGTGCTGGCCGAATATGTGGGCAACGCCCTGGCCCCGGAACTGAATCTGCAGAAAGTGCTTGTTTTGAACGGACCGGGAAGCAACGGGAAAAGCGTTTTCTGCGACATAATAACGGCCTTATTGGGCCGGGACAATGTAAGCAGCTACACAATGGAAAGCCTAACCAAACAGGACAGCCGCAGCTGCGCCCAGCTGGAAAACAAGCTGCTGAACTATTCCGGGGAAAATTCCCTAAAGCTAAACGCCGAATCCTTCAAAACGCTAACCAGCGGGGAGCCTATAGAGGTCCGCAAGCTATACGGGGAAGCCTATATAATGGAAAACTACGCAAAGCTAATGTTCAACTGCAACCTGCTGCCCAGGGACATAGAACAAAGCGAAGGCTTTTTTCGGCGTTTCCTCATTATCCCCTTTTCCGTCAAGATTGAAGAAGCGGAACGCGATCCCGAACTAGCGGCCAAAATCATAGCCCAGGAACTGCCCGCCGTTTTTAATTGGGTATTGCAGGGCCTGCGCCGCCTGATCAGGGCAAAGGCCTTCACGGACTGCCCAGCCGCCCGCCTGGCGCTGGAAGCCTACTAACGGGAATCCAACAGCGTTTTAATGTTCATTGATGAATACGGCCTGCAGCCCGGAACGGACAGCACAGCGGACCGCGTAGCCCTCAAACTGATATACCCCGCCTATAGCTTTTTCTGCAAAACCAGCGGCTTCTACGCTATGACAAAGGCCAATTTCAACAAGCAGATGCAGGCCCAGGGCTACCCCGGGGGCCGGGACTATCGGGGAATGTGGCTAGCTTGCAAGGGCTTCCAGGAAGAAACAACTTACTAACCAGCAAAGCCCCTCAAAATGGAAGCAGAACACCGCTATATATTGGAGCCCTACAGCGGACCGGGAAGCCGCCACACCTGCCCGGAATGCGGCCGAAAAGGGGCCTTTGTCCGCTATATCGATACGGAAACCGGGGAGCAGCTGGCCGACAATGTGGGCCGCTGTAACCGGGAAGATAGCTGCGGCTACCACTACAAACCCCGGGACTACTTTAGGGACCACCCCGGAACGGGCCAGCCCTTCCAGCCTACGCTGCGCACCAAGCCCCGGCCGATAGTCCGGGCCTGGACACCGCCGCCGCCCCTGGAATCCTACACAATCCCCGCCCAGCTGGTTAAAAACCTCTACGCCCAGGAAGCCCAGGAAGAAGCGGGGAAGATGCCCAGCGCCCGCCGCTGGCCGTTTTCCCACCTATTCCAGGGGGACCAACTGCGCAACGGGATAGAGAAAAGCGCCTTTAGGTCCTGCGCCGTATCTTCCTACCTGGCCGCCTTCCTGTGCGATCAATTCGGGGCCGAAGCCTTCCAGGCCGTAGTGCGCAGCTACCACCTGGGAAGCTGGCGGGGCGCTGCTGTCTTTTGGTACATAGATAGCGGCCGCAGAATCCGCACGGGCAAAGCTATGTATTACCGGGAAAACGGACACCGAAACAAGAATTACAACCCCTTTTATATGCACCCGATAATTAGCGCCCACGCCCGGCTGGCTGAAGGCTGGAAGCTGCGCCGCTGCCTGTTTGGGGAACACCTGCTGCAGCGAAACCCGGCCGCCCCTGTGGCGCTTGTGGAAAGCGAGAAAACCGCCCTTATCTGCGCCACCCTGTGCCCCGGCCCTGTATGGCTGGCCGCTGGCGGGAAACACTACCTAAACGCCGACACCTGCGCAGCGCTGAAGGGCCGCAGGGTAATTGCGTACCCTGATCTAGGGGCCTTTGATGAATGGCAGCTGAAGCTGTCCGACATATCAAAGCAGGCAGGCTTCGCTGTTGAGGTTTCCCCGCTGCTGGAAGGCATAGCAACGGCCCAGGAACGCGCCGCCGGGCTGGATATAGCAGACTACCTGCTGCAGGACAGGAAGGCCGCAAACGGGCAGAAAACGGGCATAGATGGCAAACTTAAAACCACCCTCAACAATGACTGACAAACACAGCGAAATACGGGAATTAGCCCGCCTGGACAACCCCGCAGCGGGAAGGACTGCAGGGGACCTTTTGGCAAAGAGATTTGAAAGGCTGATGAAGCGCCAGCAGGGCGAAATTAGGCAGCTGCAGGGGCTGCGCTGGGCGCTGGAACTGCTGCAGCCCGGGCCGGTCCGCGCCGCGATTGCAAAGCAGATCCTGCAGGCCACTACGGAACACGCCCGCCGGGCTGAACGCCTGGCCCGGGAACTAACAAAGGAATCCAACCCGGCCGGGAAGCAATAGCCGCCAGCTGGCCGGACACCTCAAAAACAAACCTCAACACCTCAACACTATGGCAGAGAAAAAACGCCTTCCCTGGGATCCCCCGCCGGGGCCTTCCACCTACCACAAGAAAACCAGCCGCGAGCAGCCGGGCGCGCCTTACCACACCTGGCGCTGGACAAAGCTATCCAGGGCAATACGGACGGAACACCCCCTTTGCGCGGAATGCCAGCGCCGGGGCATAATACGCCCGGCTACCTGTGTGGACCATATTACGCCCTGGCCGATCTGCGGGGAGCAGGGATTTTTTGACCGCAGCAACCTGCAGGCCCTGTGCGATGATTGCAACAACCAAAAGGGACTGCGGGACAAAGCGAAGATACAGGCCTGGAAGCGCGCCCACCCCGGCTGGGACGGGAACGCCGGGGCCCGGACACCTCAACCCGCCACCCCTGGGCGCAGGCAGAAACTAACCCGGCTGAAGCGCTGACACCGGGGCGAAAGCCCCGCGCCGATAAAATCAGCCTTCCACGCACCTGCAGGGCCGTTTTTCCGCTGGAAATTCGGCCTTTTTTCGCCACTACCCCGCCTGGATTTTCCGCAAAATCGGCCTTCCAGGGGCCTGCAGGGCCGAAAAAGTCGTTTTTAATCCCCAAAATTACATATTGTGCGAGTAACACTAGGGGTGCGCTTTAAAACGATATGCGGCACGAGATTTTGCCCCGCCCCTCCCCTATAGCCCTATATATCAATTCGTTATCGGTTTTATATGAACTAGCGCAGCAGCTGGCGCCAGGCTGGAACTATCCAGGCGAATCGATCAGGCAGCGGGGCTCAACCCCTGCACGGCCCAGGGGCAGCTGGCGCTGGCCTTATGTAGGAAATGCAGAAAATGCAGTATTTTTCAAGACCTTCTGCAATTTCTTTCCGGGGCTGATTTTCTACGGGAAGCAACTACACCACACGGGCAGAAAAAAGCACCAAATCGGCCTGGATAGTGCGCAATTTGGTGCGTAAAAAATGTAAAACGCTGATTATCAGCGTATCTTGTGGAGG
>ONDF01000083.1 GCA_900316525.1 uncultured Bacteroidales bacterium
AACTCCTACATGCCGAATGCCGATCGGAAGAAGGAGTACCTGGCCATCTACCGGGACATCACGGAGGGAAACAACACGCTCATCGCGTACATCGTCACCGTGGACTCCCGCGAGAAAACGAAGGACCACCTCGAAGCCACGCTCGAGCGGCCGAACCGCAACGCGGAGATCGCCGCCGAGGCCCGCGGACGGTGGAAGGAGACGTCCAACCAAACCAATCCCTAAGCCATGGCAGACATCGTATCGGACCTCGGAGTGAACCTCCTGGAGGAAGAGATCGACGAGGTCATCTTTCAGACGAACCAGTTCCTCACGGATGCGACCTTCACCGGGTCGCAGGGCCCGTTCTGGTGGATCCTCCAGATGTGCATGGCGCTGGCGGCCCTGTTCTCGATCATCGTCGCGGCCGGGATGGCCTACAAGATGATGGTCAAGCACGAGGATGGTCAAGCACGAGCCGCTGGACGTGATGAAGCTCTTCCGGCCGCTGGCCGTGAGCATCATCCTCTGCTGGTGGTACCCGCCCGCAGACACGGGAATAACCAACAGCGGCAGCTCATGGTGCGTGCTGGATTTCCTCGCGTACATACCGAACGCCATCGGCTCCTACACCCACGACCTCTATGAGGCCGAGGCGTCACAGATAACCGACAGGTACGAAGAGGTGCAGGGACTCATCTACGTCCGGGACACCCTCTACCAGAACCTCCAGGCGCAGGCGGATGTCGCCCGCACAGGCACGTCGGACCCGAACCTCGTCGAGGCGACCATGGAGAATGCGGGAGTCGATGAAGTGACGGCCATGGAGAAGGACGCCTCGAAGCTGTGGTTCACCTCCCTGACGGCCGGTGCCATCGTGGGCCTGGACAAGATCATCATGCTCATAGCCCTGATCGTCTTCCGGGTCGGCTGGTGGAGCACCATCTACTGCCAGCAGATCCTCCTGGGCATGCTGACGATCTTCGGGCCTATCCAGTGGGCCTTCTCCCTCCTCCCGAAATGGGAGGGTGCCTGGGCAAAGTGGCTCATCCGGTACCTTACCGTGCATTTCTACGGGGCGATGCTGTACTTCGTGGGCTTCTACGTGCTCCTGTTGTTCGACATCGTCCTGACTATCCAGGTGGAGAACCTCACGGCCATCACGGCCAGCGAGGCGACCATGGCGGCGTTCCTGCAGAACGCCTTCTTCTCCGCCGGATACCTCATGGCGGCGAGCATCGTGGCCTTGAAGTGCCTGAACCTCGTCCCGGACCTCGCGGCCTGGATGATTCCGGAGGGCGACACTGCCTTCTCCACCCGAAACTTCGGCGAGGGTGTGGCCCAGCAGGCGAAGAGTACGGCGACGGGTATGCTCAGCGGACACATCATATGACAACGATAAAACTAGCGATATGGTAATCAAGAACCTTGAAAACAAGATCAGGCTGGTCGGCATCGTCTGCGGGCTGTTCCTGCTCGGCTGCATAATCATCAGCGTGGCGAGCATACTCACGGCCCGAGGGATGGTGTCCGACGCGCACAAGAAAGTGTACGTCCTGGACGGCAACGTCCCGATCCTCGTCGAGCGCAGCTCGATGGACGAGACGCTTGAGGTCGAGGCGAAAAGCCACGTGGAGATGTTCCACCATTACTTCTTCACCCTGGCTCCTGACGACAAGTACATCAAGTACACGATGGAGAAGGCCATGTATCTCGTGGACGAGACGGGCCTCGCGCAGTACAACACCCTCAAAGAGAAGGGCTTCTACTCGAACATCATGGGTACGAGCGCGGTCTTCAGCATCTACTGCGACTCCATCCGGGTAGACACCAAGAACATGGAGTTCACCTACTACGGCAGGCAGCGCATCGAGCGCCGCAGCAGCATCCTGATGCGCGAGCTCGTCACAGCCGGACAGCTCCGCCGCACGGGCTTCTCATCGTGAACTGGCGGACCCTGCTGAACAAGGACATCGAACAGAAGAACAAGTCAAGCTACTAACGATATGGGAAAGTGGAAGAACATCATCCTGGGCGAGAAGATGCCCGACAAGGATGACCCCAAGTACAGGGAGAAGTACGAGAAGGACGTGGAAGCCGGGCGCAAGTTCGCCCGTGTGACCCGTATCGACCGCCTCGCCGGTCATGTCCAGAGGTTCGCCGAGAAGCACCGCGGGGTGTTCCTCGGCATCGTGATG
>ONDF01000064.1 GCA_900316525.1 uncultured Bacteroidales bacterium
TCCGACCGCATCCGCGACCTCCTCGCCTCCTTCGGCATCACCGTCAAGGACACCAAGGACGGCGCCACTTGGACGCTTGATTGATCCTGTCATTCTGAACGAAGTGAAGAATCTATGAAATTCATTTCCTGGAACGTGAACGGCCTGCGGGCCGTGGCGGGGAAGGGGTTCGCCGACGTGTTCGTGGACCTGGACGCCGACTTTTTCTGCCTGCAGGAGACCAAGCTGCAGGCCGGGCAGATCGACCTGGAATTCCCCGGCTACCTTTCCTACTGGAACTACGCGGAGAAGAAGGGTTATTCCGGTACCGCGATCTATACAAAGCACGAACCGATGTCCGTGCGCTATGGCATCGGCATTGACGAACATGACCACGAGGGCCGCGCGATCACGCTCGAATATCCGGATTTCTTCTTGGTGTGCGCCTACGTGCCCAACTCCCAGGACGGCTTGCGGCGGCTCGACTACCGCATGCGCTGGGAGGATGACATGCGCGCCTACCTCAGCGGCCTCCCGAAGCCGGTCGTATTCTGCGGCGACCTGAACGTCGCGCACGAGGAGATTGACCTGAAAAACCCCGCCTCGAATCGCCGCAACGCCGGTTTCACCGACGAGGAGCGCGCGAAGTTCAGCGCCCTGCTCGACGCCGGCTTCATCGACACCTGGCGCTTCCAGCACCCCGGTGAAGTCAAGTACTCCTGGTGGTCCTACCGCTTCAACGCCCGCGCCAACAACGCCGGGTGGCGCATCGACTACTTCGTCGTCTCCGCCGCCCTCCGCGACCGCATCCTCACCACCGCCATCCACGACGAAATCACCGGCTCCGACCACTGCCCCGTGGAGCTCGTCCTGGGGTAGCGGCCTCGCGTCTCGGTCATCTGCTTGATAATCAGCGTCTTATATAAAACTCCCTGGTACATTTGCACCAGGGAGTTTTACGTAACGCATTGATGGATAGACACTTGAGTGGGACGGTTATTCCGCTTCGGGCAGTGCCGGGGCGTCTTTGCCTGCTTTGCGGAGCTTGATACGCAGGAATTTGGCAATTTGTTCCGAGGTGGCCTGCGTTTCCCGGCGCAAAAGCCGGAATAGGGTGTATTTCTTATCTGGCGGGAAGCCGAGCATGTCGTGGATGTCGGACAGGTTGCTATGAGCCAGCACGATTTCCGACATCCGCCTGTACCAGCGGTCATCCTTGCCGACAAACACTTCGTTCAGGTCATGTTCGCTGCCGGTCGTGGAATGGATGGCGGTCAGCATCGCATCCAGATTGTCGAAATAACGGATGGATTCCTGATAGTCGATCACGGAGTAGGTAGTGATGATGATGTCGACAAGCTGCTGTCGCTCCTTGTCGCTTAGCGGTTTGAACATCCGTTTAAGCATGGCATACGGCAGATGAAGACCGCGGGAATGCCGATCCTCAACCGTGCGGATGGCCCGGAGCATGGCGTTGGATGCATCCCGTGCCAGGAATGGCTCCGAAAACGGGTGGTCGTTGTCCGCATATGCGAGATAGTTCCACCGATACTGTTCGGCCTTTTCGCAAATCCGGCGTTCGACTGGATTGTTGTCCACATAGATGAGGTTGCTTCGCGCCTTCTTGTCCCCGAATTTCGGGACGCTTCCGAATGGACTCTTGAAAAAGGGGCCTTTCCGGTGGCAGACACTGTTGTGCTCCCTTGCGAAGACGGCCGTGGTATCCCGCTCGAAGGCCGACAAGTTGCTCTTCTTGTCCGCGGTGACGCTCCCATGGATGTGGTCCGGCATCTGACACAGTTTCAGGACTCGGATGCCGTGTTTCCGGGCGAAGGTGCAAAAAACGGTAAAGTACACCAGGTGGTCGCTGATGCTGTAAAAAATGACGTCGCCATCGATGGCAATTTGATAGATGTGGTTGACGATACCACGGTAAAAACGGCGATTTCCTCCCCTCATGGCTTTCTGGTGCCGACCTTAGACCTGCCGGCTTTGTAAATATGGGAAGGATTTTGGATTTTTCCAAATGAAGAGAAGCGGTGTCCGTCCCACCTATCTTACTGGTTGTCAGCGTGTTATGCAAAACTCCCTGGTGCAAATGTACCAGGGAGAATCTTGTAAGTGATTGGTGGTCAGCGGGTTGAGTGGGACGCAAAAAGGAAGCCTGCCGAGGAAAAATCGGCAGGCTTCTCTTTTGAGACTCGGAATTCCGGTGCGGCCGGTTCCTAGAACGGCAGGTCGTCGTCGGGGGCGTCGGAGGGGGTGGGGGCGGCGCCGGGAGCCGGGTAGACGGGCTGCGAGGGCTGGGGGGCGTAGGCGGGAGCGGCGGGCTGGGAAGGGCCCATGGGCGCGGGGCCGGCGGGGGCGTAGCCGCCCTGCGGGCCGGCGGGCTGACCGCCCTGGCCCTGGAAGCCCTGGCCGGAATAGCCGCCCTGGTAGCCGGCGCCCTGCTGGCCCTGGTAGCCGCCCTGGCCACGGTAGTCATTGGGGGCGGAGTAGCCGTTCTGGCCCTGGCCGGGCTGGCCGCCCTGGGGGGCGTCGGGACGCTTGCCGAGGAGCTGGATGTTGTCGGCCTGGATTTCGGTGGTGAAGCGCTTGTTGCCGGTCTGGTCCGTCCATTGACGGGTGCGGAGCTTGCCTTCGATGTAGATCTGGCTGCCCTTGTGGACGAACTTTTCCACGAGGTCCGCGTTGCTGCGCCAGGCGACGATGTTGTGCCATTCGGTGTTCTCGCGGGTTTCGCCGTTGCGGTCGCGGTAGCGTTCGGTGGTGGCGAGACGGAAGGATGCCACTTTGGCATTGCCCTGGGGGCTCTGGGGATTGGAATCAAGGTAACGGATTTCGGGGTAGTTTCCAACGTTACCGATCAGCATGACTTTGTTGAGTGCCATAATGCAAATATTTAACACCCCTAAGTTAGCAAAAAATCCGGAACATCGCATCGGCGTCCGGGGTTTCTCCCGTAAAAATTTCGTACCCGGCGACGGCCTGGAAAAGGAGCCATCTGCGGCCCGAAATGTAGGCCTTTCCGCGGCCTTCCAGGCAGGGCGTGCGGTAGTTCGCCTCCAGGATGATGGCCTCCGGGAATTCAGGGAAACCGTCCATGGGTCCGGGCACCGTGTAGATGACAAGGTCGGGGGAGAGGGCGGCGATGCCCTCCGTAGGTATCCAGTCACAACCCAGGTCGTCTGCGAGGGCGGCGGCGCGGGAGGGGGTGCGGTTGGCGAGCGTGACGCGGCAGCCGAGGCGCAGCGCGGCTACCGCCGCGGCGCGGCCGGCGCCGCCGCAGCCGACGACGAGCGCCTCCTTGAGGAGATTCCCGGTCGAGCCGGGAATGACGGGTTGGGGGTCAGGGGAGGCGAGCCCGGCGAGCGCCTCGCGCACGGCGAGGACGACGCCGGCCACGTCGGTGTTGTAACCGACGATGCCGGCGGGGGTCTTGACGGCGAGGTTCACGGCGCCGCACAGGCGCGCGTCGTCAGACAGCGCGTCCACGGCGCGGAATGCGAATTCCTTGAAGGGCGCCGTGACGTTGATGCCGGCGTACTCGTCCAGGAAGCGCTGCCAGGACGCGCCGAAATCGGCGCCTTCGATCAGGTCGTACGGATAGCGTCTCCCGTAAGCCGCTTCAAAGAGCTTGGGGCTGAACGATCCCGCGACGGGATGTCCGATAAGTCCGAACCGTTTCATCGGCGGAAGAAAGTTTCGTGGATGTAGGATTCCGCGCCACAGAGGATGCCCGTGAGGACCTGGGACTCGTGCGAAAGCGTGGCGAAGATGAGGCCGGCCGCGAAGGGGACGCCGTACACGCTCGAGAGCGTGAGGGCGACGGCGCCGTGGAAGGCACCGAACCCGCCCGGCACGGGAATGAGCGAGCTCACGGCCCCGGCGAACATCAGCAGCAGGGCGTCGGTCATCCCGAGTCCCTCGATCTTCGCAAGGGCCTCGGCCAGTTCCGGGCTCACGGAGGCCGGGTCGATGCCCTGCAGGGCCCACAGGATGGTGGCCGACATCAGCCAGTACAGCACCCAGAGCAGGACCGTGTACAGGAGGAAGAGCCAGCCGTGACGCATATGGAGGCAGGAGACCATCCCGTCGTAGGCGCCCCGGATCCAGCCCCAGACGCTGCCCCAGAACCCCTGACGGTCGCGAAGCCGCCAGCAAAGGTAGACAAGCCCGCCCGCGACCAGTGCGGCGAGCGCGAGGATCCACCAGAGGTGGCCCTTGTCGGCGAGGCCGGGAAAGAGATTCTCCGTCAGGAAGGTCCCGAACCGGTTCCACAGGAACCCGAAGATGAGCAGGGTGACCGCCAGGAGGGACAGCCCGTCCCACACGCGGTCCGCCACGACCGTCCCCAAGGCCTTGTCGAAGGTGACGAGCCGCTTCCCGTCGCCGTCGCGGCCGGAATGCTTGACCACGTATCCGCAGCGGACGACCTCGCCCACGCGGGGGAGGACATAGTTGGTGAGCGTGCAGACGTTGACGGCGTTCCACGTCGTGACGCGGGACGTGGAGGCGTCCAGCGGCAGCAGCTGCATCCGCCAGCGGAGCGCGCGGAGCCAGAAGGCCGCAGCGCCCAGCAGCATCGACAGGACGACGAACCCCCAGCGGCACTCGCGGAGCGCGGCGCCGAAATCCTTCCAGTTCACACCCCGGAAGGAAAAGTACAGAAGCACGGCCGCCACCGCGATCCAACCCCCGTACTGGAGGATATTCTTCACTTTCTTGTCCATTGCTCTCACAAAGTTAATGGAAAATCCCCAAATAATGTATAAATTTGTAGGTTATTGGAAAAA
>ONDF01000019.1 GCA_900316525.1 uncultured Bacteroidales bacterium
ACCTGTTCTGGGCGCTGTTCTACAACGCCATCTGCATCCCCGTTGCGGCGGGCGTGCTCGCACCCTGGGGCATCACGCTGAACCCCATGATCGGCGCCGCCGCCATGGGCTTCTCGAGCGTCTTCGTGGTCACGAACGCGCTGCGCCTGCGTCTTTGGAAACCGAGCGAATCAGTCATCAGGGGAGTATCCCCTGATGAGGGAAAGAAGGAGGAAGCAATGAGGAACGTCGAGCTTACGATCGAGGGCATGCACTGCATGAAGTGCGTCGCCAAGACCAAGGCGGCGCTCGAGGCCGTTCCCGGCGTGCGCAACGTCGAGGTCTCGCTCGAGGAGGGAAGGGCCACGCTCGAGGCGGGCCAGCAGATGTTCGAGACGTCCCTGAAGAACCTCCATGTGGACTACATCGACTTCCTCCTGCTGCACAACCTGCAGAATATGAGGGGCTTCGAGACCCGGTTCAAGAACAACGGCCTGTTCGACTGGCTCCTGGAGCAGAAGGCGAAGGGCCGGATCCGCCACATCGGCTTCTCCTTCCACGGGACCAATGACGACCTTCCCGGCCTGGTGGACCTCTACGACTGGGATTTCGTGCAGATCCAGCTCAATTATGTCGACTGGAAGGAAATGTCCCGCGGCTGGGGCGGCTCCTCCGGTACGACCAGCGCCGAGTACCTGTACAAGTACCTGGAGAGCAAGGGCATCCCGGCCCTGGTGATGGAGCCGGTCAAGGGCGGGCAGCTCGCGAACGTGGACGGCAACATCGCCGCCGTGCTGAAAGAGCGCCATCCCGACCTCACCCCCGCCGCGAACGCCCTCACTTTCGTGGGCTCACTGCCCGGCGTGATGGTCACCCTCAGCGGCATGTCCAACATGGAGCAGCTCAAGGAGAATGTCTCCCTGTTCACGGGCTTCAAGCCCTTCGACGAGCAGGAGCACAACTTCATGCTCACCGTCGCGGACCTGCTCAAATCCAAGGGCCAGATCCCGTGCACGGCCTGCGCCTACTGCATGCCCTGCCCGGCCGGCGTGGACATTCCCGGCAACTTCAAGATCTTCAACAGCGCCAGCGACGCGCTCCTGTCCCCGAATACGGGCGACAAGAGTGTCATCGAAAAGCGCAAGTCGTTCCTGAGAGCGTACAAGGCGCAGGAAGAAGGCGTCCGTGCCGATGCCTGCATCGGCTGCAACGCCTGCCTGCGCAAATGCCCGCAGCACATCAGCATCCCGCAGCACATGCAGCGCATCCGCGAGATTGCCGCGAAGATCTAGCTATCGCCCCATCACGAACAACAGCTCCGCTCCGCCGCGAATGTCCTCGTAGCGGAGCGTTGTTCCTTTCAGCTTGACGCCGTTGAGGTACACCGCCTTGACATGGACGTTCTGCGGCGTCCAGTTCTTCGTGCGGACCTTCTGGATGCCGCCGAACGGCACCTGCGCGCCGGGATACACGTTGCCGAAGCCGGCGGTCCCGACGAAGGGATTGACATACTGTACAAGATCCTGCGCCGCGGCGCCGGCCGACAGGCAGGCCGCCGCTGCGGCCAGGAGAAGGAACTTCTTGATCATGGGACAAATGTTCGAATGAAAACGGTCAGACCCGCAGGAAGAGCGGCATGATGAGGTCCGTCCCGCGCAGGATGTCCAGCGAGGCGAGCCGTTTTTTCACTTGTATGTCTTTGTCGGTTACCATTCGAGAATCAGGTTCAGGACGAAACTGACGGCCGCGTTGACGTGCCCGCCGTTGTTCCCGTCGGAGGCGGTGTAACTGCCGGGGGCTACGCTGTCCAGGAAGGCTTTCATCGCCGTGAGATTCTCGTAGGGGACGGTGTCGTCCTGGTTCGAGTGGTAGAGGATGATCTTCGTTCCGGAAGGCGGGGTCCATCCGGACGTCAGCGAATAGCGCCGGCAGACTTCCATCAAACGGTTGTAGGCATCACCCCTTCCCGCCAGGAAATCGGCATTCAGGATGTCCGCGAGGTTGTCGGTGCCGAGCCTTCCGTTGATCTCCGCGACGGTGTAAGCCTTGGACAGGATCCAGTCCTTCCAGTTGGCGAGCAGTTCCCCCTTGAAGAGGTCGCCATAGGGAATGCCCAGCTGCTGCGCCTCGTTGATGCTGACCAGGCTCAAGGGAACGAACGAGATGGCGTTGCGGAAGGTTCCGTTGGTGTAGGCGTTCCAGGTCAGCTCCACGTCGAAGGGGCTGCCGCCGCACATCACTTTCTCGAAATGGATGGGGAGTTCGGGGTGCTCGGAGACATACTTGAGGTTGGCCATGGAATTGAACCCGCCCTGCGAGTAGCCGAAGCTGTACAGCCGGGACGGGAGGGTGAGCTTCCGGTCCTCCAGCAGCTGGCGGGCGGCCAGGTAGGCGTCGATGTTGCCGCGCGCCGTGGTTTCCGGGTCCAGGAAGGCCTGGGGACGGTCCGCGCTGGCGCCGAAGCCGTAGTAGTCGGGCATCACCATGGCATAGTTCTTCCAGGCCAGGGCCCCCTCGAACTGGGCTTTCATCGTGGGACATTCGGCATTGGAGCCGATGGTGCCGTGGCTGGTCAGGGAAATGCCGGTCAGGGCCTTGGTGCCGTCCAGGGCGGCGTCGGGGATGTAGAGGATGGCCGACAGTTCCACCGGTTTCCCCTGCGGGTCCGCGGAGATGTAGGTATAGCTGATGGCGCTGGCGGGTTTGTTGAGATCGGGGAAGATGAAGGGCAGCAACAACGCATAACCCGACAAACGGCTGGAAAGCCCCGTCTCGTCCAGCAGCTGCTGCTGGGAGGCATAGGGCTTCACGGCTGTGACTTCATAATAGCGCCAGGGCTTTTCATCCGTGACCGTTCCCAGGTTGATGACGCCGCCGGCGCCGGCTTGCAAGGGGGAGGTCGAGGACTTGCGGTATCCTTGCCCGAAAGGCTCGAGGCAGGTCACCGTGAGGCCGCCGTACGTCCCGGGATCGACCGCGATAAAATAGGTGCCCGTCGCGAAAGTGCCGGATGCGGGTTCCGCCCGGTAGTGGCGGACCTCGTCGGAAGACGGCCCTGCGAGGTCGATCCGGATGTCCGAGAGGCCTTCCCGGCCCACGGTCACCTTCAGCAGCGAGGCGAGGTTGTGGAAGGGGATGACCCCGTCCGGGACGTCGCTGTGGGCAGTCGAGACAAGCATGTCGGGGCAGACGTTGCGTCCCGCCGGAATCGTCTGGACCTCAGGGATCTGCAGGGTGGCAGAGACGTCTGTCGACCAGTCCCCGGCGCTTTTGGCCGGGTAGACGGCATCGAAGGGGGTGTCTCCGCCGGCGCTGATCTGGCCGGTGATCGTGGCGATGTTCCCGTCGACGGACGAAACCTTGAAGATGCGTCCCACCCGGGAGACGTGGTCATAGACGGACAGCTCTTCGCCGACCTCCCAGACGGGGCGCAGGCCGCCGTCGACGGACGCGTGGGCCTCGCCGGTCATCGAGACCGTCCAGGTCCTTTCGACCAGGCCCTCTTCCGCCGGCGTTTCCACCGGGATGCTTTCCCGGACGCAGGAGACGAGCGCCAGGGCGGCAAGGACGGATAACAGGATCTTTTTCATCGTTGCGCTTTCTTGACAACAAATATACGCAAGTCGGGCCAAAAGCTGTGCATCTTCCGGAAAAAAATGTATATTTGTAAAAGATACAAATACTTGTCAATCAGCATGAACAAGATTCGCACCCTCATTCTTGCCGGAACGGCGGCCCTGCTGGGCGCCGTGTCGGCGTGGGCACAGGACGGCCAAGTGCCGATTTACCTGAACACGGCCTACTCCTTCGAGGAGCGCGCGACGGACCTCGTGTCCCGCCTCACGCTCGAAGAGAAGCAGAGCCTGCTGGGCAACAACATGGCCGCCGTCCCGCGGCTGGGCCTGAAGAACTACAATGTCTGGAGCGAGGCGCTGCACGGCGTGCTTTCCGGCGCGAACCCTTCCGTGGGCATCCTCGGCCCGTCGTCCTTCCCCAACAGCGTGGCCATCGGCTCCTCCTGGGACCCGGCCGTCGCGGAGCGGATGGCGTCGGCCATCGCCGACGAGGCGCGCGCCATCTTCGCCACCGGGACGAAGGGCCTGACCTTCTGGTCGCCCGTCGTGGAGCCGGTCCGCGACCCCCGCTGGGGCCGCACCGGCGAGTCCTACGGCGAGGATCCGTTCCTCGCCGCGGAGATCGCCCGCGGCTTCGTCCGCGGCCTGATGGGCTCCGACCCCAAGTATTTGAAGGCCGTCCCCACGGCGAAGCACTACTTCGCAAACAACAGCGAATTCGACCGCCACGTGTCCAGTTCCAACATGGACAGCCGCGACATGCGCGAGTTCTACCTGTATCCCTACAAGCGCCTGATCGAGGATGAGAAACTGCCGTCCATCATGTCCTCGTACAATGCTGTGAACCACGTTCCTACCTCCGCCAGCGCGTTCTACCTGGACACCCTGGCCCGCCGGACCTACGGCATGAAGGGCTACGTGACCGGCGACTGCGCCGCCATCCAGGACATCTACGACGGACACTATTACGCCGAGACCCGCGAGCTCGCGACGGCGTACGGCCTCGCCGCCGGCGTGGACTCCGACTGCGGCAGCATCTACCAGCGTTTCGCCATCAGCGCCTACGAGCAGGGCATCCTGCCGATGGCCCTGATCGACCGCGCCCTCATCAACATGTTCACCATCCGCATGCGCACCGGCGAGTTCGATCCCGACCAGATGGTCCCGTACTCCAAGTACGAGCCGTCCCGCGTGAGCTCGGCGGCGAACCGCGCCCTGGCGGCCGAACTGGCCGTGAAGACGCCGGTCCTCCTCAAGAACGAGGGCAAGGCCCTTCCGCTGGACCCGAAGGCCCTGAAGAGCATCGCCCTCATCGGCCCGCAGGCCGACGACGTGGAGCTGGGACCTTACTCCGGCCGTCCGGAGGCGTCCGCGATGATCTCTCCCTACGCCGGCATCCAGGCCTGGCTGAAGGCCAAGGGCTATGACGTCGACGTGCGCCTCGCCGTGGGCGGCGACATCAAGAGCAAGAGCAACCTCCTGTACATCGCCTACTTCGAGATCGAGAAGACCGACGGCACCACCACCCGCTACGACGCCACCAAGTACACCGCCTCCGCCGACGGCATCACCGTAGGCTCTGGCATGGGCGAGGAGGAACAGGTCCGTTCCATCGACGACGGCTCCTGGACCGCTTACGAGAACGTGGACATCACCAACATCGAGAACATCACCGTCGGCCTGAACATCCCCACCGAAGGCGGCATCGTGGAAGTCCGCGTGGGCGGCCCGGACGGCAACCTGATCGGCCGGATCGAGGCCACGAAGGCTTCCGGCGCCCGCGTGGGCGGCGTCTACGGCGCCAGCATGCCCATGAAGACCAACGCCCTGAAACTCGGCTACAACGGCCCGCAGACCGTGTATCTCGTGTACAAGGCTCCGCAGGACGCGCCGATCGACGAGGCTACGCTCCAGACGGCCCGGGAGGCCGACGTGGCCGTGGTGTTCGTCGGCACCGACGAGAACACGGCGACCGAGGAGGCCGACCGGCTGACCCTCCTCCTGCCTGGCAACCAGCTCAAGCTCATCCAGGCCGTCGCGGCCGTGAACCCGCGCACGATCGTGGTGATGCAGACGCTCGGCTGCGTGGAAGTGGAGGAGTTCCGCCACCTCCCGAGCATCGGCGGCATCCTCTGGACCGGCTACAACGGCCAGGCTCAGGGCGAGGCCATCCCGCGCCTGCTCTTCGGCGAGGTCTCCCCGGGCGGCAAGCTGAACGCCACCTGGTTCAAGACCGTGAAGGACCTGCCGGCCATCACGGACTACAACCTCCGCCGCAGTTCCGGCAACCAGGGCCGCACCCTGTGGTATTTCAACCGGGAAGTGTCCTATCCGTTCGGCTACGGCCTGAGCTATACGACCTTCGCCTACAGCAACTTCCGCATCAGCAAGAACGCCATCACCCCGAACGACAAGGTGACGCTGAGCGTGGACGTGACCAATACCGGTGACGTCAGCGCCGACGAGGTGGTGCAGATCTATGTCCGCACCCCGGACAGCCCGGCCGCGCTGGAGCGCCCGGCGAAGCGGCTCAAGGGCTTCCGGCGGGTGACCATCCCGCGCGGCCAGACCCGCACCGTCCGCATCGACGTCGACTGCGCGGACCTCTGGTTCTGGGATATGAAGGCCGACCGGATGACCTACGACCCGGGCCGTTATGTGTTCGAGTTCGGCTCCTCCTCGCAGGACATCCGCGGCAGCGTGACCGCGACGATGTCCGGCAAGCTGAATCGCCGCCTCAAGACCGTCTGGGCCAGCTGCGACGCCTCCGTCCTCCGCATCGGGGATACGGCGAAGGCCTCCTTCTCCGCCTGCATGAACGACGACAGCTTCTATGAGGGCGCCAAGTGCGTCTGGACGAGCAACAACCCGGCCGTCGCCACCGTCGCCCCGGACGGCACGGTGAAGGCCGTGTCGATGGGCGTCGCCACCGTCACTTGCGCCGTTACCATCGACGGGTACACCAAGGAGGACACCTTCGCCGTGAAGGTGATGCCGGATCTCGGGCTTGCGAGCCTGAAGGTCGGCGGCAAGAACGTCAAGCTCGGTGACGCCGCCTCCCTGAGCTATCTGCTCAAGCCCGGCAAGGCCCCGAAGGTGGAGGCCGCGGCGGCCAATCCGGCCATCGACGTGACCGTGAAGCAGGCGGAAACCGTGCCCGGCACGGCCGTGGTCACCCTGCATGACGGCCAGACCGGCGACAGCCGCCAGGTGACGGTGAACTTCGGCGCGAAGGGCGTTTCCGACACCTTCCGCAAGGGTACGCTGAACGACGCCTGGCACTGGGTCCGCGAGGATCCCGCCGGCTGGATGCTCTCCAGCGCGAACGGCCTCGTGCTCACCGCCGGCAAGGGCGACATCGCCCAGGGCGGCAATGCCGCGACCAACATCCTCCTCCAGAGCGCCAATTCCGACTGGACCGCCGATACGAAGCTGGTCTGCGCCCCGGCCCCGCCCGCCCAGAACGCGGGTCTCGTGGCCTATCAGTGCGACGACAACTTCGTGAAGTTCGTCCGCGCGGCCACCTTCAACTTCCGCCGCCCGGGCGCCGACGCCGGTCCTTCCGCGGGCCAGCTGCAGCTGATGGTGGAAGAGAACGGCCAGCAGAAGAGCGTCGCGACCCTGCCCCTGGACGGCATCGTGGGCGCGGACAACGTCCTTTGGCTGCGCCTGGACAAGCAGGGCGACACCTACACCGCCTTCTACTCCGTGGACGGCAAGAAATTCGAGAAGATGGGCACGGCCCAGGCCGTCCTGAAGGACGTCCAGGTGGGCGTGCTCGCCTGCGAGGGCGAGATGCCGATGATGATGCGCGGTGGCGGCGGCGCCCGCCGGGGCGGCATGCCGATGCCGCAGGCCGAGCCGCTCAAGGCGACCTTCTCCAACTTCAAGCTGGTCAGCCGCGGCCTGAAGTAATGGCGCGGCTCCTCCTCCTGTCGCTTCTCCTGTCCGTAGGCTGCCTGACGGCCCACGGACAGGATTTGCGTACGGGAGTCCCGACCGCCGACGGCGGATTCCTCGTAGCCGGGGATTATATCGCCTGGCTGGATGCGGAAGGGAATGTCTTGCGAAAACGCCCCCTGGTGCGTCCCTTGACGGCTTTGGCCGCCGTAGGGGAGCGCTTGTATGCGCTTGACGAAGGGGGACGCCATCTGCTCCGCCTGGCCCCCGACGGGGGTGTCGCGGAGCGGGAAAAGCTGCCCGTGAAGGGCCGCCTGTGCGCCCTGGCCGCCGACAGGAACACCCTGTGGGCCGTCACCGACGCCGGGGAGATCGCGCGCCGGACCGGAGACGACGCGTGGGCGGTTTTCGATTTCAACGCCCAGTACGCGGGCTATTATCCGTCGATGGATTTCCGCGGCGTGGCGGCCGGCGGCGGCAGCGTGATGGTCGCGGGCATCGGCCCGGACGGCAGGCCCGCCGCCTTCACCTCAGCCCGCGGCACGGTCTGGTCCGAGCGCACGCTGGACTATACGGAGCAGGGGTTGCCGTGCCTTTTCACCGCCGAGCCGATGTCCCTGAGCTACGATGCGTCCCAGGACCGGTACTACCTGGCCGGCGCCGGCGGCGCTTTGCTCGCCCTGCCGTCCTGCTCCCATTGCAACAGTCTCACCCGCTACCCGGCGGACACCCTTTTCGCCCGCATCGCGGGGGAGACAAAAAAACTGCTCCTCGGCAGCGATGGGTTCCAGCGCGTCGAGGAGCGGTAATCAGAGGGTGTGATCGCGCTTACTTCTTGAAGAAGCGGTTGTACAGGCCCAGGAAGCCGGCGCCGTGACGGGCTTCGTCCTTGGCCATCTCGTGGATCGTGTCGTGGATGGCGTCATAGCCGAGGGCCTTCGCCTTCTTGGCGATGGCGAGCTTGCCTTCGCAGGCGCCGGCTTCGGCTTCGTAGCGCTTCTTGAGGTTCGTCTTGGTGTCCCAGACGACTTCGCCGAGGAGTTCGGCGATGCGGGCGGCGTGGTCCGCTTCCTCGTAGGCGTAGCGCTTGAAGGCGTCGGCGACTTCCGGGTAGCCCTCGCGCTCCGCCTGGCGGCTCATCGCGAGGTACATGCCCACTTCGGAGCATTCGCCCTGGAAGTGGTCCTGCAGACCGGCCCACACCTCCGGGTCGCAGCCCTTGGCGACGCCGAGCTCGTGCTCGCAGGCCCACATGGGCTTGCCGGCTTCTTCCTTGATTTCCACGAACTTTTCGGCCTTCGCATGGCAAATAGGGCATTCTGCGGGCGGGTTCTCGCCTTCGTAGACGTATCCGCACACGAGGCATCTGAATTTCTTTTTCATATTGGGTATCCTTTTAGTGTTGTTTTGAATAATTCTATTTACAAAGATAGGAATAATCCCCTTCATTTGCAACAGCGTCCGAAAAGATGTAACTTTGAAAAGAAATCTTCTTCCTTGTGCAATAGTTTGGCAGATTTGGCGTATATATTTGCGGAGATTTCTCGACTACGCTCGAAATGACAATGATGATACCATTTCTCAAACAGGTCGCGGCGCATTATCTCGCGGCCGATATGGAAGGGACGTGCTTCGTCTTTCCCAACCGGCGGTCGGCCGTGTTCTTCCGGAAGTACCTCGGCGACCTCCTGCGGGAGGGCGGCGCGGACCGTCCGATGCGCGCGCCCCAGTCGCTGACCATCAACGATTTCTTCTACAAGGTCTATGGCGGCGAGGTGACGGACCGCATCCGTCTCCTGCTGGAGCTGTACGAGTCCTACAAGGCCGTGTACCCGAAGGCCGAGCCCCTGGACGAGTTCATCTTCTGGGGCGAGGTGATCCTCGCGGACTTCGGTGACGTGGACAAGTTCCTCGTGGACGCGGAGGACCTGTTCACCGACGTGGCGGACTTCAAGGACATCCAGGACGACTACAGCCACCTGTCGGACGTCCAGCGCGAGGCCGTCCTGCATTTCGTGAACCATTTCCGCGACCGGAACGGCCGCCTGACCGTCCGGCTGGACACGGACGACACCACCGTGAAGGCCCGCTTCCTGCAGGTCTGGAACATCCTTTTCCCGCTCTATAAGGATTTCCGGGCGCGTCTCCGCGCGCAGGGGATGGCCTACGAGGGGATGGTGTACCGCGACCTGGCCGAGCGCCTGAAAGGCGGCGAGGCCGTGGCCGACATTCTCGCGGGCGTGTTCCCGCAGGCGCGCCGCTTCGTGTTCGTGGGCCTGAACGCCCTGAACGAGTGCGAGAAGACGGTCCTGCGGCGCCTCCGCGACGCCGGCCTGGCGGAGTTCTGCTGGGACTATGTCTCGGAAGCCGTGCGCGACCCGCGGAACAAGTCCTCGGTCTTCATGCGGGACAATGTCCGCGACTTTCCGAACGCCTTCCCGGTGGATCCGGACGGCGTCGGAAAGCCCGCTTTCCACGTCGTGAGCGTGCCTTCCTCCGTGGGCCAGGCGAAGCTGGCCCCGGAGATCCTCTCGCGCTGCAACACGGAGAACCCGGTGGAGACGGCCTTCATCCTCCCCGACGAGAACCTCCTGATGCCCCTGCTGAACTCCATTCCGCCGGAGTATGACAGCATCAACGTGACGATGGGCTGCCCGCTCACGGGTGGCGCCGTCTATGCCCTGGTCTCCTCCCTGGCCGCCATGCAGCAGCGCCTGCGGGAGAAGTCCGGCGTCTGGCACTTCTATCACCGCGAGGTCCGTTCCATCTTCGCGAACAGCCTGTTCCGCGCCGTCCTGACCCCGGAGGAAGAAACGGTCGTCCAGGAAGTCAAGAAGGACGCCAAGTATTACGTCCCGCAGGCGGACCTGCAGGGCGGCCCGCTGCTGGACCTGGTGTTCCGTCCGGTCGTCACCCGTCCCAAGGAGGCCTCCGCGGACCAGAACCGCGCGCTGGTGAAGTACCTTTCCGACATCGTCAGCTACGTGGGCTGGAAGCTCCGTGGCGTGGAGGCGATGCTGCTGGAACTGGACTTCGCGAAGCGGTGCATGCAGTCGCTGAACCTGCTCGGGGACATCGGCCTGGACGTCCTGCCCGCCACCTGGCTCCGCCTGCTGGACGAACTGCTGTCCGGCGAGTCCGTCCCGTTCCGGGGCGAGCCGCTGGAGGGCCTGCAGGTGATGGGCCCGCTGGAAACCCGCGCCCTGGATTTCCGGAACATCGTCCTTTTCTCCGCCAACGAGGGCGTTTTCCCGCGCCGGAGCAGCAGCGCGTCCTTTGTCCCGCCGGAACTCCGGAAGGGTTTCGGCCTGCCTACCTTCGAGTATCAGGACAGCGTGTGGGCCTACTATTTCTACCGGATGATCCAGCGCGCGGAGCACGTGTGGCTGGTGTCCGACAGCCGGACCGAAGGCCTCAAGTCCGGCGAGGAAAGCCGGTATATCAAGCAGCTGCAATACCATTACCGGGCGCCGCTGGAGCGCTTCGTCGCCACCTCCCGCATGGAGCTGGCCCCCGAGGCCGACGCCATTCCCAAGACGGCGGCGGACATCGACCTTATCCGCGAGGGCGAGCATTCCGCCTCGTCCCTCCAGAGCTACCTGTACTGCCCGGCCAAGTTCTACTATTCCTTCATCAAGCGCCTGAGCACCGAGGAGGAGGTGCTGGAAGCGATGGACGCCGGCGCCCTGGGAACCGTGTACCACGGCACCATGCAGGCGCTGTACGGACCCTTTGTGGACAAGTGCCTGACGGTGGCGGACCTCGACGGGATGCTGAAGGACCGGAAGGCCGTCAAGGCCCTCGTCCGGCAGACCATCCTCAAGAAGATGCAGACGGTCGATGTCACCGGCCGCGACCTTGTCGTGGAGGAAGTCATCGTCGAGTACGTCCTCCGCACGCTCCGGCACGACCGGGAGCTCCTGGTCAGCTCCGGCTCGAAGGGTTTCGACATCCTGTTCCTGGAGGAGAAGATGCTGGGAACGTTCGAGGGCTTCAAGATCAAGGGCTATGCGGACCGCATCGACAGCTACCTCGCCGGGGAGGCCCGCATCGTGGACTACAAGACGGGCAAGGTGGAGCAGGACGACATCGACATCACCGACGACAACGCCGCCGACGTGGTGGAGAAGCTGTTCGGCCCCACGAACAACGGACGCCCGAAGATCGCCCTCCAGCTGTTCATGTACGGCCTGCTGACGCAGGAGCAGGAGAAACTGCGCGGCCGGCCCGTGGTCAATTCCATCTACTCGGTCTCCCGCCTGTTCACGGAACCGCTCGAGGACCGTCCGGCGAACGCCGAGTTCGCCCGCCTGACGCGGGAACGCCTCAAGGACCTCTTCGCGGAAATGACGGACCCGTCCGTGCCTTTCCGCCGGACGGAGGAACGCAAGACCTGCGAATACTGTGACTTCAAAATGATTTGCGGCCGATGATCAAGATCATGAAAGCTTCCGCCGGTTCGGGAAAGACCTACAACCTGGCCCGCGAATACATCCGCCTGCTCCTGACGAAGAAGGATCCGCAGGCCTACCGCCACATCCTCGCCGTGACCTTCACCAACAAGGCCACCGACGAGATGAAGCGCCGCATCCTGGACGAGCTGTTCACCCTCTCCACGGAACCGGCCAAGTCGCCGTACTTCGAGGATTTCCTCCCGGAGTTCAAGACGGCGGAAGCCCTGCAGAAACGAGCTTCCAGCCAGCTGGGCGGCATCCTGCACGACTATTCTTCCTTCGCGGTGTCCACCATCGACAAGTTCTTCCAGCAGACGCTGCGGGCCTTCTCCCGCGAGATCGGGCAGTTCGCTTCCTACCAGGTGGAACTGGACAAGGCCGCCCTGGTGGAGGAGAGCGTGGACCGCATCCTGGACGGCCTCACGGAGGACGACCGGGGCCTGCTCGGCTGGCTCACCGAGAACGTGAAGACCGGCCTGGAGAACGGCAGCCGCTTCAACTTGGAGCCCCCGCTCAAGGAGATGGCCGTGAACCTCAAGTCCACGGACCATGCGGAGGCGGTCCGCCGGTACGGCATCGACGAGGACGCCGCGTATGCCAAGGACCATCTGAAGGAGATCCAGAAGGGCTGCGCAGCCCTCTGCGAAGCGTATGTGAAGGATGTCCGGGACGCCGCGCAAGCCGTCCTGGACGTGCTGGAGCGGCACGGCGTGGACCCGGCCGACAGCAACCGCGGCTTCCTGAAAGCCCTGTACGGCTTCCGGGACCTGGGCCCGCGCGATGCGGTCTGGACCCCCACGGACTCGTTCCTGGACAAGGCGGCCGATTCTACGAAGTGGTTCGCCAAGACCAAGGACCGGTTCCGCGTGGAGCTGGAAGGGAGCCTGGAAGAACCTTTGAACGCGTTCTGCACCCTGTTCGGGGACCGTTTCCGCCAGTATCGGACGGCCGGCCTCATCGGCGGCCAGGCCTATACGCTGGGCATCGCCGCCGAGCTCCGGAAGGCCTTCGACGAGGTGCAGAAGGAAAAGAACGTCCTCTCCATCGACGACTCCAACACCATCCTGAAAGGCATCATCGACGGGTCCGACGCCCCCTTCGTGTATGAGAAGTTGGGCGTCCGGTTCGAGGATTTCCTCCTGGACGAGTTCCAGGACACGTCCACGATCCAGTGGGAGAATTTCCGCCCGCTGCTGCTGAACAGCGACGCCGGCGGGTTCGACAACCTGGTCGTGGGGGATGTCAAGCAGTCCATCTACCGCTGGCGCGGTTCCGACTGGCGCCTGCTGGATTCCGGCGTGCGGAAGGATTTCCGCCTGGGCCCGGAGGCTGAGCAGGTGCTGGACGGCAACTACCGCACCTGCGGGGCCATCGTGCAGTTCAACAACGCCTTCTTCCCGTATGCGGCGGCGCAGCTGGACGGCCTTCTGGGCGGGGACGACATCCGCCGCATCTACCACGACGTGGAGCAGCAGGTCTGCTTCAAGGACCCCGCCGAGGGGTCCGTCGATATACGCTTCGTGGAGGACTACGACGCCGAGATGGATGAAATCGTCACCTCGGTGCGGAGCGTGACTGAAGCGCGCGGGGAGTACGGCGATGTCGCCATCCTCGTCCGGGGCAACCAGGACGGTTCCGATATCGCCGCCCGGCTGGTTTCGGAAGGGATTCCGGTCGTGTCCGACGACTCGCTCTTCGTGAAGTCCTCCGTGACGGTCCGGCGGCTCGTGTCCCAGCTCTCGCTGGTTGACGCGCCCGACTCCGAGGGGCGCGCTTCCGTGGCCGGCTTCCTGGCCCGGTCCATGGACATCCGCATCCCGGACCATTTCCATTCGCTGACGGACCTCGCGGAATCCCTCCTCCGGGACCTCCGGGAGGCCGATCCGGACACCTTCGAGGCGGAAGTGCCCTATATCCAATCCTTCATGGATTATCTCCTGGACTGGTCCGCCGCCCGGGGGAACGACCTGTCGGCCTTCCTCCGCGAGTGGGCCGACGCCGATCCCAAGATCGCCTCGCCCGAGACGGGTTCCGCCGTCCGCGTGATGACGGTCCACAAGTCCAAGGGCCTGGAGTTCCCGTACGTGATCTTCCCGTTCGCGGAAAAGGTCACCCTGTACAAGGGTTCTTCCTACTGGTGCCGTCCGGACGTGGACGGAACGCCGCTGGAGGCTTTTGCCGACGGCGTCTACCACGTGGAACTGAGCGGCTCCAGCGAGAGCACGCTGTTCGCGGAGGATTATCACCGCGAGCGGAAGCTCCAGTTCATCGACAACATCAATGTCTTCTACGTGGCGCTGACGCGGGCGAAGTACGGCTTGAAGGTCATCGCGAAAACGCCTCCGGGCAAGGTGCTCGATGCCGTGCGGAACGGCCAGGACGCCGATTGGAAGAATCTCTCGCAGGTCCTGTACGGCTTTGTCGGGACGCTGGACTATCACGCGGGGAAGCTGTATGACTTCGGCGCGCTGAAGCGGGAGGCCGGGCCGGCCGCGCCGCTCCCGACGGGCTACCCGTCGTTCGCCGCCGGCGACCGCGGCCGCCTGAAGTTCAGCCGCGACGCGGCCGACTACTTCGGCCCGGACGGCCTCGTCGGCCCCGACGCATCCAACCGCCTCCGCGGCCTCGTCCTGCACGACATCCTCGCCTCCGTCACGGTGCCCGGCGACCTGCCCCGCGCCGTGGACCGCGCCGTCGCCTCCGGCGAGCTGCCGCGGGAGGACCGCGACCGCACGTTGGCCTTCCTGGAGGCGGAAATCGCCTCCGTGGCCGCCCGCGGCTGGTTCGCGGACAGCGGCATCGAGGTGCTGAACGAGGCGCCGCTGCTGGGCGCGGACGGCGCCGAGGTCCGTCCGGACCGCGTCATCCTCCGCCCCGACGGCTCCGCCGCCGTCGTCGACTACAAGTTCGGCCAGCCCGAGAAGAAGTACCTGGACCAGGTCCGCGGCTATATGGACCTGTACCGCGCGCTGGGGCACAGTCCCGTCACGGGTACCCTCTGGTACATCCGCGAGGACGGCGAGGACGAGTTCGTGGAGGTGCGGTAGTTCCGCTTTGCTTAGGGATGAAAAAAGGGCCCCGGCAAGTGCCGAGGCCCGATTTGTAACCGGTCAGGACCGGTGGGTCCGTTAGAAGTTCTTCGGAGCGGCAGTCGCGGACTGGGTCTTGTTTTCGCCACCCAGGCTCCAGGAGATGCCCTTTTCCATGTTCTTCGCATTGTAGTCTGCATACTCGGCCGGGATGTTGCCGGCGTTGGTGTTGTATTCATTCTGCGGATACGGGATGCGCTGGATGATGTTGCCCACGCTCACACCGGAGCTGGCGCTCACGGCCGGATAGGTGAGGATCTTGGAGGCGTAGTCCGGATAACCGGTACGGCGCTGCTCGGCCCAGGCCTCGACGGAGTTCGGGTACAGGGCGATCCACTTCTGGACCATGATGCTGCGCAGCTGCTCTTCCTTGTTGGAACCGAAGGCAGGCAGGGCGGCGATGTAGGCGTTCTGCTCGTCGGCGCTGATGGTGTTCTTACCGCCGGAACGGGTGACGAACACGCCGATCTCATCCATGGAAGCCTTGATGGCCTGCTTCCACAGGTCCTCGGCATTGCCGGAAATCCAGCCGCGGAGGGCAGCCTCGGCCTTGAGGAACAGGGCCTCGGAGTAGGAACTGTAGCACCAGGAGAGGTTCTCGTTGCCGGCGCCGCTGTAGTGGAACAGACCGTTCACGTCGTACATGTTCAGGCGGGCAAAGGATTTATTTCCGCCATGTCCGGTCACGACGTCAGTCTCGGTATCGGAGGTGTAGTCGAAGGGATAACCGTCCCAGTTGCTGTTGCCGGCCGTGGCCGCATCGGTGCCGGGCAGGAAGAAGAAGGCGCGGCGGGGATCCACGACGCCGGTCTTGTAACCCTTGTTGGTACCGTTCATCATGTCCATGAAGTCGCAGTTCGTGAAGGTGTTGGACCAGTCGTTGAAGGTACGGTCGTAGTAGTCGCCCCAGACACCGGTGTCGCAGCTGATGCGGGCGTAGTCGGACGGGCTGTCGAAGCAGCCGCCGGCGGCCGCCACGAAGTCGGCCTTGAACTTGTCAGTCTTGGAGTAACGCATGGAAAGACGCATGATCAGGGTGTTGGCGAACTTCTTCCACTGGTTCCAGTCGTTGTTGAACAGGAAGTCGTAGGCGGCGAAGTCGAACTGGCCGGCCGTGTTGCCGAAAGCGGCGACGTCGGCCTTCAGGCGGCTGATCAGGTCAGCATAGATGTCCTCGACCTTGCTGTACGGGAGGGTGGTACCCTTGCCGGCGCCGAATTTGCCCTCGGCGTCGAAGTAAGGGGCGTCACCGTGACGGTCGATCACGCGGAGCCAGAGGACGACGTTCCACACGTCGTTGGCGGCCTTGATGCACTTGTACTCGGCCTGGTCACCGCAGATTTCGTCGATGAGCCAGTATTCCTGGAGACGGTCCGTGTAGAAGTCGCGCCAGTAAATGTCGCCCCAGCCGGCGTTGTAGCGCCAGAAGTCGGTCCAACCGAGGCCCTGGGCGAAGTAGTGGGCGTACATGTCGTCGTTCAGGTTGAAGTTACGCTGGTGGTCGTTGGAGGAACCGTTGTACAGCGTACGGCCGAAGATGTACATCGGCTGGGCGGAGTCCATGGTAAGACCCGTGGTGGGTTTGTTCATCTCATCGAACTTGGCGGTGCAGGATGCCAGGGCGAGAAGAGCAAGGACAGGTATGATAAACTTTTTCATATTCAAGTTCTCCCTTTAATTAGAAACCGATGTTGATGGCGACACCGAAGTTGCGGGTGGCCGGATACGGGCACAGGTCAAAGGCGGTAGCCATGAGGGAATTCTCCGTGAGGGCGCCGTCCGGGGTGGTTCCCGGGGTGTGCTTGAGGAAGTAGAAGAGGTTGGAACCCACGGCGGAAACGCGGATGTTGTTCACATAGCCGCCGAAGGCGCGGTCCAGGAACTTCTTGGGGATGCTGTAGCCGAGGGAAAGCTCGCTCAGCTTCAGGTAGGAAGCGTCATAGACGCACTCTTCCATCGGGATGTTGTTCCAGAAGTTCTGGGCGGTTACTTCCTCCTTGTTCACGGAACCATCCGCAAGGACACCGGCGATGACGCGCTTGCTGCGGTCGGCGGTGCGGAGACCGGTACCGCTGTGCAGGGTCATGTACTCCGTGGCGGAATACAGGCTGCCGCCCTTCTGGAAGGAGAACAGGGCGTTGAGTGCGATGCCCTTCCAGGAGAAGTTGAGGCCGAAGGAACCGGTGAAGTCCGGAGCCACGCTGGCGATCTCCTTGTTGGATTCGATCACGGGAAGACCGTTCGTGCCGATGACCTTGTTGCCCTTGTCGTCGTACTTGTAGCCGGTACCGACCAGGGTGCCGATCTCGCGGCCCTCGATGGCATAGACGGTGCCGTCGCCGCTGGAGGAGAAGTTGATGTTACCGAGGGAGTAGCGGTCCATGTCGATGCCCATCTCGGCGTTGTGGTAGAGCTCGAGCACCTTGTTCCAGTTCTTGGCGAAGTTGAAGGTGGCGCCGAAGGTGACGTCGCGGGTGCGGATGAAGTCGGCGTTGAGCTGGAACTCGATACCCTGGTTCTGGATGTTACCGGCGTTGATCCACTGGCGCTGCACGCCGGAGGAGTACGGGAGGTCGATGCGCATCACCTGGTTCACCGTGTTGGAGTGATAGTAGGTGAAGTCGAAGCCGAGACGGTTCTTGAAGAAGTGCCACTCGGTACCGAGTTCCCAGGAAGTCACCATTTCGGGCTTCAGGTTGGCGTTCGCGCGGGTGGTCGGGTAGGTGATGTAGTTGAGGTCGTTGATGCCGCTGGAGGTGCCCAGCAGGGTCATCAGCTGGTAAGGATCGGTATCCTTACCCACCTTCGCCCAGGAAGCGCGGATCTTGCCGTAGTCCAGGATGTCCTTGTTGTAGCTCACGCCCATCTCATCGAGCATGCCGGTGAGGAGGTAGGAGAGGCTCACGGACGGATAGAAGTAGCTGCGGTTCTCGGCCGGGAGGGTGGAGGACCAGTCGTTACGGGCGGTCACGTCCAGGAAGAGGAAGTTCTTGTAACCGAGGTTCGCGAAAGCGTACAGGGACTGGATTTCCTTCTCGTAGATGTCGTTGTAGGTGTCGCTGTCCAGCTGTCCGGCACGGATGTAGTAAGCACCGGAGAACGGGATGTTCTTGGCATCGGCCCGGAGGACCTCGTTCTTATAGTGCATGATGTTGCCGCCCACGCTGGCGCCGAAGTCGAAGTCACCGAACTTGTTGTTGTAGGAGAGGAGGCCTTCGAGGTTGTTCTCCATCGTGGTGGACTTCCGCATGGAGAATTCGGGCCAGTTGAAACCGGAGGTGTCGTACAGGCGGGTGTTCTTTTCCGTCGTGCCTGCCCAGGTGAGACCTTCCTTCACCTTGAAGGTGAGGTTCTTCATGAGGTTGACGGTGAGCGTGCCCACGCCGAAGAACTTGTTCTGGACGTCGCCGTTCACCAGGTTGTTCTGGATGAAGTAGGGGTTCTGGCAGTTCGGGCTCACCTTGTACCAGTTGACCTGGGCCTCGGCGCCGGCACCGGCGGCCGCGGCGTTGGCGTCGAGCCAGTGCTCGGCGAGGTCGGAGAGCTTGATGCTGCGGGGCATGGTGAGGATGGCGTAGGAGGAACCGTAGGCACCACGGGCCTGGCGGTTGTTACCGGCGGTGTTCACGTAGTTGGCCTTCACGTCCAGCGTGAGCCAGTCGGTGAGCTTGTTGCTGGTGACGAAGTCCACGCTCGTGCGCTTGATGTTGGAGGTCTTCACCACGGAGTTGGTGTTGTCGTAGCCCAGGGTGAGACGGAACGGGTTGTCCTTTCCGCCGCCGGCGAGGGTCACGTTGTTGCTCTGGCTGTTACCGGTCCGGTAGAATTCCTTCCAGGGGTTCTCGGTGCCGATATAGGAGATCTCGGAGGTTCCGTCCCACCAGTTGGCCTTGGTGGTGGAGGCGCTCATTTCTTCGCCCCAGGAACCGGTGGCCTGCTTGTCATACTTGCCCAGGGTACCCTGGCCGTAGATGTTCTGCAGGGCGGGGAAGTAGGTGACGGGAGACCAGGTGAACTTGCCGTTGTAGGTGACACCGATCTTTTCCTGGCCCTTGCCGCCCTTCTTGGTGGTGATGAGGATGACACCGTTACCGGCGCGGGAGCCGTACAGGGCCGCAGCGGTCGCGCCCTTCAGCACGGAAACGCTCTCGATGTCCTCGGGGTTGATGTCGAACGCACCGCCCTGGTGGTCGATGGAGCCCCAAAGACCGGCCTGGTCGGCACCGGGCATGCCGCCGTTGTCGTAAGGAACGCCGTCCACGACATAGAGCGGGGAGTTGTTGTCGGAAAGGGAGGAGTTACCACGGAGGACCACACGGGTGGATCCGCCGGCGCCGGTCGCGGAGTTGTTGATCGCCAGACCGGCCACCTTGCCCATGAGGGCGTCGGTGAGGGTGACGCCGCCGCCGCGGGTGAGCTCTTCCGCCTTGACGTCCTGCACGGCGTAGCCGAGGGACTTCTTTTCACGGGAGATGCCGAGGGCGGTGACGACGACTTCGTCCAGGAGTTCGCTGTCTTCCTTGAGGACGATGTTCTTGGAGGAACCGTCGAACACGTATTCGACGGGTGCATAGCCGATGCAGGTCACCTGGATGGTGGCGCCGACCGGCACGTTGTTGATCGAGAAGGAACCGTTGGCATCGGTGACGGTGCCGTTGGTGGTTCCCGTTACCACGACGCCCGCGCCGATGACGGGGCCGATGTTGTCGGAGACGACACCGGTGGCCGTGCGGTTCTGGGCGGATGCGGTCCAGGCAATGCATACGAGGACCGCAGTCAGCAGGACTGACTGAAGCTTTTTCAACATAAAGTGGTTGGTTAAAAAATGGTTGGTGATTTCCGATATGGTTGGTTGAGAGGTCGTTTTTCTTCGTTTTAGTGGTTAAATTGCTTGCAAATATATGTTTTTTTTCGTCTCGTTGTCCCTGAAATTGCGTATATTTGTCCGTTTCGAATATTTGAGAGTTAGATTATGGAAGCGAACGAGAACACTATCAAGCTGTATTACAATACTGAAGTCAAGAAGCTCGCGATGCCCGAATACGGGCGGAACGTGCTGAAGATGGTCGAGATGATGAAAGGCATCGAGGACCGCGCGAAGCGGTCCGAGCAGGCGCGCGCCATCGTCAAGGTGATGGAGACCCTGAACCCGCAGGTGCACCAGCAGGAGAACTTCGAGCAGAAGCTCTGGGACCACCTCTATATGATTGCCGGTTACGACCTGGACATCGACGCGCCCTATCCTGCGCCGCATCCGGAGGTGATCAACAGCCGTCCGGACCCGATTCCCCTGAACACGAAACCCATCAAGGCGCGCCACTATGGCCGCAACATCGAAAGCATCATCGACCTGATCGCCAGCGAGGCGGACGGGGAAGTGAAGACCGCGATGATCCGCTCCCTCGCCATCTACATGCGCCAGCAGTACCTGATCTGGAACAAGGACACCGTGGCCGACGAGACCATCTTCGCCGACATCGAGCGCCTCTCCGGCGGCCGCGTGACGGTTCCCGAAGGCCTGGAGCTCTCCAAGATCGACGCGAACGCCAACTATTCCCGCCCGGGTATGAACATGGGCTTCAACCGCGGCGGCGGCAACAACGGCGGCGGCAAGAAGCAGTGGGTCAATTACAAGAAGAACGGCAAGAAGAAATGAAGCTGAAACGTCCCTCCGCATACTGGGCAGAACTGGACGAGAAGCGGCGGTCCCAATACCGGATCGTCGCCGCTGTCCTGCTGGGTATCTTCACCCTCTTCACCGCCATCGCGGTGGGGTCGTATTTCTTCACCTGGAAGCAGGATGCGAGCCTCCTGTCGGAGCCGGACCTGCTGGGGAGCGAAGCCGCCGTGTCCAACGCCGGTTCCAAGCTGGGCTTCCGCTGGGGCCGCTTCCTCGTGACGCGGAGCTTCGGCCTCGCCGCGCTCGGCCTGGTCGCCTTCCTCGTGGCCTGGACCCTCAGCCGGGCCGTTCCCAAGCTCCGGATTCCCCTGGGCAAGTGGTTCGTCTATTCCTTCACGGGCACCTTCCTCGGTTCCTGGCTCCTGGCCCTCGTGAGCCGGCTGGCCGGGTGGGATACCCTGTTCGGCGGCGGCCTCGGCGGCCGCGCGGGCGCCGCGTTCGTGGACGGAAGCATCGACCTCGTGGGCTTCGTCGTCACGGTCCTCGTGATCCTGGCCCTCACGGGCCTGTGGCTGTACTTCCTGACGGACGGCTTCAAGTCCGCGGCCGGGAAGGAGGAAGAGGTTCCCGGTCAAGCCGGGAATGACGAGCCCGAACCGGAACCCGTGGTTCGACAAGCTCACCAACCGGTACCGTTTTCGGTCCCTGAGCCTGTCGAAGGGCCGAAACCCGAGCCCAAGCCGGAACCTGTGGTTCGACAAGCTCACCAACCGGTCCCTGAGCCTGTCGAAGGGCCGGAACCTGCCGCGGAGGCGGAAGGGACCTTCACCGTGGAGACGGACGACACGCTGGACCAGAAGGTCCGGGAGCCGCTCCCGCGCATCGACAACCGCGCGGACCTTCCCAAGTACAAGTTCCCGACGCTGGACATCCTGGGCGACTACCTGAGCGCCCGGCACGAGCCCTCGCAGGACGAGCTGAACCGCAACAACAACAAGATCCGCGCGACCCTCGCGAGCTACAAGATCCAGGTCAAGGATGTCACCGCCATCGTGGGCCCGACCGTCACCCTGTACAAGGTGTACCCGGCCCCGGGCGTGAAGATCGCCTCCATCAAGATGCTGCAGGACGACATCGCCATCTCCCTGAACGCCAAGGGCGTGCGTATCGTCACCCTGTCGGATTCCGTGGGCATCGAGGTGGCGAACGACACCCCGTCCATCGTCCCGCTCAAGCAGCTCCTGAACGACGACGCGTACCGCAACAGCAAGGCGGAACTCCCCGTCGCCATCGGCTATACCATCTCCCAGAAGGTCAAGGTGTTCGACCTGGCCGACGCCCCGCATCTGCTCGTGGCCGGCGCCACCAAGCAGGGCAAGTCCGTGGGCCTGAACGTCATCGTGTCCTCGCTCCTGTACGCGAAGCATCCGTCGGAGCTCAAGTTCGTGTTCATCGACCCGAAGATGGTCGAGTTCTCCGCCTATGCGAAGCTCCTGAACCATTACCTCGCGGTGCTGCCGAACGCCGCCGACGAGCAGGACGAGCGGGATCAGGCCATCGTCAAGAACGCCAAGAGCGCGTCGGCCATCCTCCAGTCCCTGTGCGTGGAGATGGACGACCGGTACGCCCTCCTGAACAAGGCCGGCGTGAACAACATCAAGCTGTACAACGACAAGTACCGCGACCGTCACCTGCTGCCCACCGAAGGCCATCGTTTCCTGCCCTACATCGTCGTCGTCATCGACGAGTACGCGGACCTGACGATGTCCGTGGGCGCCGGTCCCGAGTCCAAGGCCGTCGCGCGGAGCATCACCACCTCCGTCATCCGCCTGGCCCAGAAGGGCCGTGCGGCGGGCCTGCACGTGATCCTCGCGACCCAGCGCCCGACCGTGGACGTGATCACCGGCCTCATCAAGGCGAACTTCCCGATGCGCATCGCCTTCCGCGTGACCTCCCGCATCGACTCCTCCACCATCCTGGACCAGCCCGGCGCCGACAAGCTCATCGGCCGGGGCGACATGCTGCTGTACAGCGGCGTGGAGATGGAACGCATCCAGTGCGCCTTCATCGGCAACGACGAGATCGCCGCGCTCACGGATGCCGTCGGGAAACAGATCGGCTATCAGAAATCCTACAATACTCCGTACTACCTGCCCGAGCCCGCCCCCGAGGAAGGGGATGAAGGCGGTGGCGGCCTGGTGGACATGAAACAGCTGGACGAACGTTTCGAGGAGGCCGCCCGCCTCGTCGTCACGAGCCAGCGCGGCTCCACTTCCGACCTCCAGCGACGGCTTGGCATGGGTTATGCAAAGGCAGGTAGGGTGATGGACCAGCTCGAGGCCGCCGGCATCGTGGGACCGCAGAACGGTTCCAAGCCGCGCGAGGTCCTGGTGAAGGACTTCAACGAGCTGGACCAGATCCTGAGCCACTTTATGAACGGAGAACAATGAAAAGAATCGTCACAGGCCTCGCGGCCATCCTCCTGTCCCTGAGCGCGTTCGCGCAGGGCGGCATTCCCATCCTGGACCGTGTCCCGGGCCACCGGGTCCTGTTCCACTATACCTACAGCCTCTCCCAGGGCGGCAAGCCGATGACCCAGGTCACCGACGGCGACGTCGTCGTGGAGGACAACGCCTACCTGCTCTCGGGCCTCGGCCTGGAGGTGCGCAGCGACGGCACCACCCGCTGGAGCCTGGACCGCGCCGCGGAGGAGCTCCTCATCGAGACCGTGGAGAAGGAAGACCTCTTCACCAATCCGGCCCTGTTCATCAATTCCTACAAGGGCTACATGGACAAGATCCGCGTGAACGGTTCCTCCTCCAATTCCCTGGACGTCACGCTCGTCTTGGACGAGGAAACGTCCGCCCGCTTTGTCCTCAAGAACATCGTCTTCGAGGACAAGCAAGGAAAAAGCGACTTCACGCTGAACGTGAAATCGCTTCCCGATTCGTATGTGATCACCGATCTTCGGTAGATTCTTCCGGATGAAATATCAGTCTGCGTGATTGCGGACGCAACGTACGGAAAGGGCCAGCGAGCCCTTTTCTGCGTAGGTGGAGCGCACTTCGTTCTCCTGCACGTGGATGTAGCGGTAGGCGGCCATGTCGGGATTGTCCTCGGAAACCGTGGAGGTCCAGAAGGCGGCGTAGTCGTAGAGCCGCTTGTAGGAAGGTGTGGTGATGGCCGGGAGCGCGAAGCCGGCGGGAATGACGGCGAGCGCCAGGGTGTTCGTCCGGGGCACGTCGGGCCAGAATTCCCACATCTTCTTGCTGTTCAGGTAGGCGTCGCACATCAGCGGGCCCGCGTCGACGCCCAGGAAGTCCCATTCCTCGCTGGTGGGAAGGCGCCAGCCCTCGGGGCAGGCTTCCATCGCCTCGTCCCAGGTGTAGTAGCGGCCGAGCGGATAGGAGGTGACGTCGGCGTTCTCATAGGCGAGGCCTTCGCCGGTCCAGGCGAGGTTGTTGCGGAACCAGTCCAGCTCGCCGATCTGGATGTAGTAGTACTCGCTTTCCCCCTCCTTGTCGCGGGGGTCGGTGATATGGTCGTCCCAAAGCTCGATGCCGGTGCCGGTAAGGGTCTTGCCGAGGGCCGGGTCGATGACGATGATCGTATGGGATGTCGAGGTCGAGTAATAGTTGTTGTCCGGGTCGGACGCCTGGCAGGTGATGGTGTAGTTGCCCACCTCTTCCACCTTGAGGGTGAATGTTTCCGCTTCCTGATACTCTCCCGAGTTCACTCTCCACCGGTAGGTGTACTTCTCCACGCCGGGTTTTTCTTCGGTGTAGTACACGCCGTAGGGCTTCAGGGTGAAGGAATCGCCCGGACGGGCGAAGGTGGCCAGGTCGAACTCCAGGCCATACAGATAGGGTTTGACGACGGTTTCTTCCTCTTTTTTCTTGCAGGAGAAAGCGGAGAACGCGGCCAGGACCAGGGTTGTATAGAGCAGTAAACGTTTCTTCATCATTGTTTTTGCGTATCCAATCTGCAAATATCGTAATTTTTATCGTAATTTTGTGCAACTATCTTGCCGCAACCGCCTTGGAAATGAAAAAAACCATCCTCGCCCTCCTGTTTGCGCTTGTCCTGTCCGCCTGCGGACCGGAAGACCGTTTCATTCAGGTCACCGGCCACGCCCAGGGCGGCGTCTACACCGTCAAAGTGAACCTGAAAGGGGTTTCCGTGCCCCCGGAGGAGATCCGCGATTCGGTGGACGCCATCCTCACCCGCGTGGACACGACCCTTTCGGGCTACAACAAGGGGTCGTTGCTGTCCCGTTTCAACGCCGGGGAGCCCATCCGGCCGAACGGCCTGTTCCTGGAGATGTACCGGGTCGGGTACGGCTGGTACGAGCGGTCGGGCGGCGTGCTGGACTTCGCGGCCGGCCCGCTCTTCGACGCCTGGGGGTTCGGCTTTAAATCGGGCGAAATGCCCACGGACGAGGCTGTGTCGGCGATCAAGGCCTCCTGCGGGATGGGCCTTCTGCAACCGTCGATGACTCCGCGCGCGGACGGCACGCTGTCGGTGCGCGACGTGCGCCGGGACGGGACGGACGCGCCGGTCGTGCTGAACTACAACGCTATCGCGCAAGGGTACACCTGCGACTTGGTGGCGGCCTATCTCTATTCCATCGGCGTGAAGGACATGCTCGTGGACATCGGCGAAATCTGGTGCGACGGCCACAGCCCCTCCGGCCGGCCGTGGAACGTGGGCGTGGACCGGCCCTATGACCGGCCTGCCGACGGGACCGACCAGGTGGGCGCGGAACTGGACGGCGTCTGGTCCTCCTCCCTTGCGCCCGCCGGCATCGTCACCTCCGGCAATTACCGCAAGTTCTATGTCCGCGACGGCCGCAAGTATGCGCACTCCATCGATCCGCGCAGCGGCTATCCCGTGGACCATAACCTCCTGAGCGCCACCGTGGTCAGCCCGGACGGCGCGGCCGATGCGGACGCCCTCGCGACCTGGTGCATGGTCGTCGGCCTGGACGCCGCCCGCGAGCTGATCCTGGGCCTGGACGGCGTGGAGGGCTATCTCATCTACACCGCGGAGGACGGCGCCATGACCGAATGGGCCTCCCCGGGCTTCACATTGACGAAATAACCTGCAGGATCCAGACCAGGGCCTGGCACAGCCAGTTCGTGGCGCGGACGAGGAAACCGGGGCAGCAGTGGATGCCCCGGAGGACGAGCGTGGTCACGGCGGACCCCATCAGCAGGGTGGTCAGGGGCAGCGCGAAGAGGTTCGTGAGGAGGAAGTAGGTCGGGAAGGTATGGAACCGGAACCAGGCGAGGGGGCCGGTGAACGCCTGGCAGGAGATGGACAGGGCGGCCGCTTCCCAGATCTTCCGGACCGGGTCGATGCGGGGGCCTTTCGGGTACCAGCCCTCGAGGATGGGGAAGAGCAGGAAGATGCCGGCCATCGCCAGATAGGACAGCTGGAAGCCCGTGGAGGTGATGGCCGACGGGGTGAGGACGAGCTGGATCAGGAGGGCTGTGGACAGGATCCGGAGCGGGTCCCGCGGCCGGCAGGCGATACGGGCGGTCTCGTTCAGGAAGATGAACAGGAAGGCGCGGACGATGGAAGGGGAGGCCCCGGTCATCAGCGTGAACAGGCCGGCGGCGAGGACGATGAGCGCGTAGCGGACACGGCGAGCGCGCGGGCTGTTCCCGAGCGGCCACAGGAGCCGCGTGAGGAGGAGATACAGGATGCCGATGTGAAGTCCCGACAGGGCCAGCAGGTGCGCGCCGCCGCTTTCCCGGAACACGCGCACCGTCTCCTGCGAGAGCCCGCTCCGGTCGCCGGTCAGCAGCGCCTTCAGCAGGGGAGCCGTGCCCGCGGAAGGGAAGGGGATTCCGTCGATGAAAGCCCGCAGCCTTTCCGCCCAGGCCGATGCCCGCCGCTCCAGGAAGGTGGCCGTGTCCGCGCCGGGGAAAGCGTCCGCGAAGGCGCAGAAGGCGCCGAGCAGCAGGAAGGCCGGGAACAGCAGGCCGCCGCGCTCCGTTTTCAGGACGATGACGACGAGGCTGGCGAGGACGAGGAGGAGGCTGGTGGAGAGGATGGAAGGGTCCGCCGGAAGGCGCAAAAGAAGGGCCCCGGCCGCGACTCCGGCCGTGAAATGGACTGCCAACGCCTCTATGCCTGCCCGCTCCGCCATTTCCGTCTTTTCTTTTGCGAAAGTAGCGATTATTTTATTAACTTTGCAAGGATTGACCGAAAATTAATTAAAGATTCATACCTATGATCATCCTTGTCATCAATTGCGGAAGTTCTTCCATCAAGTACCAGCTCCTCGACATGAAGAACGATGATGTGTTCGACATCATCGCGAAAGGTATCGCCGAGAAGATCGGCCTCCCTGCGGGCATCCTCCAGTACGCCCCGACCGGCCGGGACAAGATCGTGAAGGACATTCCGATTCCCGACCACAAAGTGGGCATGGAGCTCATCCTCGCGGCCCTCACGGATCCAGAGACGGGCGTCCTCTCCTCCCTCGAGGACATCGAGGCGGTGGGCCACCGCATCGTCCAGGGCGGCGACTTCTTCTCCGGTTCCGTCCTCGTGGACGACGACGTCCTGGAGAAGATCGCCTTCTGCAGCGACTTCGCCCCGCTCCACAACCCGGCGCACCTGCTGGGCATCCACGCCATGCAGGCCGTTCTCCCGAACGTCCCACAGGTCGTGACCTTCGACACCGCCTTCCACCAGACGATGCCCGCTTACGCGTATATGTACGGCCTCCCGTACCAGTACTATGAGAAATACCGCGTCCGCCGCTACGGCGCGCACGGCACGAGCCACCAGTTCGTCGCCGGCGTGGGCGCCAAGCTCGCCGGCCTGGACCTCGAGAACTCCAAGATCATCACCTGCCACCTGGGCGCCGGCAGCTCCATCTGCGCCATCCAGAACGGCAAGTGCGTGGACACGTCCATGGGCTTCTCCCCGCTCGAGGGCATGATCATGGGTACCCGCGTGGGCAACATCGACGCGAACGCCGTCATCTACCTGGAGAACAAGCTCGGCGTTACCCCCGACGAGATGTCCACCATCCTGAACCGCAAGTCCGGCTTCCTCGGCGTGTCCGAGTACAGCTCCGACTGCCGCGAGCTTGACGAGCGCGCGAACAACGGCGACCCCAAGGCCAAGCTCGCCCTCAAGAAGTTCACCTATGACATCATCAAGAACATCGGCTCCTACGTAGCCGCGATGAACGGCGTGGACCTGATCGTCTTCACCGGCGGCATCGGCGAGCACAACTCCCGCCTCCGCCGCCGCGTCCTGGAGAACTTCTCCTACCTGGGCCTCAAGGTGGACTACGAGGCGAACGTCGCCTTCGGCGAGGACGCCATCATCACCACCGCGGACTCCAAGGTGAAAGCCGCCCTCATCTGCACGAACGAGGAGTTGGTGATCGCCCGTGACACCATGCACATCGCCCTTCAGAACCAAGACTAATCCATAACCCTGATATGATCCAGAATTTCAACGACCTCTTCGTCGAGCTCAAGGCGAAGAACATCTGCAAGAAGATGGTGGCAGCGTGGGCTGTCGACGAGCATACCATCGAGGCGGCCTCCCTGGCCACCGACATGGGCTTTGTCAAGTGCGTCCTCGTGGGTGACGAGGACCTCATCCAGAAGGTCTGCGCCGACAACAACATCGACGTGGCCAAGTTCGAGATCGTGGACGTCAAGGACGAGCTGAAGGCGGTTGCCCAGGCCGTGAAGATGGTCCATGACGGCGAGGGCGAAGTCCTGATGAAGGGCCTCTGCTCCACCGACAAGTTCCTCCGCGCCATCCTGAACAAGGAAACCGGCCTGCTGCCCCCGAAGGGCGTCCTGAGCCACGTGGGCGTGATCGAGAACCCGAACTACCACAAGCTCGTCTTCATTTCCGACATGGCCGTGATTCCGCTCCCGGACTTCCGCCAGAAGGTCAAGCTCGCCGGCTACCTCGTCAGCACCGCGAAGTCCTTCGGCATCGCGAAGCCGAAGATCGCCTTCATCGCCGCTTCCGAGCAGATGCTCGACTCCATGCCCGCCTGCATCGAGGGCGCCATGCTCGCCAAGATGTGCGACCGCGGCCAGATCAAGGGCTGCATCGGAGACGGCCCGCTCGCCCTGGACGTCGCCATCGACCAAGAATCCGTGGAGATCAAGAAGCTCGTCAGCCCGGTGGCCGGCGACGCCGACTGCCTCCTCTTCCCGAACATCGAGTCCGCCAACGTCTTCTGGAAGACGAACTCCAAGCTCGCCGTGGGCGTCCGCCAGGCCGGCTTCCTCGTGGGCGTGAAGGTGCCTTGCATCCTCGCTTCCCGCGCTGACTCCGTGGACGTGAAGCTCAACTCCATCGCCTCCGCGGTGATGAGCGTGAAGTAATTCCGTCCGATGGGTTCACACCGCCGAAAATGGGGCTGGTGGCTGGTAGCGGCGATCGCCGTGGCCGTGGCCGCCAGCCTTTTTCTTCACCGGAAACCGGCCGGTGAGCCGGAGGCATCGGCCCCGGCCGCCTCGTCGGCTTCCGCTCCCGAGGCCGGCTCTCCCGGCACCGTCGTCCGCGACACCGTGTACGTAACTGTCGACGACGAGAGGGTCCCGGTCATCCGGGAACGGAAGGTCGAAACCGGGAAACCGCACGAGAATGCTCGGGGGGGCGTATCCGGGGATGTGTCCGGTGAGGTTTCCGGGGATGCGTCCGGGGATGCGTCCGTGGAGGCCCCTGCCGCCTCCGATGCGCCCGCGGCCGCCGTGGAAACCGTCGTCGCGGTTCCCGTGAAGGATCTCAACGGGCTCCTCCGCGACAAGAGCGGCCGCGACATCACCCTGACCACGCAGGCCCCGGACCGGATTCTCCTCACTTATGCCGGGAAAGTGGACGTGCCCGTGCTCGGCGAGCAGAGCATGCATTTCACGGCCGGCTTCAAGATCATCGAGGTCAAAGGCGACCGCCTGACCCTCCAGATCGACTCCGGCGTCGCCAAGAACACCGCCGCCGACCTCTTCGCCCCCCGCATCCTCGAACGTCTCCCCGCCGGCCTCGTCGACTCCTACGCCAATGGCCGCGCCGTCATCAACCTCTCCGCCGTCCCGCAGCTCAAGAAGCAGCTGAAGACCCTGGACATCGTCGGCTTCTCCCTCGACTCGGACGAAATCCGCCTCCGGACGGTGGAAAAATAGCGCGGAAGAGGCTTGGTGAGGGTAACGTCCCGGTTTTGAGGACGTCACCCGCAAATATCGACCAAAATGACGGTGACGTCCATGATTTCGGGACGTCACCCGCACCCGGGAATCTATTCCAGATCGATTTTCTTCAACCGCTTGCGGTCGTACACCTTCTTGGAACGGTGTACGGCGGACCGCAGGGACACGGGCTTGCCGTGCTCTGCGATCTCTTCCATGCGCGCCGCCCTCCGCTGCGCCAGCATGTAATCCGTCTGCGTGAACCGCAGTTTCTTCGGGCTCTTCTTGGGTTTCATGGGATGAAGGACTCTTTCGGACAAAAGTACGGTTAATTTGGGGTATTTCCTAGGGTCAAACGGAATCCATCAACCGAGCGGCCTGCTCGTAGGTCAGGCCGCAGACACGGGCGATCTGGTTGACATGGGCGCTGAAGCGGAAGTGGAGCTGGCGGACAAATTCCACTTGCTCATCCCGGGTAAGTTGAGAGAACTTCCGTTTGCCAAACAAGCTCTGGCACAGGTCCGGAACGGCGGCCAGGATTACCTGGTCCCGGAAAGCCGGGAGGTTGTCATCGGCCTCCAACCGCTTCTTGGCCTTGGAGGAATTCGTCAGGAACCAATTCATCCGCTGGGGAGTCCGGAAAAAGGCTTGGACGGCTTCGACATCGACATAGTTCTGCGGCAGGATGTAGCCATCGGCACCGATCAGCCAGTTGTCCGGAAGCGATTCGACATCCGTATGCAGCAAGCGTTTGCACGCCCGCTTGGAAAACGATTCCAACGGCCGTCCATCCGGTTTTCTCTGGTCGAAGAACAGACAACCGGTCCCCCAGGGATACTGGCTCGGATAGGAGCAGATGTTGGCTGCGACACAGTTCATTTCCACATAGGCAATCGCCTTTTCCGGATCTTCGTCATATGGGGAAATAAAGTCGATCTTCACACCGTTCCCCCGAAGAAATTCCTTGACCCCATATTTTCGCCGTAAATACAGGGAGTACCGATGCTTGAAGCCTTCGATGAACGCCTCGGCATCTTTCTTCGATTCCGCCTTCACGACAAAATGAACATGGTTGGACATCAGAGTGAACGAAAGAACGACGACCCGGCTTGCATGCGCCTGGATGGCGACGAAATTCATCCCCACCTTGTAATCTTCCTCATCCCGAAACCAGAGCCCCGCTTTCAGATGTTCCGTAGTAATCAGCCACAACTTCCTCATAATCCTTCTCAATCACCATCTCATCCGGAGAACCCGGAATGGCTTTCCACAAAGATAGGCATAAGTCCATGGATTCCAAGGGCTATCGACACATTTTGCAGAACTATTTTTCGAGGACGGCGGGGGCTGACGGAAGGGAAAAAAGCAGGTGACGTCCCGAAAACATGGACGTCACCTGCAATACAGACGTTATTTGCAGGTGCCGTCCCCAAAACCGGGACGTTACCTGCACCTAGACTTCCGGAAGGATGCCTACCGAACTTCCGTCAGGGCGCCGGTGACGGAGTCGATGATGAAGCCGCGGACAACCACGTCCTGCGGGACCAGGGGGTGGTTCACGATGGCATCGACAGTCCGGCGCACAGAGGCCTCCGTGTCGTGGAAGCCTTCGAGCCAGTCGGCGACGCCTTTGGATTCCCATTCTGCGAGCGTTTCGGGGGAGATGCCGCGCTCCTGCATGTGCGGCTTGAACTCGTCGTAGCTCATGTGGCAGGCGCCGCAGGTGGAGTGATGGACCACCATCACCTCCTGCACCCCCAGCTCATAGATGCCCACGAGCAGCGACCGGATGGCCGAATCCGTCTCCGACAGCACCAGCCCGCCCGCGTTCTTGATGATCTTCGCGTCGCCGTTCCGGAGCCCCAGCGCCTTCGGCAGCAGCTCCGTCAGCCGCGTGTCCATGCACGTGAGCACCGCCAGCTTCTTGGCGGGAAACTTGTCGGTCACATAGGGTTCGTACTCCTTATTGGCCACGAACCGGGCGTTGTAGGTGAGGAATTGGTCGATCATATCTTGTCAGAATTGATAGCCGATGCCGACCGTTCCGGAGATGGAACGGAACGCGATGGTCGTCGCGCCGGCGGACAGGACGAGATGCCGGCGGACATAAAGGATGCCCAGGTCAACGGCCGGGCCGGAAACGGACTTGTCGGTGATGCGCGCCCAGGAGCCATCGGTCGTCTGCCAGTAAGTGCGGGAGAAGCCGTAACCGCCTCCGGTGTACAGGCCGACCGGGGCCGGGAGGAGGAACCAGGCGGCATCGACCATGGCGACGAACCGGCTGCTCCGGCTGTTCCCGTTCGTCCAGATGAATCCGGCGCCGCTGGCACCGTCACTGGTGGCGGTCAGCGAATGCGAAGGATAACAGGCGTTTCCGGAAGCGCGAAGAAAAGCGCCGCCCCATTTTCCGGCGGGACGCAGGAAGCCTGCCGCCAAACCGCCTTCCAGCGGCCACGAAGCCGTTGCCATCACGAAGCCATGGGAGCCAGGACCGGGGCGATGTCCTTCCGGGCGGGGCGCCGGATGGGGAAGCGCGCTGGGCTGTCCGGCCGAGATGCCGGCCTGGATGGAATCGGCATGCAAGGCGGACGCGGGGACCATCTTCCCTTCCCGGTAGCATTTCAGGATCAGCCGATACCGTTCCTTCTGGGCCGATGACATCGTCTTGGTTCCGCCTTGCAGCTCCTTTTGAAGCAGGCGGAGTTCGGCGATGACACGGTCCAGGGTACCTTCCTGGAGGTTTTCGCCTTCCTCGATCCGGGCCTTCAGCCGCTGGCATTCATTGGTGATGGAAGCGAAACGGTCCAGCGCCGCATCATAGTCCTGTCCCCGCAGGGGAAGGACGGCGGCCAGGAGCAGGATCAGGACAAGGCAACGTTTCATTAAAAGCAAAAGTACGAAATATTTCCTATCTTTGGCTTCGGAATGGAGGATTCTTCAATCTTTTCGGTGCCCTCGCCGGCGGAATGGACGCCGGGATCGGAGATGGAACTGGTGCATAGTTCCGCCTCCGGCTATGCCGTCCTCTACCGGGCCGACCGCGACGGCCGTTTCCGCGTCTACAAGTGCCTGAAGCCCGAATTCCGGGGGGAGCCCTTGTACGAACGCCTCTTGCGGAAGGAGTTCGAGATCGGCTATTCGCTCCGGCATCCGCACCTGGTGGAGTACTACTCCTATCTGAATCTGCCCGGATACGGGAACGCGATTGAGATGGAATGGGTCGACGGCTGCCCGCTGGACCGGGCCCGCCTGTCCCCGGAGGAAGCCCGCACCCTGGCGGATCAATTGTGCGACGCGCTCTCGTACCTGCACTCGAAGGGCGTGGTCCATCGGGATTTGAAGCCCTCCAACCTGCTGGTGACCTTCGCGGGCAAACAGTTGAAAGTCATCGATTTCGGCTATGCCGATACAGAGGCGCACTCGATTCTCAAGCAACCGGCAGGAACGGCTTTCTATGCGGCTCCCGAAGTGCTGGCAGGGGAGTCCGGCGACAGCCGTTCGGACCTTTATTCTGCCGGGAAAGCGCTGGCTGGGCTGCCGGGCATTCCGCAGCGGGTCATCCGGAGATGCTGCCAGGCGGACCCTTCGCGCCGCTATGCTTCGGCGGACGAACTGCGCAGGGCTTTGCAGTCCACTCGTTGGGGCTGGTGGCTGGTGGCCGGACTGGCTCTGGCTTTGGTGATATTGGCTATTGTGGCATCGAGATTCCCGGCCCAGCCGGGAAAGACGGAAGGCGAACCGGTGGATACAACGGCTTCTGGGCCGTCCGGACGGTTCCGCGAACCCGTCCGTGATACCGTCTATCTGGTCGTGCCGACCAAGGAAAAGCCCGAGGCACCCAAGAAGAAACCCGTGGGCGCGGAAGATATCGATGCCGTGTTCAACGAGGCGGCCGCGTCATTCGATGGGCTTGATTGACCCGAAGCCTTTCCAGTCATCCGCTTCCAGGTAGCGCTGGGTCGATCCGGCCGGAACATAGAGCGTGCATGCGACGATCGATTCGTCATTGAATGCACCTTCATTGACGGGCGGTTCCTCCGCATAGCAGATGACTTCTTTCAAGACACCACTCGATACGGCGAAGGCTCCGACTTTGAGTCGTTGTACATCTTTGTGCAGGATGACCCGCTCGTACTGCTGGCTGACCGCAGCGTCGCTGAATGCACTGACCGGGATTTCCAGGATTCCATCCGGTATCTCCAGGTCACCCGTGAACCCGTTTCCTTGGAAAGCGCAGTCGCCGAGCTGTTTCAAAGCGGTGGGCAACTTCAACGGCCCCGTGAAACCAGCGTTGTTGAAAGCATAGTCTTGAATCGTCAGGATGCTGTCGGGGAGCTTCAGTTCTCCTTGGAAATGGGTGTCGGAAAAGGCCGATTCTCCCACCTCGGCAATGCCTTCGGGGAGATCAAGTCTGCCGTCGAAACCGGCATTGCAGAAGGTGTGGCTCGGGATGCTTTTGATATTTCTGGGGATGACCAGGTCGCCTCGGAAGTCCGTCCCTTCGAAGGCATTTTGGCCAATGGTTTCGAGGGATTCGGGAAAAACGAGCGATCCGGTGAGCTGCCCGCAGTACCGGAAGGCGTCGTTTCCAATGGACCGGAGCCCGTTCGGGAACCGGATGGCGGTCAGCTGGTAACAGCTATAGAAAGCTTCGTCGCCGATTTCCACCAGGCCGTCAGGAAGGTCGACGGACACGATGTTGGTGCTGGATAACGCCATGTTGGGAAGGGTTTTCATACCGGTTCCCCGCAGATCCACGCTCTCCAGCCGGGACATATTTGCTCGGATGAAATAAAAATCGCCGGAGGTGACGTCGCCCACGAGAACCAGCTGGACGATATTGGCAGGATCGACATTCCAGGTGTGGAGAATCTCCTTGAGCGGAATGTCTTCCAGGCGGATGGTCACCTTGCCGCCATCTTCGACAACGACTTCGGGTGCCGGATTGGTCGTAAAGGTCTGCGTTTCCGAAGTGAGTTCCTGCAGGCCGCTGGAAATAAAGGCTTTATAAGCGTATGTCGTAGATGCTTCCAGGTTGGACACGGATACGGAATAACGGCCGGATTCCAACCGGTCGGCCTTGATGCGGCGGTCGTCACCCAGATAGATGCCTGCTTCCACGATGCCGTAGTCGCCTTTGTGGCTGACGGTGATGACGGCGGCATCGGCCGTGACTTCCGTCTCGAAACCGGTGAACTCCGGCATGGGCAGGACTGGCGCCGGAGTCTCTTTGCAGGCGGCGAGGAGGAGCAAGGCTTCGACCCAGATCAGAAAGCGTTTCATATGATTTCTAAAGAAGTGATTCCATGTTCCTTGCCCGCCACATACAAGCCTTGCGGAAGGTCCATATAGAGCGCGCTGCCCTTCCGGAATCCCTTGCAGGTCAGGACGATGCCTTCCGAGAGTTTGCTGTGCTCGTTGTGCTCGACCGTGAAGCGGGCGCCGTCCAGGTGCCGGAGGATGACCGTCCGGTCGGGCTGCCAGCAAAGCTTCAGCCGGGCGCCTTGAGGCAAGGTTTCCGGGTCCAGCGTGCTGGGATCGTCGATGAATCCGGAGTCCTCATCGGCCCCGATCGACTTGCAGAAAGCCTCCCATCCCGGATGCCCGGAAATACGCGCGAGGACATCCAGCGTCCGCTTCGACACAGTATCGTATCCGCGTGTGGAATAGCCCCACACACGCTCCAGCGTGGACTCGGAGATATGCTCTTTCAGCTTCCTTTCGATGGTCAATCCCAGCGCGATGAAATCGGCATGGGTGCGCGGCCGGATATCCGTGGCGTTCTCCACGGATTCCCGCAGCGCGGCGATTTGGGGAATGTCGGTTCTGATGTTCATCATTCAAATTTACGGCTATTTTTCGTTTGGACAAACGGGTCCTATGATTCGAGGCCTTGCAGCCCCACTTTTCACCCCTAAAAGACAAAAAAAGACAAATTGCAGGGTGGGGGAATCGGCTAACTTTGTATTCAATCACAACGTTAATAACCAAAACGAATTATTAACTATTTAAAACAATAGTATCTTGAGATGCTGACGTTTCGACCTAGTTTGTGCCGTTGTTCCAATTGCGGCCGTATTTTCATTGGACTAAAGACTTCTGGCGGAGTTATTTATACGGAGGCTAAAACAGATTTATGTCGCAGATGTTGGGAAGATTCCAAAGAAAAGAAAAAGGATGCAGATAAATAGAATATTAAGGCATTGATAACAACCATCCGTTATGTTGAAAGAGTTATTTAAAAAACAGGGCTCCCCAACAACAGAAGAAGATCGGGTTGCAGTAGATTATTTGATGCAGAACCTGCCGGAAGAAACGCATCTTCTCGCACAAATCGTAGGGCACTTGCGTGAGAACTATACCCGTGGGGATGATTTTATTCGCCTTCTTTCCCGGAAAGTATCAGTCGAAGATGCAGTAACAGCCGCGCAGGCTGCTCAAGATGAAGGGTATCACTTTGTCGCCAATACGATTTTCGAGGAACTGGTAAAGCAGAAAAAGAATCCCTATGCTTACTTGGGTCTTGCCCATTCTTATGCAAACGGATTGGGGAGGTCTGTTTCTCCTGATAAAGCAACAGCCCTATACCAGGAAGCAATCCGAATGTTTGAAAAGGAAGCGTCTGAAGGTGAAGCAAGGGCCTTGTTTGAGATTGGAGTCTGTTATCGGCGCGGAGAAGGAGTGGAACAAAGCGACACCAAAGCCGTTGAGTATTATAAGTCTGCCCTTGCTTGGGGATGTCTTGATGCTGCGAATAACCTTGGGCTTATGTATGCTCAAGGATTAGGGGTGGAGAAAGATGTAGTGGAGGCAGTACGATATTATAGAATGGCTGCTGAGGCAGGTCAAGCCGATAGCCAAACCCTTCTCGCCAATTGTTACTTCCAAGGCGTTGGAGTCCGACAGGATTATGGTGAGGCCTTTGCTTGGTTCAAGAAAGCGGCCGACCAAGGAGAACCGGACGCCCTCTTCCATGTTGCCCTCTGCTACCAGGAAGGCCACGGCGTGGAGCCTGACTATGACAAGGTGATTGAAAACCTCTGTAAAGCCGCTGAAGCAGGACATCAGTATGCGCTGCAATTGCTGAAAGAGAATGGCATGCTGGATGAATAAACTTGCCGATCGTTTTTCAAACAGAATAGTATGCCAATATCTGACTACCGATATGGTTTATTGGACATGGGCATATGCGAGAGTCAAAAAACAATGAAACCGTATAAACTATAATAGATAGCATAAAACTATTAATCATTAAAGAGTTATGTTCTACAACAAAGCCAAGAAAACAGCTATTGCTGAACTTAAAAGAAACGAGTCTAGCTATAATAATCTGGGCGTTCAGGCCAACCAGTTGGCAATGGATCTTTATTCTAGCAGAAAACTAGCTTCGAATGCTATTGATCGTATTGAAAAATACATTAATACTCTTGCGAATACCCCAAAAGAGTTTGTTAAAGAGATAGATGAGGTGAAACTGAATATTAAAGAATTCAATGAGGCTGTCCGTATTGAGAAGGAGAATGCTTCTGCTAATATTAAAGGAGGCGCTGCGGCTGGTGTTGGTGTTGGTGTTGGCGGTGCGATTGCTACCTTAGGTCCTACAACAGCTATGGCAATAGCAACCACATTTGGCACAGCATCCACGGGTACGGCGATTGCGTCTTTGAGTGGTGCGGCTGCAACCAATGCAGCATTAGCTTGGTTAGGCGGTGGGGCGTTGACTGCTGGAGGCGGCGGAATGGCCGCTGGGAATGCTTTTCTTGCTTTGGCTGGCCCTGTGGGCTGGGGGATTGCTGGAGCTCTTGCTGTTGGAGGAGGAGCATTTGCTGCAATTAAGAATAAGAAGGCCGCAAATGATGCTCATAAGAAGAATCTTGAATTGCAAAATAAAATATTTGAACTGAGACCCAAAAAGGCTAAGTTGGCAGAACTGCTTAAAAAGACAAATGATCTTAGGGAGGGATTGAGTGTTACCACAATGGTTAATTCTTTTCCTGCGGATTATCGTCTGTTTAACGATGTTCAAAAAGAGTCATTGGCGGCTTTAATCAATAATGCGCGTTCGATGGGGCAGTTGATAAACGAAAGAATCGCATAAGTGATTAATAGCATAGACAATGAATAACTCTTCTTCTGCACAGGTTTATTCTGACCAAGTTGTTTCAGCGATAGTCCAGGATGGAATCCTTAAAGATGAGAAGCTATATGTTGATACTATAACGAGAATTCAACTTGAGGCGGCCGAGAAGGCTCAGTCCGCTCAAGACGCGTTAAACCAAAGCCTTGATTATGTGGAAAATGTTCGGGACTTTGTGTCTGATCCTGAGCATATCTTGGGGCCGCTAAGGACAAAACACGGAGAGATTGCTGAGCATGTCGAGGTGGAGATTGGGAATGCCAAGCGCGTAATGGCTCGTCTTGATCCCAATCGAACCTTTGAAGGAGTTGGTAGAACGGCGCCTGAGGACTATGTAATCGATGGTGTACAAGTCCAATCAAAGTTTATCAACGGAGCAAATAAGAGTTTGGATGCTGTTTTAGGGCACATGCGGGATTATCCGGAGTTTACACCAAAAGGAGGTTACTACCAGATTCCGAAAGATCAGTATGACACAATAAATAGAGTTCTTGCCGGCGATACGGATGGGCTAAGTACGCGGACGATTAACAAGTGCAAGGAAGCCGTAGCAACTATTGAGCACTCATCAGGAAAGGGCTTTTCTGAAGTGGTTCGCCCTGGGTTATCAAATTATAAAGATATTCAGTTAGGTACTATTGATAATACGCTGGATGGATATGAGCATGAGTTTCGGCAACAGAATGCCGAGGAAAATGCCAGTATTCAGCAAGAGCGTCGCGAAAAAACAGAAGCCGCAGCAGCTATTAATGACCCATCCTGGGGGAAGGCTGCCCAAGCTGGTTTGGCATCGGCCGTTATCACTGGTACCACAATGGCGGGAATCAAAATTTATAAGAAGATACACGGAGGACAAAAGATAACAGAATTCACACTTAGTGATTGGAAAGAAGTAGGATATGATTTTGCAAAAGGAGGCATTAAGGGAGGCGTTAGTGGTATTGCCATCTATTGGCTTACTGCAAAAGAAGTATTCTCTGCCCCTTTTGCAGGTGCAGTCGTCAGCACATCGATGGGTGTGGCATCGCTGTATAAGGAGTATAAGAAGGGAAGTTTATCGTTTCTTGATTTTTCAGAAAGTGTCAATTCTCTTTCTGTCGAAGCTGGCATAGCTGCTATTGGCGCGGCGGTTGGTCAGGCATTGATTCCAGTTCCAGTGCTCGGAGCAGTTGTTGGTTCAGCTGTCTCTAAGGCGGCCTTGGAGATTACCAAACATGTTGTTGGTCAGCGAGAGGAAGAATTGATTAGGAAAATGCAGCAAGAGTATGATACCTTGGTTGCGAAGCTAAATGCCGAATGTGAAGCGGTTATAAATGAAATGGAAAGCTTCTTCTCTCAACTAGGTGGTTACATCAATGCGGCCCTAAATCCGTGCTCCGCTGCTCGGCTATATGGGAGTGTTGAACTTGCCCGTTTCTTACATGTGCCTGAGGTTTTAATCATTCATAATATTTCCGAGCTAGATACCTACATGTTTTCATGAGATGAGGTTGTGGCTTCTAGTGATGGCTTCTTAAATGGCAATGAGCAGTTACAATTACACCGATGACGAAAAAGATATTCTCAAGGTTTTGGGAATGCAAGATTCCGATTTGAAGAATCTAGAAAACAGCATTGACGATACTTCGTCTGAACTTGCTGTACTTAGAAAGAAAATTGAGGAAGAAGCCAGGAAGAGGGGAGTATCATCTGCTGATGCGTCACCCCAAACGACGGATGATGAGAGCTTTAGAATTCCTGCTCGTGAGATCCCAACTTGGGAATCATTAATGGAGCGGGCAGTCGCGTCTAATGCTGCACAACCCGAAATTGAGGACCTCCTATCCGCGCAGGAGATCCAATATACGCTGGACGAGATAACAAGGATAAACCAGCAGTTCAAGGAAAAAACGCACCTTGGAAAGGTTGACTTAGCCTTTCTGGTCATAGCGACGTTGCTCCAGACTTTACGATGGGTCATCATCAACAAGATTATGGGGGATATTGGACAGAAGATAGATGCCGATACCCGTTTGGATCATAATGATGACAGCATCAAGAAGAAAAGCGGCGAAAGGAAGGATGGGTTCAGGGACAAGCATTGGGATGATGAGCGCAAGGATCGGGCAAGTGAGAAAGGATATAGATCATGGATGCAGATTCTCTACGAGACGGTTCCTTACGATGCAAACAAAGGTGCTGGCGATTTCGGAGAAAACATGGAGGGCCGTTATCATCGGTATCGCACTTTGGGCCATGATCCGATACTCGGATGGCTTTTCGGTACTGCGAATATTATCACGGATACCATTACGCTCTCCAACTGGATGTCTTATCGAGTGGCTCGAACCACACCTACGGGAAGTAAAAAGTTGCATTTCTCCGAGCCGACCACATTGGCCCATATTTTTTATGAGTCTTATGACAGCGTGAAAGAGGATAAACTGCGTTTACCGGCCGCTGTGTTTACTCAGTTTGTCCATTTGGAATCAGATGCATTTACGAAGCAAGGTCTTCCTGTCCCCATTTTGGAAGCATTTAGCGAGGAACTGGCTGGTAAGTTATACCGGAGTCAGTATGACTCGTTGTGCCTGCTGAGAGATATTAAGATAGTCGGGGTCCAAGCAGTGGTTTCCGTTGTCATCAATATGCTAATTACACTGATACACGGGTTGTTTTATGATCCGGCAAAGCATGGAGACAGGGATTTGTTCGAGGTGAGGACTAGGAAGATCCTATTGTATTCCAACGCTATGGCCTCGGCTGGAAATATCGCCTATTCGGTTGCAACCCAACAGTATGGAAAACTGGATGTCGGTGGAATCATCGTGACCATTACCCGTCTTTTTTCCGACATCAAGTTCATTACGCGGGTGAAGCAGGATTTCCTGCAGCGGGAACTGGATGCTGAGTTCCAAAAGGAGATGGAATCGTTAAACTCTTGTTTTATAGAAAATGAATAGTGAATTGGAACTAAAGCAGCGCTATGGAAACGCTGAGCTACTTTTGGGTGCGGCTGAAAAAGTCTTAGTCGATCCTCTGAAATCTACTGCTGATTATTTGGCAGAAGGTAATTCGGCGAGCCGTAGTCTTGCTAAAGCGTTAGTCGCAGGTGGAGCAGGTATCAGTGTGGCTGGTGCTGCCCTTATTGGAGTGACTCCGATTATCGGAGGTGGTTTATTGGGTGCTGGAGCAATCGCGGGAGCACTTGGAGGCCCCATAGTTTGGGCCATCCTTGGAGGTGGTGCACTTGTTGGGTGGGTTACACGCAAAGTGCTTAAGAACCGTAAAAAGAAAAAAGAGAGCACTGAAAAAGAGCAGTTGCTGAAGCGTATCATTGTTAAACAGCAGGCCATTATTGAAAGGCTCAAGCAGCAGAATCAGATGAACAAAGAGGAGATCCAGAACCTTAAAGAATTGCTCAAGATTTTGCAGGAGACTGAAAAACAGGTCAGGAATGATTTTGCCATGGCCTAGATACATACCGTCAGCAATTTGAAATAAGAATCCAATGACAGTAAAAGAACTGATTGAAATCATTGACAGCGACGAGTTTACTGGTGATTCGATTTACACGGATGATGAGTTCTCTATAAACTCGATTTATTATCGAAACGGAGAAGTCATACTCCAGTCCAATGAGATAGATTCCGAGTGCGAGCTGGACGTATCATTCATCTCCCATTGTCTAAATTATTTCGATTATGACGACGAGATCTGCTTCATGATTTGTGATGAGGACAATGATTTCTGGTTTTATGATATCACCAGTCATTATATCGACGGCGAAGGCGATATCAGGCTGAATTTGTCGTCTCGGGATTAATTCTTTTGCCTCTGCCACCTTTTGTCCGACCCAGACCATACCTTTGCCTCCGGAACCAGAATGAGACAAGGTTATGGAGATTTTGGACAAAGACCTTGCGTTCCTGGCGAAATGCCGGAACGAGGAGTTGAGGGTGCTGTGCGACATCCTCACGTACGACCGCAACGGGATGTTGCGGTACGCTGAGCAACTTACGGGGAGCGACGCCTATCTGCTGCATTATCCTATGGAGATGTCGCAGATGGCGGGGGAGATTGCCGATGAACTCTGCAAGTTCGGGAGCAATACGGTCGTCACTTATTTCCGGAAGGGCGTTCCGGACTGTTACGAGACGGTGGTCCAGCGCGTCTGCCGGCAGATGAAGGTCCAGACCGAATCCGGTGAGGATGTGGCGTCGATGGAGCGGAAACTGCTCCAGAAGGTGTGCGAGGATGCCGTGGAGCAGATGTCGGAGGAGCAGATCCGGGAGCTGGCCGATGAGATAGGCATCAAGGAGAAGGATCTCATGCCCCAGTTTGTCATCACCGTCCTGATGCGGCTGATGAGCAGGAACCCGAAGTTGTGGGCGCGGGTCATACGCGGAGTCATCCGCGTCGTGCTGCTGGATTTCGGCGGTCGGCGGGTCGCTATGAAGGGCTTGGAACGAGTCCTGGGTGTCGCTGCCGGTCCGCTGGGAACGCTCGTTATGACGCTGTGGACTATATGGGACATCGCTTCGCCCGCTTATCGGGTTTGTATCCCGGCCGTCCTGCAGGTGGGGCTCATGCGGATGGACAAGACACCGCGGTTGTGGGGAAGGAGGGCTGCCTGATGAACGCCCGGATGATTATGCATCCCGAGGATGCGAAGGCGATCCAGACGCTCAAGAAACTGCGCGGACTGGACACCGTGGCGAAGAGTGTGATGGAATGGGGTTACGAGCGCCTGTTCAAAGGGGAGAACCTAGGAGAGCTAGTGAAGGTGACGGAAGGCAACTATCCGGTCCTGTATCGGCAGTTTGTCGAAGTCGTGGAAGTTGTTGGCATTCATGAACCGGAGTTGTACTTGTACAACAGCCCGGTGATGAATGCTTACACCTACGGGGATACGGATCCGTTCGTGGCAGTGAGCAGCTCGATGGTGGAGCGGATGGAGCCGGATGAGTTGAAGTGCATCCTGGCCCATGAATGCGGCCATATCCTGTGCCGGCATACGCTGTATCAGACCGTGCTGGAGGTGTTGGAGGATGCGGGTTCGCTGGCCGGTATCATCACCGAGGGCGTTACACTTCCCCTGGTTATGGCGCTTCGGTATTGGAGCCGAAGGAGCGAGTTGTCTGCTGACAGGTGTGCGGCGGCCGTGATGGGGGAGCGGACTTTCCAGTCGGCCATGCTCAAACTGGCCTCCGGTCTGCCCGGAGAGGTGGTGGACCCTTACCAGCTGGTGCGGCAGGCCGAGAAATATGAAGCATTGCGGACCGGGTCGCTGTTCGACCGTCTGCAACAAGGATGGCGGGTCGCTTTCAACACCCATCCCCAGATGTGCCATCGTGCCCGGGAGATCGACCGTTGGAAGCATTCGTGGCAATATAAACAATTGAGAGCGCAATGTCCAAGCTGAACAAATGCCTGTATCTGATCAACCTCCTGCAGCGCCGGGGGCCGATGAGCCTAGAAGAAATCAATGAGCACTTCCGGTTTTCCACGTTGTATGATGGGGATTTCCACCCCCGGACCTTTGCACGGTACAAGGATTTCATCCTGGAAAATTTCCCCTGTGAGATCGAGTATGACCCGGCCATCCGGAAATACCAGCTCATCCAGGATGATGTCGAAGAACCGCTGTACGAGTATCTGCTTTCCGCATACCACATCGAGGGCATGACCGAATTGGCCATCAAGCATCGGGACAAGATATTCCTGATGGCCTCGCCGACGGGTGTCGAGAAGGTGCAGACCGTACTGGAGGCCATCGACCGGAAAAAGGGTATCGTATCTGATTACTGGGCCTATAACAAGAAGACAGTCAAACGCTTGACAATCATTCCATATTTCCTGAAGACATGGGAGCAGCGTTGGTATCTGGTGGCTGAACCGCTCAATCCGCACCATGGGCAGTCGGTGTTTGCCCTGGAGCGCATGGAAAATCTTTCATTGACGGATGAAAAAATGCTTCCGTCTTCCGGTATCACGGTGAAAGAGTATTTTGATGGAAGCTTTGGTGTCAATCACAGCGATACGGACCGGCCTGAAAATATCCGCATCAAGGTGTACGGAACCCAGGTGGAGTATATTCGGGCCTTGCCGCTCCACGAGTCCCAAAAGGAAGTGGAAACCTCGGAAGAATGGAGCGTTTTCGAGTATCGGATCATCCCTTGCTACAACTTCTATCAGCAACTCCTCTGGCACCGGGAACGGCTCGAGGTTTTGAGCCCCGAGAGTGTCAGGAATGAAATGAAACGTATTATTGACGAGTTGTCCAAGCTTTATTGACTTATGAGCATCACTGTTATTCAACAACCATACACTGACTTCCTGAAAGAAGCTCTGTCCTTCTGCGACACCGCCTGCGGGAAGTATCAGATTCCCGTTCTGATGATTTCCACGCGGCAGCAGGCCAATAACCTGCTGATCAAGATGATCCAGGATGGAATGCTGATCGATCCCTGCCCGCCGTTCACCTCTGTGATCGTCGCCATCAAAAAGGACATCTATGCGTTAAGGGCGAACGCCCGCCTCAAGAAACTGGAAGGGAGCAGTCTCATGTTCTGCGACCGGAAACAGATGTCAGAAGACGACCTTGCACAATTGGAGACGGGGGATGCGAAAATCGTCATCATCGACGACCTGGCTTTAGTCCCGTCCGTGGATTTCTTGGACAAATGGGCCGAGGAAAAAGGTTTGAAGGTCATTGTCCGGAAGGATTAGCTACCTATGTTCAAACTCATCCTCCTCAAAATCGTATACCTGATCCTTCTCTACTGGCTAATCGCGGCGGAGGAGGTGGGCGTTAAGCTGCTGGTGGTCAGCGTGATGGTCGGGCTGGCGATTTTGGCCTTCGTCCATAAGCCGGCGTTCATCTACGTGGGTAGGTGCGGGCGGTCATCGTCCGGGTCTTGTTCGACGTGATTGGGTTTTTCGTCATTTTGGCAGCGATGGGGAGGGAGAGAGAACATGATGACACTTTGGGCGCTTTGGCTCAATTTGTGCTCGCACGTTGGAAGCAAGTTTAGACCATAATTCATCCCATGCAACTCACCATCCCCTTCACCGAGCTCACCGATCTGATTCGGAAAGAAACCGGGCAGGCGGTCGGGTTGGCTTACAAGTCGGCCGACGAGATTGTCGTTTCGTACAATGCGTCTATCAAACTGCCGGTAATCGGGCCTGTGAGCAAGGAGTTCAAGGCTGGGGTCCAGTTGCTGGAGGTGACCAATGAAAAGGTGGTGTTCCAGGTGGAGGTGGGGATACTGAACGGCGTGCTAGACCTGCTATCTTCCACCCTATTGAAAAAGCTGCCGGTCGGTCTGTTGGAGTCTTTCTCGGATGGCAGGGGGACGCTGAACCTGTCGGCCATCTCCGAGCTCAAGCCTGTCCTGGACCGGTTGGAGATCGACGGTGTCCATCTGGACCCGGACAACCTGCATCTGGACGCCCGGACGAAGTGACCGCGGGAACAGTCCCTCCCCCCCTCAAATCCTTACGTTGTGACCAAATCATTTTTACATGAAGACAATCCCGATGGACCCGGCTCCCAGCAATGTGGAACTGGCAAGGGAGAAGGTGGACTTCCAGACTGCCGACTTAGCTTTCCACGAGCCGTTCTGTGTGGACGGTCTCCCTACGAAACGCACTGGACTGTGTCCGGTGGTGTTGGAGCGGGGACACCGGACACGATAAGCGGGCATAAGTGCGGCAGGAGGTGCCGATATTGGGACACCGGGCGCAGTAAAGACTTGAGGGATAGGTCATTAAATCAATTATAGAAATTCTATAATAGAAACTCTATAATAGAGATCCTATAATTGCATCGTCTCAGCTTTCGTGCTAAAAATCAGTCAATTACACAAAACTCCCTGGTGCATTTGTACTAGGGAGTTTTCGTTAATGTGCTGATTGTCAGCGTGTTGTCCGGGACAGCCAAACAATCCAGGTCTGCCAGACCTGCCCGCGACGGCCTACGCCAGCCACTTCTCCACAAACTTCCTCACTTCCTCCTTCAGCGCGTCGGCGGCGGGGGAGTCGAGGATTTCGATCTTGTCGGCGAGCATGAGGTAGTACCAGCGGAGGGGGCCGAGGCCATGGACGGTGGAGGAGAGGATCCAGTGGGTGTCATCTTCCTGGTAGAGCTCGTTTTCGGGGAGATGGCGGGCGCCGGCGAAGTGCTCGACCAGGTAGTTGTAGGCCATCACGTCGAGCCGGAGGCGGACGGGATAGTCGTGGTCCTTGTCCACCCAGCTGAAGACGTCGGCCTCGCAGGGCTTGAAGTCGTGGTTGTATTCCGGCTCGGGGACGTCGGTGTCCACCTCGGTGATGCGGGAGAGGTTGAACTGCTTGAAGTTGCGGTCCTCCAGGTCGTAGCACCACACTTTCTCGTCGTCATAGAAGAGGTTGATGGGTACGACGAGCCGGTCGCGGACCTCGCCGCTGTTGCCGCTCGCGTACCCGCGGAGGTACACCTTGTGCTTTTTGTCGATGGCTTCCTGCAGTCGGACCAGGTGGGAGATGTTCCGGTCCACGCGCTTGAGGCTCATCAGGCGCCGGCGCTTGCCTTCCTCCGTCATCGGCAGGGTCTGGTTGCCGTCGCGGACGTAGGCGGTGCCTTCGGCCCATGAGCGGTCCTTGTACAGGTATGCGATTTCGTATTCCGCCGGCTTCACGGTGATGCGGATGGCGTCTGCGTCCTCGGTGGGTTCGATGGTGATGTTATCCTGCAGGGTGTCCTTGAAGTAGATCTTCTTCTCCTGCTGGAGGAAGAGGACGAAATGGTCGATGGTGTCGGGGATGGAGACTTTGTGCCTCAATAGCCGCTGTGCGCGACGAAGGACGAAATCTGAGTTCTGAAGAAACCAGCGCATGTCCCCGTCCAGGCCCCGTCCTTCTGCGGTGATGGGATCGCCGGAATCGTTCACGCCCAGGAACAGGACGCCGCCGGCCGCGTTCAGGAAGCCGCACACGGCTTCGAACACCTGGCCGCGGCCCTGGTAGTCCAGGTCGGGCCCGCGGCCGTCGTTCCGCATCACATAGGAGGACTTGAACTCCACCTCGTTGCCTTCGCCGAGGCCGTACTTGCCCGTGACGCGGGAGCCGGAGGCGCGGAAAGCGTCATCCACGCCCAGCAGGTGACACACGCGTCGACGGACGGTGTCGGGCTTGACCGACACGACATCGGGTTCCTCGCGGGACGTCTTGGCGGCTGTGAGCAGATGGGCGATCCGGCCGGCAATGCCGGGCTCCCCGAGGAAGGCCTCCGGGGCCGCCCCGGGATACAGGCAGGCGATTTCCGCCGGCGCATTGTCCATGGTGCGGACCGTCTTTCCCTGGGCGTACAGAATCTTCCGCTGGAGGATGTCGGCCCGGCGGGCCAGTTGGTCCGCAAGGGCCTGGTTCTGCACGGCCTCTGCCAGGAAACGGGCGGCGAGGAGCGTGCGGTAACGCTCCAGGGCGCCGACGGTGGTGAGTTCTTCCAGTTCCTTCAACAGTTTCACGACCCGCTCCGAGCCATCCGGCCGGGATTCGGCCTCCGCCGGCGCTTCGACCTGGATGAACGATTCAAGGAGACTCTCTTCGTCGAAGGGTTGTACAGTTTGGCCGGCGCCGCCGGTTTCGTCCACGTCGACATTGATGTAGAAGTCCTCCTGGCGGAATTGGACGCTGACCACGTACAGGACGGCCTCGTCGTCAGCTTGATACCCTTCCCGGATCCGGGAGATGCCGAAGAAACCGCCGGCGGTCATCCAGAAGATGCGCTGCTTGCTCTCATCGACATACAGGACACGTCCCTTGAAGAACAGATTGTTGCGGCGGGCGCTTTCCGCGCCTTGGACGGCAAATGCCCGGTAGGCTTCCCGGATGGAAATGCCGATGCCGTCCGCATCAGACTCCACGCGGGCGCCCGCGATGAAGTCGTTTGCGTACAGATACGGGAGAAGGTCCCGGACATCGGTCCCGGCGACCAGGTCATCGTTGAAGAGCGGCATCTCCTCCGCATCCTCCCCGACGGGCTTGCACCAGAGATGGCCTTCGGCATCCTCGCGGATGTTCGTGACGGTCACCCGGTCACCCTCCGTGAGGGTTTTCCGCCGGGGGATGATGCGGCGCTGCGCCTGCACGAATTCCTCGGCGAAATCGCCGAGCTCATCCGCTTCGTTCCGGTCGGTTGCCTTCAGGCGCTCCTCCCGGACATTCCGGGTGGCGACTTCCACTTTCCCGTCCGCCACCGTGAAAGCGGTAGCGCGGTTTTCCGTCCGGTCGGTCGTGGAGATGGTGACAATTCCGTCCTTGCAGGACACGTAACCTTTCCCGGCGTAGGAGAAAGGAGAGATGCGTCTGTTCCGTCGTAAGTTCATAAGGCAAATATAGGGAAAATATTCACCCCTTTTAACCCCTTTTCGCCACATAAGCCGGGCGTTCGCCACTCTTTTATGGCGGAACGCGCGGGGGTGGGTAATTTTGCATAAACCTAAACCGAAAGAGGAAAGCATGAAAGGAAGAGTACTGGCCATCAATACGGGGTCGACATCGACCAAGGTGGGGTATTATGTGGACGGGAACACTGTCCTGGTCCGGAATCTCGAGCTCAGCGCGCAGGAGGTGATCCGCTTCGACAGCGTGCTGGAGCAGGGCGACCTCCGGCGGGGAATCGTCATGGATTTCCTGCGGGAGGCGGGCGTGGGCCTCGGCGATATCGACATCGTGATGGCGCGCGGCGGCCTGTTCGCCCCGGCCGTGACCGGCGTGTACGGGGTCAATGCCGATATGCGCGAGGTACTCCTGTCCGGCCGCGACGGCGTCCACGCCTGCAACCTGTCGGCCGTGATCGCCGATGACATCGCCTCCGAAGTGACGGCCTTCCGCCGCGAACGCGGCATCGGCGGCCCCGCCTGCATGGCCTACGTCGCGGACCCGCCGATGGCCGACGAGATGCTCCCGGAGTGCCACGTGGGCGGCCTCCCCGATTTCCCGCGTCGCGCTTTCTTCCATGCCCTGAACTCCCGCGCCGTCGTCCGCCGGTATCTCCGCGAACATGGGCATCCGACCAACGACATCACGGCGATCGTGGCCCACATGGGCGGCGGCATCACCGTCACCCTGCACCGGAACGGAAAGGTCATCGACACGAACAACGGCCTGGGCGG
>ONDF01000041.1 GCA_900316525.1 uncultured Bacteroidales bacterium
TCTATGCAAAGGCGGCGGCAGCATCATCCCCACCCAGAACATCCTCCTGTCCCTCTGGGGCGATGACGACTTCTTCAACGCCCGCAGCCTCCAGGTCCTCATCACCCGCCTGCGCCGTGCCCTCTCCAGAGACCCACGCATCCGCATCGTCAACGTCCGCGGCACCGGCTACAAGCTGATCGCAGAATAAACTCAGCGAGGGAGTCCGTACACCTTCACATCCATCGCCTTCCCGCCCTTCACCACGGCCCCGGCCCTGGTCTCCTCCAGCAGGAACCCATTCTTCTCCAGCACCCGGGCCGATGCCAGGTTCTCCGGGAACACCTCGCCGATTATGCGCTCCAGCGCCAGCTCCCGGAAAGCAATCCCGCAGATCTGCCGAACCGCTTCTGGGCCACCATCCCAAGCCACCAATCGGCATCCGTCTCGGTATAGGGATTAGGCAGCCGGTCCGACAGGAAGGTCCTGTCCACGGCATTGCACAGCGCCATCAGCACTAGTTTGTCATCGGTTTTCCAATTATGAAGGGTAATGGTCATTGATGTTCAGTTCGAGAAATAGGAAACCATATCATATCGTACGAAATTATCCCAGAATTCCTTTGATTTCCATCATTATTGACGCCCCGTCAACACTTTCCAGCGCATTCCGCTTGTTCGATCTCATCGTTGAAGGTTTTATTTCCCAGTAAGAGCCGAATAGTTCAGAATACTTATTGACCCCGGCATGGTCACACATCATAGACGCGGCTAAAGCCAGTTGCTGTTCCTTTTTAGCACCGGGAACAGGCCGACCATTCTCATCCAGCCATCCAGCATCGATGAACTTGGTGATATCGCTGACGAGCGTTTTGTTTTTCTTAATTGGCTCTGGTAAAACAGCCTCAAGCTTGCTTTCCCGATCATATGGGTAAGTCGCATAGACCCCGGAACGGTAGTCTTCGTACATTTTGCGAAATACAGCAAGATTGAACCTATCCTGAGTGAAATAGTACTGATAGTATTCCTTCCTGGAAAGCATATTGGTGACGGTCTCTTTGTGGAACCGGAGATCTGCCTTTATCTCAATCGGCCCGAAGACTGGCTTATAGTCGTTGATTATCTTTGTCGCCTTTCTCATGAAGTACTCTTCGCTGTCCTGAGGCTGAGCTTTCAGCCCCTTCAAATAGCAATCGCGTATCTTCACCATCATCCTGTATTTGTTGTCCAGGAGAAGGAAGTGGTCCGGATTCTTGAACGACCAATAGACGAACCACACAAGAAGAGCCGCCGAGAGCAAGTAAACGATTGTGAGAAGGATATTCATAACGCAAGCTATTTGAGGTAGTTGGAGAAGGTCTTCATTGCGTCATCCTTTGTCCTTTCCGCAACTTCGATGTACGGCTTCATCGCCTTATAGTCAGAATGCCCCGTGTATTTCATGATGACTTGAGGCGCTATTCCTGCGGCCAAAGCGGTACAGATGAATGTCCTTCGTGCAGCATGGGTGGCGATCAATTTCCATTTGGGGAAACAAACATCTTTTCGTTTCCCGTCAATGTATTGAACTACTGTTACCGGCGAGGTGAACTCGCACAACTCACAGATATCCTTGAGATACTGGTTCATCTTCTGGTTGCTGATGACAGGAAGGGCCAGTCCGTCGAAGTCGAATGCGGCATATTTGTCCAGAATAGCTTGGGCCATCTCATTGACAGGAATATTGACGGGATCGTCCGTTTTGATGGTAGTCAAACTGATATATCCATCTTGGATGTTCGTACGCTGTAGCTGGGCAAGATCAGAATACCGCAGGGACGTAAAGCAGCAGAAGCAGAACAGATCCCTTACTTTATCAAGGGAAGCCTTCTCTGTGACTGTCTTTTTATACTCTTCGCCATCCATTTTATGGAGGGTAACCTCCGTTCCATTCTTGGGAATCTTGAATTCATAAAGCTTCAGAAGTTCATCTTTCTCAAGGAAGATCACCGGCTTCTTTGTATCCTTGAGCCTTGCACGATATCTCGAGAAAACTTGGTTCGTGGTATATCCCTTCTCGACACACCAACCTAGATACCAGCGGAGGAGACTCAATTCTTTTCTGACGGAAACATCGAGCATGTTGATTTCCGTTGCACCGAAGCGTACGTATGCGTCAAGAGTCTCCTTATCGAAATCATCAAGGGTAATGTCCTTGTTGAATTTGGACATATGACTGCGCAGCGTTCCCCACTTCTTGACGGTATTCAAAGCCCATTTGTGGTTTAGTTTCCCATCGAGAATGAACTCATCGAAGTGTTTGAAGAAGCCGACCGAGCCGCTTTCCTCTGCCTCTTCTCCCTTAACTTGCCTCCCTATTACTTCTGCAAGCTGCTTCTTGATCTGTTCCTTGGTCAGCTTCGCATTGTTGGCCTCAAGGGTGTCGAACTTGGAAGAGATTGCCGATATCCTGGAGTTGATGGTATTGAACGGAACCTTCCTGGCATTGCTTGCACCGTGTTTCACCTTCATTTTCTCGTCATCCCATTTATTGGGGCTGATGCTGTACCCTATACTGGAACAGAACCTGCACCCATTGAGATAGATGGATGTGTAAATTGGGTGATCGCCTTTCTTGTCCGGCCTCGTGAAAAGATAGAATGTTACTGCCATAGCTTGTAAAAACTATTTACAAGACAAAAATACAAGCTATTTTCCGAAATACCAAGCACCATTAAAAAAAGTCTAACAACAGCAACTCGCTAATTGTTAGACTTTTCCGTTTGCAAGAAATGCTTGAAAAACTTCAAAAACATCTCTAGGTGCCCCGGGCGGGAATCGAACCCGCACGGCCGTTTCGGGCCAAGGGATTTTCGTACCACTGTGGCTTTCGCCATCAGGCGGGCCTCTCGGCGTGCCTGTTTGGGGTCTGGACTATTCCTTCACCATCGGACCGGGTCCATTAGGTGTGTCGTGTCTAGTCTCTGCACCTTCCTCCTGTTGGAGGCTTGGCTCAAGATTACCATCAGCATGACCTGCTAAGGCTTCCTTGAATTTACGACATTCTACATCCCTCCTTTCGGAGAGTGCACTCAAGTTGTGTCTAAGTCCCTCGTGTCTACCATTTCACCACCAGGGCGATGGCCGGTCCGCGAAGGGGCGGAACGGACTGCAAAGATAAGGATTATTTCTGACAATGGGAACAAGAGATCTTTGTACGCTGCTCATGTGTACAGCGATATGGGGGTTAGGGGCCTTTTTTCTGTACACATCTCCTCCAAACAGGCCGATAAAGACTTGATTCCGGGAGAAGTGTACACGGAAACCTGCCTGGGAGGCAGATTCTTTGTACACACAAGCAGTGTACAAAGGAATGCGGGATGTTTGGCGGCGTGCCGATTAACATGCTGAAATTCAGTGAATTAAACAAAAATCCCTGGTGAAAATGCACCAGGGAAAATCTTGTAAATGCTTATCTGCCAAATGGTTAAGCGGAACGCCGCCAAAGGACGGACTTGCCCGGAAAACCTACTCCGCGAAGAGGGAAATGATGTTCAGGATGACCTTGGAGGCGGAGACCATGCTTTCCAGCGGGACGAACTCCATCTTGCCGTGGAAGTTCAGGCCGCCGGCGAAGATGTTCGGGCAGGGGAGGCCCTTGAAGGAGAGGTTCGCGCCGTCGGTGCCGCCGCGGATGGGCTGGATTTTGGCCGGGAAGCCCGCCATTTCCATCGCCTTCACGGCCTTTTCCACCACGAAGTAGTGCGGTTCCACCTGCTCGCGCATGTTGTAGTACTGGTCGCGGAGGTTCAGCGCCGCCGTGCCCTCGCCGTACTTCTGGTTGATGAAATCGACGGCCTGGCCCATCATGACCTTCTTCGCCTCGAACTTCGCGCGGTCGTGGTCGCGGATGATGTAGGCGATGTCCGCTTCCTCCACCGAGCCGTTGAAGGCGATCAGGTGGAAGAATCCCTCGTAGCCCTCGGTGTATTCCGGGCGCTGGTCCACGGGCAGCAGGGCGCAAAGTTCCTGGCCGATGTGGATGGCGTTCTTCATCTTGCCCTTCGCGTAGCCCGGGTGCACGTTCCGGCCCTGGATGTGGATCTTGGCCGATGCGGCGTTGAAGTTCTCGAACTCCAGTTCGCCGATCTCGCCGCCGTCCATCGTGTACGCGTAGTCCGCGCCGAAGCGGGGGACGTCGAACTTCACGACGCCGCGGCCGATTTCCTCGTCGGGGGTGAACCCGATCTTGATGGGCCCATGCTTGAATTCGGGATGCGCCACGATGTACTGGACCGCGTCCATGATCTCCGCGACGCCGGCCTTGTCATCGGCGCCGAGGAGCGTCGTGCCGTCGGTCGTGATCAGCGTCTGGCCCACATAATGCAGCATTTCCGGGAACTCGGACGGCTTCAGCGCCAGGCCCGGCACGCCGGCAAGGGCGATCTCCCCGCCGTCGTAGTTCTCCACGATCTGCGGCTTGATGTCCGCGCCCGAGGCGTCCGGAGCCGTATCGACGTGGGCGATGAAGCCGATGGCCGGCACCTTCGCCTCCACATTGGACGGGATGCTTCCCATCACATACCCGAACTCATCCAGCGTGGCCTCCACGCCCATCGCATTCAGCTCCGCGCACAGCATCCGCAGCAGGTTCAGCTGCTTCGCCGTTGACGGCTGGCTCTCCGACTCCTCATTCGACTGTGTGTCCACAGCCACATACCTCAAAAAACGATCAAGTATCTTTTCCATAATACCCTCTCCCCATCTTTTATTTCTTAACTTTCATTGACGAATAGACCATATACGCAATCAGCAGCAGGAACGGCACGATGGCGATCGCCTCGCCGTATGCGGCATTCCACTCCGTGAGGAACAGGTCCACGTTCGCGAAGCGGAGGATGGCGCTCACCACGCCCATGAGGGCGCCGCCGGCGATGAAGCCGGAGGCGATGAGCGTGCCCTTCTCCTGACGGGCCGTATTGACCGCGGCGTCCTTGGAGCGCGTGCTCACGTACCAGGAGATGGCGCCGCCCACCAGCAGCGGGAGGTTCAGGTCGATGGGGATGAACATGCCCAGGGCGAACGGCAGGGCCGGCACCTTGAAGAGCGTGAGAAGGAGGGCGATGGCCGCGCCGATGCCGTACAGCAGCCACGGGGCGCCGCCGCCGTTCATCATCGGCTGAATCACCGCCGCCATCGCATTGGCCTGCGGAGCCACGAGGGCCTGGTCGCCGGTGAAGCCGTAGGTCTTGTTCAGCACCAGCATCACGCCGCACACCGTCACGGCCGAGACCGCGACGCCGAGGAACTTCCAGCCCTCCTGCTTCTTGGGCGTGGAGCCAATCCAGTAACCGATTTTCAAATCAGTAATAAACGAGCCCGCGACCGACAGGGCCGTGCACACGACACCGCCGATGATGAGGGCGGCGGCCATGCCGGCGTTGCCCTTCAGGCCCACGGCCACGAGAATCAGGGAAGCGATGATGAGCGTCATCAGCGTCATGCCGGACACCGGGTTCGTGCCCACGATGGCGATGGCGTTGGCCGCCACCGTCGTGAACAGGAAGGACACGATGGCCACGATGAGAAGGCCCACGATGGCCTGCCAGACATTATTCACGACGCCGCCGAGGGCGAAATAGGCGAAGATGGCGAGGAGGGCGATGACCACGCCCCAGACGATGGTCTTCATCGGCAGGTCCTCGTCCGTACGCTCGACTTTTTCGGTCGTGGCGCCGGGCTTGCGCTTGAACTCGGAGACCGCCAGGCCCGCGGCGCTCTTGATGACGCCGAAGCTCTTGATGATGCCGATGATGCCGGCGGTCGCGATACCGCCGATGCCGATGTGGCGCGCGTAGTCCTTGAAGATCTGCTCCGGGGCCATCTCGCCGATGGTCGTCATCACGCCCGTGCCCATCAGGTCGATCACGCTGCCGCCCCAGATGAGGTTCATCAGCGGGATGATCACGAGCCACACGAGCAGGGATCCGCAGCAGATGATGAAGGCGTACTTGAGGCCCACAATGTAGCCGAGGCCCAGCACGGCCGCGCCGGTGTTGATCTTCAGCACGACCTTGGCCTTGTCGGCCACGGCCTGGCCCCAGCCCATCACGGTGGTGGACAGGGTTTCCGCCCAGGTGCCGAAGGTGGCGACGAGGAAGTCGTACAGACCGCCGATGAGGCCGGCCCACACGAGCGTCTTCGCCGAGGAGCCGCCGCTTTCACCGCTCACAAGGACCTGCGTCGTCGCCGTGGCCTCCGGGAACGGATACTTGCCGTGCATCTCCTTCACGAAATACTTGCGGAAAGGAATCAGGAACAGGATGCCCAGCACGCCGCCCAGCAGGGAGCTGAGGAACATCTGCCAGAAATTGACCTCCACCCCGAGGATGTAGATGGCCGGGAGGGTGAAGATGGCGCCCGCCACGACGGCGCCGGAGCAGCCGCCGATGGACTGGATGATGACGTTCTGGGCGAGTCCGTCGTTCTTCTTGAGGGCGCTGGTGAGGCCCACGGCGATGATGGCGATCGGGATCGCCGCCTCGAACACCTGCCCGACCTTGAGGCCGAGGTAGGCCGCGGCGGCGGAGAACAGCACCACCATCAGGATGCCGAGACAGACGGAATACGGGGTGACCTCGGCATACTTCTTCGCCGGGTCCAGGATGGGGACGTACTTCTCGCCGGGCTTCAGCTCACGCTGCGCATTTTCCGGGAGCGATACAGGTTTCTTGTCTTCCATGCGTTCTTTGTGTTTCCACAAAATTACGCATTCTTGACGAGATTTTCAACGGCTTGGTTTACACGGTCGAAGGGGAAGGCGGCGAGCCGGGCCTGGAACTTCGCCCGGACCTGGGCGGTGCACAGGTTGCCGATGGAACCCTCGTGCGTGTGGTGGAGTTCGCCCTCGTAGTGGAAGGTGCCGTCCTGCACGGCGAGGCCCACCTGGCGGTAGGCGTCGCGGAAGGGGACGCCGGCCTCCACGAGGCGGTTCACCTCCTCCACGCAGAAAGCCTGCGCATACAAGGGCTTGTCCATCAGCCCTTCCGTCACGGTGATGCCCGGGAGGGCGAAGCACAGGATGTCCAGGCAGCTGTCCAGCTCGTCGAACATCGGCAGGTACACTTCCTTCAGGAGCTGCATGTCGCGGAAGTAGCCCGACGGGAGGTTGCCGGTGATGTGCCGCAGCATCGCGGGGATGCCCTGGATGCGGTTGCAGTGGCCCCGGACGAGCTCGAACACGTCGGGATTCTTCTTCTGGGGCATGATGCTGGAGCCGGTCGTGAAGGCGTCCGGCAGGTGGATGAAGCCGAAGTTCTGGCTGGTGAACAGGCAGCCGTCCACGGCGAGCCGACCGATGGTCTCGGCCACGGCGCCGTACGCCTGGGCGACCATCCGCTCGCCCCGGCCGCGGGACATCTGCGCGTAGATGCTGTTATAGTCGAGGGTTTCGAAGCCCAGGAGCTCGGTGGTGCGGGCGCGGTTCAGCGGGGCCGACGAGCCGTACCCCGCGGCGCTGCCGAGGGGGTTCTCGTCGGTCACGTCCCACGCCGCCTTGAGCATCACCAGGTCGTCGGCGAGGCTCTCCGCGTAGGCGCCCAGCCACAGGCCGAAGGAGGAAGGCATCGCCACCTGCAGGTGCGTGTAGCCCGGCATCAGGACGTCTTTCAGTTCCTCGGACTTCTCCTGCAGCAGCTTGAACAGCGCAGCGACCTTGCCCACGGTCTTCTCGAGCCGGGCCCGGGTGAACAGCTTGATGTCCATGGCCACCTGGTCGTTCCGCGAGCGGCCCGTATGGACCTTCTTGCCCACGTCGCCGAGCGCGGTGATGAGCCGGGCCTCCACCTCCGAATGGACATCTTCCCCTTCGATGGTGAACCGGCCTTCCACGGCCTCCTGGTGCAGTTTCTTCAGCTCCGGAAGGAGAACCGCCAGGTCGTCTTTCCCCAGCAGGCCCACCTCGGACAGCATCGTGATATGGGCCATCGTCCCGAGAATGTCCCACGGGGCCAGCATCAAATCCAGTTCCCGGTCCTTCCCGACCGTGAAAGCGTCGATCTCCGGCGCGTTATCGAATCCTTTCGACCAAATTTTCATATTACACAACCAATTGGTCCAGCAAAGATACATAAATATCCACCGCCTTGGCGATGTCGTCGACCATCACGTACTCGTTCGCCGTGTGGGAGCGGGGGGAGTCGCCGGGGCCGAGCTTGACGGAGGGGAAGCGGCAGAGAGCCTGGTTGGAGAGGGTGGGCGAGCCGACGGCCGGGAGGCCGAGGGCGAGCCCCCGTTGCACCAGCGGGTGGTCCTTCGCGATGGATGAGCCGTGCAGCCGCGTGGAGCGCGCCTTCACCTCGCAAGGGGCTTCCGCCTGGATCAGTTCCAGGAGTTCCTCGTTGGTATACAGCCCATTGGAACGGATGTCCACGACGAAGGTGCACAGGTCGGGAATCACGTTGTGCTGCGTGCCGGCGTTGATCTGCGTCACCGTCATCTTGACCGGGCCCAGGAAGTCGGAGACCTTCTCGAACTGCTTGTTCCGGAACCATTCGATGGCCGGAAGGGCCTTATAGATGGCATTGACGCCTGTGTTCCGCGCCGCGTGTCCGGCGACGCCTTTCACGGCGCAGTCCAGCACCATCAGTCCCTTTTCCGCCACGACCATCTCCAGCGAGGTCGGCTCGCCGAACACGCCGCAGGCGACGGGGCCGCAGGCCGCCTCGATCTCCTGCAGGGAGATCTCGAGGCCGTTGCGGCCGCTGGACTCCTCCTCCGCGGACAGCGAGAGGACCAGCGTGTAGGGCTGCGGCTTGGCGGTGAGGCGCTTGAACGCCTCGATGAGCGCGACGACCGATGCGCCGTCGTCGTTGCTCCCGATACCGTACAGCCGGCCGTCCTCGACGGCGGGCGCGAACGGGTCCCGGGTCCACCCGGCGACGGGCTTCACCGTGTCGATGTGCGCGTCGATGAGGACGACCGGTCCCTGGCCGGCGGCGCACCAGAGGTTGTTGCCACAGCGGTGCGGGGCGAACCCCTCGGCGGCGAGCCGCGCCTGGAGGAAGTCGGCGACCGCCTTCTCGTCCCCGCTGAGCGAGGGGATGGCGATCATCTGCCGGAGAAGGTCCGTCATAACAGCTCGTCCTCGTGCCGGTTGTAGTACACCCGCAGCGGGGTGGACAGGACCTTGATGAAGCCCTTCGCGTCTTCCGCGGTCCATCCCTTCTGCATCTCGCCGTACTCGCCGAACTTGGTCTTCACGAGGTCGTTGACGCTCTCGACGCCCACGGTCTCGAACTGCTTGGGCCCGTAGTTCACGATCACGGTGCCGGTCACGTAGCGCTGGCTGGACTCGAGCATCGCCTCGATGTCGCGCATCACCGGCTCCAGGTACTGGCTCTCGTGGAGGAACATCCCGTACCAGGTGCCCACCTGGTCCTTCCAGTACTGCTGCCACTTGGACAGGGTGTATTTCTCCAGGTACTTGTGGGCGGCGATGATGAGCATCGGCGCGGCGGCTTCGAAGCCCACCCGGCCCTTGATGCCGATGATGGTGTCTCCGACGTGGATGTCCCGGCCGAGGCCGTAGCCTTCGACGGAAGCTTCCAGGGCCTGGATGGCGGCGACGGGGGAGTCGAAGGTCTTCCCGTCCACGGCGACGAGCTGGCCCTTCTCGAACCCGAGCTTCACCGTCTTCTCGCCGGACTTGGTGACCGGCTTCAGGTAGGCCGATTCGGGGAGGCCCTGCGCAGAATCCAGCAGTTCGCCGCCGCAGATGGACGTGCCCCAGAGGCCCACGTTGTAGGAGTACTTGAGCTTGGCGAAATCGGCCGGGAAGCCGTGGCCGTTGAGGTAGTCCACCTCTTCCTGGCGGCTGAGGGCCCGGTCGCGGGTGAGGGTGATGATCTGCATCTCGGGGCACATCACCTGGAAGGTCATGTCGAACCGGACCTGGTCGTTGCCGGCGCCGGTGGAGCCGTGGGCGATCGCGTCGGCCCCGACCTCCTTGGCGTAGCGGGCGATGGCGATGGCCTGGAAGATGCGTTCCGAGGAGACGGAGATGGGATAGGTGCCGCCCCGGAGGACGTTGCCGTACACCATGTATTTCAGGCTCTTCTCATAATATTCATCCTTGACGTCCAGGGTGGCGTACGCCTTCGCGCCCAGCTTGTAGGCGTTTTCTTCGTTCTTCTTGAGCTGGGCGGGGGAGAACCCGCCGGTATCCGCGCAGGCGGCGTAGACTTCATGGCCCTGGTTGGCCAGATACATCACGGTATAGGAGGTGTCCAGGCCTCCGCTGTAAGCGACGACGATTTTCATGCTATGTAACGGTTTTTGATTTCAGGGAAAAGGGAAGTGAGGGCGTCGAGCACGCCTTCGGGGGTGGATCCTTCCCGGAGAATCAGGAGGATCGTGTCGTCCCCGGCGATGGTCCCGAGGACCGGGCCCACCACGTGGTTGTCGATGAGGACGGCGACGGCGTTCGCCAGGCCCGGCCGGGTGCGGATCACGCCGAGGTTTGCGGAAAACTGGATCCGGAGGATGCCGGAAGTGAAGTCGACGGAGAGGTTCCGGCCGCGGGCCGGCACGACATAGCCTTCGCCGGGAACCTTGGAGATCCGGAGGGCTTTCAAGTCGCGGGACAGGGTGGCCTGGGTGGAGGCGATGCCGGCCTCCTTCAGGCGGGTGGCCAGTTCCTCCTGGCTGAACACGGGTCCGGCCTGGATGATTTCCAGGATGGCCTGCTGTCGGATTTTGGTGTTGTTCTGCATATTTCGTGGATATCTATCCTGTTTTCTGCAAAGGTATGCATTTTTATTGGAAATATTTGCATAATATGAAAAAAAATTTTAATTTTGTCCCCGGTTAGTACAACGAACGCGTTTATGGAATTCCAAGTCATGGTGGCCCAAGAGTGCCACACGGCCTATTCTGAGGCCATCTGTCAAGAAATTTACATCTCCTCCCTGGAGCGGAAAACGGGTATCGCGAACCGGTCCCCAGAATACATCAATGAAAAAATACGCGCGGGCAAGGCCGTGATCGCCCTCACCGAGGACGGCGAATTCGCCGGCTTCTCCTACATCGAGTCCTGGGGCGGCAAGAGCTTCGTCGCGAACTCCGGCCTCATCGTCGCGCACAAGTTCCGCGGGATGGGCCTCGCCAAGAAGATCAAGGAGCAGACGTTCATCCTGTCCCGGAAACTCTTCCCGGACGCCAAGATCTTCTCCATCACCACCGGCGCGGCGGTGATGAAGATGAACTACGAGTTCGGCTTCCGTCCCGTCCCGTTCTCCGAGCTCACGGACGATCCCGAGTTCTGGAAGGGCTGCGAGGGCTGCCGCCACTTCGGCATCCTGAAGGACCGCGAGTACCGGATGTGCCTGTGCACGGGTCTCCTGTACGACCCCAAGGAGCATCTGACCATCCACCATCCGGGGGAGGAAGCATGATCCGCGCGGGTATCATCGGGGGCGCCGGCTATACCGCCGGCGAACTGGTCCGGCTGCTGGTGAACCATCCGGCGGCCGAAATCGCCTGGATCCATTCCGAGAGCCAGGCGGGGAAGCCCGTGGCGGAATACCATCCCGGCCTCGTGGGCGACACCGACCTCGTCTTTACCGACGTCGTCGACCTGGAAGGGATCGATGTCCTCTTCCTGTGTCAGGCCCATGGCAAGAGCCGCGCTTTCTGGGAGGAACATCCCTGCCCCGCCGGGCTCAAGGTCGTGGACCTGGCCCAGGACTTCCGCGACGAGTCCGACGGCTATGTCTATGGCCTTCCGGAACTCAACCGGAACCGGATCCTGGGGGCGGAAAAAGTGGCCAACCCGGGCTGCTTCGCGACGGCCATCCAGCTGGCGCTCCTGCCACTGGCGAAGGCCGGCCTCCTCGGGGGCGACGTGCACGTGCAGGCCGTCACCGGCTCCACCGGCGCCGGCGTCAAGCCCGCGCCCACGACGCACTTCAGCTGGCGGGACAACAACCTGTCGACCTATAAAGTCCTCACGCACCAGCACCTGGCGGAAATCCGCCGCAACCTGGGCGTCGGGGAAAACCTGCATTTCATCCCCGTCAGGGGCGATTTCCCCCGCGGCATCTTCGCCGTCGCCGAGACCGCCTGCGCCCTCTCCCCGGAGGAAGTGACGGCCCTGTACAAGAATTTCTATGCCGATGCGGCCTTCACGCACGTGCTCCCCGGTTCCGTGGACCTCAAGCAGGTGGTCAACACGAACAAGTGCCTGATCTCCCTGGAGATGCACGACGGCCAGCTCGTCGTCACCTCCGTCATCGACAATCTCCTCAAAGGCGCCTCCGGCCAGGCCGTGCAGAACATGAACCTCCTGTTCTCCCTCCCCGAAAACGCCGGCCTCCGCCTGAAAGCTTCCGCATTCTGATATGGACTTATTTAACGTATACAAACGGTGGAACATCGAGCCCGTGCGCGGGCAGGGTTCCACGCTGTGGGACGCCGCGGGCCAGGAGTACCTGGACCTGTACGGCGGCCACGCCGTGATCAGCATCGGGCACAGCCACCCGCATTACGTGGCGGCGATCCGGGAGCAGATCGGCAAGCTGGGCTTCTACTCGAACGCCGTGCAGAACGGCCTGCAGGACGCCCTGGCGCAGAAACTCGGAAAGATCAGCGGCTATGACGCCTACCACCTGTTCCTGTGCAACAGCGGGGCGGAGGCCAACGAGAACGCGCTGAAGCTGGCTTCGTTCCATACCGGCCGTTCCAAGGTCCTCGCCTTCGGCGGGGCCTTCCACGGCCGTACGGCCGGCGCCGTGAGCGTCACGGACAATCCCAAGATCCGCGCTCCCTTCAACGGCACGGACAAGGTGACGTTCGTCCCCCTGGGGGACCTCGCCGCCGCGGAGAAAGAACTGTCCACGAACGCTTATGCCGCCGTCATCATCGAAGGCATCCAGGGCGTCGCGGGCATCAAGCTCCCGTCCGATTCGTTCCTGCAGGACCTCCGGGCCCTGTGCGACCGCACCGGCACGCTCCTCGTGCTGGACGAGATCCAGTCCGGCTGCGGCCGGACCGGCCGGTTCTTCGCCCACCAGTATGCGGGCGTGGAGGCGGACCTCATCACGATGGCCAAGGGCCTCGCCGGCGGCATCCCCATCGGCGCCGTCCTCATCAACCCGGCCATCCAGGCCTCCTACGGCCTGCTGGGCACGACCTTCGGCGGCAACCACATCGCCTGCGCGGCGGCCATCGCCGTCCTCGAGGTCATCGAGGCGGAGGGCCTGGTCGCGAAGGCGGAGAAGCTGGGCGCCTGGTTCGAATCGCAGCTCGTCGGCGACCCCGCCCTGAAGGAATACCGGGGCCGCGGCCTGATGATCGGCCTGGAGATCAAGCCCGAATTCAAGGGCCTCCGGGACCGGCTCCTGTATGAGAAACACATTTTCACCGGCGCTTCCGGGGAGAACGTCATCCGGCTTCTTCCCGCCTTGAACCTTCCCGAGGAGGGCGCCCGGCAGTTCGTGGAAGCCTGGAAAGCATTGACGAAATGAAGCATTTTACCAGCATGAAGCAGCTGGGCGACCTGAAGGCCGCCCTCGCCGAGGCCGCCTACGTGAAGGCGAACCCCTTCGCGGACCAGGCGCTCGGCCATAACAAGACCGTCCTCCTCGTGTTCTTCAACAACAGCCTGCGCACGCGCCTGAGCACCCAGAAGGCCGCCTTGAACCTGGGGATGAACCCCATCGTCCTGGACGTGAACCAGGGCGCCTGGAAGCTCGAGACCGGCCGCGGCGTGGTGATGGACGGGGACAAGAGCGAGCACATCCTGGAAGCGATCCCCGTGATGGGCTCGATGTGCGACATGATCGGCGTCCGCTCCTTCGCCCGCTTCGAGTCCCGGGACGACGACTACAACGAGGTGATCCTGAACCAGTTCATCCAGTATTCCGGCAAGCCGGTCTTCAGCATGGAGGCCGCCATCCGGCATCCGCTGCAGACCTTCGCGGACATCATCACCATCGAAGAGTACAAGACGAAACCCCGTCCGAAGGTCGTGATGACCTGGGCCCCGCATCCGCGGGCGCTGCCGCAGGCCGTCCCGAACTCCTTCGCGGAGGGCATGTCCATGACGGACTACGACTTCGTGATCGCCAATCCGGAAGGCTACGACCTCGCGCCCGAGTTCGTGGGCAACGCGAAAGTGACGCACGACCAGGACGAGGCCCTCGCGGGCGCGGATTTCGTGTACGCGAAGAACTGGGCCCCGTACCGGGAGGACATCTACGGCAAGGTCGTGAACTATGACATGGGCTGGACCGTGACCAAGGAGAAGATGGCCCTCACCAACGACGCCTTCTTCATGCACTGCCTGCCGGTGCGCCGCAACATGATCGTGTCCGACGACGTCATCGAGAGCCCGCGCTCCCTGGTGATTCCGGAGGCGGCGAACCGCGTGGTCTCCGCCCAGACCGTCCTCAAGATGCTGCTCCAGTCGCTATGATCCGGGTGGTGAAATGCGGCGGGCAGGTCCTGGACGACGACGCCCTGCTGGAGGCTTTCTGCCGGGATTTCGCGGCCCTGGAAGGGCCCAAGGTCCTGGTCCATGGCGGCGGCGCCCTCGCCGGCCGTTTCCAGAAGGCCCTCGGCATCGAGCCGGTCAAGTATGAAGGCCGGCGGGTGACGGACGACGCCACCCTGCAGGTCGTGACGATGGTCTACGCCGGCTGGTGCAACAAGCGGGTGGTTTCCCTCCTGCAGGCCGCGGGGTGCGACGCCATCGGCCTGTCCGGCTGCGACGGCTCCGTCATCACGGCGTCCAAGCGGCCGCCCCTCACCCTGTCCGACGGCCGGACGGTCGATTTCGGCTGGGTGGGCGACGTTTCGCCTGCGAGCGTCCGGACGGAATTCCTGCAGCTGCTGCTGGACAACGGCCTGACGCCGGTCCTTTGCGCCATCAACCACGACGGCGCGGGCCAGCTGCTGAACACGAATGCCGACACGGTCGCGTCCTCCGTGGCCGCCGCCCTCGGCGCCGGTCTGACGACCTGCCTCGAGCAGCCGGGCGTCCTGGAGGACCGGAACGACCCTTCCAGCGTGATTCCTTTCATCGACAAGGATACGTACGCCTCCCTGAAGGCCCGCGGCATCGTCGCCGACGGGATGATCCCCAAGCTGGACCAGGCCTTCGACGCCCTCGCCAAGGGCGCGGCCGAGGTCCGCATCTGCCACAGTTCCGTCCTCCTCACGGACGGCGGGACGCTGATCCGTTAACAGATTTCTCGACAAGCTCGAAATGACAAGGAGGGCAAGCTCGAAATGACAAGGAAACCGGCAAAGCTCCGGCTCGGCAACGGCCGGGTCCTGGAAGGCTGGAGCTTCGGTTACGACGGCCCGGCGACCGGCGAGGTGGTGTTCTCCACCTCGATGGTGGGGTATCCCGAAAGCCTCACGGACCCCTCTTTCCAGGGGCAGATCCTCTGCGTCAGCTACCCGCTCGTGGGCAACTACGGGACGCCCGACATGAGCACGGGCCCGGACGGGCTCTCCCTCCGCGCCGAGTCCGAAAGGATCCATGTCCGCGGCCTCGTAATCGCCGATTACAGCGAGAACTACAGCCACTGGGACGCCGTCGAAAGCCTCGGCGACTGGCTCAAGCGGGAACACGTGCCGGGCATCTCCGGCATCGACACCCGCGCCCTCACCCGCATGATCCGCGAAGAAGGCGTCATGCCGGGTGAAATCGTCATCGACGGTTGTCATTCTGAGGAGGCCGCTTGCGGTCGACGTGAGAATCTGCCGGAGAACCTGGTCGCCCAGGTCAGCTGCCAAGAAGTCCTCCATTATGGAAAGGGCCCGAAGCGGGTGGTCCTGGTGGACTGCGGCGTCAAGCACAATATCCTGCGGTGCCTGGTTTCCCGGGGCGTCGAGGTGGTGCGGGTGCCGTGGGACTACGACTTCACGGGGATGGACTATGACGGCCTGTTCCTGTCCAACGGTCCGGGCGACCCGGCCGTGTGCACGGAGACCATCGCCCATCTGCGCCAGGCGCTGCAGGGTGACCGCCCGGTCTTTGGCGTGTGCCTCGGGAGCCAGCTGATGGCCCTGGCGGCGGGCGCGAAGACGTTCAAGCTGCCGTACGGCCATCGCAGCCACAACCAACCCGTGCGTCGCGTGGGCACGGACCGCTGCTACATCACCTCCCAGAACCACGGGTATGCCGTGGATCCGACCACGCTGCCGGCGGACTGGGAACCTTTCTTTGTCAACCTGAACGACGGAACCAACGAGGGCATCCGGCACCGCTCGAAGCCCTTCTTCGCCACGCAGTTCCACCCGGAAGCCTCCGGCGGACCCGTGGACACGGAGTTCCTGTTCGATGATTTCCTGTCCCTGCTATGATCCGGAAAGTGCTCATCCTGGGCTCGGGCGCGCTGAAGATCGGCGAGGCCGGAGAATTCGACTACAGCGGTTCGCAGGCCCTCAAGGCCCTGCGCGAGGAAGGCATCCGGACCGTCCTCGTGAACCCCAACATCGCGACGGTCCAGACCTCGGAAGGCGTGGCCGACGAGGTGTATTTCCTGCCGGTGACACCGGCGTTCGTGGAGAAAGTCATCCAGAAGGAGCGCCCGGACGGCATCCTTCTTTCCTTCGGCGGCCAGACTGCGCTCAACTGCGGCGTGGCCCTGTTCCGCAGCGGCGTCCTGAAGCGCTACGGCGTGCAGGTGCTGGGAACCCCCGTGGAAACTATCATCGACACGGAGGACCGCGAACTGTTCGTGGCCCGGCTGGACGAGATCGGCGTGAAGACCATCCGTTCGCATGCGGCGACGACCCTTGAAGAGGCCCGTGCCGCCGCCCGCGAGGTGGGCTATCCCGTCATCATCCGGGCGGCCTACGCCCTGGGCGGGCTCGGCTCCGGCTTCTGCGAGGACGAGGTCCAGCTGGACGCCGTCGCCACCAAGGCTTTCACCTTCTCGCCCCAGGTGCTTGTGGAGAAATCCCTGCGCGGGTGGAAGGAAATCGAATACGAGGTGGTCCGCGACCGCTTCGACAACTGCATCACGGTCTGCAACATGGAGAACGTGGACCCGCTCGGGATCCATACCGGCGAGAGCATCGTCGTCGCCCCCTCGCAGACCCTCACCAACGACGAATACCATTTCCTGCGGAAGACCTCCATCGACATTGTCCGGCATCTGGGCATTGTCGGCGAGTGCAACGTCCAGTACGCTTTCAGCCCCGACGGCGAGGACTACCGGGTGATCGAGGTCAATGCGCGGCTCAGCCGCTCCTCGGCCCTGGCGTCCAAGGCGACGGGCTATCCGCTGGCTGCCGTGGCGGCGAAGCTGGGCCTGGGCTACGGCCTGCACGAGCTCAAGAACGCGGTCACGAAGACGACGCCGGCCTTCTTCGAGCCGGCCCTGGACTATGTCGTCGTGAAGATCCCGCGCTGGGACCTGGCGAAGTTCAAGGGCGTCTCCCGGGACATCGGCCCCGGCATGAAGAGCGTCGGCGAGGTGATGGCCATCGGCCGGACCTTCGAGGAGGCCATCCAGAAGGGCATCCGGATGATCGGCCAGGGCGCCAACGGCTTCGTCTGCAACAAGCCGTACGTGACGGAGGACCTGGATTTCGCGCTGTCGCATCCCACGGACACGCGCATCTTCGCCATCGCCGCGGCCTTCGAGTCGGGCTACACCGTGGACCGGATCCATGCGCTCACGCACATCGACCGCTGGTTCCTGGACAAGCTGGCCCATATCGAAGCCACCTACCGGGCCTTGGAGGCCTGCGCCTCGCTGGAGGACGTCCCGTACGACCTCCTGCGGCAGGCGAAGGTGGAAGGCTTTTCCGACATCCAGATCGGCCGGGTGTTCCACCTCGGCGAGGAAGCCGTGCGCGCGCGCCGCGTCGAGCTGGGCATCCGCCCGTCGGTCAAGCAGATCGACACCCTCGCGGCGGAATTCCCCGCCGTCACCAACTACCTGTACCTGACCTATCAGGGCACCTGCGACGACGTCGAGCCGGAAGATCCGGGCCGCAGCGTCATCGTGCTGGGCTCCGGCGCCTACCGCATCGGCAGCAGCGTGGAGTTCGACTGGTGCGCCGTGAGCACGGTCCGCACCCTCCGCGAGAACGGCCGGAAGGCGATCGTGGTCAATTACAACCCGGAAACGGTCTCCACCGATTATGACACCTGCGACCGGCTCTACTTCGACGAGCTGAGCCTGGAAACGGTGTGGGAGATCTGCATGCGGGAGCGTCCCGACGGCGTGGTCGTCAGCGTGGGCGGCCAGATTCCCAACAACCTGGCCCTGCCGCTGGACCGCTGCGGAATCCGCATCCTGGGCACCTCGGCGGCCGATATCGACCGGGCCGAGGACCGCGGCAAGTTCTCCGAAGTGGTGGACCGCCTGGGCATCGACCAGCCCCGCTGGAAGGCGATGACCACCCGGGCCGACATCGACCGCTTCATCGGCGAAGTGGGCTTCCCCGTGCTGGTGCGGCCCTCCTATGTCCTGTCGGGCGCGGCGATGAACGTGTGCTATTCCGCCGAGGACCTCACCGCCTGCCTGGAGCGGGCCGCCGAGGTCTCGGAGGAGCATCCCGTCGTCGTCAGCGCGTTCCTGCAGCGGTGCCAGGAGCTCGAGTGCGACGCCGTCGCCGACGGCGGCCGCGTCCTCGCCTGCGCCATCTCGGAGCACGTCGAGTTCGCCGGGGTCCATTCCGGCGACGCCACGATCCAGTTCCCCGCCCAGCGGGTGTTCGGGTCGGTCCTGTCCCGGATCCGGAAGACGGCGGCGGCCATCGCGTCCGAGCTGCACATCACGGGACCGTTCAACATCCAGTTCCTCTCTTCGGACCTGGACCTGAAGGTCATCGAGTGCAACCTCCGGGCTTCCCGGAGCTTCCCCTTCGTGTCGAAGGTCTGGCGGGTGGACCTCATCGGCCTGGCCACGCGGTGCATGCTGGGACAGCATCCTTCGCCCTGGATGCCCGATCCCTTCGACCTGGGCTATGTGGGCGTCAAGTGCTCCCAGTTCTCCTTCGCGCGGCTCCATCAGGCGGACCCGGTGTCCGGCGTGGACATGGCGTCCACCGGCGAAGTGGGCTGCCTGGGCCGCACGAGCGACGAGGCCCTGCTGAAGGCGATGCTGTCGGTGGGCCACCGGGTGCCGGCCGGGCCGGTGCTCCTGTCCACGGGCGACGCCTTCCAGAAGGCGGAACTCCTGCCCGCCTGCCGCTCCCTCGCGGAGAAGGGCTATACCCTGTATGCCACGGACGGCAGCTGCCGATATTTAAAGGAACATGGCGTGCCCGCGCAACGCGTGCGCTGGCCGGACGAGCCGGACGACGGGACCCCTTCCGCCCTGGACCTGATCCGGGAGCATAAGGTCGATCTCGTGGTGAACAACCCCAAGAATTTCTCGCACTCGGAGCTCGGCAACGGATACCACCTTCGCCGCGCCGCCGTGGACTTCAATGTCCCGCTCGTGACGGACGCGCGGCTCGCCGCCGCCTACATCCGCGCCTTCTGCACCCTCCCGGATGCCGCCATGGAGGTCCGAAATTGGGCCGATTATGCCGGGAAGTGGTAATTTTTTCAAAAAAACTGAAAAAAGTTTTGGCGGTTCAAAAAAAGTTTCTACCTTTGCAGTCCCGTTTGAAACGAGCACGCAAAAATGCGGTTTCAGAAAGGGTTTAGTTCACTGACAATACTGAGAGAAAAGATCAAAGAGGTAAAGAAAAACAGAAAGAGAGTCTGTATAATCTAGAGTTTAGAAGTTTTTTCGAACTGAGAGTATAGGGACTGCAATTTCAAGGCAAGAGCAAATCAGAAATGATTCACAAGCTGCCTGGATCGCCTCCGAGTCGCGAGACTGGGGGGAATGAGAAGGGCAGAGCATTAGGAAAGAAACGAAGAGCGAACGGTGGATGCCTAGGCTATCCGGAGGCGAGGAAGGACGTGGTAAGCTGCGAAAAGGCTCGGGGAACTGCAAACAGGTTTTGATCCGAGCATATCCGAATGGGGAAACCCAGCAGGTTGAAGACCTGCTACCATCACAGATGGAGCGAACCCGGGGAACTGAAACATCTTAGTACCCGGAGGAAGAGAAAGAAATCATCGATACCCTGAGTAGTGGCGAGCGAAAGGGGCAGAGCCTAAACCGGTGCGTTTACGGACGTGCCGGGGTTGTAGGACCTCTCATCAAGCGATAACGACGAACCAGAACGCTGTGGAAACAGCGACCGTAGAGGGTGACAGTCCCGTACGGGTAAGTTCGTTTGAGCGCGAGGGGCACCTGAGTAGGGCGGGGCACGTGGAATCCTGTCCGAATCTGCGGGGACCATCCCGCAAGGCTAAACACTCCCGGAAGACCGATAGTGGACCAGTAC
>ONDF01000004.1 GCA_900316525.1 uncultured Bacteroidales bacterium
AGATGAATATTCCCTTGAGGGTCGTGGGAGACTACCACGTTGATAGGCAGGAAGTGTAAGGGCGGCGACGTCCTCAGCTGACCTGTACTAATTGCCCGAGAGACTTTCCTAAGAGAAAGATAGCCAAGGAAAAGCGAACTCTGACTGTACAATAGCCGCAAGGCGAATCGGAGGTCTTTTCTCTCAAGTAATATATTACGGTGGTTATAGCGGTGAGGATCCACCTCTTCCCATTCCGAACAGAGAAGTTAAGCTCACCATCGCCGATGGTACTGACCTACCAGTTGGGAGAGTAGGTAGCCGCCGTTTTTGGAAGCCCGATCGTCAAATGACGACCGGGCTTCTTCGTTTTGTATGGATAGGTTCCGCTTAGAAACGGGACTTGACGTTGTAGTCGTTGCGGGTGGTGGCGGAGCGGGAGACCATTTCGCCGAGGAAGCCGGCCAGGAAGAACATGGCGCCGAGGACCACGGCGAGGAGGGCCAGGTAGAAGAGGGGCTGGTCCGTGACGGCGCGGTAGTGCGCGCCCTGCGCCTGGTGGACGAGCTTGGCGACGATGATCCAGACGGTCATCACGAAACCGATGAGGAACATCAGGATGCCGGTGGTGCCGAAGAAGTGCATCGGCTTCTTGCCGAACTTGGACAGGAACCACAGGGACATCAGGTCCAGGAAACCGTTCGTGAAGCGCTCGAGACCGAATTTGGAGACTCCGTACTTGCGCTTCTGGTGATGGACGGGCTTCTCGCCGATCTTGCCGTAGCCGGCGTTCTTGGCGAGGTAGGGGATGTAGCGGTGCATTTCGCCGTACACCTCGATGCTTTTCACCACCTCGTTCTTGTAGGCCTTCAGGCCGCAGTTCATGTCGTGGAGCTTGATGCCCGTGACCTTGCGGGCCGTCCAGTTGTAGAGCTTGGACGGAAGGTTCTTCGTGAGCTTGTTGTCCTGGCGGTGCTGTTTCCAGCCCGAGACGACATCGTAACCCTCTTCCCGGATCATCCGGTACAGTTCCGGAATCTCGTCCGGGGAGTCCTGCAGGTCCGCGTCCATGGTGATGACGACGTCCCCCTGCGCGGCCGCGAAGCCCTCGTACAGGGCCGCGGACTTGCCGTAGTTGCGGCGGAAGGAGATGCCGTGGATGGCGGGGTTCTCCTTCGCCAGGGAAAGGACGGTGTCCCAGGAACCGTCGATGGAGCCGTCGTCCACCATCAGGATCTCGTAGGTCCAGCCGTTCGCTTCCATGACCCGGCGGATCCAGGCGGCGAGCTCCGGCAGGGATTCGGTTTCGTTATAGAGGGGTACGATGACAGAGATATCCATAGCAAGTTATTGATTGTCGACATTTTCATCGCCGCCGTCGTCGTCCGGGCTGTCGCCAGGGTCGTTGAAGGCGTCCTGCACGTACAGATAGCGGGACATGATGCTGGACAGGAGGCTGCCGTACAGGAAGCAGTAGATCCACTGGCCGATGAAGGTGTACAGCGGGAGATTGTCCACGAACCGGCCGATCTCGCCTTCGTAGCCCGCTCCCATCTTCGTGGAAATGGCGGTGTTCAGCTCGGTGACGACGCTCTCCACGGTGTCCTGCGGCATCTTCATGATGAGGACGGCGTCCACGGCGGCGAGGATGAGACCGGAGAGCAGGGCGACACGGCGGCCGAAGCGGTAGGTGTCCTCCACCGTCACCCCGTCGAACTTGTCGCGGAGGTCCAGCATGTACTTCTTCATCAGGAGGATACAGCCGAAGAACTCCACCGCCCACAGGATGATGGCCGCGGCCTGGACCAGGAACGTGGAGCCCGTCAGGGCCGCGCCTTCCTTCAGCAGCAGGCACAGCGACGAGAACCCGCCGAACACGAATCCTACGCGTCCGGCCTCGTTCCAGAGGGTTTTGTTGTCCAGTTTCATCCGTACAAAGGTAACATTAATTGCATCATTTTCAAAAAAACTGCTTACCTTTGTAAGTTTGCAAGTATTAACTAACATGGTTAAGGACTTGGTATGTAATACACCATCAGTTAATTTTATTGAATTATGATCAACATCAAGTTTCCCGACGGAAGTGTCCGTACCTATGAGGCAGGCGTGACCGGCTACGACGTGGCCATGTCCATCAGCCCCCGGCTTGCGGCCGACGTACTGGCTGTTTCAGTGAAGAAGCCCGGCGAGCCCGAGACCTCCAAGGGAACCACCATCGACCTGCTCCGTCCCATCAACGAGGACGTGGAGCTCCGCCTGCTCAAGTGGGAAGACGACGAGGCGAAGAAAGTGTTCTGGCACTCCTCCTCCCACCTCATGGCCGAGGCCCTCGAGGCCCTGTTCCCCGGTGTCAAGTTCGGCATCGGCCCCGCCATCGAGAACGGTTTCTACTATGACGTGGACATGAACGGCCGCACCCTCACGGACGCCGACTTCAAGGCCATCGAGGACAAGATGCTGGAATTCGCCCGCCAGAAGCAGGACTTCCGCCGCATCGAAGTGCCCAAGGCCGAAGCCATGGCCTACTTCACCGAAAAGGGCGACCAGTACAAGCAGGAGCTCATTTCCGAGCTGGAAGACGGTACCATCACATACTACACGAACGGCCAGTTCACGGACCTGTGCCGCGGCCCGCACCTCCGCAACACCGAGGTCATCAAGGCCGTCAAGGTGCTCTCCCTCGCCGGCGCCTACTGGCGCGGTGACGAGACCCGCCAGCAGCTCACCCGCATCTACGGCATCACCTTCCCCAAGAAGTCGATGCTGGACGAGTACCTGGTGATGCTGGAGGAGGCCAAGAAGCGCGACCACCGCAAGATCGGCAAGGAGATGGAACTCTTCACCTTCTCCCAGCGCGTCGGTCCGGGCCTGCCCCTGTGGCTTCCGAAGGGCGCGACGCTCCGCAACACCCTGGAGAACTTCCTCCGGAAGAAGCAGGCCGAGTACGGCTACCTGCAGGTCGTCACCCCGCACATCGGCAGCAAGGAACTCTATGTGACCTCCGGCCACTACGCCAAGTACGGCAAGGATTCCTTCCAGCCCATCCATACCCCGCAGGAAGGCGAGGAGTTCATGCTCAAGCCGATGAACTGCCCCCACCACTGCGAGATCTACCGCAGCGCCCCGCACTCCTACAAGGACCTGCCCCTGCGCTACGCCGAGTTCGGCACCGTGTACCGCTATGAGCAGTCCGGTGAGCTGCACGGCCTGACCCGCGTCCGCGGATTCACCCAGGACGACGCGCACCTGTTCTGCCGCCAGGACCAGATCCAGGAAGAGTTCGAGAAGGTCATCGACCTGATCCTGTACGTCTTCAAGACCCTGCACTTCGACAAGTTCACCGCGCAGGTTTCCCTCCGCGACCCCAAGAACCCGTCCAAGTACATCGGTTCCGACGAGAACTGGGAGAAGGCCGAGGCCGGCATCATCGAGGCCGCGAAGAAGAAGGGTCTGCCGTTCGTCGTGGAGACGGGCGAAGCCGCCTTCTACGGCCCGAAGCTGGACTTCATGGTGAAGGACGCCATCGGCCGGAGCTGGCAGCTGGGCACCATCCAGGTGGACTACAACCTCCCCGAGCGCTTCGAGCTCGAGTATGTCGATTCCGACGGCTCCCGCAAGCGCCCGGTGATGATCCACCGCGCCCCGTTCGGCTCCCTGGAGCGTTTCGTGGCCGTGCTCCTCGAGCACACCGCCGGCCATCTGCCGCTCTGGGTCCATCCCGAACCCGTCAAAGTGCTGCCTGTCAGCGAAAAATACGCAGATTATGCGAAAAAAGTTGTAAATCTGCTGAATAATTCCGAAATTCGCGCTTCCATAGACGACAGGAACGAAACCCTCGGCAAGCGGATCCGTGAAACGTCCCTCAAGAGAGTTCCGGTCTTGGTGATTGTCGGCGAAAAAGAACAGGCCGAGAACACCGTCTCTGTCCGACGTGGAGCTGCCGACGTGGGCTCGATGACGACCGAGGGTCTCGTGAAGTACATTCAGGAGGCCATCCGGGAGGAACTGGCCCAATAAGCAGAGTATTAATTATTTAACCAACAGGAGGAACGCCCTATCGCAGCGCCTTACAGACCGAAGCCTTCGAGACCGAAGCCGAACCGCAACCAACCCGGCGGTCCGAAAAAAGATGAGAACGAACTGAGGATCAATGGTGAGATCCAGGTTCCGCAAGTCCGCCTGGTCGGGGACAACATCCCCGAACCCGGCATCTACCCGATTGCCAAGGCCCGCGCCCTGGCGCAGGAACTCGAACTTGATCTCGTCGAAATCTCCGACAAGGCCGACCCGCACGTGTGCAAGATCCTGGACTACCAGAAGTTCCAGTATCAGCAGAAGAAGCGGGCCAAGGAGATGAAGGCGAACGCCGCGAAGATCGTGATCAAGGAGATCCGGTTCGGTCCCAACACCGACGAGCATGACTTCCAGTTCAAGCTCAAGCACGCGCAGGAGTTCCTGCAGGAAGGATCCAAGGTGAAGGCCTCGATCTTCTTCCGCGGACGTTCCATCATGTTCGCCGAGCAGGGCGAGAAGCAGCTTCTCCGCTTCGCCGTGGAACTCGAGGAGTTCGGGCGCGCCGAGAACATGCCGGTCCTGGAAGGCAAGCGGATGTCGATGACGATCGCGCCGCTTAAAAAGAAATAAAGACCGCGGAGACCGCGGAATGTATAATTAAAAAATTGTTAAACAATGGCAAAGCTCAAGACCAACTCCGGTGCCAAAAAGCGTTTCACGCTTACCGGATCGGGAAAGATTAAGCGCAAGCACGCTTACCACAGCCACATCCTCACCAAGAAGACCAAGAAGCAGAAGCGGAATCTCGACCACTTCGCCCTGATCGAGAAGGTGGATGTGAACCGGGTCAAGGAAATGCTCGTGCTCTAATCTTCACACATGTTCAACTGGAACGCAGTCGAAAGCGCCTCCCCCGGGAAGCCACTGCCTCCAAAAAAGTAAAAATTTATGCCTAGATCAGTTAACTCTGTTGCCTCAAGGGCACGCCGCAAGAAGATCCTTTCCAAGACTCGCGGCAACTTCCTGTCCAGGAAGAACGTTTGGACGGTTGCGAAGAACACCTACGAAAAAGGTCTCACCTACGCTTACCGTGACAGAAAAGCTAAGAAGCGCGAATTCCGCTCCCTGTGGATCCAGCGCATCAACGCCGCCGCCCGCCAGTACGGCCTCACCTACTCCCAGTTCATGGGCCGTCTCGCGAAGCAGAACATCGGCCTCAACCGCAAGGTTCTGGCAGACCTGGCAATGAACAATCCCCAGGCTTTCGAGGCCATCGTAAACTCCGTTAAGTAGTCTCGAAACCATGAGCTTGAAGGATATCACCCGTAACCGCTGGGTCAAGCTGGGCTTCTGGGCCCTGCTCTACACCGCGTGGGTGATCTGGCTCGGGAACTATTGGTGGCTGTTCGGCCTCATCATCATCTTCGACCTCCTCATCACCAAGAAGGTGAAGTGGCTCTTCTGGAAAAAAGAGTACAAGGAGGGTGAGAAGCACAATGTGTGGCTCGACTGGCTCGACGCGATCATCTTCGCGGTGGTTGTCGTCACGTTCATCAACATGTTCTTCTTCCAGGCCTTCAAGATTCCTTCCTCCTCCATGGAGAGCACGCTCTACACCGGAGACCATCTGTTTGTAAGCAAGCTCACCTATGGACCCAGGGTGCCCCAGACCCCGCTCACGATCCCGTTCACGCACAACGTAGCGTTCGGCAAGGAGTCCTACTCCACGCTCATCCAGAACGACTACCGCAGGCTCAAGGGATTCCGGGGTGTCGAAAGAGGCGATATCGTGGTCTTCAACTTCCCCAACGGGGACACGGTCCTGACCAAGGCTCCCGCCGACGATTACTACGCGTGGGTACGGACCTCCGGAAGGGAGTACACGATCGACCGGCTCGGTCCGGTGATCGTCCGCCCGATGGACAAGAAAGACCATTATGTGAAGCGCTGCGTCGCCGTCGCAGGTGACACGCTCTCCGTCCGGGACGGACTCGTCTGGGTCAACGGGACCCAGCAGGAAACCTACCCGGGACTCCAGCTGACCTACCGGGTCGTGACGGACGGCGAGAAGTTCAGCCAGCGGGTGACCGACCAGCTCGGCCTCAATGCGAAGGAGCTCTACTACGATGCGCGGGTACCGGGTTACCCCTGGATGCCCCTCACCGCGGAGCAGCTTGAAAAGGTCAAGGCCCTTTCGCACGTGGTCGAAGTGACGCCGAACATCGACACGGTTCCGGACGCGGAAATCTTCCCGTTCACCGGAACGACCGGATGGACGCGCGACCAGTTCGGACCGCTCTGGATCCCCGCGAAGGGAACCACCGTGGCGCTGGATGCGGAAACCCTCCCGCTGTACGAACGGATCATCCGCGACTACGAGCACAACACCCTGGAGGCCAAGGACGGAGCCATCTTCGTCAATGGAGAGGAAACGAAGGAATACACCTTCAAGCAGGATTATTACTTCATGATGGGTGATAACCGGCATAACTCCCTGGATTCCCGCTACTGGGGATTCGTCCCGGAGGACCACATCGTGGGCAAGCCGGCCATCATCTGGCTTTCAACGGACGGGAACAAGCCGTTCCCGCAGAACATCCGGTGGAAGAGGTTCTTCAAGATCTTCTAACCACCCCGAAGAAACGAAAACAATAAAAAAAGTATAGCATTATGTCTAAGGTTTGTCAGATAACCGGAAGGAAGAGAATGATCGGCAACAACGTCGCCCATTCCAAACTGCGCACCAAGCGCGACTTCGCCCTCAACCTCAAGACCAAGAAGTTCTGGTCCGAGGCCGAGCAGCGTTTCGTCACCCTCAAGGTGACCACCAAGGGTATGCGTATCATCGAGAAGAACGGTCTCGACGCTACGCTCAAGGAAGCCCAGAAGAAAGGATACGTGAACCTTGTTTAATTTGTAAGCACTATGGCAAAGAAGACCAAAGGAAACAGGGTGCAGGTCATCCTGGAGTGCACCGAGCAGAAGGCTAGCGGTGTGCCTGGTATGTCTCGTTACATCACCACCAAGAACAAGAAGAACACGCCGGAGCGTCTCGAGCGCATGAAGTACAACCCGTACCTCAAGAAAGTGACCCTCCACCGTGAAATCAAGTAAGTGAAAGGAGATTAAGTTATGGCAAAGAAAGCTGTTGCAACCTTCGACGCCAAGGCCGGTGCCAAGCACATGGTCAAGGTCATCCGCATGGAGAAGAGCCCCAAGACCGGCGCCTACGTTTTCGTGGAGCAGCTCGTCGAGCAGGGCAAGGAGAAGGAATTCTTCAACGCGAAGTAATCCCGCTTCCACACACACTGGAATCAAGTGGTTCACCCCCCGCGGTGGACCACTTTTTTTGTCGGCTTAAAATGATTATATTTGTAGGCTATAAGAATTAACGGCAAATGGGTATTTTCGACAAGGGAGTCAAGAAGACCAACCTGAACTTCTTCCAGAAGCTGGGACGGGCCATCGTGGGCAAGTCCAAGGTGGACGACGACGTGCTGGATGCGCTGGAAGAGGCCCTGCTGTCCTCGGACATGGGCGTGGACACCACCCTCAAGGTGATCGAGAACCTCGAGGACCGGGTGGAGAAGGACAAGTACGTGTCCATGGACGAGCTCGTGGACCTCATCCGCGACGAGATCGGGAAGCTCCTGAATGTCGACGGGGACGACGCCCCCGTCCAGCCCTTCGATTTCTCCAAGAAACCGTACGTGATGCTCGTCGTGGGCGTGAACGGGGTGGGGAAGACCACCACCATCGGCAAGCTCGCGTCGATGCTCACCGCGCAGGGCAAGAAGGTCGTGATCGGCGCCGCCGACACCTTCCGCGCCGCGGCCGTGGAGCAGCTCACCATCTGGGCGGAGCGCGCCGGCGTGGACATCGTCAAGCAGGCGATGGGCTCCGACCCGGCTTCCGTGGCCTTCGACACCGTCAAGTCCGCCGTCGCGAAGGATGCCGACGTCGTCCTCATCGACACGGCCGGCCGCCTGCACAACCGCATCGACCTGATGAACGAGCTCACCAAGATCCGCAACGTTATCCGCCGCGTGGTCCCGGACGGGCCGCACGAGGTCCTGCTCGTGCTGGACGGCTCCACCGGCCAGAACGCGTTCGTGCAGGCGAAGGAATTCGCCCGCGCCACCGACGTCACGGCCCTCGCCGTCACGAAGCTGGACGGCAGCGCCAAGGGCGGCGTAGTCGTCGGGATCGTGGACCAGTTCCGGTTCCCCATCAAGTTCCTCGGCATCGGGGAGGGGATCGACGACCTGAAGGTGTTCGACAAGAAGGAATACGTGAATTCGTTGTTTAACAAGGATGATATTGAGAAATAGATTTCTCGACTTCGCTCGAAATGACAAAAGATAGATTATGAAAGTATCGTACAATTGGCTCAAAGAGTATCTGTCGTGTGACCTGACCCCCGACCAGCTGGCGGAGGCGATGACCTCGATCGGCATCGAGGTGGACAGCGTGGAATTCCAGGAGGAGATTCCCGGCGGACTCGCCGGCGTCGTGGTGGCCGAGGTGCTCACCTGCATCCCCCATCCGGATTCCGACCATCTGCACATCACGACCGTCAATGACGGCTCTCCCGAGCCCGTGACCGTGGTCTGCGGCGCCCCGAACGTGGCGGCCGGCCAGAAGGTCCTCTTCGCCCGCATCGGCACCGTGCTGCCGGGCGATTTCAAGATCAAGAAGAGCAAGATCCGCGGCGTGGAGTCCTTCGGCATGATCTGCGCGGAGGACGAGCTCGGCATCGGCGCTTCCCACGAGGGCATCATGGTGCTCCCGGCGGAGGCCGTCGTCGGCACCCCCGCGAAGAAATACCTGAACCTCAAGGAGGAATCCGTGATCGAGTATGAGATCACCGCGAACCGCATCGACGCGGCCTCCCACATCGGCGTGGCCCGCGACGTGTACGCGTACCTGAAGTCCCGTGACATCCCGTGCAGCCTGCACATCCCGTCCGTGGAGGCTTTCCAGGAAGGCGAAGGCGAGGCCATCCCCGTGGAAGTGCTCGACACCCAGGGCGCTCCCCGGTACACCGGCATCACCGTGAAGGGCGTGACCGTGGCCCCGTCCCCGGAGTGGCTGCAGAAGAAGCTCCTTTCCATCGGCCTCCGTCCGATCAACAATGTCGTGGACATCTCCAACTTCATCCTCTTCGAGACCGGCCAGCCCCTGCACACGTTCGACGCCGACAAGATCCGCGGCGGCAAGGTCATCGTGCGCCGCGCGGCCCAGGACGAGCCCATCGTCACCTTGGACGGCCTCACCCGCAAGCTGGACGCCACCGACATGGTGATCGCCGATGCCGAAGGCCCGATGTGCATCGCCGGCGTGTTCGGCGGTGACGACTCCGGCGTGACCGACGCGACCGTGAACGTCTTCATCGAGGGCGCCTATTTCGATCCCGCTTCCGTCCGCAAGACCGCCAAGCGGCAGCAGCTCTCCACCGACGCCTCTTTCCGCTTCGAGCGCGGCGCGGACCCGGAAGCCGCCCTGTACGCCGCCAAGCGCGCCGCCATGCTCATCCTCGAGCTTGCCGGTGGTCAGGTCGTGGGCAAGGTGCAGGAAGTGTATCCAGAGCCCATCGTCCGGAAGCAGATCGACCTCGACTACGACCGCATCGAAGCTTTCATCGGCAAGAAGATCGGCCACGGCACCATCGAGCGCATCCTCGAGGCCCTGAACTACGAGTTCGTGGAGCAGCGCGTCGGCGGTTCCGTCGTCGCCGCCCCGACTTACATGGTGGACGTGTACCGCGAGTGCGACGTGGTGGAGGAGATCCTCCGCATCTACGGCTACGACAACATCGAGTTCCCGGACAACCTCCGGATGAGCGTGAACGCCACCCCGACCCCGGAACCCGAAGCCATCCGCAACGGCATCTCCAACTTCCTCGCCGCCAACGGTTTCACCGAGACGATGAACAACTCCCTCACCAAGGAGGAGTACTACACCAAGCTCGAGACCTTCCCGGCGGAGCGTTGCGTCCACATCGTGAACCCGCTCAGCCAGGACCTGAACGTGATGCGCCAGACCCTCATTCTGAACGGCCTGGAGGTCATCGCCTACAACATCAACCGCCAGGTCACCGCGATGAAGACCTTCGAGTACGGCTCGGTCTACCAGCGCCTGCCCGAGAAGGACGGAACCAAGCTGGAAGGCTATGAGGAGCACCAGAACTTCGCCCTCTTCCTGACCGGCACGCCCGCCAAGGTGTGGCGCACCCCGGCCGCCAAGAGCGACTTCTTCCAGCTGAAGGGCTATGTGGAGCTCCTCCTGCGCCGCTTCCGCATCGACCCGTCCACCTTCCAGGTGGGCGCCGCCCCGGCCGACATCTTCGCCGAAGGCATCGTCTATGCCCTGCCCGGCAAGGAGCCGCAGGTGCTGGCCACGCTCGGCACGGTCAACCCGGTGCTTGCGAAGCGCTTCGGCATCAAGCAGCCCGTGTTCGCCGCCGAGATCAACTGGCAGGTGCTGTTCAAGCTCGTGAAGCGGGACAAGTTCTCCTTCACGGAGCTGCCCAAGTTCCCGGAAGTCCGCCGCGACCTGGCGCTCCTGCTGGACGAGTCCGTCCAGTATGGCGACCTCCGCAAGTCCGCTTTCCGCAGCGCGAAGAAGCTCCTGAAGAGCGTCACGCTGTTCGACGTGTACCGCGGGGAGAACATCCTCCTGGGCAAGAAGCAGTACGCCCTGAATTTCGTCCTCCAGGACCCCGAGCGCACCCTGACCGACGCCGAGGTGGAGAAGACGATGGAGAAGATCCTCAGCGGTTTCCAGAACGAATTCGGCGCCATCCTGCGATAGTGAAGCGTTTCCTTCATATCGTCCTTGTCCTCGTCGCGGCGATGGCCTGCCAGCGTACCCGGATCATTCCGAAGGATACCCTGGAGGACATCTACATGGACATGTTCCTGGCGGACCAGATGGTCCGGGAAGAGAACATTCCGCGTCCGCAGATGGACACGATGCTGCTGTACGAGGCCGTGTTCCAGAAATACGGCTACGACACGGACGATTACCTGAACAGCGTGCGGTTCTACCTCAAGGATCCCGAGCGTTTCGCCAAGGTCTTCGAGAACGTGGCCAAGCGCCTGCAAGGGGAGGTGGACGCCCTGGACAAGATCGTCCGGCACCAGGAGTGGGTGGCCAGCAAACTGGGCGCGAAGCGTCCCCAGCTGGATTCCATCCTGGCCCCGTTCTCGGAGGAATCCGTGTATGTGGGCCTTGCCCGCGTCGCGCGGGACACGTCCCGGTATCCCGCCTGGTTCCGGCTGGTGGCGGTCCATGAGGACACCCTGATGATCTCCGTCGATTCCCTGGCCGCCCTGATGGCGAAGGACTCGCTTGCCTCGAAGGCGCCGGCGGATTCTTCCGCCCTGGAGGTCGAGGAAATCGCTGTTGAAGAAGCCATAGAGGAATGAGAAGAATTGCCGCCAAATATCTGTATACGCTGGTTTCCACGGAGCCCGTCCTGAACGGCTTCGTGGAGCTGGAGGATGACGGGACCGTCATCCGGACCGGCGTTTGCGCGGATCCCGCCGCGGAGCCGGTCTTCTACGACGGCGCCGTTGCCCCCGGTTTCGTCAATGCCCATTGCCACGTCGAACTGTCCTATATGAAGGGCCTGTTCCGCAAGGGCACGGGCATGGCCGGATTCATCGACCAGATCAACGAGCTCCGCGACACGAAGTCCCTCGAGGAGAAGGTCCGTGACCTCACGGTGGCCATGGACAGCCTCTGGGAACAGGGTGTCGTGGCGATGGCCGATATCTCCAACTGCGACGACTCGTTCGCCGTCAAGGCGCGCCATCCGATGTACACCCGCACTTTCCTGGAAGTCTTCGGGACCGAGCCGGAGGACTGCGGAGCCGTGATGGACGGGGTCCGGAAGCTGAAGAAAGTGGCCGACGGATTCGGCATCGACGCGGCCCCGACGCCGCACGCCTGCTATACGATGAGTCCCGAACTGGTGACCGCCGTGAGCGTCGAAGGCCTGAAATCCGGCTTCCTGTCGTTCCACAGCGAGGAAACGGAGGAGGAAGAGGAGATGCTCAAGTACGGCTCCGGCAAGATGTGGGAGAACCGCAGGAAGGCCGGGATGAGCGTCCCGCCCGTGACGGGGAAGTCCTCCCTGCTCTATTTCATCGACCGGCTCCTCGCCGGCCGTCCCGCCCCCTTCGACGAGCACATCCTGCTGGTCCACGAATGCTGCATGGACCAGGAGGGAATCGATGCCGCGAAGGCCGTGATGAACCATCCGTTCGTGGCGGTCTGCCCGCTGTCGAACCTGTTCATACACAACACGCTGCCCCCGATCGGCCTGATGCGCCGGAATGCGCTGAAGATCTGCGTGGGCACGGATTCCCTCTCGTCCAACGACGACCTGAACATCGTGGACGAACTCTACTGCCTCCAGCGGAACTTCCCGGAAGTCCCGCTCGGGGAACTGCTCACCTGGGCCTCCCGCAACGGGGCGGAATTCCTGGCCAGGCCGGAATTCGGCGCCCTGGAGCCGGGCCGGCGCCCGGGGCTGGCGCTCATCGACCACCTGGATGCGGACGGCCGCCTGACCGCCGCGTCGAAATCCTGCCGCCTATGATGCGTGAAACCACCGTTTTCGGGCCCATCTTCTCCCGGAGGCTCGGTTCTTCCCTGGGCATCAACCTGCTGCCCCAGGGCGGGAAAGTGTGCAATTTCGACTGCATCTACTGTGAGTGCGGCTGGAATGCCGACGGCCGCGGCGACCGCGTGCTCCCGACGGCGGAGGACGTGCGGAAAGCCCTGACGGAGAAGCTGGAAGCCTGCCACGAGGCGGGCACGCCCATCGACTCCATCACCTTCAGCGGCGACGGGGAGCCCACCCTGAACCCGGACTTCCCGGAGATCGTGGACCTGACCCTGGAACTGCGCGACAAGTACTATCCGGCGGCGAAGGTGTCGGTCCTGTCCAACGCGACGAAGACCTGGCGCAAGGGCGTCTTCGAGGCGCTCCGGAAGGTGGACAACCCCATCCTCAAGCTGGATGCCGCGACGGACGCGCAGGCGCGCCTCGTGAACCAGCCGCTGGGGGACTACCACGTGGAGGACATCGTCCGCGACTTGGAACGCTTCGAAGGGGATTTCGTCCTCCAGACGATGTTCCTGAAGGGCGACGGTTTCGCCACGGAAGACTGGGTCGATGCGTGGATGGACCTCGTCCGGCGGCTGAAGCCCCGGGAGGTGATGGTCTACACCATCGACCGCGAAACCCCGATGAAGGGGCTCCGGAAATATACGGTGGAGGAGATGCGCGCCCTCGTGCAGCCCCTCATCGACGAAGGATACAAACTGCAAATCAAAGGATAACACTATGGAACTGTATGCCAAGTATGGCTATGCCCCTGATAAGGAGGCGATTGCCCGTCATCTGGAACTGATCGCTTCGGGTCTGGAGCAGGTCGTTTCGAACGAGGTCCTCAAGGAGTGCTTCTCCATCATGGACCTGACCACCCTGAGCCCGAAGGACACTCCGTCTTCCGTCCGGAAGCTCGTCGAGAAGGTCAATTCCTTCGCGGCCGACTATCCCGCCTATCCGCTGCCGGCTTCGGTGTGCGTCTATCCGAACTTCGCGTCCGTCGTCCGGAAAACGCGGAAGAACCCGAACCTCCACGTGACCACCGTCGCGGGCTGCTTCCCGTCCTCCCAGAGCTTCCTCGAGGTGAAGCTCCGCGAGATCGAGCTGGCTGTCCGGGAAGGCGCCGACGAGATTGACATCGTCCTGGCCCTCAATTCCTTCCTGGAAGGGGATTACGAGACTGCCGGCAAGGAGATCCTCGCCAGCCGCGAGTGCGTCGACAAGGTCGCCGCGGAACTCGGCCGTCCCGTCGTCCTGAAGGTGATCCTGGAAACCGGCCTGCTGGTGACGCCCGAGCGCATCGCCGACGCCTCCTTCCTCGCGATGGAGAACGGGGCCGACTTCATCAAAACGTCTACCGGCAAGGTGGAGGTGAACGCCACCCCGATGGCCGCCTACGTGATGTGCCAGTGCATCAAGAAGTTCTATGAGCAGACCGGCCGCAAGGTGGGCTTCAAGGCCGCCGGCGGCATCTCCTCCGCGATGGACGCCGTGTGCTACTACTCCATCGTGTCCACGATCCTTGGCAAGGAGTGGCTGGACAAGAGCCTGTTCCGCTTCGGCGTGAGCCGCCTCGCGAACCAGCTGGTCTCCGCCGTGGAGCAGAAGACGGTCACGTACTTCTGATTGTCATTTCGAGCGAAGTCGAGAAATCTCTTCCAAAGCCGTTTTACGGTTTTTCCGGAAAATCGCCGCTGCAGGGGCCTGAGAGGCCGGCGTTGCGGTGAAATTTCCTGAATTTTGCGTGAAAAGCCGCGTTCCGCGTGGTTGCCTGGGTTCGAAAAACGCCCTTGCAGCCGCGCGGAATGCGTTTTTGGAACTTAAACGTTTAATATTTTTTTAAAACGGCTCTGTTTCCGAGTTTTGCATCGGACGAAAGAAAAGTGCTATGCGAAACTGTTGGAAAGTGTTGATGCCGTTGATGCTCCTGACGGGGTGTCACGAGGAAGGGCTGCCCGGGCCCGACGAACGCCGGGTGGACGTTTCCGCCCTGTCCCACGGGATGATCGAACTGGGCGAGAAACTGGAGGATCCCTATACCGTGGAGAACATGCAGGAGGCTGTGGCGAGCCTGTATCCGACCCGCGCGGGCGGGGTCTCCATCAAGGCGACGGACCTGTACGTCCGTTTCCTGCCCAAGACCGAGGAGGAGTACGCGCTCCTGCTCTCGAAGGGCCTCAAATTGACGGACCATCCCGTCGATTACCGCATCGTCAAGGAAGGGGACTACTACCACGACCCTGAAATATCGGAGAACGCCATCACCTGGCAGTATGCCGTCGTGTCGAAGGATTTCGAGTTCCCGGCCGGCATCCGGAGCGAGATCCTGGACGAGTGCTATCTCTCTGAAAACGACCCGGTTACGCGGGCGGAAAGCGGCATCGACTGGGATGCCGTGGAGGCCGAGGCCTACCGCCTGACCGGCAATGCGGACCTGTACCCGGCGACGCGCGGCGACGAAGAGGCGGCGGCGTTCCCGGCCGGCCGCATCACGGTCGAGGACCCGGACGCCTTCGGCGGGAAGCCTTACGGCCTCGCCGGCGTCCAGGTGGTCTGCAACAGCTTCGTGAAGTTCGCCACGGCCTATACGGACCGCGACGGCTATTACCAGCTTCCCAAAAAGTATTCATCCACCCCGCGGTACCGGCTGGTCTTCCGCAACAGCGCGGGTTTCTCCATCGGTCTGAACCTCATCCTCATTCCCGCGTCGGTTTCTACGCTGGGGACCGGACCGGCCGCGGGCGTGGATGTCCATATCGATGCGGAGTCCGACGGCGCGCTGTGGCGCCGGGCGGTCGTGAACAACGCGGCGTATGACTACATCTCCCGCTGCGCCTCGTCCGACCTGGACCTCAAGGCGCCGCCGCAGGACCTCCGCATCTGGATTTTCAAGAACCTGTCGTGCAGCAGCGCGTCGATGCTCCACCATGGGGCCTTCGTCGAGAGCAACGAATTGATCCAGCGCTATCTGGGAGGCTATACCTCCCTGCTGAAAACGTTCCTGCCGGACATCACCATCGGGGCGAAGGCCGGCGACGGGGAATTTGTGGACCTGTACTCTGCGGTGATGCATGAGATGGCGCACGCCAGCCATTACGCCCAGGTGGGCAATGCCTGGTGGAACCCGTACATCACCTACGTCCTCCGCTCCTTTGTCACGGAAGGACGGCAGGCGTACGGGAGCGGTTCCGGAGAGGACGCCGGCTATTGCGAGGTGGGAGAAATGTGGGCCTACTTCCTGGAGAGCGTCCTCTTCCAGGACCGTTATGGCGGCGACCTGCCCGCCTTCGGCACTTCCTTCTGGTTCTATCCGCAGATCTTCCGCTACCTGTACGAACGGGGCTTGACCTGCGCGGACCTCTACAAATCCCTGAAATCCGACGTGACGTCCCGCGACGACCTCCAGGATGCGCTCATCATGCTCTTCCCCGAGCAGGAAAGGACGATTTCCCAAGTATTCACCCGATACAGCCGATGAAAAAGATGATGCTTCTCGCGGCCGCCCTCCTCATCGGGGCCGCCGCCTCCGCCCAGCGCCTGTCCGTGGCGACCAACGTGCTGGATTATGCCGATTTCGGGACCCTGAACGTGGAGGGGGACGTGGCGGTGGCCCGCCAATGGACCTTGACCGCCGGGGCCAAGTACAACCCTTTCCTGTTCAAGGCCGATACGCCCGAACCGCTCTCGGCGCGCCAGCAGCTGTACGCCGCCGGGGTGCGGTTCTGGCCCTGGCACGTGTTCTCGGGCTGGTGGATCGGGGGAAAGATCCAATATCAGGAATACAACCGGGGAGGGATCCGCTCGGCCGTGACGGACGAGGGAGATCGATATGGAGCGGGTCTCTCCGCCGGTTTCACCTATATGCTCCATCCGCACCTGAACGTCTCCCTGGGCGCTGGTGTCTGGGGCGGTCTGCAGCGGTATACGGTCTATTCCTGCCCGGTTTGCGGGATCACGCAGGAATCGGGCGAGAAGACCTTTATCTTGCCGAACGACCTCGCTTTATCCCTGTCTTATGTCTTCTGACCGATTCCTCCGGATCCTGCTCCCGCTTCTCCTCGTTCCGTCCTGCTCCGTCAAAGAGAACAGGGCGGTCTGCCCCTGCGGCCTGACCCTGGAACTCGCCGGCCTGCCCGTGCGGCCCGTGGTCCTGAGCGTGGCGGGGGAGGGGTATTCCTGGACGGAAGTCGTCCATGCCGACACGGTCCTTGTGCTGCCGGTTCCGAAGGGGGAGGTGACCGTGTCCGCCGTGGGCGGCGCCTTGGCGGAAGGGGACGGGAGCGTCCGGATCCCGGAAGGGGAGGAGGCTCCGCCGCTGTACCTGTTCCATGCCGACGTATCGGCTGACGCAGAGCAGGTTGTCCTGCCCGTCGTGCTCCATAAACAGTTCTGTACGCTCGAATTGACCTTCAAGGGACCTCCGGGCTATGGCCCGCCCTTCGAGGCCGTTGTGGAGGGTTTTTACGGCGGCTGGGCGCCGGACGGGAGCCCGGCCCCCGGTCCCTTCTCCCGCCGCCTCCTGCCCGGCTCCGACGGCCGCGCCGTCCTCCGTCTCCCGCGCCAGGGGGACGACTCGCTCCTCATGCGCATCGTTTTCTCCGACCAGGTGGTCCGGACCTTCGCCCTGGGCTCCTACATCGCCGCCGCCGGCTACGACTGGACCGCTCCTGACCTGGAGGACCTCTCGCTTCAGGTGGACATTTCCCTCACCTCCGTCACCATCTCCTCGGACTTGTGGTCGCAGACGGAGGATATCGAACTTTGGATATAAAAAATTTGCAGATTCGAAAAAACTTTGTACCTTTGCAATCCACAATCGCGCGGATGGCGGAATTGGTAGACGCGCTACTCTCAGGAGGTAGTGTCCGAAAGGACGTGTCAGTTCGACTCTGATTTCGCGCACAGGCCCGGAAACGAAAGTTTCCGGGCTTTTTTTGCCGGATAATGCTCGGAAAATGTTAACTTTGCAAGTTTTTTAGAAGAAGGTTAGTCAGAGATATGCAAGACATCAGAAACATCGCCATCATCGCCCACGTCGACCACGGCAAGACGACGCTCGTGGACCGGATGATCTATCAGGCCAATCTCGTGCGCCGTCCCGAGGACCTCGGGAACCTCATCCTGGACAACAACGACCTGGAGCGCGAGCGTGGCATCACCATTCTCGCGAAGAATGTGTCCGTCACGTACAAGGGCGTCAAGATCAATATCATCGACACGCCCGGCCATAGCGACTTTGGCGGCGAGGTGGAGCGCGTGCTCAACATGGCGGACGGCGTCCTCCTGCTGGTGGACGCGTTCGAGGGCTGCATGCCGCAGACGCGGTTCGTGCTGAACAAGGCCCTGGACATGGGCAAGAAGCCCATCGTGGTCATCAACAAGGTGGACAAGCCCAACTGCCGGCCCGACGAGGTGCAGGAAGAGGTGTTCGAACTGATGTTCAACCTCGGCGCCACCGAGGACCAGCTGGATTTCAAGACCGTCTACGGTTCCGCGAAGCAGGGCTGGATGTCCAAGGACTGGCGTAACCCCACCAACGACATCACCGCCCTCCTGGACACCATCCTGGAGGAAATCCCCGCTCCCGCCGTCGTGGAAGGCACTCCGCAGATGCTCGTGTCCTCCCTGGAGTATTCCCCGTACGTGGGCCGGATCGCCGTCGGACGCGTCACTCGTGGCAGCCTGAAGACCGGCATGCCGGTGTCCCTGTGCAAGCGCTACGATATCATCGAGAAGTCCAAGATCAAGCAGGTCATGGTGTTCGAGGGCCTGGGCAAGGCCAATGTGGACGAGGTCCAGTGCGGCGACATCTGCGCCCTGGTGGGCATCGACGGGTTCGAGATCGGCGACACCATCGCCGACATCGAGAATCCGGAACCGCTCCCGCCGATCGCCGTGGACGAGCCCACGATGTCCATGCTCTTCATGATCAACAACTCCCCGTTCTTCGGCAAGGACGGCAAGTTCGTGACCTCCCGCCACATCAAGGAACGCCTGGAGAAGGAGCTCGAGAAGAACCTCGCCCTCCGCGTCAAGCCCGGCCTGAACGCCGATTCCTTCGTGGTCTACGGCCGCGGTGTCCTGCACCTGTCCGTGCTCATCGAGACGATGCGCCGTGAGGGCTTCGAACTGCAGGTGGGCCAGCCCAAGGTGCTGGACAAGACCATCGGCGGCCAGCGCTGCGAACCGATCGAGGAACTCTCCATCGAGGTTCCTGAGCAGTTCGTGGGCGCGGCCATCGAGCTTTCCACCCGCCGCAAGGCCGCCCTCGTGCGGATGGAACCGCGCGGCGACCGGACGCTCCTGGAGTTCGAGATCCCGACGCGCGGCCTGATGGGCCTGCGGTCGAACCTCCTGACCGCCACCCAGGGCGAGGCCGTCGTCGCTCACCGCTTCAAGGACTACCAGCCCTACAAGGGCGACATCGAGATGCGGGTCAACGGTTCCCTCGTCTCCCTGGAGACGGGCGAGGCCGTGGCCTATTCGATGAACAAGCTGCTGGACCGCGGCCGCTTCTTCATCGAGCCCGGCGAGGAAGTCTACTGCGGCATGGTCGTCGGCGAACACACCCGCGAGCGCGACCTGAACATCAACATCTGCAAGACCAAGAAGCTCACGAACATGCGCGCTTCGGGTTCCGATGAGAAGGTCGTCCTGCCCCCGGCCGTCAAGTTCTCCCTGGAGGAGGCCCTGGAGTATATCCAGGAGGACGAACTCGTGGAAATCACCCCGAACCACATGCGCATGCGCAAGATTCTCCTCGATCCGCTGGACCGCAAGAGAAATTCCGGCTCGGATGATTGATTTTCGGAAAATTATTTGTACCTTTGCAACCCTTAATCTGTTTTCAGGCGATGGATTACGTCATTCCTCTGAATGGATGGGCTGCCGGTGAGCGGTATTTCCGCTGGCAGGCGGATAATAAGTTCTTTCAAAAGTTTGACAATACAGAAATCCTTGACGCCGCTGTCGAAGTGGAGGCAAGAGCCGTCAAGTCAGGGCATTACATCGGCGTGGACCTGGACATCCAGGGGCACGTGACGGTCGCTTGCGACCGATGCCTGGAAGACTTGCAGCTCCCGGTGGAGGCCCACCCCGCTTTCAGTGTGAAGTTCGGAGAGGAAGCATCCTCGGAAGAGGAGATGCGGGAAGGTTCCCGTGAGATCCTTTTCCTGAGCGCTTCGGACTCCGAGCTGGACCTGAGCCAGGCCATCTACGACTACGTCTGTCTCTCGCTGCCGATGCAGCGGGTCCACGCGGAAGGGGAGTGCAACCCCGACACGGTGCGGTTTCTGGGTCAGGAGCCGGTGAACGAGGAGGCTGGAGAAACGAACAGCCCGTTTGCCGCTCTGAAAGGACTTTTTGACGAAAATAAAACAAAATAAAGATAAGTAACTATGGCACATCCGAAACACAAACTCTCCAAGCAGCGGAGAGACAAGAGAAGAACGCACGACCACGCTGCGGTCCCGACCCTCAGCGTCTGCCCGAACTGCGGCGCCACGGTGATGTATCACCGCGTCTGCCCTGAGTGCGGCTACTACCGCGGTCGTCAGATCATCGTCAAGAGCGCAGAGTAATCTCGCGCCGGAACCTTCCGGCTGCCCGCGCGGCCTCATAGTTCAACGGATAGAACGGAAGTTTCCTAAACTTTAAATAGAGGTTCGATTCCTCTTGGGGCTACGAAAAAGCATCGCTGTTGCGATGCTTTTTCGATATACGCCCCAAGAGGAATCCGGCGCCTTCGGGCGCCGCATTCTTTTACCCCCGCCGCTACGCGGCTGCCCCCAGGGGCTGCCGGGGGAAGACCCCCGGACCCCCTACCGTCGGCTTCGCCTCCGAAGATTTGTGCCTCATCAGTGCACCTCTCTAATGTCAAGTCGTTGATAAACAATGAGATAGACTTTGAGAGGTGCACCTTGAAGTGTACCTCTCTAGCACTAAGTGCTTGAAAATAAATACGATAGCATCGCAGAGGTGCTCAGCTGTAATGTGAAGCGAAAGCGTGGCTTGAGGTCCATTTCGTGGAGGGCAAGACATGATTTCACAGGTATTTCATGTCCATCGTCCCAGTACATGGACCTGAAGCCATAAAATAAGGATGGCCGAACGGCCATCCTTTCGTTTTACCGCAGCGCGTAGCTGAGGAGGTAGGTCTTGAAGGCGGGGAAGGTGGCGGAGAGGGGGACGGATTGCTTGGTCTCGCTCAGGAAGGCGGCGAGGCGGTCGGGGAGGGGAACGTCGGCGCCGGTGGCGCGGGTGACGGTCTCCTGGAACTTGGCCGGATGCGCCGTTTCGCAGAAGAGGCCGGTTTCGCCTTCCTGGAGGCCGTCCTTCAGCGCGCGGTAGCCGCAGGCGCCGTGCGGGTCCAGGAGATAGCCGGTTTCCTCGTAGCACTGCCGGATGGTGGAGATGATCGTTCCGTCGCCCACGACGGCACCGGAGATGTCCTTCCGGATGTCCAGCCAGTTATGGTTGTACAGGTCCAGGATGCGGGCGAAGTTGCTGGGATTGCCCACGTCCATCGCGTTCGCGAGGGTGCGGATGCTCAGGGCCGGGGTGTACGCGCCCGTCTGTAAGTATTGGAAGAAGACGTCGTTCCGGTTGTTCGCCGCGATGAAGCGGTGGATGGGAAGGCCCATCCGCTTGGCCACGAGGGCGGCGCAGATGTTGCCGAAATTCCCGCTGGGCACGCAGACGACCAGGCGGTCGGCCTTGCCCAGGCGCGCGAGCTGCGCGTAGCCGTGGAAATAGTAGAAGGACTGCGGCAGGAAACGGGCAACATTGATGCTGTTGGCCGATGTCAGCCGCAGGGCGTGGCGAAGGTCGGGATCGAGGAAAGCGGCCTTGACCAGCGCCTGGCAGTCGTCGAAGCTTCCGTCGACCTCCAGGGCGGTGATGTTCTGCCCCAGGGTCGCGAACTGCGCCTCTTGCACCCGGCTCACGCGTCCCCGGGGATACAGGACGAAGACGTGCGTGCCGGGAACGCCCAGGAAGCCGTTCGCGACGGCGCTCCCGGTGTCACCGGAGGTGGCGACGAGGACATTGACATTCCCCTCGTCGGTAAAATGCCCCAGGAGCCGCGCCATGAACCGGGCGCCGACGTCCTTGAACGCGAGCGTAGGCCCATGGAAGAGTTCCAGGGCATAAATCCCTTCTTCCACCGGCACGGCCGGGCAGTCGAAAGCGAGGGTTTCCGCGACGATGCGGTCCAGCTCCGCGCGGGGAACGTCCTCGCCGAAGAACGCCGCGGCCACTTCCTGCCCGATCTCGACGAAGGAAAGCTCGGGAAGGCGGCGGAACCAATCGGCGGAAAAGGCCGGAATCCGTTCCGGCATATAGAGCCCGCGGTCTTCCGCCAGGCCCTGGACGACGGCCTTCGCAAGCGATGCGGCCGGCGCCAGATGTTCCGTGCTGTAGTACTGCATATCAGTAGGCGGTCAGCCGCGCGCCCCGGTTGGAAACCTTGACGACGTAGCACTCGTAGGGGATGTCCAGGTCGGAGAAATGCTTTTCCATGATGGCGCCGGCGCGCTGGGCCTTCTCGTAGCGGTTCGCGAGGGCGAAGACCGACGGGCCCGAACCGGCAATGTTCATCGCCAGCGAGCCGCTCTGGAGCACCTTCTCACGCAGCTCGTCGAAGCCCGGAATGAAGCTCTTGCGGTAGGGTTCCGCAATGGAATCCTGCATGGAACGTCCCACCAGGCCGATATTGCCGGAATACAGGCCGGCCACCAGGCCGCCCACATTGCCCCACTGGGCGATGGCGGCGTGCATGTCCACCTTCTTGGGCAGGATGCTCCGCGCCTCCTTCGTGGACACGACCAGCTTGGGATGGATGACCGCGCAGTAGAAATCGCCCGGAACAGGCAGTTTGATCAGGTCCAGGGGCTCGTAGCCGCGGATGAGGACGATGCCGCCCATCACGGCGGGAGCCGCGTTGTCGGCGTGGTAACCGCCGCTGGCGAGGTTCTCGCCTTCCATCGCGCACACGACCACATCCTCCTCGGAGAGGGGGCAGCCGAACAGCTCGTTCATGCCGAAGGCGGCCGCCGCGCTGGACGCGGAGCTGGAGCCGATGCCGGATCCCGGATAGATTTTCCGCTTGATGACAACGTCCACCAGCGCCCGGTTCCCGGTCATTTCCAGGAACTTGCGCACGACGGGGGTGATCACGTTCTGTTCGATGTCCTCCGGCAGGGGGACGCCCGATTCATTCTTGATCGTGAGCCCGTCTCCCTCGGAGACGCTCATTTCAAGGACGTCGCCCACTTCGTCCAGGGCGAGGCCCATGATGTCGAATCCGCACCCGAGATTGGCGATGGACGCCGGTGCGAACACTCTTACCGTTTTCATAGGCAGTGGATATTTGTCAAGTTCAGGGAAGACGGACGTCTTCCGGGGTCTTGTGCAAATATAATAAATTAATTTAAAAATCCCGTCAAAAAGGCTGTTTTTGGCAATTATCATCAAAAAATACTATATTTGAGGTTGGTAAAGGCTTCAATCCTATGTCAGACGCTTGGAAAAGTTTCTTCAGTGAGCTCGTCGCGGTCATCCTGGGTATCGTGATCACCTTCGCGGGACAAGGTGCGATCGACCGCGCCCATAACCGCAAGGAAGTGCGGTCGGCCTTGCAACTGGTGCGGACGGAGCTGATTTCCAACCGGCAGGATATCGCCGACTTGCGCGAAACCCTGGATCAAGTGCAGCAGTCCGCGCAGTACTTGAATGACAACCCCGAACTCTTGAAGAACGTGCATCATCTGGACACCGCGACGCTGAATACGGTGACTTTCCATCAGGGCATGGTATACGCCGAGGTTTCCGTCACCCTTCCGCACGACGCCCTGGAGCTCCTGAAAACCTCGTCGATTTTCCAGAAGATCGGGGACAATACCCTGTCCATGAAGATCATCCGGGCCTATGACACCTGCCAGAACATCGTGGAGAGCATCGACCGCCATTTCATCGCGAAGACCACCCAGACCGATGAGGACCTTCCCAAATGGCTCCTCATCCACAGCCCGCTGCCGTATGTGGATCCTGCCGATATCGACACGGCCATCACGGCCATCAATGTCTTCCTGAGGCAATAAAGAACCAAAATACTATTGTTATGGAAATCAAGAGAAACGACCCTTCGAAAGTTATCGTCGTTCCGCGTCCGCCCCGTCAGGCGCACCAGGAACTGAGACCCATCAATCCCGCGGACGCCCCCTCTGAAGAGGAGGAAGTGGAGCAGCCCGACCCGAACAAGCCGACGGTCGAAGCGATCGATCCCGGTTGCAATCCGTTGAACAACCAGGTCGAGGGCCCGGCCCAGGGCCTCGCCGGTGAAGCGGAAGAAGAAGCCGCAGAAGGACCTGCGGAGGAAGAGGAGGCATAGCCATGAGACGTTCCGTGAAGTTGCTGGCGGCCGCCCTGTTCGCGGGCGTCGCTCTGCTGGCAGGCTCCGCCGCGAAGGCGCAGGACGCCCCGCCCGCCGGCGGATTCAAGAACGCCTACCTGAACTTGAACAAGTCCGGCAAGGTGGTATTGACCTATACGCTCTGGAAGGACCAGATCGGCAAGGGCAAGTACACCCTGGCCTTTTTCTGGGCATCCTGGTCCGATGAGGCCCGCGAAGAGGCCGCGACCGTGCAGGCCATCTACCAGAAGTACGCAGCCAAGGGCCTGAGCGTCCTCGGTGTCACGTATGAGGACGAAATCCAAGATTCCATGGACGCCATCACCGAACTGGGCCTCAAGTTCCCGAGTATCGTCGATGTGGAGGAGCAGATTGCCGGCCCCTTCGACATCGGCAGCATTCCTTACACCGTCCTCCTCGGCCCCGACGGCAAGCCCGTCGCGACGGACCTCCACGGCGATGCGATCGAGGCGGCAGTCAAGGAAGTGATCAAATAACCGCAAGGTCGGGATAGAAAAGAAGGACGGCCCTCACTCGAGGGCCGTCCTTCTTTTATTGTCCGCTAATCCTCGCGGCCAGGCTTCATGTGGACATCCAACTGAGGGAACGGGAAGTAGATTCCGTGTTTAGGAAGCTCTTTGTAGATCCGTTCGTTGAGCCAGTGCTCCACTTTCTTGTAGTCCTTGGCCAGCAGCCATACCCGGAGTTTGATCTGGATGGAGCTGTCCTGCAGTTCGCCCAGATACACCTTGGGATTCTTGGCGCCCGGCGTTTCGGCATTCAGGATCTTGGGCTGGTCCTTGACCAGTTCCAGCAGGATTTCACGGAGTTGATCCAGATCGGTGCCATAAGGCACGTTGAACTTCAGGCTCAGTCGATGCGGATCCCGGCTGCTGTAGTTGTCGATGTTGCCATTGGCCAGTGCCCCGTTGGGAATCGTGATCTCACGGTTGTCGGTGGTGACCAGTTTCGTATGCACGATGCTGATCTCGGAAATCCGGCCGAACTTCCCTTGGGTTTCGACAAAATCGCCCACCTTGAAAGGCTTGAAGGCCAGCAGGATCAGGCCTCCGGCAAAGTTCTGGACCGTTCCGCTCATCGCCATGCCGATGGCCATGCCGCCTGCGGCCAGCAGGGCGGCGATCGAAGTCGTGTTGATCCCCAGCGTTCCGACCATTGCAAGGATCAGGACAACCCAGAGCGTGGCCGTCACCAGGCTCTGGATGAACGAGGCGAGGGTCTTGTCGGCTTTCCTTTTCTCGAAGGATTTCTCGATGAGCTTCTTGGTCTTCCGGATGAGCCAGGCGCCGATGATGTAGATAGCGACGGCCAGCAGGACCTTGAGCCCGAATTTGGCGACGGAGCTGGCCGTGCTGGCGACCAGCTCATCGGCGGGCGTGGTCTTGAGGGTCTCGACCAAGTGGGCGCCCTTGGCGACCAGCGTGTCGGCTGAAATTTTCTCCGCGGCCGGAGCCGGTGATTGCAACAGTAAGTGCAACATAGCTACCTGATGAATGTCGAAAGATTAGTTGCTGGGAGCCAGTGAATTCCGCAGGGCCAGCAGTTTACCCTCAACGAATGTCAGGCGGTCGGTGTAGAATCGTTTGATGCGCGCGACAGCTTCGTGGTAGGAAAGAGTTTCGTCGCCGTTGATGGTAGAGCGTCCCTGCTGCTTAGCGGCCTCTTTCGGATTCCACATTTGGAAATTCAGCTCCGCAGAGACGGCCATTTCTCGTTCCCATTCGTCTATCTTGGCAGGAATTGTCTCCATTTGCGGCTTCAGTTCCATAAATCGGTCGTATAGCCGATTGACGTAACTGTAATCCTTCATCAGGCTTTGATACCAGATGGCATCTGCGTTCATGAGGTTTGTCGTCGGATTAGGAGTCCGAGCATCGTTGTAGCCATCGGACAATGTCCCCCAGTCGAAGTCCCAGCAAGGGCCAGCCGTCAGTTTCCCGCCTACGGGCTTGGTCATGTAAACGCTTCCGGGATTGCCAAGCTCGTGATTGATCATCACCTCGAAGACGATCCAATAGTCGATGAAAGAATCGACATCCAGGTATTTCGGGTAACCTGTGTTCGGATCGGGGTTCGGATCGGCGACGTTTTTCCACCAGCTATAAGAAGAATTATTACCGAGCGGGTATAACGAAGCGCCAGCTTGCGATACATAGTTCTTTATGTACGTCAGTTTGAGCTCTTCTTTCGCGGTAATTGCATTATCATCGGGATTCCAATCAGGCTCCTTGACTGAAAAAGGAATACCTTTATTACCCTTTCCATCATAATCATAGAACGGAACATTCGCGTATTTGGACTTTCCATGCGGATCTCTCCACTGGATCTTGTTCTTATTAGAAGAAGTGCTGGAGCCATAATAGTTGTCGAAATGGAAGTCCAACTCCAGCATGAAGCCGACATCATTCTCATTTTCTTCAGTCGCCCCGGTCGGCTTTACGACCACGCGACCATCATCCACGCGTACCTGTTCGATGAGAAGGTAGTTGCCTCGGTGAACTCCGTCGATGTACAACTCAACCGGGGTGCTCTGGGGTGTCCAGGCGAGGCTGGTCATCGAGGAAAGCTCCATGGCAACCCGATTCCGCATCATGGTCTTGTCCATGAAATTGGCTAGCAGGACCCAGTGCTTGCTCTTCTTGGCCCCCAACCCCAGTAGCTTGGTTTTTTTCTCTAATTTCAGTTTATACGGTTTTTTTGCCCAGTTCCAGGTCGTGTTGCCCCGGCCTTTGATGGTGCAATTCGTATAAGGATCATCATTTTCCTTTTCTGAGTCCGTCTCCAGAACGAGGGGATTCTCGTTGCCGACATGGAGTATTGCCCGAGCAGGATACTCTGTATCCTTATGTGTATCAATGGTGCTGACTGTTACAGGATTGCCGTCTGTACCTTTCGTCCAGATCTCGAGAATGGGAAGTCCCGTGTCGACAAAAGAGGGCGCAACTGCGGTCTTCGTCACGCGATAGACCTTGGGCGTGAGTGTCTTGGGCTCATCACCGCCGAACGAGGCCGAGAACATGGCCGGAGACGTATGGTTGGAATTGTATCCGCCAGCCTTGACGAGTTTGACCGAAGCATCTTTCAGAACGGTTCCCTCGGCCACGGGGAGAGCGAATTGGATTCTGTATTCCTGCGTACTGGCGCCTGTTTTCAGGTTGCCCATCAGGTAACTCTGTCCATCGTTCATGAAATAGACGGAGTATTCTTTATTGGATTGCGTGACCCCCTCCATATTCACGGCAAAACTCAGGAATGCCGTGTGCTGGCGGAGCGGGAAGAGCCGCTCGCCATACGTGCCAAGCCCCGTCAGGAGGCTGTACTCTTCCACGGCAGCGTACACATCCGTGCAGTAGTATTTGTGCGTCGGATAGACAATTCCGGTCACCTTGTCATCGGTGACCTGGATTCCTTTGTTCTTGCTGCCGACCAGCGTCGCCTTGAGCAGAAGATCCTCGGCGGGCTCTTCTCCGGTATAGCTCATCGTGCCTTCGAAAGTGACGTTTTCCGTCTTTCCTTCATCCCCGGACTTCAGGGTAAGGACCGCCTTCACGTCGTCACGGGATTCAGACTCGAGATAAAGCCGATCGCCTGCAGCATAGCGGATCGTCTTCAAATCTTCGTCCAACGTCGCCCGGGTTTCGTCGGAGCAGATCGTGACGGAGTAGGGGACAGTTTTGACGTTGTCCTTCGTTTGGACAGGGGCCGTTTCGATCTCTGTGATCTTTGCGCAGGACACCACGAGGAGTGTCCCAAGGATAATTGCTTTTTTCATCTTACAGGTCCTCCGGTTCATCCATCGGGTTAATTTTGTTGTCTCCTCCGATGCTGTCGCAAAAATTTTCCAGCAGTATGACGAGAGCTTCCGCTTCGGGAGCCTCGTACACTTTTCGGGCAAGGGTAAAGCTTTTCATCTAAATAGAGCTTTTGAATAATATAGTATAGGCTGTGTTAGGCAGCAATTAACAAAAATAGGCCGCAAAGTTATTGATAATTACGCAAATAATCAATAGAATGGTTCCCTTTTGTTTTGTTTATAGACCATTTTCCCCCGCAAGGCCTGACTGGTCGTATGGGTAGTTCGTCGAGAAAGATACCTTATAAATTAAGAGGGTGAAGGATCCGCAGCGGGCGGCGCTGGACAAAATCGTATCCTGGTAAACACCCAGGGCTGATTCCGCGCAAAGATGTGATTATGAATATGAAATGCTTTTCATTTTTGGGTCGCGAGAACACAGTTTTTTTACAAAAAATCTTGCAGGAAAGCAGAAAAAGCATTAATTTTGTCAGTTGAAAATTGTGCCGAAATGGATTGATGGATGTGAGAAGTATGCACTTCGCATAACAGAAATTATGCGAACGTGTGCGTAAATTGTTGGTATACAAATATATACAAAAATTTAATAGTTGTCTAATGAAACATCGGAACCAAATGAAAAGGACGTATCGCTCCCCTTTGTCCACCCCGACGGAGGTGGAATTCGAGCAGTCCCTGCTTGTGGGCTCCATCCAGAACACGACGGAGCTTGTGAACATGGGTATCGACGTGCAGTACTACGATCTCTCCCCGGAATCGGAGCAGTACGAAGTCGAGTGGTATTAATCTTAGGAGGAATGGAAATGAGAAACATTTGCAGAATGGCCCTGCTCGGCGCAGGCATCATCCTCTCCCTGGCGGGATGCCAGAAGGGGAACACGCCCGGTGAGACGACGGGTAAGACCGTCAAGTTCAATGCCACCTCCGGAAGCATCGACACGCGTGCCGTCTTCTCCGGTGACGGAACCGGGACTGCCACGGATGACTTTGGCCGCAAGATCCTCTCCCACGAAAGAATCAACTGGGAAAAGGGCGACCAAGTCATGATTGCCAGCGACTACGCCACGGTTTATGGCGGGACGAACAAGTATGCAACCTATACGGTGTTCAACGTGACTCCGTCCGGAGACTTGAGCTACGCTACTCTCGAAGAAAAGGACACCGATGAATTGTTCTTCATCGAAGGTCAGGACTCCTACAAGTTCTGGTCCGTCTATCCGGCGAGCGCCGGCTTCGGCAGGATGCTCCAGGAGCAGCATAAGGTGGAGTACAGGATCAGCCAGCGTCAGGCTCCTTTCGGGGCCCCCGTTGTCTCGAACCACACGATCAAAGGAAAAGATGTGACCCTTACCACATTGGCTCCGGACCTGACCCGGGAGGCCGTCATGCTGGCCGCCGCCGAGAACCAGACCGAGCAGGCGAAGGTGGAACTGAAGTACTATCCCGCCTTCACCGCCTTCGAATTCACCCTCAACTCCCGGGATGTGGAGCAGGGGATCAAGCAGGTCGTTCTCACCACCGCCGAGGGGAAAGCCCTTTGCGGCACCGTAGTGGCCTCCGTCGAACCTGAGGGCAGGAGCACCTTCTCCGATATTGCTTACTATCCGGATGGAAAGCTCATCTATACTTTCCCCGAGAATTCCCTTATCTCTCCTACCAAGTACCTGACCTTCACGGTGTTGGCCCTTCCTGAAGACGTGAAGGGACTGACCCTGGAGTTCACGATGAACGACGGCAGCGTCACGCGTGCGAAGCTCCAGAACAAGGCCGACCATTCTCCCATGGAATTCGCGGCCTGCAAGAAGCACTGCCTCCGCGGCATTGCGGTTCCCGGAGGATGGAAGTTCCTGTGGCTGGACATCAACGTGATGGAGTGGACCGAGATCGAGACCACCCAGAGCAACGACCACGCCGTGCAGGCCACGCAGTTCGCCGTCTCCGGTGCCAGCAACCTCCGCGAGCTCAAGGACGCGGTAAACAAGGTCGATGCCAATAAGGATTACCGTCAGTGCTGGGGCTTTGCACCCGGTGAGACCGTCACGGTCAAGTACAAGATCATGATGCCCGACACCGGCACCTGGGAGGTGGAGAAGTTCGGTGACACCGGCGACTTCACGGTCACTGTCACCTCTTCCGCTTCGGAGGACGCCGTCACCCCGACGGGCAACAAGTACAGCGGCGCTCTGGTAGCCGGCTCCACCTATATCACGATGACGATCACTTCCACGGCCACGACCATGAAGACGCTCTACTTCAAGACGACCGCCTCCGACGGTACCTCCAACTTCAGCCTGGATTCCGAGACCCAGCTGTATGACATGCGTGGTTACCACTACTTTATCGTGAACGGTGATGCAACGACCACCTTTGCCAATCTCAACATCCAATAACGACCAGAGAATATGAAAAAGATTATCGCATATATCGCAGTCGTCGCCGCCTTCGCCGCGGTGTCCTGCTCCCGCTCGGAAGTGGATTTCGAGAAGATGGAGTCCTCCCTGCTCACCATCAGCCTGAACCCCGACGAAATGGCGACCCGCGCCTCGGCGATTCCCGCCGTCGAGCCCGTCGTCTCCGAGTTCGACTGGTTCATCTATCCCGATGCGACCGGGACTTCCCAGCCTGTCTATCACGGTCATTTCACCGTAGGGGAGAACCTCACTCCTGCCGGACCCAACACTCCGGACGAGTACACCAAGGATGCTCAGGGTTATCATCTCGGATTCGACCTCACAAGCACCACTTATGCCGACCTGGGTCTCGCCTGCAACGTCTATGTGCTGGCCAACTATCCCGGAATCGACCATTCCAACGCGGCAAACCTGACGCTCGAGAAACTCCTCGCCCTGGAGATCGAGACCAACTTCGACGAGAAGTCTAAGAATTATCAGGCCATCAACAATTTTGTGATGGACTCCTATTCCGGTGACGACACCGCCGCCCACCCGCAGCTGATCCCGGTCCTCAAGGCCGTCACCAATGCGGCGGACAAGACGGTCGCCAACTTGAACGTTCCTCTGCGCCGCGTCGCCGCGAAGATCACCTTCAAGCTCAACATCAGCGAACGGATCGACGATCCCCAGTCCGCCTCCAGTACCGTGAGGACCTACTGGCGTCCGCTGACCACGTCCGAAAACTATGCGGCGTACATGGTCAACGCCATCGGTTATGCGACTGTCAACGGTGAGCCCAAGAATGCCGAAACCATGGCTCCGACCCTCATCACCGGCAACACCACGATCACCGGCGGTCACCAGATTTCCTACGCGACCTCGCACGTCAAGACGGCGAAGGACACGCACGAACCCCCGCTCGTGTGGGAACTCGATCCCTTCTATACCTATCCGGTTGAGTTCGACACCAAATCCAACAATGCCCCTTACCTGAAGATCGCGCTCCCTTGGGAGAACGTGGACGAGGCCGGCAATCTCACGGACAAGGGTGCCACCCTGTTCTACTACAAGGCCTATCTCCTGGATGAAAACGGGAAACCTCTGACCAGTTTCGACCGCAATACGCACTATGTGGTCACGGTCAACGTGGACACCATCGGCGGCACGCAGGAAGACTATGTGACGCTGGACACCTTCTTCTACATCGCCCAGTGGCAGATTCCGGAGGACGGTACCTATGAGGGCTACTCGGCCCCCCGCTTCCTGGACGTTGCCCGCCCGGTCTATTATATTTATGGTGACAACGACCTGACTGTCGCCGTGACTTCCAGCCACGTCATCGGCGCAGAGATTACGAGTGTCGACCAAAAGACCTTGTATGGCACGGACAAGATGACCACCGTGCCTTCGACTGCCAAAATTACAACCGAAGGAAAGGTTTCATTCAAGCTCGAGTATCCACTGAATACGGTTCTGGAAAGCCGTAAGATGGACATTACTCCCATTACCTGGACCGTCCGTGTCTATCACGCCGAGGATCACTCCGTTTATAAGGACGTGACGATTATCCAGTATCCTTCCATCTATGGCGAGTTGGACCATACGGACGATTGGCGCAGCAGATTTGTCAAGGGTGTTCAGGGTAATGCGCCGACTTATGAGGACGGTCATCAAGGTGATGAACGGTATATTAAGGACGGCGTGCAGACAGCCGTTTATAATAACCACGGGACTGGCAATGCCAATCTTCTGGGCTCTGTCGGCCAATATAAGGGTAAGTCCTATTATAAAACGGTCCTTACTGTTTCTTCGCTGGCTTCTGTGGCGAGTTTCAATTGGATTTTGGGCGACCCCCGTGTCCGGCTCGCCAATTCCGGCCTGTACGACATGACAATCAATGGCAGTACGTGGGGAAGAGATGACCTTGGGGACGCTTCTTCAAATTATCTGGACGATTACCTTGCCGTGAATCCGGCCAATGCGAATTACATCGCTCCCAAGATGATGTTTACATCCGGCTATGCCGCTGACGGCCAGCATAGCAATGAGCATTGGAAGAATGCTGCCGAGCGTTGCGCGGCCTATCAGGAAGACGGTTATCCGGCAGGACGCTGGCGTCTGCCTACTGAAGCGGAGATCCGGTTCAACATCTTGCTGCAGACCTATGGCTATGTCGACAACAGCAATGTGGTTTTCCATCCTGACCATAATTACTGGGCGGCTACCGGTCGGTATTACTCGAAAGATACGAAAGACTTTGTGACACCGGGTACGGCTATCCCCAGCAATGTGTCCAACCGCTGCGTGTACGATCTCTGGTACTGGGGCGATGAGCCTTACAACAATAACGGCGAGCAGATCAAGGAAGGGGTAACACCCAACACCCCGGCCACGAAATGGCTTGGATTCAAGTTGACCCAGGATTAAAAAATTGTAAGGATATGAAAAAGATTCTCTATAGCATTGCTGCGGCGGCGCTCTGCCTGACCGCCTGCCAGAAGGAAGCGTCCGAGGTTCAGCCCGTCGAACAGGCTGGCCGGGAAGTGGCGACGGTCACAGTGCCCTTCACCGTGAGCATCCAGACTTCGCCGGATGCCGCTACCCGGGCGGACGATCGGGTCGAACGGCCCGTGCTCAAGAACCTGTACATCGCCATCTTCGGTGAAAACGGCGGCATGCTCCAGCAGTTCGTTCCCGCCAAGCAGGTTACTCCTTTCCGCTCTGATCCGTACGGCTTTGACAACAAGGCGGAATATGTCGCCGAGCTTCCGCTCATCGACCACGAGTGCCACCTCCATTTCATTGGCAATTTCTCCGGTGACATTTCCACGTTGGCGTTCGACTACGAGAAGGACTTCATGGACAAGATGGCCGTGATGATCACGACGACGACCGATGAGGCCGGGCATTCTACCATCACGGACGCCCCCGTGGCTTTCTGGCAGAAGGTCGTCCTGGAAGATGGCATTCAGTCCGAAATCGATCCCACCACCAAAGAGGTCAAGATCGCCAAGGCAACCAAGGAGGCGCTCACTCCGATCGGCCTGGTGCGCAACTATGCGAAGATCACGGTGACGGCGAATACAAATGCCGACTTCCAGATCTTGAGCTACGCGCTGGTCAACGTCCCCTACCAGGGTTCCGTAGCTCCTTACCACCCGACGACGACGTACAACAACCTCTATACGCAGATGAACACGTACTGCGCTCCGACGGCCCCGGCCGACCAGAACTTCGTCACGGATCTCCTAAAAAGCGGTTACGGCGGCTATATGGGCGGCAACGACCTCATCTTCAAGGGCAATCCCGGGTATGGCTCAGCCAGGCACATCACGGATCCGGACAATGGCCTGTATATGTACGAGCGCACGGTTCCTGAGAGAAGCGGCGAGCAGACGGGTGTGATTATCGAACTCAAGTGGAAAGACAACCTTCCCGAGAGTAATCCGAATTACCTGCTGAGCGGCAAGACTTACTTCTACAAGATCGAGGTGCTGAATCACGATGGTGATTATTTCCCCATTTGCAGGAATGTCCACTACAACATCAACCTGTCCAGCCTCACGGGTGAAGGTTATCTCGTCACGGGGGGAAATGAAAGCGCCGCTTTCGATGCCGCTTTCGCCGGCCCGTTCTTCGGAAACATCTCCTCCTCCATCGAGACGGCGACCCTCACGACGATCAATGACAACCTTCGCCAGATATCCGTGAACCGGATGGACTATTTCTCCGTCAAGGGCGACGACGAAGTGGACATCTACTTCCAGTTCTGGCTGGATAAGGACGGCGCCCCGTCCACCAGTACGGCGAACTATTACAAGGAAATCCGTGATGTTCCTTCCTACGATCCTGCCATCAAGAGTGTCAGCGACATCGAGCTTGTGAATGATACTTCCAATCCCTACAACGGCTGGATGCACGTGAAAGTCACCCTGAATCCGAAGGATCCCAATGGAAAGACGCTCCGTTCGAAACTGCGTGTCGGCGGTCAGAACGACTTGGGGATTGGCAGTCTGTTCCGTGACATCGTGTTCACGGTGATGGAGGTCCAGGACTTTACGGCGCAGACCAAACTCACCGTCAGTGCTGACAAGAAGGATGTGACCGTGACGGTTGGCATACCTAGGGACTTGCCTTATACGATGTTCCCGCTGCAGGTCAGGATCGAGTCCCAGGCGAACAACCTGACGACCAACCGCGCCGACCTCCCGGTCGCATACGGTCCTTCTGCCTTCACGGGCAAGAACACCTTCTATTTCGTCAAGACGATCCAGTATAAGGACTACGTGGACACCAGTACCGGCGTGTACAATTATACGACCGAGTTCCCGTGCACGTTCACCAATCTGGACACGGAAGAGGAGATCAGCGTCATGTTGACCGAAGCGAACGGGTTCTTCAACTCTAAGTTATTGTAAATTAACGTATCGTCCTATGTAGCAGGCCGGATCCGGCCTGCTACTTTTTTTGTAATCCCATCCAGATGACCACCTTGTTTCGAACCATCACACTCATACCGGCCGCCCTTCTCCTTGCGGCTGCCTGCGGGAAACCGGCCCCGGACCAGCTCGGCTTGGACACCACCGGGAAAGAGACGTATGAAGCCGTCACGGGTTCGGTGACGGATGTTGACGCTGGATCTGCGGTGCTGTCGGGCAACATCAGCACCACGGCGAAGGACCTGTCCGGGATCACGGCCGGCGTCATTTGCTCCACGTCCGCATCCCTGTCTGGCGGGAAAGAATTGCGGGCTGCGTCTTTCGGTGCTGGGAACTCGTTCTCCGTGAAAGCGTCTGACCTGTCCGCGGCGACCACCTATTATTTCGCAGCCTTCGTCGCCAGCGGCGGATCGTACAGCTACGGGGAAAAGAAGTCCTTCACGACCTCCTCCATCCCGGTTTCCGCCGTGACCCTGGACCGCGAGACCCTGACGCTCCCGTTGTCGGCCGGCTCCGTCCGGCTCCAGGCCACGGTCTCGCCGGCGGATGCCACCGCCCCGGTGCTGGTCTGGAACAGTTCCGCCCCTTCCGTCGCGACGGTTTCCGACGGGCTTGTCACGCCCGTGGGCGCGGGCAAGGCCACTGTCTCCGTCACGGCAGGTGACTTTTCCGCCTCCTGCGACGTCTCCGTTTATGACTTCCACGCGGTCGACCTGGGACTCGGGGTCAAGTGGGCTGACACGAACCTGGGCGCCTTCACGGAGGACGACCCCGGAGACTTCTTCGCCTGGGGCGAAACGGTGCCGAAGGAGAAATACAGTTGGAGCAACTACAAGTGGGGGACTTCCAGTTCGGGTCCGTTCGAGCGCTACAACACCTCTTCCGCCTATGGACGGGTCGACGACAGGACCGTCCTCCTTCCGGAAGACGATGCCGCTACCTCCTGCTGGGGGGCGGAGTGGCGTATGCCGGACTTCGACGAGATGGAACAGTTGCGCAAGTCCTGCACCTGGGTGTGGGACGCTGGCCGTAAGGGATATACCGTCACCGGTCCGAACGGAAATTCCATCTTCCTTCCCGCCGCGGGCCACCGGATTGGCGGGTCGTACTACGGGAACGGCTCCATGGGCCGCTACTGGACATCTTCCCTGCGGGAAAAGAGCCCAGACTCCGCATTCATCCTCTCCTTTGATGACAAGCGGGCAAACTGGGAATCCGAAAACCGCCTCTGCGGACTGTCCATTCGGCCGGTACTGCCCTAGAAGGCGGAATAAGTTCCTGATTGCATAAAACAGCTTTTCTCATCCTTGCAAAATAAAAAAATTGTATATTTGCAGATAACTCTATTTTTATTGGCAATATTAATTCTTTTGATATGAAAAAGAAATCACTCTACGAGGAGCCTGAAGTAATGGTTATCGTTTTGCAGGCGGAGCAATCTTTTCTTTCCGGGGATGATGAAACAAAAGTACAGCACTCTAATATAGAGGATGAGAGTGAAACCGAAGGAAGATGGTAGAGCAATGAGAATCAAGTTATTACTGTTTTTCGCGGGTTTGTCCATCCTTTTTGGCGGCTGCGAGGAGAATCTTGTATCGACAGGTTCAGTGGCGGACGTCGTAAGTGATGCCTATTACCGCGAAGGTATCTCTCCGGTGACGGTTAACGCATCGTGTGAGACGCGTACTGTATTGAGTAGTGAGAATACCATTCTTTGGGATCAAGGCGATGAGATTGCCCTGATCAAGGATGGTGTCGCCGGCAATCTGCAACTGCTGGATGCGGCGACGATTCAGAAGATGGCTACGGGTGAGAAGAAGTCCATCATCCTGGTCAATCCGGCCAATGACGGTTGTTTCCTTGGTTTCAACGGATCGGAAAGGGTCCGAAATACCGATGGATTGAAAGAGTTGTACAACACGTCCATGACTCCGGAGGTCGCTGAATCCAATTTGAAAGCCATCAGTGAGTTGGCGGAAAAATTAACCAACAATCAGGACTATATTTTTACGCTGGAAAAAGTCGACGAAGGGTGGCTTCTGTATCACAAGGCATCCGGCATCGGCTTGTCTTCCAATGTCGGAAGTTATTCTGGCCGATACTACGAATGCCTTCTGCAAAACACCTTGGGTATCGTCGATATCCAGGATGGCAGTGAAACTGGGGGATATAACAACGTCGTCCTTGGCAGACCGGAGCAGATCCGGGTTGTCAAAAAGACTGGGGACTGCGCAAACTATCTACTATGGTCCGGCGGCACCTCGAAGGTACTCGCTTGGAATTCGAGCCCGACCGCGTGGACGTCTTGGCTTTTCTTCGAACTTCCGGAAATCGAAAGCCGTTATCTTTTCAAGGCCGACGAGTCCGGTGCTTCCAGTACCTTCACCAACAATACGGGTTTCACGGCGGGGGAAGACCAGTGGTTTGCTGTGTATCCTTATGTCTCCAGTCCGTCCTGTACCAACGGAGTCTTGTCGCTCACGCTACCGGAAGTACAATACTATCAGGCCGGTTCATTTGGCATCGATTCCAATGTCTCTGTCGGTGTTCTGCAAGACGACCGGATCTTTTTCCGCAATGTCTGCGGTGTCCTTAAGCTGTCCATCCAGGGCACCCAACGGGTGAAGTCCATTAAGGTCCAGGACAAAAAAGGCGTCTCTCTTTGGGGAACCGCTTCGCTCAATGCCTCGTCCGTAGAATCCGGCGACTGCTCTGCCACCGTTTCCGGTGGAAGCGATCGGATCACCCTGATTTCAAACTCCGGTGTCAAACTTCAGAAAGATGTCGCAACCGATTTTTATCTGGTCGTTCCAGTCGGCGCTTTTTCCGAGGGTTTTGATGTCGAAATCGTTACGACCACCGGTACGTTCACCAGATCCACATCCAAGGACAACACAATCAAGCGGTCCGACATCAAGAAGATGCCGGTCTTCACTTTGGAGGAACCTGGTACCGAGATACCGACGGTAAACGTTGAGAATAAGGTCGTTCAGGCTTATATGGCATACGGGCCCTATGATTCTTTCGGATCCGGAAGCAGTTTCCTTGATCAGCCGGAGATTAAGTCTCTCAAAAGCTCCCTTGGCACGAATTCGGACAAGCCTGCCGGATATACCGTTCAATGGGACAGTTCCGTTTCCGCTACCATCACTGTCGCCGACGGAGGCAATACGTGGTATACCGAGGATAATATTACAGGCGGCGTTTATACGATTACGAACCTGACGCCCGGACATACCTATACCTACCAGGTCGAAGAGGACGGATCAGTGGTCGCGGAGGGAGAGTTCCAGGCGACCGGACAGGTCAGGATGGTCTCCATCACCGATGCCTGGAATTGCCGCGACATGGGTGGTTGGACCGGATTGAACGGGAAGACCATCAAGTATGGCAAGCTTTACCGGACAGCGAGCCTCAACGGAGAGTTCATAGGAAAGGAGGGTAAGGGGTATCCCGATTACGCCAATCCTGATTATGCCAATCCTGATATGTATGTATTCCACGCCCAGTCGGATATCGACCGGCTCGGCATCAAGGCCGAACTGGATCTTCGGGGCGATCCTGACGTTCCAGGGGCGTGGGGAAACGAAGGGACCTACCATTCCGCTTCCTTGGGGGCCACCAAACTGAGGGATGCGGATTTCATGCAGATTATGACTGATTGGGGATTGCAGTACCCCACGAAGCGCTCCTCTCTTGTCCAGGATGTGGCCTGGATCATCCAGGAGCTGAAACTGGGGAAACCGGTCGCTTTCCATTGCCGGGTCGGTGCAGACCGTACAGGAGGCGTATCCTATCTGGTCGAAGGCCTGCTGGGCGTGAAGGAAGGTGACGTCGCCCGTGATTACGAGCTTACCTCATTTTCATCAATACCGAATAGTACCTTCCGGTATGCGAATCACCCTAATCAGAGCATCTTCACGAGCGGTATGCGTTACGGACAGCCAGGCGAGACTTTCCAGGAGAGGTGTTACGGTTACCTGAACCAGTACTTTGATGATGTACACATCAATGCCGACGATCTGGACTGGTTCATTTGCGAAATGCTGGGGCTGGATTCCTATGAGCGTCCTGAGTGGGCGATAAACTACAAGGATAACGGCTTGGACAAGGTCTGTTCCATCAGGACAGGCTCCGGTAGCACGAATTGGCCATAGATACCGATTTCAGCGCTTTTAAAGTGTTGTAAGACAAGAAATATCAAAAAAATTTGCGTAAAAGAAAGAAGAATTATAACTTTGCTTGTTGAATCGTGAAATATATTGTTTTTGATATGAAAAAATTATTTGTCCTGATTGCCGCGGCCGCTTTCATCGCGCCGGCAAGCGTCTTTGCCCAGGATGTCAAAGTGACCCGGAGCGAGGATGAGAACACCATCACCGTCGTGGAAGAAACCCCCACCGCCACCGGTAAGGTCGTTACCACCACCGTGATGGAGAAGAACTCCGTGTTCACCAACGGTTTCTGGCACAACTGGCAGCTCAGCGCCGGTATCGGTACCCAGATGTACTATGGTGACAACGACTGGAAGGTCGCCAAGAAGGTTCCCGAGATGTTCGTGTTCCCGGCCATCGACCTTTATCTGACCAAGTGGGCTTCCCCGAGTTTTGGTGTCGGCCTCGGTTTCAACTGGGCTCCTTTCAAGGGCCTGTATCAGAGCAACCCGGTTTACCAGAATGGTCCTCGTGCCCTGACTGCGAACTTCATCCCGAACAAAGTGACCCTTTATGACAAGGCTGATAATCAGTATGTTTCCGAGAAACTCGCCTACCAGAAGGGCAGCTATCTGAACATCTTCGCCCTGGCCCACGCCGACCTGATGAACATCTTCGGCGGCTTCAAGCCCAACCGCGTGTTCGATATCGACGCTTATGCGGGTGGTGGTGTCGTCTTCGGTTTCGCCGAGTCCGGCAACGTGCACGACGCTTCCTTCAACGCCGGTCTTATGAACACCCTGCGTCTGACCGACCAGCTCCGCCTTTTGCTCAACATCCGTGGCGCTCTCATCGGTGACGCTTTCGATGGCGAGGCATATACGGGTGAGCCTACCAAGCAGCACTGGCTGGGCAACCACAAGTTCGACGGTCAGTTCGGTGCTACCCTGGGCCTGACCTACAACATCGGTAAGGAGTACAGCAAGTGGCATCTGGCTGAGCGTACCTCCGTGTACCAGTACGACAAGGAGACTGTCGAGAAGATCGTCAAGGAAGTTGTCGAGGTTGAGAAGGAAGTGGCCAAGCCCGAGGTTCCCGAGGTGTGGTTCCACATCAACTTCATCATCGACCGCTGGGATATCTCCAAAAAGGAGCTCATCAACATCCACGCTGTGTCTGACCTCATCAAGAGCACCCCGAACACCAAGTACCTCATCTGCGGTTACGCCGACAAGCAGACTGCTACCCCGGCTCACAACCTGATGCTTTCCGAGAACCGTGCGAAGGCCGTGTACAACGTGATGGTCAACGAGTTCGGTGTGAATCCGGATCAGCTGGTCATGGACTACAAGGGCGGTGTCGACTACATGTTCTACAACATGAAGGAACTCAGCCGCTGCACCATGATTACCTCCATCAAGGAGTAATCTCCTGGCCGACTGCAATTTACTTTTTACTGCATAGCCGGGGCTATTGTGCCCCGGCTATGTTGGAAAAAAGAGCTAGGCTATGCAAGATTTCTTCGTTCACGAAAGCAGTTATGTCGACGATGGCGTAACCATCGGCGCGGGGACGAAGATTTGGCATTTCTGCCACATTCAAAATGGAGCCGTCATCGGGCGCAACTGTTCGCTGGGACAGAATGTCAATGTCGCGAACAACGTCCGGATTGGAGACGGCGTCCGTATCCAGAACAACGTATCCATCTACGAAGGCGTAGAACTGGAGGATCACGTGTTTTGTGGCCCGTCGTGCGTATTCACGAATGTGAGTACTCCGAGGGCGCATTTTCCGGTGCATGGCGCGTACGCGCGCACGCTCGTGCGCGAGGGAGCTTCACTGGGCGCCAACTGCACCGTCGTTTGCGGCCATACGGTCGGCCGCTCGGCGTTGATCGCCGCCGGCGCCGTGGTGACACGGGACGTGAAAGATTATGCTTTGATGGCCGGGGTTCCGGCCAGGCAGATAGGGTGGGTGTGCGAATGCGGCCATCGTCTGGATGGCAGTCTAGTTTGCACGTGCGGGAGAAAGTACAGGCTGATCGGGGAAAACCTCGAGAAAGCCGAGTAGATTCCTTCGCTTCGCTCGGAATGACATTCCCTGTCATTCTGAGGAGGTCGTAAGACCGACGAAGGAATTTCATTATCAATGACTTGCTTGCTTTTTGTAGGGGCGAGCATTGGCGAAGCCGTACTTCTGTCTGTCATTCTGAGCGCAGCGAAAGAATCTATGGAGTTTCGAGATCTTAAGAAACAGTATCAGGTCCTCCGCGAGGAAATGGACCGGGCTGTCCTGGATGCGATGGCGTCGGGCGCCTATATCATGGGCCCGCAAGTGCGGGAATTGGAGCGGCAACTGGCGGAATATGTGGGCGTGAAACATTGTCTGACTTGCGCCAACGGGACTGATGCATTGACCTTGGCCCTCAAGGCTTGGGGGATCGGCCCCGGTGATGCCGTTTTCGTGCCGGATTTCACTTTCTTCTCCTCGGCTGAAGTCGTTCCCCTCGAGGGCGCGGAGCCTGTCTTTGTGGATGTTTGCGAAGAGACTTTCAACATCGACGCTTCCGATCTGGAGCGTGCAGTTCAGGAGGTCCTCGCTGAAGGACGCCTCCGTCCCCGCGTCGTCGTGGCCGTGGACCTGTTCGGCCTCCCGGCCGACTACCAGGCCGTCCGTACCGTGGCCGACCGCTACGGGCTCCTTGTCCTGGAAGACGGCGCCCAGGGCTTCGGCGGTACCATCGGCAGTAAGCGTGCCTGCAGTTTCGGCGACATCGCCACGACCTCCTTCTTCCCGGCCAAGCCGCTGGGTTGCTATGGAGACGGTGGCGCCGTGTTTACGGACAATGACGAATGGGCCGAGCTCATCGCATCGTACCGCGTGCACGGCAAGGGAACATTCAAGTATGACAATGTCCGCATTGGTATGAACTCCCGGCTGGATACGGTCCAGGCGGCGGTCCTGCAGGTGAAGCTCAAGGCTTTTGCCGATTATGAACTGGACGCGGTGAACGAGGTTGCCGCCCGCTATACGGAACTCCTTCAGGGGCTGGCGACGCCGGTCATTCCGGCAGGTTTCCGCTCCAGTTGGGCGCAGTATACCGTCCGTTTCGCTTCCCGTGAGGAGCGGGATGCCGTCCAGGCCGCCCTGAAGGCGGAAGGGATTCCGGCGATGGTGTATTACCCGAAGCCGCTGCATCGGCAGACGGCGTTTGACAAGACCCCCGATCAGGTCGGGGGTGACGGGAAAGGCGTCATTCCCGGCTCGACCGGGAATCTCTGCCCCGTGGCGACGAGTTTGTGCGAACGCGTCCTGTCGCTGCCAATGCATCCGTATATGGGTCTCGAGGAGGTCGAGACAGTGTGTAACGCGATCCGAAGCGCGCTTCGATGAGTCTTTTCAAACGTAAGAAACCTTGGGTCGAGCTCCAGCATGAGGAAGAGTTCATTCCGAAGAACTATTCCGAGGCGGGTGTCGACACCGGTGCGAAGCTGGAAGATGAGCTGGTCGGCAATGTGGATTTGGAGAGGATTCACAACGCGACGAAACTGATGTCGCTGGACGATATTCTGGATTGGCTTGACCAGCACCAGGAAGAGTTCGATGCGAGCACTTTCATCGTCAATACGGACGATGGAAATGCCTTGGATACCCTCATGGGACATCATCCGCGCCTGATCATCAACAAGCTCGGTCTGACTCGAATCCGACACCTGAATACCTTCCTGAACAAGGCGAACGAGACGATGGTGGATGGAGGGTATCTGTGGTGTCATTCCCGAACATCGGGCCTGAAGAAGCAGATCATCCTCCTGTCGCATCCCGGATTGATCGGCAAAGTACTGTATCTTTTCCATTATGGCTGGCATCGGGTTTGTGCGCGGATGAAGATCACCCGCTGGTTCTATATGTGGATGACGAAGGGAAAGAACCGCTGCTACAGCCGCGTGGAGCTCCTGGGACGGATGTACCGGGCCGGATTCGAGGTTGTGGACGAGCGCTTCCATAGGGGCGAGTATTTCATCCTCGGACAGAAGTTCCGCAAGCCTATCTGGGATGACGACCCTTCCTATGGGGCGCTGGTCAAGCTGAACCGCGTGGGATACAAGGGGCATATGATCGGGGTGTACAAGTTCCGCACGATGTATCCCTATTCGGAATATCTGCAGCCCTACATCCTGGAGCATGAAGGTTTGCAGAAGGGCGGCAAGTTCGCGCACGACTACCGGGTCAATTACTGGGGGCACAAGCTTCGCAGCAGTTGGCTGGACGAACTGCCTATGTTCATCAACATCCTCAAGGGCCAGATGAAACTGGTGGGCGTGCGGCCTCTCAGCCGGCAGTATTTCGGTCTGTACACTCCCGAGATGCAGGATTTGCATGTCAGCGTGAAACCGGGCCTGCTCCCTCCGTTCTATTACGACGAAAAGACACCCGAGACCCTGGAGGATGTCCAGGCCTCGGAAAGACGATATATTGAAGCCTATCACAAGCGTCCCTTCGCCACCGACTGGCGGTATTTCTGGGGGACGATAGGTAACATTTTGTTCAAGCATAAAAGATCGCATTAACAGATATGGCAGAAGCGACAACCTCCCCGCAGGAGGAAAAATGGGACATTGTCATCAAACCGAAGGATAAACTCTTCTCGGTGGATTTCAAGGAACTCTGGAACTACCGGGATCTATGCTCCCTATTCGTCAAGCGCAATATCATCACCCAGTACAAGCAGACGATCCTGGGCCCGTTATGGTTCATTGTACAGCCGGCATTGACCGTCATCATGTATATGGTAGTCTTCGGCAGTATCGCCGGCATCCCGACGGACGGCGTTCCCCGGCCGCTCTTCTACCTGGCCGGTACTTGCATGTGGAACTACTTCGCGGAATGCATGACCAAGACTTCCAACACCTTCGTCGCCAATTCGAGTATCTTCGGGAAGGTCTATTTCCCCCGTCTGGTGATGCCTATTGCGGATGTCATCAGCAACCTGCTTCGTTTTTCCATCCAGTTTGGATTCTTCCTCCTGATCTATCTGATCTACTCCATTGCGGATCCCGACTGCAACGCCCATTTCACGGGTTATGCCTTCCTTTTCCCGGTCCTTGTCCTGATGATGGCCGGCCTGTCGCTGGGATTTGGAACGATCATTTCCTCGATGACCACCAAATACCGCGACCTGCAGGTCCTTTTCAGCTTCCTGATCCAGCTCTGGATGTATGCGACCCCGATCGTCTATCCGTTGAGCCAGACCGGGAGTATGCGTTTTATGGGCGTTCCTGTCCATACTTTCATGTGCCTGAATCCGGTAACTCCGATCATCGAGACCTTCAAGTACGGGTTCCTGGGATGTGGCGCATTTGTCGGGTGGCGATGGCTGATTTATAGTTTCGTCTTCATGTGTCTGCTGCTGAGCGGCGGTATTGTTGTCTTCAACAAGGTGCAGAAGAGTTTCATGGATACGGTGTAATCATGTTGCAGGCAATTGTCAATCCATTGAATCACATACCATACTCCAGCTTCTATATCTATGCTTTGAGAGAGGTGCTGGGGCATGATGCTGTACGATTCGACAGCAAGCCTTTCCAGGGGTTGTCTGTCAAAGCACAACAATCCGGGGGGCTGCTGTTTACCATCAGGCAGACGGGCTTCCCTGAGAAGAAGTATTTCATTTGTGGCAATGACTCCTATCGGATTGAGGAGGAAATGTACGAATGGTGTGATGTATATGGTTCTGTCAATGCCAATTTCGAGAAAACGCCCGGGAGGACAAAACTCGTCTCATTGGTTCCTTCATTCGGCGTCAAGGTTTGGGGCACGGGAGGGACTATCCTGCATGCGCTTACCAATGCGGTTTACTATCGGAGAATTGTTCACGACCATAAGATCAAGACATTCCTGGGCAGTTACAAAAGACTGTTGAACCGTCCGTTCTACACGGACTTGACTCCTGAACCGGGCAGTTCCGACTATGTTTTCTTCTGCAGCACCCTGTGGTACAACGACGAGTATAACCAGAATGACAGGCGGGTGAATGCACGCCGTGCCAATTTCATCCGGGCTTGCAAAGGGATCGACGGTCTCCGTTTTGAAGGTGGTTTTGTCCCGCAGCAGGGGAGGTCTTCGTCCGATTTGTTCGAGGATTGCCTTTCTGCGACCAGTTATCCTTATCAGACTTGGTTGCAAAAGACAAAGCAGTCCGCGCTCGTCTTCAATACGCCGGCGTTCTGGGATTGCCATGGCTGGAAACTGGGAGAGTATCTGGCTCTGGGGAAGGCGATTATCTCCACTCCTTTGTCCAACGATCTCCCGGCTCCGCTCACCCATGGGGTCAATATCCATTTCGTCGAAGACGATATTGACAGCCTTCGGGAGGCCATTACTTATATCATCAATCATCCGGACTACAGGGAGCGGTTGGAACGGGGTGCAAGAGCGTATTGGGCCTCGTATGGAACTCCGGAAAAGAGTCTGGAATTAATCGGCATTCATAGATAGCGATTCATCATATGTCAACAGCAATTGAGTTCAATCACGTAGGAAAACAATATAGACTGGGCCTGGTATCCACTCGGACGCTTTCGCATGACATCAATCGATGGTGGCAAATGGCCATCTTGAAGAAAGAAGATCCCTATCTGAAGATCGGGGAGACCAATGACCGTACGAAAGCCGGCAGCAGTGAATATGTCTGGGCGCTTCGGGATATTGATTTCAAGGTTGAGCAGGGGGATGTCGTGGGCATCATCGGCAAGAACGGCGCCGGAAAGAGCACGCTCCTGAAGCTGCTGTCCAAGGTGACGGGACCGACTGTCGGAACCATCCGTGCCCGCGGCCGAATTGGCGCTCTTCTGGAAGTCGGAACCGGTTTCCATCCGGAGATGACCGGCCGGGAGAACATCTATATGAACGGGGCCATTATGGGAATGAGCAAGGCGGAGGTCTCTCGAAAACTGGATGAGATTATCGATTTCTCCGGTTGTGAACGCTATATCGATACCCCTGTCAAACGCTATTCCTCTGGTATGACAGTCCGCTTGGGGTTTGCTGTTGCGGCGCACTTGGACCCGGATATTCTGGTCGTGGACGAAGTATTAGCAGTCGGTGATGCCGAATTTCAGAAGAAGGCGATCGGTAAAATGCAGAGTGTAAGCCAGGGAGAAGGTAGGACGGTTCTTTTCGTCAGTCATAACATGGAGAATGTTAAGAACTTATGTAAGACCGGGGTTATTATGGAAAATGGAAGGTCAGTCTACAGAGGAGATATTGTTGACTGTGTGAATCGGTACTTGGATCTGGAGAAGGATGTTTTTTTAACGGAAACCGTCATTAGTGATAAATATAGAAAATTTATTCACTATAAACAGATGGAGTTTCTTAATGTTAAATTGCTCAATGAATCACCCCATCTAGCTTTAGACGAAGAAATTGCTGTTGAAGTAACGATTCGACGTAATGAGGCTTCGAAGACCAGATGTACTTTAGAGATGATGATTGATGATGTTATGCAACGGAGAGTGGGTTCATATATTTCTGAAGTTTTGGAGGTAGAGAAGGATTTGTTCACTGTTGTAATGAAATTAAGGAGTCACAATTTAGCGAAAGGAAAGTATTATATCAACTTCAATCTGGGTTTGAAGGAAAAGGAATTTCAGTATTCTGATTTTGATATTGTTTATGGGGTTTTGTCGTTTGAGATAGCTTATCTTAGAAACAACGGCGAACACGAGCCGATTCAACTGTGGAAAGATTCTTGGGGTCGTTGCCAATTCCATGACGCCACGGTTGAGATGAGATGACATTGTCTTTTTTATCTGATGCAATGAAAACCAAGAGTCGGGATTATGCCCCAGTAGTGCTATTTGTGTACAATCGCCCCGTGCATACTCAGCAAACTTTAGAGGCGCTACAGCATAATTGTTTGGCGAAAGAGAGTATTCTATATGTTTTTGCTGATGGCGCCAAACCCAATGCGTCAGCCGAGCAGTTAGAGGGCATTCGCAAAACGCGAGAGGTTGTACATTCGATATCCGGATTTAAAGAAGTGCATATTTTCGAATCAGATGTTAACAAAGGTTTGGCCAATTCGATTATCCATGGCGTTTCATCAGTCGTTGATGAGTATGGGAAAGTAATCGTGCTGGAGGATGACATCGTGACGTCGAAGCATTTTTTGGAATACATGAACAGTGCACTTTCTGTTTATCAAGATGAGCCTCAAGTCATGCATGTTTCTGGTTATATGTATCCTTTGAAAAAGAATAACCTTCCTGAGACGTTTTTTTATCCTGCGACATCCTGTTGGGGTTGGGCAACATGGAAACGTGCTTGGGAAAGCTTTAATCCGGATGCTGAGTATCTGTATGACCAGATTAAGAAAAGAGATCTTCAGGGAGTTCTCAATATTAACACAATTCATGGATTTGAGCAGCAGTTGATTGATAATATTGAAGGGAAGTTGTACACTTGGTTTATTAAGTGGAATGCTTCTGTGATTTTGAAAGGAGGCTATTCATTATATCCCAAGTACTCTCTTGTTCAGAATGTTGGCTTTGATAACAGTGGTGAGCATTGTGAGTACTCGAGCGTTTTTTCTGTACCGGTAAAGAATATTCGGATAAAAGTCAAGAAAAAGCCGATAGAGTTTAATCAGGACGCCATTCGGTCCTTAAAAGAGTTTGATGATGAAAGCCTTTGGGATGCGTCCTGCTTTCGGAAATCCATCCGAAGGTATATAAAAAAGCTATTGCCGCGTTCTTTGTGGATCTTATTCCAGAGATGAGGATGTAAGAAAACATGGATAGATTGGCGATCTCATTGTTAGTTTTTAGTAATACATGAAGAGGTTTTTCAAGAAGATTATCCGGAAACTTGTAAGGACAAGTGTCCCGGAATTATCTGTCTTGCGAAGGGACTTGGAATGGGGATTGTTGGACAATTGTCAACAAGATGTAATTTCGGGGGAGCATGTCAAGGTCTATCCTCCCTCTCATATCTTCCACACTGAAATTGGGAACTACACTTATATCGCACAGAATGCCTACATCTCGATGACCAAGATAGGCCGCTTTTGTTCGATTGGCCCTGGTTTGGTTTGTGGTTGGGGGATACACCCGATTAATGGCTTGTCCACTCATCCAATGTTTTATTCTACTCAGCGACAAAATGGAATGACTCTTTCGGCCAAAGATAAAGTGGCTGAACGAAAACCCATTATAATCGGCAATGATGTTTTTATCGGTGCCAATGTTATAATCCTAGATGGTGTGACGATTGGGGACGGCGCGGTGATTGGTGCCGGCGCAGTGGTTTCGAAGAATATACCACCGTATGCTGTGGCGGTAGGTTGTCCAATCCAGATAAAGAACTATCGATTCTCTCCTGATCAAGTAGAGGAATTGAAAAGAATTAAGTGGTGGGAGTTAGATGAGGAATTTCTAGGGGAAGTGGAGAAGTACTTTTTTGACGTAGATGGTTTTATAGAAAAGAATAGGAGAGAGAGATGAAGTTATCCATTATTACGGTTAATCTAAACAATAAAGATGGTCTTCAAAAGACTATAGATAACGTCATTTGTCAAACCTTCCGAGATTTTGAGTGGATTGTCATCGACGGAGGTTCCACGGATGGCAGCCGGGAGTTGATCGAACAGTATGCCGGTCATTTTTCCTATTGGGTCAGCGAGCCGGACAAGGGTGTGTATAATGCAATGAATAAAGGCGTTTCTATTGCGCAAGGGGATTATCTTAATTTTATGAACTCTGGGGACATTTTTGCGGACAACAATGTTCTTTATAGAGTTTTCGCAGAGAAACATTCTGAGGATATTTTGTATGGTGATTGGATTTTGCAATTTGCAGACAGAGAGATACGTGTATCTGACCCAAACAAGCTTGATCTAGTGAATCTCTTCAATGAATGTATATGTCACCAGTCAATGTTTATTAAAACAGAGCTTCTCAGAGAAAAAGGGTATGATGAAACTTACAGCATAATGTCAGATTGGAAGCGATGGTTGGAAGCCATTATTTCTGGAAAGACAGGATGCTATCTGCCTTTTCTGATTTGTGTTTTTGATTGTTCTGGCAGAAGTTTCCAGTTTGATGAAAAGTATTGGAGAGAGGAGAAGCGACTTTTTGATGAAGATTTAAAACAGTTTCATGCTTTGAAACGTTACGCCCGTAATGAAGATATCATAGAGTTGCATATGTTCTATGATAAAAGCCTTCATTATGCGAGACTTCTCAAGAAAACCCTTAAACTAATTAAGCGATTGGAAAGGTATCGGCTTTTTTGTAAAAAAATACTACACCGATGACTACGATAAGAGTTTCTGTTCTTGTGCCCTATTATAAAGCGAGTGCTTTTATCGCTCGATGTGCTCGTGCTATTTTTGAACAAACTTATCAAAATATCGAATACGTCTTTGTGGATGATTGTTCTCCTGACAATAGTATTGGGATTTTAGAGAATGTTCTATTAGAATACCCTCAACGAAAAGAGCAGGTAATAATCATAAAACATGAGCGCAATAAAGGGGTGTCAGCGGCCAGAAATACTGCTTTAAGAAATAGCTCTGGTGAATTCGCAATTTTCGTTGATTCTGATGATGACATGCCTCGCGATGCAGTTGAAAAACTTGTAAAGAAACAATTGGTCACAGGGGCGGATATCGTAACCGGTCAAGTTATAAGGCGTGATGGTGAAAAGGTATCAATGATAGAACGCCCGCATTTCTATAATCAAGACGACTTTGTGGAAGATATGATCAGACCTTCATTGAACCATACTCTATGGGGTCGGTTGATAAGGAAATCGTTGTTTATCGAGCACAACATTCGAGCTAAAGAAGGGGTTAATATTGGTGAGGATATGCAAATTATGGTGCAATTGGCTTTTTATGCAAATAAGTGTGAATCGTTATGGGAAGTTGTTTATTATTACGATTGTACAAATGAATTCTCTTGCATGAACCAGTATGACCTGGATAATATCCATCGCCTCAGTCAAGATACTGCCTCCATGGAGATCGTCCGTGATTTTTTTGCCGGGAAAAGTGACAAATTTCAAAACCAAGCCGAAGGGTATTTGTGTGATTATTATTTGAGATTGTTGCGTTACTATGGCCGGTCTAAAATGAAGGATGATTATGAAGGAATACAGAAACGGTTGTTCGGCTTGCGTCCGAAAAATCGTAAGATGAACAAGCGACAAAAATTGAAATTCAGCGGTTATTGGACGTTTAGATTGGTAGATGTTTTGCTAAAATAGATTTCATGAGTCGTTTTGATTATCTCATTGTCGGTTCCGGCCTATTTGGGGCTACGTTCGCTTTTTTTGCCAAACAACAGGGGAAAAAGGTTATCGTGATTGACAAACGCTCCCACACGGGAGGCAATGTTTATTGCGAGTATGTCGAGGGTATTAACGTGCACAAGTATGGTGCCCACATTTTCCATACTTCGAATAAGATGGTTTGGGATTTTGTGAACAGTTTCGTCCCCTTCAACCGCTATACGAACAGTCCTGTCGCCAACTATAAAGGCAAACTCTACAATTTGCCTTTCAACATGAATACTTTCTACCAGATGTGGGGAGCCGTCACGCCTGATGAGGCAAGGGCGATCATTGACGAACAGAAGTCCGATGCCTTACGGGCTTTGCAAGGGCGCGAACCTGCGAATCTTGAAGAGCAGGCTCTGAGTCTTGTCGGACGTGACATTTATGAAAAGCTCATCAAAGGTTATACGGAGAAACAGTGGGGGAGGAGTTGTACGGAATTGCCAGCCTTCATTATCCGCAGATTGCCACTGCGGTTTGTATTTGACAACAATTATTTCAATGACCCGTATCAAGGGATTCCGATAGGTGGATACAACAAGTTGATAGAAGGATTACTTGACGGAGTGGAAACGAGAACCGGTTGCGACTTTTTTGCGGATCGTTCCGGGTTGTCTTCCCTTGCCGACAAGATCGTCTATACGGGCCAGATTGACGAATTCTTCGATTTCCGTTTCGGTCATCTGGATTTCCGAACAGTTTCTTTTGAGCAGGAGATCAAGAATGTCCCCAACTGGCAGGGAAATGCTGTCGTCAATTATACCGAAAGAGAGGTTCCTTATACGCGGATCATCGAACATAAGCATTTCGAGATGTTCGGCCAAGCCGTCTATGACTGCCCCAAGACGGTCATTTCGCGGGAGTTCAGTACGGAATGGAAACCGGGCATGGAACCCTATTATCCGGTGAACGATGCGAAGAACAGTGCATTGTACCAAAAATACAAGGCCCTGGCGGATCAGGAAGAGGATGTCATTTTCGGCGGTCGGCTGGCGGAGTACAAGTACTATGACATGGCCCCTGTCGTCGAGAAAGTGATGGCCCATTTTGAAGCCCTTGGAAATTAATCAGCGAACCCTATGGATGTAGACGTCGTCATTGTAACTTTCAATCGGTTGGAAAAACTGAAGAAGGCGCTGGCCAGCTACGAGAGGCAGACCAAATCATTCCGGAACTTGATTGTGGTCAACAACCACAGTACCGATGGAACGTTCGAATACCTGGAGACATGGAAGGCCCAGGAAGCTCCTTTTTCAAAACATGTCATCTCCACGGATGACAATCTCGGCGGCTCCGGAGGATATTTCCTCGGTCAGAAGAAAGCGATGGAGTTGAAGGCGGACTGGGTCTTTCTGGCAGATGATGACGCATATGCTGAACCGGATATGCTTGAACGGTTCTATGAATACGCGGAGACTTCCGATCTGAGCCAGGTATCGGCGGTTTGCGGGACCGTTTTCCATACGGATGGATCGATAGACCTGAATCATCGGAGCCGTTGCCTGAGGAAAGGGAAAAGGTTTGTTTACCGGACAGCGTCTACGCCGGAAGATTATGGGAAGGCATCCTTTGAAGTGGATTATCTTTCTTATGTAGGGTCGTTTATCAATGGAAAAGCGATGGCCCGGGTGGGCACGGTGGACGCGAGTTTTTTCATCTTTTGGGATGACTCCGAGCATAGCTTGCGCTTGAAGAAGTTCGGCAGGATCATTTGCGTCCCGAGCATCCGCATCGTACATGACGATATGGCCCCGGTTTCTCATCAAAATGCGGAAGTCCAGCCTGTTCTGGTATCCTGGAAGGATTACTATCTGGAGAGGAACGAAGTGGTGATGTATAAAAGGCATTTCCCCTGGGCCGCCCTTCATCAATTGAGGATGACGCTGAAGGATCGGTTGAAGGGAAAAGGTCGTGAGGATGCCTATGCCCAGGTCAAATGGGAAGCCATCAAAGATGCCTGGCTGGGTAGGATGGGCAAACACCGCATCTACAAACCAGGTTGGGAAATCAGGAAGAGCAATTAACTGGCGGCTATGGCTGTTGTCTTTTCGATTATTGTCTGTTCTCGGAAGAATGATATCCCCGAGCCCCTGAAAATAAGCATCGCCGAGACCATCGGCGTGGAATATGAGGTGGTGGTCATTGACAATTCCCACAATGACTACTCGCTTTTTTCCGCCTACAATGAGGGGGTCCGTCATGCGAAGGGGGAGATTCTCTGCTTCTGCCACGAGGACATCCTCTTCCATACCCCCTCTTGGGGAGGGTCGGTACAAGACCTTTTTTCCGATGCCTCCATCGGGGTCGTCGGTGTCATCGGCTCGCATTTCCTGCCCTGTGCGCCTATGTACTGGTGGTCTTCCCCTTTTATATCCCAGTATTCCCTCAACAACGATAAGGGAGTGGTCCAGCGGAATGATCACCGAGAGTTCTTTCAGGGCCATCTGGCGGATGTCGTCACGATTGATGGCATGTGTTTCTTCATCCCCCGCAAGCTTTTTGAGGCCATTCGGTTTGATGACCGGACCTTCCGGGGTTTCCACCTGTATGATATGGATATCTGTATGCAGGTTCAGGCGCTTGGGAAGCGGGTCTGCGTGACGGATGTCTTGGAAATCGAGCATTTCTGGTCGGAGGATTCCCTCAAGGATGAGCAGTATATGGCCGTTTTGGACCATAATCTGGAACTGTTCTATCACAAGTGGGAAAAGAATCTGCCTATGGTCCGCGGAATAGACGAGCCCGAAATAGTCATCCATCGTTTGAACAATCTCTGCATCCAGGCCTATGATGCCACGCGCGTCCGGAAATCCAGGGCCTATCGGCTCGGACGCTGGCTGCTGAAGCCTTGGAAGGCATTCAAGAAATAATCGCCTCTACCACGATATGATACCGAAAATCATCCATTACTGCTGGTTCGGCAAGGGGCTGATGCCCCAGTCCCAGAAGAAGTGTATCGAAGGCTGGAAGAAACTGATGCCCGACTACACGATCATGCGCTGGGACGAGTCCACTTTCGACTACGAGCAGTTCAAGGCATCGAAATACGCATATGAGGTAAAGAAGTACGCTCTGGTCTCCGATGTCTGCCGGTACAATGTCCTGACCCAATATGGAGGAATCTATCTGGATACGGACGTGGAGGTCTTCCAACGCTTCGACCGTTTCCTGGACTGTAATTTCTTCAGCGGTATCGAACTGTACCACGAGTTCGAGACGGAGGACATCGCCGCCCGGTATCTGAATGCGGACGGCACCCCTTTGGTCCCGGATACGGATGTGCCCCGTCTGGAGATTCTGACGTCATCCATGGCCTGCAATGAAGGGAACGAGATGATCAAGGCCATCCGCGACTATTACAACGGGGTCGATGCGGACGCTGATTGGGCCCTTCACTACCGCGACCATGTGAACAATGACCGGTTGGTGGCCCGCTACCTGACCCGTTACGGTTTCCGGTACAAGAACGAAACCCAGCACCTGGATGGCGGTATGGTCGTATACGGAACAGGTATTTTCGGGCACGCTTTCTGTCCGGATGAGCGTTTCGAGGTCTCCTACCACCATAACGCCGCGACCTGGGAGTCGGAAAAATGGACCAGGACGCAGAAATTGAGTTTCTTTTTCGACAAGATCGGACTCCTTCCGGTGTATAAGGGTTACAAGAAGCTCAAGAAGAAGATCCGGAAGTTGGTGTTGGGGAGATGATCCGTAAACTGAAGAACAAACTTTCCCATCTGTTTCATCCTGTCCAGGGTGAAATGTGGTGTCTGCACCGGGTGGTGGAGAAGCGAAGCGAGTATCCGAGCAACCGTGAATTGGAACTGACGCCGTCTTACCTGGAATCCTTGATTCTCAGGCGCCAGCGCGAAGGATTCGTATTTGTCGGCATCGACAGTCTCCTGCAGGGCTCGTCAATCTTCCCGCAGAAAAGGATCAATGTCACTTTTGACGACGGTTTCCGTGATGTCTATCAGCATGCGTACCCGCTGTTCCTGAAGTATCGGATCCCTTTTACCATCTTTCTGACGACGGACTTCCCGGAAGGGAAGGCCGATGTCTGGTGGATCCAACTGGAGCAAGGCCGTTCCGTCGAGGATTTCGAACGCTTGATGAAGCAGGTCTATGACAGCGGAAAGCCGATGGCCGGCGTGATGCATGCCCTGACGGGGACGTATCCGGACCCGGAGTTGTGCCGGTCCCTTGCCCTGTCTTGGTCGGAACTTCGGGAGATGGTGGAGAGCGGACTGTGCACCATCGGCTCGCATACCGTATCACATCCCGGCCTGACCCGGATCGGGGCGGAAGCCTGCCGTCGGGAACTGGAAGCGTCCAGGCAGGTCATCAAGGATCGGCTCGGACTGGACGCGGTCCATCTGTCCTATCCCCATAGTATGGAGAATGATGCTGTACGCCAGATGGTTAAGGAGGCCGGGTATGCTTCGGCCGCCTTGGGCTATGGCGGGAACATCCGGAGAGGGGACGACCTATATCGTTTGCAACGCAAGTTTATCGTTCAGGAATAATGGCAAAGTTTTTCCCGGATATCGTTTTCACCGATCTGTACCGATATAACGGCGGACAAGGGGTCCGGCAGCTGCTGGACACGGCCATCCGGAAAGCGGATTTCCGGTGGGTTCTCCTGTTCCGGCTGTATCAGGGACGCCGTCATCCCGTCCTGTTCCGGTGGATGCTCCGCCGTTGCTCGCGGAAAACGGGCATTCAAATCGGCTGGCATACCCGGATAGGCGCGGGGCTTGTGCTGATTCATTGCGGAGACATCGCGGTCAATAACGAAGCTGTTCTCGGGAGAAACTGCACCCTGTACCAAGGGGTCACCGTCGGAATGGAGTTCCGGGGGGAGCGGAAAGGCAATCCGGTGATCGGAAACAATGTCTGGATCGGAAGCAACGCTTGTGTCGTCGGAAATATCACGATTGGAGACGATGTCTTGATCGCTCCGCTTGCGTTTGTGAATTTTGACGTGCCTTCCCATTCCATCGTGGTCGGGAATCCGGCCAAGGTTGTCCACCGCGACCACGCTACGGAACACTATATCACGCGCTGCCAGGATTGAACCCTATGGACAAGAAACGGGACATCACCTTCGACATTATGAAGGGCATCGGCATCCTGCTGGTGATTACGGCGCATTACTTTGGCTGGAACCATCCGCTGCTGGACCAGGGAATCAATTCCTTCCATATGCCGATGTTCTTCTGCGTGGCGGGTTATTTCTCCAAGTCCTTCACGTCCTGGAGCGACGCCCGGGCGCAGGTTGCCAAGTTTGCGCGGCGCTTGCTTCCAGCCTTTATTTTCACGCAGGTGTGCATCATCCTTTGGACGGTTTTGATGGCCTTGACGAAGGAGGAGACCTGGGGACGGGTTACCCTGCAGACGCTTTCGCTGTTCTGGGCGGATCCTCACGGCCCCCATACCCCCTGGGGGCAGTTGTATGTCGGGGTCATCTGGTTCCTGCTGGCCCTGTTCGTCGCAAAATGCCTGCTGCTCCTGCTGTCCCGGATGAAAGGCTGGGCGATCCCGGTATCCATCGCTCTTGCCGTCGGCGCTCTCGGGCTGTACCGGGTATTCCCTTATTCCATCTGGTGCATTTCCCTCGGGCTGATGGGGTTGCCGTTCCTGACCATCGGATGGTGGGCCCGGACGCACAGGATTCCGGTCTGGTTCATCCTGGTCTGTATCGTCTGCTGGGTCGTGGCCGTCCTGTATTCCCATCTCGGGATGTATGATATGGAATGGGACTGCTATCCGCTGAACTTCCTGGGCGCCTTGGGCGGTACTTTCTGCCTGTATTTCGTCAGCAAGTTCCTGGGCAGATACCTTCGGGTTCTTCCCCGGGTCCTGGCCGTCCTGGGCATATGGTCTCTCGCGATCATGTGTTTCCACAACTTGGAATTGGATTGTCGTTTGGGAAACCATGCGATGGCGCTGATTCCATTCACTTTGCCCGTATGGGGAAAGTTTGTCTTCCGTTACCTGCTCACGATTGGGCTTGCCGCCGTGGCAGTCCATTTTCCGGTCTTGAAACGGCTTTTCGTTTAAAAGGATGAATCCGACCTTGTCCATACTGATGCCCGTCTACAAGACGGCTCCCTATCTGCAGGAGGCGATCGACAGCATGCTGTCGCAACGTTTTTCCGATTTCGAACTGATTGTCCTGAACGACTGTTCTCCGGATGATGCGGAAGAAATCCTGGACCGGTACGACGACCCTCGGATTGTCCGTTATCGTGGCGAAAAGAACCAGGGCCTGGCCAATGTCCTGAATGTCGGGATGGATATGGCCCGGGGGAGGTATATCGCGAGAATGGACAGCGATGACATCTCCCTTCCGGAAAGATTCGAAACCCAGGTGAACTATCTGGAGTCGCATCCGGACATCGACCTTTGTTCCTGCGGCATGAAACTCTTCGGTGCCAAGGACGGAACCTGGGTCCGGGATGCCGATCCGGAGATGGTCAAGATAACGGCGCTGTTTTTCTCACCGATCCTGCATGCTTCCAGTGTTTGGAGAAAAGGCGCATTCGAACGGTTCGGCCTCCGTTTCCGGCAGGAAATGGTTCCTGCGGAGGATTATGACTTATGGTGCCGCGCCCTCGTCAAGGGTTTGCGGCTGGTCAATATCCCGGAGTGCCTCTATCTGTATCGTATCCGTCCGAATCAGGCGACAGAGAATACGGAGAGGACCTCGGGCAAGGAAGTCGAAGTCCGGCGGGATTTCCTTCAGTCGGTCTATCCGTCCCTGACGGAGTCGGATATCGACACATTCGCCAGATTGACTGCGGTGACCGATCCGGAGCAGTTCAAGGTTTTGTCGTCCCGCCTGCTTGCCGCCAACGGAGAATCCGTTTTCTTTGATCAGGTCAAACTTGGGCGGCGGCTGGAAAAGCGCCGGCAGGCGCTGGCTTCGCAATCCCTGCAGGGACAGTTCTCCTGGAAGAACCTGAAAACGCTCAGCTTGAAGGAGATTGTTCGGTGGATCGGCATTACACCCTTTATTCTCAAGAACTTCTTTCATATCGATAAAGGAGCCACGCTTCGTCTCCGGAGGCGGAATACGAACCAAAGAGGCTTTTCCGCCGTCGCGATGAAAGGCAGCCGGGTCAGCCTGGCCAAGACTTCCGAACTGTCCGTCCTGCAGGGGAGACTCACCCTGAACGCCAAGTGGTCAAAGAAAGATCCGTCGGCCTCCCTGTTGGTACTGGGCGAGAGTGCCCGGCTGATCTGCGAGGGCACTTTCGATTTCTATTCAGGTTCGCGGATCTACGTGAATCAGGGTGCGACCCTGCAACTGGGCGGCGGCTATGTCAATCACGACCTGCGTCTCAGTTGCTTTGAAAGTATCACCATCGGAAAGGGCGTCGTTATCAGCGAGAATGTCACCATCCGGGACAGCGATGACCATACTCTTGTCGGCTCCGACAAACCGATGACGCAGCCGGTCGTCATCGGTGACCACGTCTGGATCGGTATGAACGTCACCATCCTGAAAGGCGTGACCATCGGCAGCGGCGCAGTTGTCGCAGCTGGTGCGGTCGTTACCCGGGATGTGCCGGCCCATACCTTGGCGGGCGGTGTGCCTGCCCGCGTCCTCAAGACCGGAGTTTCTTGGTATTGAAGTCCTTGAGAAATGCGATTCTCCATCATCATCCCCATCTACAATGTCTCCGCTTTCCTGCCTGAGTGCTTGGACAGCGTAGCCGGCCAGGCTTTCTCTGATTATGAGGTCGTCTGCGTTGATGACGGGAGTACGGATGATTCTTTCGGGATTGCGAAAAGGTACGTCGATGCGCATGGGAACTGGCAACTGATCCACCAGGAAAACCAGGGGCTGGGCGCCGCCCGGAACACGGGCTTGAAGCATGCTTCGGGGGATTACGTTCTTTTTTTGGACAGTGATGACCGGTTGAGGCCGGATTCCTTGCGGATCCTTGCGGAGAATCTGTCGGACGAGGACCTTTTATGCTTCAACGGGCAGAGGTTCCTCCATGAAACAGGCGCTTATGAGGCGGCGGACAGCCTGACGCCGGAAAGCTATCGTTCCGGTTGGGATTACTATAATGACAATGCGTTGAAGCAAAGGGACTTCGCTTTCGTTTGTGTCGTTCTTCGCTGTTATAAGAGGACATACTTGGTGGAGCATGCCCTTCGGTTCAAGCCCGGCATCTATCACGAGGACAATCTCTTTACCCCGCTCGCATGTTATCATGCCGGGAAGGTCAGAGTCATTCCGGACATCCTGTACGACTACCGGGTCCGGGCGAGCAGTATCATGACCTCCCGCAGTTTGAAGCATTGGCAGGACGTCGTCGGCATCGCCAACGAACTGGCCGCTTTCTTCGTTCCGAAAGATACGATCGACAAGACGACGGTGTATCAGGTCCTGACGCATCACTATCAGGTGGCGTTCGCGCAACTGACACCTGCGGAGGACAAGGAACTGCTCCCGCTTGTCGACTGGAAGTCCTATCGGGCCGTATCCCGGACCAAACCCCGGCATCGGTTGCTGTATGCCGCCTTGCGGGTCAGCCCCCGGCTGTTCAGGGTCGTTCTCAAAAGAATCGGATGATTGCCATGCGGTTTTCCGTCATCATTCCCCTGTACAATAAGGCACCCTATGTCGGGAAGGCCTTGCAGTCTGTATTGGATCAATCCTTCACGGACTTTGAATTGATTGTAGTTGATGACGGCAGCACCGATGAGTCCGCGCGCGTAGTCGAGACGGTCTTGTCTGAAGCGAACGTTGATTGTCAATTGATCCGGCAGGAGAATGCCGGCGTTTCCGCGGCGCGGAACAACGGCGTTGCCCGTTCCAGGGGCGATTTTCTTTGTTTCCTGGATGCCGACGACTGGTGGGCCCCGTCTTTCCTGGCCGAAATGTCTGCGTTGATCGACGAGTATCCCGAAGCAGGCATCTATGGCACAGGTTACGTCATCGTGAACGAGACCAAACGCAAAACCCGTGTAGCGCCCCTTGGGCTCGAACCAGGTTTCGAAAAGGGCTATATCGATTATTGCCGGGTCTATGCGAAGACCATGGCAATGCCGCTGACTTCCATCTCGGTAGCCATGCCCAGGAGGGTTTTTGATGAGATGGGGGGATTCCCGGCCGGTGTCAAGCTGGGCGAGGACTTTCTGCTGTGGGTCCGGACCGCCCTGCATCATCAGGTCGCCTTCCTGAACAAGCCCTTGGCTTTCTATAATCAGGATGTCGATGCGCAGTTCCGGGCGGTAGGCCGTCTTCATGAACCCCGTGCGCATATGCTGTGGAACCTGGGTTTTCTGGAAGAGGAAGAGAAGGACAATCCGGCTTTGAAACAGTTGATCGACAACCTTCGCACGATCAATCTCATCTCGTATCTGCTCCACGGACAGTATCGGGAAGACGCCCGGCGGGAACTGGCCAAGGTCGATTGGACCAGACAGCCTAAAAAGACGCGGGATCTGTATCGCAAACCGATTCCCTATCTGGCCGTCCGGCAATGGATTCTCTGCCAGGGGGCGCGTGTGAAGCAATGGATTGTCAAACACAGATGATACCGAGAATCATCCATTATTGTTGGTTCGGCAAGGGACCGATTCCCGAAACGGCGCAGAAATGCATCGCGTCCTGGCATCGTTTTATGCCGGATTGGGAGTATGTCCTGTGGAATGAGGAGAATTTCGACATCGCCTCCTTTGCCTATGCCCAGGAAGCCTATGACGCGAAAAAGTTCGCGTTTGTGAGCGATGTCGCCCGGTTGAAGGCGCTCAAGGAGCGAGGGGGGATTTACTTCGATGTCGACTTTGAAGTATACAAATCCTTTGACGATCTGCTTCGGAATGAGGCTTTCGCGGGTTTCGAGGGGAGCAAGCACAACCCGGTCATGATGGGTGTGCTCGGTTCCGTTCCCGATGGACAGTGGGTGTCCCGGCAGTTGGAACGCTATGAAAACCGGCATTTCCTCGTGGACGGGAAGCCGGATTTGACGACCAATGTCAAGTTCATTACGGACGGGATGATCGGGCAGGGTTTTCTGCCCAATGGACAGGAACAGGAGTGTCAGGGACTTCATATCTATCCAGTCGATTATTTCTGTCCGCGGCTGACCACCGGGGAGTACAAAAGGACGGATAACACCTATTGTGAACAAAAGGGAGAAATGTCATCCTGGGCGGCATTGTCTCCAGGGGATCGTCTATTCCGCCGGCTTCCTACCTGGCTCAGGGTGTTCCTTATCAAGACAAAACGTTTTATTATCGGATAATATACAATGATTCCTTACTTTCCAAAGCAGATTGGTGAACGGGCGATGCTCGTCTATTTGATATCGTTGTCCCTTGTCAGCCTTGTTTTTGTGAATTATATCATGGGACTTGGCTATATCGCATTGGGCTTTTTCTGGGTGTGCGGCTTTTTTGGCATGGTCGCCCTTTGCAGTAAGGGCTGGCGCTCGTTCTCGGAGAAACGGTTTGTGGAAACGATTGTCATGGTGGGATTGACATTACGTATCGTATGGGTCATCGTATCTTATTTCTTCTATGAGGCTGTGACCGGCATCCCCTTCGAGTTCAGTGCCGCTGATTCGCTGGCCTATCATGATGATGCCATGTGGCTCGCCAGTGAACCGATTTCTTCTACGTGGCGTTATCTGTTCGGTTCCGTCATCATGTTTGCAGACAGCGGATATCCTTTCATCTTGTCCATCATCTACCGGATTTTCGGTCCGATTGTCATCATTCCCCGAATCATCAACGCCTTGCTGAGTACATGGACCTGTGTGCTTCTATACAAGATGGCCGCGCGGACTTTTGAGGAAGAAACGGCCCGTATGGCAGCGATCATGATGGTTTTCATGCCTAATTTGATCATTTATTGCGGCTATCACTTGAAAGAGACCTTGATGTTATTCCTGCTGGTGGCCGGTCTGGAGCGGATTGATGCTTTGCTGCGCAGTAAGCAGCTGTCTTTCTGGGGTGTAGTTGTTCCGTCTCTGCTGGTTGGCAGTCTCTTCCTTTTCAGGACAGTTATGGGAGCCGCCGCCGTTTTTGCGTTTGCCTCGGCTATTCTGGTGTCCTCCGCTCCCAGTATGAAGCGAGGAGGCAAGCGGATTGCCCTGATAGCGTGGGGTGTCCTCGCGCTCGTGGTTTTTGCGGGTGGTTCCATTGCGACCGAGGTTGAGGAGATGTGGGAAGGAAGGGAAGAGAATGTGGTCAATAAGCGGGCGCAGCAGGCAATCCTCGGTAATCAATGGGCACAGTATGCAACGGGAACAGTCATGGCGCCCATGATCGTCGTCTTGCCTTTCGCCACGATGGTGGATGTCGATGAGCAATACGGTCAGCAGGCCAAGTCCGGCGGAAACTTCATCCGCAACTTTATGGGATTCTTTGCTTTGCTGGCCATTTATGAAGCGATCCGACGTAAGAAATGGAGAGATTTCGTGTTGTTCGGCGCTTTTGTCGTGGCTTATCTAGGTATCGTTGCTTTCAGCGGCTTCAGTAATTCGGAACGGTTTCTCTTACCAGGTCTTCCCTGTTTGATCGTGATGTGGGCCTATGGGGTGTCCTCGTTGCGGAAAGCAACCTATAAGTTATTGTTTCCGTGGTGCATCCTGGTTGTCGCCATGGAAATCGGCTGGGCGTTTTTCAAGATCGGAAGCCGAGGATTGTTTTGATCGATGAATAGTCTGGACACAATCAAGCTGGTCATCTGGGATCTGGATGAAACCTTCTGGACGGGAACGTTGTCAGAAGGCGGGGTCGTGGTCCCTCCGGAGAATATCCGGTTGGTGCGTGATCTCACCGATTGCGGTATCATCCAATCCATCTGTTCAAAGAATGATTTAGAGCCGACCAAGGTCCGGCTTCAGGAGCTTGGAATCTGGGACCTGTTCGTATTCCCTTCGATTAATTGGGAGGGGAAAGGTCCTCAAATCAAGGAGAAACTGGACAAGATGGCGCTCAGACCGGTCAATGTACTCTTTCTGGATGATAATCCTTCGAATCTCGGAGAAGCCAGGCATTATCTGCCCGATTTACAGACGGCCGGTCCGGAAATACTGCCGGAACTGATCGAATGGGCGAAACGGAAGGAGAAAAAGGATACGGCGCATAAACGCCTCAAGCAATACAAGATCCTCGAGGAAAAGGACCAGGCCTCGAAATCCTTCGCCAGCAGCGAGGACTTCCTGTATGACAGCCATATCCGGGTCGAGGTCCATCAGGATTGCTTGAATCAGCTTCAACGGATTCACGAGTTGCTGCTGAGGAGCAATCAACTGAATTACACGAAGAAAAGGATTGGCATTGAGGAACTGGAGTCCATTTTGAAGGATCCCGAGTATACGTGCGGCTATGTGTCCGTCAAGGACCGCTACGGCGACTATGGGATTGTCGGATTCTATGCGAAGCGGGGCGACCGGCTGGAACACTTCCTGTTCTCCTGCCGGACGATGGGCCAGAAGATCGAGCAGTGGGTCTATGCCCAACTGGGATTCCCCGAGTTGGAAGTGGTCGGTGAGGTCCGGACCCAGTTGAACCGGACGGAGTGTCCCGGATGGATCAATCAGCCGGAAACCCTGGACGGGGCCGACAATGCGCCGGCCGAGGAAACGCTCACTTGTCGTATCCTGATGAAAGGCCCCTGCGATCTGTCCCACTCCCTGGTCTATATCAAAGGCGCCGGCCAGATCGACACCGAATTCACGTACGTGAGCAATGCCGCAGGGCAAGTCATCGACGCCCATAACCATTCGGTCCATATCGAAGGCCTGCATACCTATTCGGAGCAGGACAGGAAAGAACTGGCCGATGACTGCCTGTTCATCGACCCGGCGATGCTTTCCGGGACCTTTTTCACGAAAAAGTACGATCTGATTGTCCTCAGCACCTTGATCGAGTCCACTTATCAGATCTATCGGAAAAAAGGAACGAACCTGCGCGTAGTCTTCGGCGGGAATGACCTTACCGATCCGGCGCATTGGGAGGGGTACGTCAATCAAGCGTACTATACGGGCGGAAACACTTTTACCGAAGAGTATCTGCAGTCTTTTTCCAGGAAATACGAATGCCTTGGACTGACGACGCCGGAGATGTACATTACCTTCCTGCGAAACTGCCTTGCCTGGCTGCCGGAAGATACTTCCCTCTGCTTGATTCTGGGAGCAACCAAGTTGTTCGAAGGCCAGGAAGAGGTCAAGGAAAGACATCGTCGGCTCAATGAGGCCATCAAAGCTTTTTCTTCGGATCACCCCAGGATCCGATACATTGAGATCGACGATTGCCTGAACGATCCTTCCGATTTTGCGGGTGAGATCAATCATTATTCCTCCCGGGTCTATTATGAGATTGCACAGCGGATGATCGAAGTGATCCGGTCCGTTACGGGGAAGGAAATGGATTCGTACTCGTCGGGAATGGTCTGGGTGGACAATCTGACGCTGCGGGTGCGGAAGCTCTTGAAAAAAATGCTTCGCCCGGACTCCTCCGGCTATCGGGCCCTTAAAAGTGTCTACGACAAGATTTACAAGAAACGCGGTTGAAAGGATGCGAGTATTGATTGTCGCCCGTTGCAAGCAAGGCCGATATGCCCCTTTTATCACGGAGCAGGTCGATGCCATTGAAAAGAAAGGCGTCGAGTGCCGGTATTTCGGTGTGGACGGAAAAGGGATCGTGGGCTATCTCCGGCAGATTCCCAAGCTTCTGAAAGCCATCCGGGAGTTCCGCCCAGACATCATCCATGCCCATTATGGACTTTGCGGCCTGTTGGCCAACTGCCAGCGGCGGATTCCGGTTGTGACTACATACCACGGCAGCGACATCAATGATCCCCGGGTCCTCCGGCTTTCGAAACGGAGCATCCGCCGTTCGCGGTTCAACATTTTCGTCTCCCAGAAGAACGTGGACATCGCCCGACCCCGGAAAGACTTTGCCTTGATTCCCTGTGGTATCAGCCTGGAGGATTATCCCGTCATCGACAAGGAAGATGCCCGTCGCCAGATGGGACTGGAACCGTCGGCGAAGTATGTCCTTTTTGCCGGGGCTTTCGACAATCCCGTCAAGAATGCGCCGCTGGCGAAAGAGGCTATGCGGCAGGTGCCTGAGGCCGTATTGCTGGAACTGAAGGGCTTTTCCCGCCCGCAGGTGGCCACGTTGATGCAGGCTGTCGATGTCTTCCTGATGACATCGCTCACGGAAGGATCTCCGCAGGTCATCAAGGAAGCGATGGCTTGCGGCTGTCCCATCGTGAGCGTGGATGTAGGGGATGTCAGGGAACGGATTGAAGGAATTGAAGGTTGCTTTCTGTCTGAAAGGGACCCGGAAGCACTTGCCCGGACCATAAAGAACTCCTTGGCCCATGGTGACAGGACCCAGGGAAGGGCAACCATTGAAAAGAACGGGCTGTCCAACGATATCATCGCCGCCCGCATCATCTCCGTTTACGAGCGTTTATTGTCATGAGAATCCTTGTCTATCTCGGCCATCCGGCCCATTTCCATAATTACAAGAACACCATTGCCGCACTCAAGGCCCATGGCCATGAGGTGGAGGTGCTCATCAAGAAAAAGGATATCCTGGAGGATTTGCTCAAGAATGCCGGGATTCCGTATCATAACATCCTGGAAGAAGGACGGAAGAACTCCAAACTGGGGATTATGCTGGGGCTCTTGAAGCAGACCTGGAGAATCAATCAGTTTTGCAACCGTTTCCATCCCGACATCCTGACGGGCTCCAGCGTGGAGAATTCGTGGATCGGTCCGCTCCGCGGCCTTCCTGTCATCAATATCGGTGAAGATGATGCTTCCGTCGTTCCGAGTTATGCAAAACTTACCTATCCTGGGGCCAGCGTCATCTTGTGCCCTCGTTCCTGTGACTGCGGCAAATGGAATTATAAGGCGGTCAAGTATCCCGGTTATCAGGAACTCGGGTATCTGCACCCGGAGAATTTTACGCCGGACAAAGAAGTTGTGCGGAAGTATTTCGATCCGGACAAGCCCTATTTCATCATGCGGTTCTCCGGCTTGAACGCCCATCACGATGTGGGAATCCGGGGCATCAACAATGATATCGCAAAACGGCTTGTGCAGATGATGACCCCGCACGGGAATGTGTTCATCACTTCCGAGAGGCCGCTGGAGGCTGAACTGGACCAGTACCGGATTGCAATCAATCCGTTGGACATCCATCATGTGATGGCCTTCGCCGGACTATATATCGGCGATAGCCAAACCATGGCGGCAGAGGCCGGTGTTCTGGGTGTTCCGTTCGTCCGTTTCAATGACTTTGTGGGCCGGATCGGCTACCTGAACGAGCTTGAGAACAAGTACAAGCTGGGATTCGGAATCAAACCGGACGAGGAAGAAAAACTGTATCAGACCGTGCAAACCCTTCTGGAAATGGATGATAGAAAAGCAGCTTTTCAGGAGAGGCGGGGGATTATGTTGTCGGAATGTATTAACTTTGCAGACTTTTTGACAAACTACATCGAAACCTATCCGGTCAAAAAGAAGAGATAATGAAAGATCATCTTCCGCTTGAATGGCAGGAACTGCCCCGCTACGAGGCCGCATCGCTTTGGAAAACGATGCGGAGGTCCGCTCATGAACACGGATACCGTTCCTTCCTTTGGTTCGGACTGGTCCGGTTGAAGGACCACTGGTTCAATAACTGGGCGATGACCGCTCCCTGGGGAGGCGTGCGCAAGTGGTTGCAGAGAAAGAGAGGAGTCAAGATCGGTAAAAATGTCCACTGGGGAACCCATGTCATCGTCGATTATCCTTATCCGTATTTCGTCGTCGTGGAAGACGGCGCTTCCATCTCCGGGAGCGACTATTTCCTGGCCCATTGCAAGCCGATGGAATTCCATGAGGATTTCGTGGAGTCTTATGTGGCACCGATCATCGTGCATAAGCATGCCTGGATTGCGCTGAATGTCACTTTAATGCCCGGCGTGGAGGTCGGTGAGGGCGCGATTGTTTCCGCGGGGAGCGTTGTCAGCAAGGATATCCCCCCTTTCACTGTTGCCCAGGGCAATCCGGCCAAAGTGGTCGCGGATATTGCGGAGATGGTCCGGAAGAACTATGCTCCGGAAGAGTTCGAGCGGCTTCTGGCCGAAAGGAAACGGAAGTATAAGATTTGACCTCCATGGACTTCACAATCCGAAAATACAGGGAACTGATCCGGTCTTTTGTCGAGTCCGGTTATCGGATTGTGACAGTTCGCCAGTATTTGGAGTCGTCGCCGTCGGGCAAGGTGCTTGTTCTTCGGCATGATGTCGACGAGCAGCCGCAGAATGCGCTCAAGATGGCAGAGGCCGAAAAGGAACTCGCCGTCTGTGCGACCTATTATTTCCGGCGGGTGTCCAAGAGCGATCATCCCAACATAATCCGGAAGATTGCCGCGATGGGACACGAAATAGGCTATCACTACGAAGACCTGACCCTGTCTGAAGGAGATATGCAGGCGGCGGTTGACTCTTTCTCCCGTAATCTGGAATACTTCCGGCAGTATTATCCGGTCAAGACCGTCTGCATGCACGGGAGTTCTTCTTCCAAATATGACAATCGGGAGATTTGGAAGCAGGTCCGCCTGGAGGATTACGGCCTCATCGGAGAGCCCTATCTATCCTTCGATTTCAATCGGGTGTATTACTTGACGGATACCGGCTATGCCTGGGATGGGGGAAAGTTTGCGGTCCGGGATAAAGTCGACAGCGCCTTTTCTCTGTCTTTTCACACGACGGACCAAGTGGTCGCCGCTGTCAGAAACGTGCAGTTCCCGGAGTTGTCCCTGATTCTGGCCCATACTTTGTGGACGGACGGTCTGCCCTTGTGGACCTTCCTGCATCTGCGGGAGTTTTTCCGCAACCGGATTAAGCTGCTGTCGAAGAATAACAAGGTAGTAGCCGCCCTGTACAACAAATTGGTTAAACTGTATTGGAAATAATGACCGATAAGAAGATAACGATCCCTCCTGCGATGGAGATCCCATACTTCGACCACGGATCCAACCTGTCCGAGACGATCAAGCATTCCAGCGAACGGCGGAAAATGAGCAAGTTCCGCTTTGTTTGCCGGAAGATCCGGAACATCATTCTGTACCGGATGGCTTTCTTCTGCCCGCTCAATTCCTGGCGGATCAAGATGCACCGGAGAAGGGGTGTCCATATCGGCAAAAACGTCTATATCGGGCAGAACTGCTGCATCGACAACGCCTATCCCGAGTATATCTTTATCGGAGATGATGTATCCCTGGCGGGGGAGGTGACCGTTGTCGCCCATATCAATCCGTATGCCCATTTCAAGAACGTCTTCGAATCGAGGGTTACTCCCATCGTTATCGAGAAAGGTGCTTGGGTCGGGGTCAAATGTACTCTGGTTCCCGGTGCTTGGATCGGGGAGTATGCATCGGTATCGGCGGGGTCTGTCGTGAACAAAAAAGTGCCTCCCTACACGCTTGTCGCCGGCAACCCGGCCAAAAAGGTGTTCGAGTATAAAGATCAGATGGCCCTATGAGAGGAACTTGTTTTCTGACGAATGACGTCGAGACCACCTCGATTGTCAACGGGGGATTGCGGGAGGATACCGGGATCAAGGTCTGGAAAGAGGGCCTGCCCGTGCTCCTGGACCTGTATGACCAGTATGGGGTCAAGGCTACATTCTTCTACATTGCCAACTTTGCAAAGGAGTGCCCGGATATCGTGAAGATGGTGCAGGCAAAGGGCCACGAGATTGCCTGCCACGGCCTTACCCATCGGCACGACATGGCCTTTGACACGATGAGTTTCGAGCAGCAACTGGACCATCTGAAGACCGCAAAGGCGATTTTGGAAGACATCTCGGGCGAGGAGGTCGTCTCTTTCCGCTCTCCCGCTTTGCGGGTGAACAAGGATACGCCGCGTGCCTTGATGGAAGCCGGGTTCCGGTTCGACAGTTCCGTCGCTCCCCAGCGGATGGATATGTTCATGTCGTTGGGCAGCAAGGGTAAACTGCAGTGGTTTGGCGCTCCCCGGACACCTTACATTGCAAGTGCGGACAACCTGGCCAGAAAGGGAACGTCGCCGGTCACAGAGGTGCCGGTCTCTTCATTCGTCCTGCCTTATATCGGTACGATGATGAGAATCTCTCCTTTTTTGAACAGGGTCACAAGGACCTTCCTGTATTGGGAAACCCGGAATACCGGCAAGGGAATCAACTTCCTGATCCATCCCAATGAGTTGATCACCGAAGAGGACCTTCATTTGAAAACCGAAAAGCGGGCCAGCAATTATATCTCCTATCTTTTGTCAGATGTGTTGAGGAGACAGTTGAAGCAGCGGAACCTGGGAGCGGATGCCGTGCGCCTGTTCAGGCAGGAGATCGAGTATTGGAACAACAAAGATTATGAATTCAAAAGAATTAAAGACTATGAATGCCGTTGACTTTTTAGAGAAGTTCCGGGACCAGTTCGATGAGACCGATCCCGAGACCATCGAGCTGTCCACTGTTTACAAGGATCTGGACGAATGGAGCTCCCTGATTGCTTTCACCGTCATCGCCATGGTGAAAGTGGAGTATAACAAGACCGTCACTGGGGCGGAACTCCGTCATTGCAACACCGTCGAGGATCTGTTCAATCTCGTTGCGGCAAAATAATGGGCGTCTCCATCAAGGCCATATCGTATTACCTTCCTGAACGGGTCGTCACGAACGAGGACCTGGTCAAGGAGTTCCCGGAATGGGACGTGGAGAAGGTATACAGTAAGGTCGGCGTCAGGGAAAGGCATCTGGCGGCGGAGACGGAGACGGCCGGAGATTTGGCTGAAAAGGCCGCCCGGAAGTTGTTCGATGAGCATCAGGTTTCCCCTTCGGACATTGATTTCCTGCTTCTTTGCACCCAGAGTCCGGATTATCGCCTCCCATCGACGGCCTGTATCCTGCAGGACCGACTGGGAATTCCGACATCGGCCGGGGCATTTGACTATGACCTCGGTTGTTCCGGATGTATTTACGGAATGGCGGTCGCTAAAGGCTTGATCGTGGCTGGAATGGCATCCAATGTCCTTTTGCTGACCGCGGAGACTTACACCAAATATCTCCATCCGGATGACAAGAGCAACCGGACCATCTTCGGTGACGGGGCTGCCGCATGCCTGATATCGAAGGGAAAAGGGCTGGCGGAGATCGGTGATTTCGTTTTCGGAACGGACGGATCGGGTGCGGAAAACCTGATTGTCAAGACGCAGGGGGCTCGCGTGCGGGAGCGCTCAGGATTGTCCACGACGGATGACGACGGGCATGTCAATCGGGAGGACTACCTGTATATGAACGGCAGCGCGATCTTCAACTTCACGCTGGAACAAGTTCCTTCCATGATGAAACAATTGCTGGAAAAGAGCGGTCTGAACAAGGACGAGATGGATTATTTCGTCTTCCATCAGGCCAACAAGTATATGCTCAGCACCATCCGGAAGGTCTGTGGGATTTCAAAAGACAAGTTTTATATCGATCTGGACCACACCGGCAACACGGTTTCTTCGACCATCTTGATCGGACTGAAAGATTGCCTGGATCAGGGCCTGGTCCGACCGGGAATGAACGTGATGGCCTGCGGATTTGGCGTGGGGCTTTCCTATGGTGGAACGGTTTTACATTTTTAGCGTATGATCAACGTTATTGGCCTCGGCTATATCGGCCTTCCTACGGCCCTCATGCTGGCTTCCCATGGACAGGAAGTCGTCGGGACGGATTACAACAAGGAACTGGTCGCCACGCTGAACGCGGGCAGGACGACCTTCAAGGAGGACGGGCTGGACGAGCTGTTCGCCGCCGCCGTGAAGGGCGGGATCCGGTTCACGACGGAATACCAGCAGACGGACATGTACATCGTTTCCGTCCCCACTCCGTATGACAAGTTCTCCAAGAAGGTGGATCCCTGCTATGTGGTCGCCGCGGTGAAGCAGGTGCTGTCCGTGTGCCCGGACGGGGCCACGGTCGTGGTCGAGTCCACAATCTCGCCCGGAACCATCGACAAGTCCGTCCGTCCGGTGATCGCCGAGAGCGGCAAACAGATCAATCTGGTCCATGCCCCTGAGCGCATCATCCCGGGCAACATGGTCTATGAGCTCCTGCACAACAACCGCACGATCGGCGCCGACGACAAGGCGGTGGGGGAGAAGGTCAAGGCCTGCTACGCCAGCTTCTGCCAGGGCGAAATCGTCGTCACGGACATCCGGACGGCCGAGATGACCAAGGTCGTGGAGAACACTTTCCGGGCCGTGAACATCGCCTTTGCCAATGAGCTCGCCCGCATCTGCCGGCACGACAACATGGACGTATACGAGATCATCCGCATCTGCAACATGCACCCGCGGGTGAACATCCTGCAGCCCGGCCCCGGCGTGGGCGGCCACTGTATCAGCGTGGACCCGTGGTTCCTGGTGGGGGACTATCCCAGCCTCGCCAAGGTCATCGACGAGTCCATGAAGACGAACGACGGCCAGCCCGCCTTCGTACTGAACCGGATCCACGAGATCATGAAGGAGAACGGCATCACGGACACCCGCCGCGTGGGCCTGTACGGCCTCACCTACAAGGAGAATGTCGATGATGTCCGCGAAAGCCCTACGCTGCAACTGCTTGAGTGCCAGGAACGTCATCTGGCCGAACCGCTGAAGGTCTACGACCCGCTGATTGAAAAGGACCTCGTGAAAAACCAGTATCACGATTTCGACGCATTCCTCGCCGACGTGGACATGGTCGTGGTCATGGTGAAGCACGACCAGATCAAGGGATGCTGGGAGAAGCTCGCCGGAAAGGTGATCTTGGACTGCCATAACATCTGCCCGCTGGAAGGGGTGTATCATATCTAGGGCGACTCTTCGACCATGGCGGGCGGTCGTGTCAAAGGACTGGATGCCCTTCGGGCTCTATGCGCATTGTTCATCCTGTTGGGGCACGTGGCCCAGCGGGATTTCTGCCAGTGGGAAATTGGGGCCTTCCCGGTTCCGGAGTGCTGCGCGTATGTGTTTTTTGCCATCAGCGGCCTGCTTGCCGGCTATCGGGCGGATCAGGCGGGAGAGGGCGGTCTATCCTACTACAAGAAGAAAGCCCGCAGGTTGCTGCCCCTCTACTATTCCTACCTGATTCTGTCCATCCTGGTGTTTTCCGCCCTGGGAAAGTGGAACGAAGTCCTGAACGTCCGGTTGCTGTTCTATCTTTTCCTGATTCCCCAGGTCCCTTTCTGCACTTATTCGGGAATTTTACCGCTCGTCCACCTGTGGTTTGTCGGCGTAATTGTCCTGTTTTATGCGCTGTTTCCTCTCTTTGCGAGGGTAAAGAAGGATCGGAAAAAAACGGTGGCTGCCTTGGTCGCAGTCGCCTGGCTGATCCTCAAGCTCGCTTTAAGAGCCGTTGTCGGGACCGATTCTTTCCTGTACAGGATCGTTGGGGTGACCAGCTTCGATGTCTTGTTTGCCGGCGTCTGGGTGGGATTGCTTCTGAAAGAAGGAAACCCGATGACCGAACGGATGAAGTCCTGGCCGGCGCTCGGCCTTGCGGCCGGATTGTTGTTCCTTTGTTCGGGGCTCTATGCCCGACTGGTCCCGGCTCCGGTCCGGGTGGACTTTATCGCGGTGCTGGCCTTGGCCTTTATGGTTTCTCAGCAGCGCGAAACCTCGGTCCCGAATCTTGAGAATCGGTTCTGGGGTTGGCTGGGGTCTATTTCCTATGAAATCTATGTCACACAGATTCTGGTGATCATCTTGCTTTCGTGGGCTTATTCCGAGGCGGGGGTCGAGTTCCCGTCTTTCGTTATTTATTTGATTTCGACGGCGGCTGTCATCGGGGTTGCCTGGTGCTTCCATCGGGCGCTCGGCTGGTGGGATGCGCGCCGTTCTAGGCAAATGGCTGGATGAAAAGAGTTTTACTCGTGTTCGGGACCCGTCCGGAGGCCATCAAGATGTGCCCCCTGGTGAAGGCGTTCCAAAAAGACCGGGCCTCGTTCGAGACGCTTGTCTGCGTGACGGGGCAGCATCGGGAGATGCTGGACCAGGTGCTGCAGATCTTCGGCGTGAAGCCGGATTATGACTTGAACATCATGAAGCAGGGGCAGGACCTGTATGACGTGACCTCGCGGGTGCTTCTCGGTATGCGGGACGTGCTGGATGAGGCACGACCCGACGTGGTCCTGGTCCATGGGGACACGACCACGTCGATGGCGGCAGCGATGGCGGCTTTCTACCGCCAGATTCCCGTCGGCCATGTCGAAGCCGGACTGCGGACGCACAACATCTACAGCCCATGGCCGGAGGAGATGAACCGGCAGATCACGGGAAGGATTGCGACTTATGATTTCGCCCCGACGCCTTTGAGCCGGCAGAACCTTTTGGACGAGGGCGTTGATCCCGAGAAGATTACGGTGACGGGAAATACCGTCATTGACGCACTGCATTGGGTGGTGGAGAACGTGTTGGAGAATGGGTATGTGCCGAAAGACCCTTCGGTCGCTGCGCTCCCTCGCAGGGATCGTCGACTCGTTCTCATCACCGGCCACCGCCGGGAGAATTTCGGGGAGGGTTTCATCCACATCTGCACGGCCATCCGGGATCTGGCACGCAAGTACCCGGCGGTGGATTTCGTGTATCCGATGCACCTGAATCCGAATGTGCGGAAACCCATCCGGGAGGTGTTCGGGGAGATGGCCGATCAGGTCGGCCATGACGGTAAGGGAGTCGGCCATGACGGGCGCGTCATTCCCGGCTCGACCGGGAATCTGTTCTTCATCGAACCGCTGGATTACCTGGATTTCGTATACCTGATGTCCAAGAGTTATCTGGTCCTCACGGATTCCGGCGGCATCCAGGAGGAGGCGCCGGGTCTTGGTAAACCGGTCCTGGTGATGCGTGATACGACCGAACGGCCGGAGGCCCTGGATGCCGGTACAGTGCGTCTGGTGGGGACGGATTATGATAAGATCGTGAGCGAAGTATCCGCTTTGCTGGATGACCGGAGTCACTATGAGGCGATGAGTCACGCCGTTAATCCGTACGGCGATGGGAAAGCTTGTCCCAGGATTGTAGAAAAGTTGAAATAATTTAGTTATCTTTGTAACTTGAATAAAGTTGACAACTATGGATAGAAAGAGAGTAATCCGGACGGGGCTCGCCCTCATACTGGCCGTCGTATCAGCGGCTTCTTGCGTTACCAATCGAAAGGTCGCCTATCTCCAGGATATGAAGCATGGGTCTCAGATTGAACTGGAGAATAAGTTTGAGGCTGTCATCAGTCCTTATGACGAACTGGATATCATCATTACGTGTTTTGACACCGATCTGGCGCGTCCGTTCAATATTCGCAGTGTCGATGCCGGCAACTTCAACTCCAATGTCGGAGCGGGTTACCTCGTCGACCAGTACGGTAATATCGAACTCCCCGTGCTGGGAACGATTCATGCCGCTGGGCTGACTCGGCTGGAACTTCAGGAGCGCGTAAAGAATATGCTCATTTCGGGTGGCTACATCAGTGATCCGTATGTAATGGCCCGTTTCCGTACTTTCAAGGTTTTCTTCCTGGGAGCCAATGGCGGACAGGCGATTACGGTCCCGAACGAGCGCTGCACTTTCCTGGAGGCTCTGGCCCTTTCCGGAGATATGTCCGTTTTTACTGACCGGACCAAGATTATGGTGATGCGCGAAGTCGATGGAAAAATGGTTTCCCGCTATCTGGACCCCCGTTCCTCCAGGGTGTTTGACGATCCGTTCTTTATGCTTCAGCAGAACGATTTCATCATTACGCGAAATACCGGCTATCATAATTTCCAGCAGTCTTATACGCAGTTTGGCCCCGTCCTGTCCATCGTTACGACGCTGACCGGCCTCGTCACGACTTATTTCGCCATCATGGCATATCGTAATTCGTATCGGAATAATAATTAGTATGTCCACCAATACGCAACACGACACCGACCTTTCTTTCCTAGAGAAGAAGGATGCCAACACTCTTTCCGGGAAAGATATCTTCTTTACTGTTGTCCGCAATCTGCATTGGCTGATTCTGTGCGCCGTCATCGGCGCCGGCATCGCCTATTATAGAAGCGATCGGATGGACCGCATCTATGAGAGCCATGCCAAGATCCGCTTGAATTCCGTGACCAGAAGCCGCTTGGAGAGCGGAATGACCACCCTCGAGAACATCACCGACCGGCGGATTGCCATCACGATGAACGCCATCAACGACGAAATCATCGTCCTCTGTTCCGAAACGCCGATGCTTGAAGTGGTGAAGCGGCTGGACCTGGGGACGACCTACCATTATCAGACCAAACTGGTCAAGCGGTCGCGCGACCTGTACGGAGAGTCTCCGATCAACGTCCGCATGCTGGACCTCAGCGAGAATGACAACGCCACGGCCATCATCACCGTGCAGAAGGATTCCACCTTCACGCTGGAAGTGGGCGAATTCGAACCGGTGACCGGACATCTGGGCGACACGGTCTCTTCCAGTCTCGGTCGGATCTCCGTCATGCCTACCTGGGCCCTTCGGGAGCTGTTCTTCGACAACCCCATTACGGTGACACATCGAAATATCGCCAATGTCTCCGAGTATTACCGAAACCGGGTGGACGTATCCCGCAACAGCACCTCTGACGGAATCATCAACCTCTCTCTTCACGATACGTCACCCCAGCGGGCGGCCGACATCCTGAACGAGATGATCAGCGTGTACAACGAGAACACCATCGAGGAGAAGAAGGAGATCATCCGTCAGACGTCCGATTATATCAATGACCGCATCGCGCAGTTGGACCGCGACCTGGGCGCCCAGGAGTCCCAGATTGCCGTGTTCAAGCGGGAGAACCAGATTCTGAACCTGAATGACTACGGTAAGTCATACCTGAACCAGACCATCGAAACGAAGGAGGAGATTGAGCGCCTGCAGAATCAGATTTCCCACGCCCAGTATCTTCTGAACCTGACCGCATCGAATACCGAGAACAAGCTCTTCCCCGTGACCGTGGACATCAACGACGACCATATCAAGGGGACGATCCAGCGTTTCAATGAACTGGTACTCAAACTGGACAAGTATAAGGAGTCCGGTACCACCAACAATCCGATCGTCCAGGATATGCAGTTGGAGCAGGCCTCCCTCAAGAGCAACTTGAACCAGCTCCTGACTGCGTATATCGGTGCCATCCAGCAGCGTATCGGCGGCGTTCAGGCTTTGAGCCAGGTTGCGGCTGACAAGGTCCGGCAAGTTCCGGGCGGGCAGTTGTATATCGACAACATCTCCCGGGTTCAGGGAATCAAGGAGCAGTTGTATCTGACGCTCCTGAGCCGGCGTGAGGAGATGCTCATCAGCCAGCCGTCCCTGACCGGCAACGCCAAGGTGATTGACAAGGCGCGCGTGAATCGTGCCCCGATTTCTCCGAATACCAGAAGGAGCGTCCTGATGGGCCTCTTGATCGGCCTGCTCCTTCCGGTCGTGTTCTTCATCATGCGCCGTGTCCTGGACACCAAGGTCCGGTTCCGCAAGGATGTCGAGGCCTATACCAACATCCCCGTCCTGGGTGAGATTCCGTCCAAGGATAAGAAGGACGAACGCAATCTGGTGGTGACCGACCGGGGCCGTGACGCACTGACGGAGGCATTCCGTATTTTGCGCAGCAACGTGGAGTTCACCCGTATCCCCGGCCAGAAGTCCACGACGTACCTGTTCCTGTCCTTGATGGCCGGATCCGGCAAGACGTTCCTCACGACCAACCTGGCTGCGAGCCTGGCGCAGGTGGAGAAGAAGGTCATCCTGCTGGACCTCGACCTTCGCAAGGGAACGCTCACACACAACTTCGCTTCCCGCAGGTCTGTTGGCATGTCCAACTATCTCTCCGGCAAGACGGACGATTTGGACAGCATCATTACGCACGATCTTTTCGCTCCCGGTGTGGATACGATCCTTTCCGGGCCGCTTCCGCCCAATCCTGCCGAACTCCTTTCCAGCAAGCGGCTTGACGATCTGATGAATGTCCTCAAGGAACGTTACGACATCATCCTCATCGACGCTGTTCCTGCCGGTATCGTGGCCGACGCCACGATCCTGCGCCGCTTCGCCGATGTAAGCGTGTTCATCCTCCGTTCCAAGCTGGTGGACAAGCGTATGCTGCCTGACCTGCAGGAACTGAAGGACAACAACCAGTTCCCGAATATGATGATCATCCTGAACGGCATCGAGCTCAAGAAGCACAAGGGATACGGTGGCTATGGTTATGGATATGGCGCAGGCTATGGCTACGGCTACGGTTATGGCTATGGCTATGGCTACGGCTATGGTTATGGCTACGGCTATGCCAATGATGACGAGGACGGAAAGAAGCGCAAGCATCATAAGCATCGTCATCACAAGGAGGATGACAATGATTCCGAAACGGAAGAGAAAGAAGCATAGTTTATGGCGAATTTCGCATTGATCGGGGCGGCGGGTTACATCGCCCCCCGTCATTTAAAGGCCATCAAGGATACCGGAAACAACCTCCTGGCCGCCTATGACAAGTTCGACAGCGTCGGACGCCTGGACAGTTTCTTCCCGGACTGCTCGTTCTTCACCGAGCACGAGCTCTTCGACCGGTTCTGCTCCAAACAGAAGCAGTCGGCGGACCCGCTGGACTGGATGAGCATCTGCACGCCGAACTATACGCACGACGCCTTCATCCGCTACGGCCTCCGGCTGGGCTGCGACGTCATCTGCGAGAAGCCGGTGGTGCTGAATCCCTACAACATCGACGCCCTCCAGAAAGTGGAGGAGGAGACGGGGCACAAGGCCTACAACATCCTCCAGCTCCGTCTGCACGACGCCATCGTCGCCCTCAAGAAGAAGGTGGACGAGGGCCCGGCGGACAAGGTGTATGACGTGGACCTCACGTACATCACCTCCCGGGGCAAATGGTATTACACTTCCTGGAAAGGGGATGTCCACAAGAGCGGTGGCATCGCCACCAATATCGGCGTGCATTTCTACGATATGCTCCAGTGGATCTTCGGCCCTGTGCAGGAGAACATCGTCCACGTGATGAGTTTCGACCGGGTGGCGGGTTACCTCGGCCTCAAGAAGGCCCGGGTCCGCTATTTCCTGAGCATTAATGCCGACTGCCTTCCGGAGAATGCCGTCCAGGGGGAGAAGCGCACCTATCGGACGCTTTCCATCGACGGCAGCGAGTTCGAGTTCTCCCAAGGGTTCACCGAGCTCCATACCGAGAGCTACCGGCAGATTCTCGCCGGGAATGGTTTCCGCATCGGCGAGGCGCGTCCCTGCATCGAGATCGTGAGCCAGATCCGCAATGCGACTCCCGTCGGCCTGGTGGGTGACTATCATCCGCTGGCCAAGCTCCCCTTGTCTCACCATCCTTTTGGCTGGGATGACCGGCGATAGCGCCAGATGCATCCATTCAGGAATCTCTTGCTGATCTCCCTGGGCCGGGAGTCTTCCTTTCGGAAAGATCCGACGCCCCAGGATTGGGATATGATGTTCCGGATGGCCCGCCAGCAGGCGCTGATTGGCATATGCTACGAGGGTATATGCCGTGTCCCCGATTCTCAGCGTCCTCCGGAGAATCTCTTTGGCGTCTGGAAGAAGCTGACTGAAAAGATCGCGGATATCCATCGTCTGCATCTGGAGCGGTCGTGGGAGATGGAGCCCATCTTGTCCAGATTGGGCCTCCGCGGCGCCATTCTCAAGGGAATCGCGCTTTCACGGTTTTATCCGGTGCCCGAGCGCCGGATGTGCGGAGACATCGATGTTTTAATGCAAGGAACGCACGAGTCGATCCTTTCGGCCCTGGAAACGGAATTCAAAACCTGGGGGGTCCTCTATCAAGAGTGCAAGGTGGATTTCTTCCCGGACGTGGATGTGGAAATCCATTTCCATCCGGGCAAGATGTATAATCCATTCTTGAATGCACGCCTGCAGCGTTACCTGGAGAAGGAGTCTCCCATCCGTTCGGATGAGGTCCTCACCCTGGCCGATCTCCGATTCCATGCAGTCTATTGTATGGCGCATATGTTCCATCATTATCTGGAAGGCGGCATCGGCCTGCGCCAGATGATGGACTACTATTACCTCCTCCTGCACTTGGATCCGTCCGACCGGGAACCGGTTATGAAAGCGCTCCGCCATCTGGGAATGGGGCGTTTTGCGGCGGCGATGATGGAATCGCTCCGATTCAATTTCGGGTTGGAGGAGGCGTTTCTCCTCTGCGAGCCGGATCCCGTACTTGGCAGGAAACTGATGGAAGAGGCTATCCGGGGAGGTAATTTCGGCGTGCGGGACCGGCGGAACCGCTACAAGAAAGACGAAAGCCGGCTCCACCGGTTCTTCCGCAAGAGTTCCCGGGTCCTTTCTTATTTCAGCCAGTATCCGCGCGAAGTGATCTGGGCGCCTTATGCCCGCCTCAAGCACTATTTCTGGCGGCTTTTCCAGGGATATCTCTAATCTTCCGGGAGCGGGATGACATCTTCCCGCGGGATATTCACCCGAGCGCAGATCAGCGTCTTGACACGGACTAGGAGTTGGACGCCACTCGGATGTTCCATCACTTCTCCTTCGACATCCCTCAAGGGCCCGCGTATCACTTTTACGCGGGTCCCTTTTTGTATCGGGACATCGGCGCTGGTGACAGCATCCGGATATTCGGTAGTGACCCGAATGAAAGCTTCCATCTGCTTTTCCGGGATCTCCAACAAGGAATGTGTCTGTCGGTCGATCAGGAACCTTCCCTTGATCTCGCCTGCGTTCATGAGGTTCAACGCCCTATCTTTGCCTGTATGGAGAAACACAAGCGTATTGTAGGATGGCGGGATAAAGCATCCGACACCGAGCTCCTGCAGGCGCTGCGGAATCTTTTTCCACTGTCCCCAGCGGGTGATGAGGGCGAACCAACCGATATGCTGTCCAGTGTCCATGATGCGGTGCAAAGGTAGTCATTTTTTTGTATCTTTGCTCCATGAGCGACGTACTGAACGAAATCACCCCGCTGTCCGAGAAGGACTTCTTCTATATCGTGGAGCGGCACAAGACCGAATTCACGTATCCGGTGCACCAGCACAGGGAGTACGAACTGAACTTCATCGAGGGCGGCGCCGGCGTGCGCCGCATCGTGGGCGACAGCGTGGAGACCATCGGGGACTATGACCTCGTGCTCGTGGGCGGCGACGACCTGGAGCATGCCTGGGAGCAGGGGGACTGCCACTCCAAGGACATCCGGGAGATCACGATCCAGTTCCCGCGCGACATGTTCTCGCCGGAGCAGCTGGCGAAGAACCAGTTCGCCGGCATCCGGCGGATGCTGCAGCAGGCGGAGCACGGCCTGGCGTTCCCGGTGTCCACGATCGTGAAAGTCTACCACCTGATCGATACCCTTCCTTCGCAGAAAGACCGTTTCAAGCAGTTCCTGCAGTTCTTGCTGCTGCTCAACGAGCTGGCGTCCTCGGAGGGCGCGCGGGTGCTGGCCAGCACCTCTTTCGCGCACGCTGCGAAGAGCTCGGAGAGCCGCCGGATTCTGAAGGTGAAGCAGTACATCGACGAGCATTCCACCGAGACCGTGCATCTGGCGGACCTCGCCGACATGGTGGGCATGAGCCCGTCGGCCTTCAGCCGGTTCTTCAAGCTGCGCACCGGGCGCACCCTGTCGGACTACCTGATCGACATCAAGCTGGGCAACGCGGCCCGCATGCTCGTGGACACGACCCGCAACATCTCGGAGATCTGCTACGACTGCGGCTTCAACAACCTCTCCAATTTCAACCGCATCTTCAAGGCCAAGCGCGGGGTGACGCCCCGGGAATTCCGGGCCATGTACAAGAAGAACAAGGTGATTGTCTGAGAAATTTGCTATCTTTGTATATTATTGCACTTTTGAAGGAATGAAGTTTTTGCGGAAAATCGGGCTGGGCGTCCTGCTGCTCGGGGTCCTCGCGGGCCTCTGGGGCTGCGACGTCGCGAAGATCAAGGATCTCAGCGTGACGTCGGTCGGCGTCAAGTACCTGGTCCCCACCTCCTCCCGGTCGATGGACGCGGTCCTGCTCCTCGGCCTGGACAATCCGTCCATCTCCTTCACGGTGCAGGACGTTTCCGGTGTCGTCAAGCACTACGACCGGGAAATCGCCCGCTTTACGGCCGGGGAACTCCCCGTCCAGGCACGGAGTGTGCAAGTGTACGAGCTGCCTTGCACGGCCGTCCTGGCGGACAAGGTCTCCCTGCTGGACCTCCTCGCCATCGCGGCGCGGCGGTCCATGGAGGGCATGACGGCCGATGTGAAACTCCGGGTGAGCCTGAAGGGCGGGAAGGGAACCGTCCTGACCTTCAACGGCATCGACCTGTCCCAGTTCAGTGAATAGCATGATGAAAAGATATTTGGTCATACTCCTTCTCGCCCTGCTTCCGGGCCTCGCGCTCCGGGCACAGGAATACCGGGTGGACAACGGCTCCGCGCAGGTGGACTCTACCCTCATGGGCCGGAACATCCTGTCCGTGATGGGCTCCGGCGTCACCGTGAACCAGAGCCGGGCGATGCGCACCGCCTTCGACAATTACGTCTCCAACAACGCGTCCAAGAAGCTCTCCGGCTACCGCATCCGCGTCTATTTCGAGAACGGCCAGAACGCCCGCAACCGCTCCGAGGCCGTGGCCCGGTCCATCTCCGGCGCCTATCCGGGCATGGGCGTGTACCGGACCTTCGAGAGCCCCAACTTCAAGGTGTGCGTCGGCGATTTCCGGACGAAGGACGAAGCGCTCAAGGTGTACCATTCGCTCAAGGGCGCCTATCCCACCGCCATCATCCTCAAGGAGACCATCAACTACCCGCGCTAGGTTATGCCCACGGTCAAACAGGGACTTGAACAGAAGCTTCAGCAGAAGCTCTCGCCGCTCCAGATCCAGACCATCAAGCTGATCGAGATGCCGGTGCAGGCCCTGGAGCAGCATGTCCGCGAGGTCCTGAACGACAATCCGGTCATCGACGATACGCCCGCTTCCGGCGGCGATTCGGACGAGCCCCGCGACATGTCCATCTCCGAGGTCGAGGACCGCGAGAACAGCGGCGGCTCCCTCGAGGAGAACTACAACTCCTACTCGGACGACGACGACCCCACCCCGTACTATAACCGTTCCGTGAACAACTGGGGCAAGGACGAGCGCCCCGAGTACAATACCTTCTCCGTCAAGCAAAGCTTCACCCAGAGCCTCCAGGAACAGCTGGGCTACCGGAACCTGACCGAGCACCAGCGGGCCGTGGCCACCTTCATCATCGGCAGCCTGGACGACGACGGCTATCTCCGCCGCGACATCGAATCCCTCGTGGACGACCTCGCCTTCCGGGCGGGCATCACTACGGACGCGGAAGAGGTGGAGGCGATGCTCAAGGTCATCCAGCAGTTCGAACCCTCCGGCGTGGGCGCCCGCGACCTCCGCGAATGCCTCCTCATCCAGCTGGAGGACAAGAAGCAGACACCGGCCGTGGCCAACGCCATCCGCATCCTCCGCGACGGGTTCAACGAGTTCAAGGGCCGCCAGTTCCCGAAGCTGATGAACCGCTTCCACCTGGACGCGGACCAGCTCAAGGCCGTCCTGGACGAGATCAAGAAGCTCAACCCTTCCCCCGGCGGCCAGATCGACGACAGCTACACCGACCAGGCCCAGCAGATCGTCCCCGACTTCCGGCTGGACTACGAGAACGGCGAACTGATCCTGTCCATGCCGCGCTTCTCCATCCCGGAGCTCCGGATCAACCGCCGCTACGCGGAGATCATGGAGAACGGCAAGTATTCCACGGACCGCTCCCAGAAGGACGCGGCCACGTTCGTGGGCCAGAAGATCGCCGCCGCGAAGTGGTTCATCGAGGCCCTGCGCCAGCGCCAGAACACCCTGGAAAGCACGATGCGGGCCATCATCGAGTACCAGCACGACTATTTCATCGACGGAGACGAATCCTCCCTGAAGCCGATGGTGCTGAAGGACATCGCCGAGCGCACCGGCTTCGACATCTCCACCATCTCCCGCGTGGTGAACAGCAAGTGGATCGAGACGCACTTCGGCGTGTTCCCGCTCAAGTACTTCTTCTCCGAGGGCCTGGAGAACAGCGAGGGCGAGGAAGTCTCCACCCGCGAGATCAAGAAGGTCCTCCGCGACCTGGTGGACAACGAAGACAAGCACAACCCCCTCACCGACGATGACCTCGTGGACGCCCTCACCGAAAGGGGCTACAAAGTCGCCCGCCGCACCATCGCCAAATACCGCGCGCAGCTGGACATCCCCAAGGCCCGCCTGCGGAGGGAACTCTGAGATGGCCGATCAGGTCGGCCAAGACGGCTCCTTAGCTTGTTGAAGGACCGTCATTCCGGGCTTGACCCGTAATCTCCATTCGTATAAATGTGTGGAAACGCCCGTTTTACACATATTTCGTTCTTTTTCGGTGAAATATGTGTAGAATCGGCCTTTTTACACATTATTTCTGGGGAGGACAATCAAAAAAGGGCGAAACCAACCGGATTCGCCCATTGTTTGCTTCGTTAATCGCTTAGAAGACCAGCAGGAAGAGGCCGGCGGCCAGGCAGGCGCCCAGCATCGGGCCGGCGACGGGGACCCAGCTGTAGTTCCAGCCGCTGTCGCGCTTGCCCGGGATGGGCAGGATGGCGTGGGCGCAGCGCGGGCTGAGGTCGCGCGCCGGATTCATCGCGTAGCCGGTGGTTCCGCCCAGGGACATGCCCAGGGCCATGATCAGGCAGGTGACCGGCCATGCGCCGATCGCGCCGGTGGAAGCGGCCGCCCCGCTCACCTGGAAGGCGTTGCCTTCGAAGCCGATGGCCAGGATGATGAACACCAGGAGCGTGGTGGCGATGAATTCGGAGAGGAAATTCCGCCAGGGATTCCAGATGGCCGGCATCGTGCAGAAGGTGCCGAGCATCGTGTCGGGTTCGTCGGACGTGGCCTTGTAGTGGTCCTTGTAGAACACGTAGACCAGCAGGGCCCCCACGAAGCCGCCCAGCATCTGGGCGACGATGTAGCCGAGGACCTGGCCCCAGGCGAACTTGCCGGCGACCGCGAGGCCCAGAGTGACGGCCGGATTGAGGTGCGCGCCGGAGACGGGGCCGGCGATGAGCACGCCCATCATCACGGCGAGGCCCCACGCGAGGGCGATCACGACCCATCCGCCGCCTTTCGCCTTGGACTTGTTGAGGGAGCAGGCGGCGCAGACACCGTCACCGAACAGCACCAGGACGAGGGTGCCGATGAATTCGAAAATGTAGGGGTTGAGATGCATAGTGTATGAGTTTAGATTTCTCGACTTCGCTCGAAATGACAAACTGACTTCGTTCGAAATGACAAAAAGGGAACTCGAAAGGACAAGCTATTTGCTGAGGGTGCGGCTGATGGCGTCGGCCCAGCCGGCCTTGAGGGCGGCGGTGTCGGCGCCGGAGGGCGTGAAGACGTGCTCCGCCTGCCACTGGGCCTTGATCTCGTCCAGGGAGGACCAGAAGCCAACGGCGAGGCCCGCGAGGTAGCAGGCGCCCATCGCCGTGGTCTCGGTGACCTTCGGACGGATGACCGAGGTGTCCAGGACATCGGCCTGGAACTGCATCATCAGGTTGTTGCGGGAGGCGCCGCCGTCCACCTTCAGCTCGGAGAGCTTCACGCCGGCGTCCTTCTCCATCGCCCCGACGATGTCCATCGTCTGGAAAGCGATGCCTTCGAGCGCCGCGCGGGCGATGTGGGCCGCCGTGGTGCCGCGGGTGATGCCGCAGATGGTGCCGTGGGCATACTGGTCCCAGTAGGGGGCGCCCATGCCGGTGAGGGCCGGGACAAAGTACACGCCGCCGTTGTCCTCGACCGTCGACGCCAGGCCTTCGATCTCGGAAGAACTCCGGATGATGCCGAGGCCGTCGCGGAGCCACTGGACGACGGAACCACCCACGAAGATGGAGCCTTCCAGGGCGTAATTGACCTTGTCGCCGATCTTCCAGGCCACGGTGGTGAGGAGGTTGTTGCGGGAGAGGATGGGCTTTTCGCCCGTGTTCATCAGGAGGAAGCAGCCGGTGCCGTAGGTGTTCTTCACGGAGCCGGGCTCGGTGCACATCTGGCCGAAGAGGGCGGCCTGCTGGTCGCCGGCGATGCCGCCGATGGGCACTTCGTGGGCGAAGATGGTGGTCTTGGTGACGCCGTACACCTCGGAGCTGGAGCGGACTTCCGGCATCATGGACGCGGGAACGTCCAGCAGTTCCAGGAGCTCCTTGTCCCATTCCAGGGTGTTGATGTTGAACAGCATCGTCCGGGAGGCGTTGGAGACGTCGGTCACGTGGACCTCGCCGCGGGTGAGCTGCCAGACGAGCCAGCTGTCCACGGTGCCGAAGCGGAGCTTGCCGGCCTCGGCCTTCTCCCGGGCGCCGGGAACGTTGTCCAGGATCCAGCGGATCTTGGTGCCGGAGAAGTAGGCGTCGATGATGAGGCCCGTCTTCTCGCGGATGAAATCGGCCTTGTCGCGGAGGGTGTCGCAGAACTCGGAGGTCCGGCGGTCCTGCCAGACAATGGCGTTGTACACCGGCTCACCGGTTTCCGCGTCCCACACGATGGTGGTCTCGCGCTGGTTGGTGATGCCGATGCCGGCGATGTCCTTGCCGTTGATGCCGATCTTGGTGATGGCCTCGGCGATGACGGCGGCCTCGGAGGACCAGATCTCCATCGGGTTGTGCTCGACCCAGCCGGGTTTCGGGAAATACTGGGTGAACTCCATCTGGGCGGTGGAGCGGATGTTGCCTTCGTGGTCGAAGACGATGGCCCGGGAAGAGCTGGTTCCCTGGTCCAGGGCCAGAATGAATTGTTCCATAACTATGTGGTTTCGATCAATTGGCAGATGAGGGTGGCGCTGGTGCAGTCGACCACCTGGACATCGACATACTCGCCCGTGCGGTGGCCGCCGCCGGGGAAGACGCACATCTTGCTGTTGGAGGCGCGGCCGCACAGGTCGTCGGGATTCCGCTTGGAAGGGCCCTCGACAAGGACGGTGAAGCGCTTGCCGATGTCTTTCCGGTAGCTCTCGAGGGACTTGCGGTTCTGCAGGTCGATGATCTCGTTCAGGCGGCGCGTCTTCACGTCCGCGGGAACGTCGTCGGGATAGTTCCGGGCGGCGAGGGTGCCGGGGCGCTCCGAATAGGCGAACATGAAGGCCCAGTCGAAGCCGACTTCCTCCATGAGGCTCATCGTCGCAGCGTGGTCCTCCTCCGTCTCGGAGCAGAATCCGGCGATGACATCGGTCGTGAGGCCGCAGTCGGGCATCACGCTGCGGATCTTGGCGACCCGCTCCAGGTACCATTCGCGGTCATATTTCCGCCGCATCTTCTCCAGCATCCGGGAGCTGCCGGACTGGACGGGAAGATGGATGTGCTTGCAGATATTGTCGTACGCGGCCATCGTTTCGATGACTTCGTCGCTGATGTCTTTCGGGTGGGAGGTGGCGAAACGGACCCTTAACTGGGGGCTCACCGACGCGACGCGCCGGAGCAGTTCCGCGAAGTTCACGGTCTCATCCGCCGTCTTCCAGAGGTAGCTGTCCACGTTCTGGCCCAACAGGGTCACTTCCTTGTAGCCGCGCTGGAACACGTCGCAGGCCTCGCGCACGATGGAGTGCGCGTCGCGCGAGCGCTCCGCTCCGCGGGTATACGGCACCACGCAGTAGGAGCACACGTTGTTGCAGCCGCGCATGATGGAGATGAAGGCGCTGACGCCGTTCTTGTCGGTCCGGACCGGGGTGATGTCCGCGTAGGTTTCGTCGCGGGAAAGGAGGACGTCGATCTGGGGCTGGTCCGGCGTGATGGCCTTCAGCAGCCGCGGCAGCGACCGGTAGGCGTCCGGGCCCACGACCAGGTCCACCTTCCGCGTATCCAGCAGCTTGTCCTTCAGGCGCTCCGCCATGCAGCCCACGATGCCCACGACCACGCCCGGGCGCCGCTTGCGCTGCAGGTTGAACTGCTCGATCCGGCCCCAGATCCGTTGCTCCGCGTTGTCGCGCACGGAACACGTGTTCGCCATGATCAGGTCCGCCTCGTCCATCGACTCCGTCCGCTCATACCCTTCACCGGCCAGGATGGAAAAGATGACCTCCGTGTCGTTCACGTTCATCTGGCAACCGTATGTCTCTATGTAGGCTTTCTTCATAGTACACAAAGATAATCATTTTCGCCGACGGCTCCGCTCCGCCGGAACGAAAATCTGTGCAAAAAGGCCCTATTTGCACAGATTTCTCCCAAAATGACGACTAAATGTGTAGAGAGGCCATTTCTGCACATATTTTGGTCAAAGTGAGCTGTAAATGTGTAATACTTCCTGTTTTACACATTTATTGCTTTCGCTTGGCCGCCATAGGAAACATGGCATCGACAGTTAGTTGGTCCAACTGGGCGATTCGGGCTACTTGGCCATTGGAAGCTCCCCACTGGTTCTTGAGGATGACCCCCAATTCTTTCCGCTGTTGGAAAGACAAGGCTTTCACGCGATCAAGGCCGAACTGCGACCGGGCGAGTTGCTGCGCCGTTTTGAATAGTTCATCATCGTTCAGGTTGGGGCGCTCGCCCAGGCCGGAAGCCACTTCAACCTGTGCTTCTACATTCTTGACGACCCACCAGACGAACTTCTGGGCACTGGGAAACAGCTTTTCCACCAGTTTATAATTCACGAAGCTCTCCGGAGCAATCATTCCGTCGTGGATTCGGAACTGCGGATCCAGCACGGGGTCTGTCGCGCGTGTAATCTCCCTTTTCTCCTTGTAACTCAGTTCGTTGACTTTTTTTGAGTAAAGGCATTCTAGAAAAGGATTAAAATAGAGATAACCGCTGCACCAAGGGTAGGCGAACAGATTTACGTCGGTACGGGCCACGTAGGGGTTACGAATGACATAGGCAATCTCGTTGCGAAACTGGGTCAAGCTGGAGATGGCCGGAGTATCGGGGTTTACATCAACCATATCCAAAACGCCGGATCGCCCTCTCCGGGCAAAGTAATTGGAGAGGCGCTTCTTAAGACGTCGGAAGAATTCGATTCCGTCGACCAGTTCTCCCTTGATGATGAAATGAAAGTGATTGCTCATGATGGCGAATGCGAGCATGTCCACGTGTGTCTCCTTCGCCAAGAGTGCGATCAAGTTGATGGCGACCTTCCGCTCATCGTCGCATTCAAAGATAAGCCCGTTCTCCAGCGGTTTCGTACTGAGATGATAAAAGGGACCGGACTCGCGGAACAACTGTTCCTGCATCCATTCGATCTGCCGCTCGGTCGGAGGCGGCCATTTGGCATATTGTTCCATCGCTTCAAATCTGACAGTTCTCCCACAAACATAGGCAATTCAATCCGGTCAACAAGCGGTTCGTCCGTTGTTTCAGTCCGATTTTTATAATTCTTACGATTCTTTGCGCTTTTCTTACGGTGGGGCGGGGGATTGTTGGCCGGGGCATGAGCCTTTCGTTACGGTCAGGGCCGGAAGACCATGGGAGGGAACTGCGGTCATGAGGGGGGAGAAGAAACACTCACTCACCGCCGGAGGCTGAAGCGGGAGAAATCTGTGTAAAAATGGCTGTTTTTACACAGATTTCGTTGAAACTGAGCAAAATATGTGTAGATTGACTGTTTCTGCACATATTTTGGCGGAAAAGACAAAAAAATGTGTAAAACGGGCCGTTTTACACATTTATAGGTGGAGATTCCGGGTCAAGCCCGGGATGAGGACGGTCAAGTCCGGAAGGCCAGATGGACTGGCGGAAAAGACGGCCATTCGACGGGTTCAGGAGCTCTCATGGCCAACCGATCGGCCATGTCAAAGCTTGTCGCCGAAGGCGAGGTCGCCGGCGTCGCCGAGGCCGGGGACGATGTAGCTATGGCTGGTGAGCTCCTCGTCGATGGCGGCGACCCAGAGGGTGACTTCGTCGCCGAAGCGCTGGGAGAGATGGTCCACGGCATAGGCGCTGGCGATGGGGCAGACCAGGTGGATGGCGATGGGGTTGCCGCCCTCCTGGATGAGCTTGTCGATGGCGACCTCGATGGAGGAGCCGGTGGCGAGCATCGTATCGGCCAGGATGAGGGTCTTGCCTTCCAGGGACGGGGTGGTGCAGTAATCGGCGCGGATCTCGAAGTAGTCGCCGGCGCCGTACTTGCGGAAGGCCGCGAGGAAGGCGGTCTCGGCGTGGTCGAAGAAGTTGAAGACGCCCTTCTGGAGCGGCAGGCCGGCCCGGAGGATGGTGGAGATCACGAGCGCGGTGTCGCAGGTCGCGACGCGGGCGATGCCGAGGGGCGTGACGACGTCTTTCTCGGTGTAGGTCAGTTCCTTGGAGAGTTCATAGGCAAAGATTTCGCCGACGCGTTCAAGGTTGGTCCGGAAACGAAGACGGTCTTTCTGGATGGTGGCATCCCGCATCTCTGCGATGAAATTGTTGAGAACGGAAGGGTTCTCGCCGAGATTGACGACTTTCATGGGGTTTCGAATTAATATCCGAAATACAAATATAGGAATTTATTCCGATTTGCAAACCCTTTCGTCCTGGAATGAATAGTACGCGCCGTCGGCGATGATGACGTGGTCGAACAGCGCGACGTCGAAGGCCTTGAGCGCCAATTGCAGGTGCCGGGTGGCCTTGAGGTCGGACTCGCCGGGGAGGGGAGAGCCCGAGGGATGGTTGTGCACGAGGATGACCGCCTTCGCCTGCTCGTCCAGCACCCGGCGCAGCACCTGCTTGCTGTCGATGAGCGTGCAGTCGGCCGTCCCGGAGGTGAGTTTCTCCCTTCCGGTGACCACGTTGGCGCGGTTGAGGTACAGGGCCCAGCATTCCTCGTGGTCCAGTCCCTTCAGCAAGGGCAGCATCATGTCCACCACGTCCTCCGGGCCGTTCACCGTGGGCCGCCGGGCCGCGGCTTCCGCCAGGAACCGCCGCCCCAGTTCCAGGGCGGCGGCGATGGCGACGGCCCGCGCCAGCCCCACGCCCCGCTGCCGCATCAGCTGCTTCGCCGGCCGGCGGCACAGCTCCGAGAGCCGCCCGCCGGCGGAGGACAGCAGCTCCTGCGCGACGCTCACGGCGTTTGCGCCCGGCACGCCCGACCCGATGAAAATCGCCAGCAGCTCCGCATTTCCCAGCGCTCCGGGCCCCTTGAGGAGAAGCTTCTCCCGGGGCCGCTCTTCCGTATTCCAATCCTTCAGTCTCATGGCTCCAAAGATAACGAGCCTAAACGAAAAACAACACCCGTTGTGGATAACAGGTGTTGTTTCACTATGTATTTTATCGGTTTCTTACTGGACGAAGGCGATGATTTCGTTCTTCGCGACGTTGTCGCCCTGCTTGCCCACGACCGCGACGATGCGGCCGTCCACGGCGGAGACAACCTCCTCCATGCCGTACCAGGCCTGCACGTGGCCGATCACCTGGCTCGCCTTGACAGCCGTACCGACGGCCGGGGCGGCGGAGGCGTCGTCCACATCCACCTGCCACAGGAGCTGGCCCTTGACGGGAACCTGCACCGGGGTGGCCTTCGGGTACTTCGCCACGTACTCGTCGACGGAGAACTTGGGCATCTCCACGACGGGACGTGTGACCACGATGGGCGCGTTGGCCTTGGCCTTCAGGTCGGCCAGGTCCTTGTTGAAGCGCTCCTTGGCGATGCCGCTGCGGTAGTCGCGGTACTGGCGCTCGAACATGGCCATGTTCAGGAGTTCCTCGTCGTCCTCACCGCAGTCCCAGCCTTCTTCCTTCATCATCTGACGGAACTTCGGAAGCTCGTTGGGATACATGTCCTGCGGGTTGCCGGTGTAGAATTCCATGCCCTTTTCCTTCGCGAGGGCCACGATCTCCGGATCCAGCTCGCCAGGCAGCTTGCCCATCTTGCCCAGGATCATGCCCCAGGCGTCCTTGTCGATGGAAGACCAGCGCGGCTTGTCGTTGAGCATGTTGAACAGGTTCATCAGCGCGATGTTCTTCACGTACTGGCTGAACGGGGTCACGAGCGGCGGATAGCCGAGGCGCGGCCATACGTATTCGACCTCTTCGAAGAGCTTCACCATCAGGGTGTCCAGGGTCATCTCCGGACGGCCGTGGGAGCGCTGGGCGGCGTTGATGGCGCCCTGGAAGTTACGCAGGTCGGCCATCATGGAACCCATCATGCCGCCGGGCAGGCCGCAGCCCACCAGCAGGGAGGACATCTGGGAATTGGCCGGAAGGATCCAGTAGCCCAGGAAGTCGTCGATGAACTCCTGCGTGAGGCGGCGGACCTCCATGTAGGCGTCCATGTTGACGTCCTTCACGAGGAAGCCGTCGGCCTTCATCATCTGCTGCATGGAAATCACGTCCGGATGGACCTTGCCCCAGGAGAGGGGTTCGACGGCGCAGTCCAGGTAGTCCGCGCCGGCGCGGGCCGCCTCCAGCATGGAAGCCGGGGAGAAGCCGGGGCCGGTGTGGCCGTGGTACTGGACCTTGATATGCGGGTGCTTCTTCTTGATGCCAGCCACGATCTGGCCGATCTCCGTCGGACGGCCGACGCCGGCCATATCCTTGAGGCAGATTTCGTCGGTACCGTACTCGACCAGTTTCTCCACCACACCCAGGTAGTAATCCACCGTGTGGACGGGGGAGTGGGTGATGGACAGGGCAGCCTGCGAAATCATGCCGGCTTTCTTGGCATATTCGACGGAGAGCTTGAGGTTGCGGTGGTCGTTCAGGCCGCAGAAGGAACGGGCGATGTCGGTGCCCTGCGCCTTCTTCACCTTGAACATCAGTTCGCGGACGTCCGCCGGAACGGGGTACATGCGGATGGCGTTGAGGCCGCGCTCCAGCATATGGGTCTGGATGCCCGCCTTGCGGAGGGGAGCCGTCCATTGGCGCACGGCGACGTTCGGGTTCTCGCCGTAGAGCAGGTTCACCTGCTCGAAGGCGCCGCCGTTGGTTTCCACGCGGTCGAAGCAGCCCATGTCCACGATGGCCGGCGCCACCCGTACCAACTGGTCCACGCGCGGTTGATACCGGCCGGAACTCTGCCACATGTCCCTGTACACCAGGGAGAACTTGATTTCTCTTTTTGCCATATCAGTATATCAGATGTTTTGTCTATTCAATCAACAAATATACGAAATTATTCCATTTCCTTTGCGAAAAATTCCGCCATTGCATCACGGATTTCGTAAAAACGCGGCGTGTATTGCAGGGCATCGTCCAGATGCATCCGGTGCCGGGGTTCCGGGACGGGGTGATGCTCCGCCCGCAGGCCCAGTTCCAGGGCCTTTTCGTGGACGGCGTGCGTCCCGTACATCGGGTCCGAGAAAAGTCTCCCGGCCCATCCGAGGGGATAGCCGTAGTCGTACGGCATCACCGGGTCGGCGACGGACTGGAAGGAAAGGATGGGCACCCGCGCGTTCTCCAGGACCGACAGGTCGTGGACGGAGCCCCAGAGGTTGGCGACGCCCCGGATGCGGAAATCCGCGGGCAACCGCCGCTTGACCTCTTTCATAGGCTTGTCCCCATACAGCCGGAAGGCCAGGTTCAGGGCCGTCATGGCCCCGGCGCTCGTCCCGCACAGGAATACGCGGTCCGGGTCGATGCGGAGGTCTTCCCGTCCCAGCAGGTAGGCGAGGGCGGCGTCGGCGTCTTCCAGCGCCCGGTACTCCGCTTGCCGGATCTCCTTCTTGACCGCATGGAACCCCAGCCGGTAGTCGATGGAAACCGCCACATAGCCCAGCGAGGCGAAATACTGCCCCCAGCCTTTCTGGCCGGGCTCGCTTTTGTTGCCGATGAAAAAGGACCCGCCATGCATCATCATCAGCAGCGGCCGTTTTGCGGAAGGATCGTCCCCGGACGGCATATAGATGTCCATCTCCAGGGTGACGGGCTTCGGGATGCCGCTGTGGAACATCAGTTTGAGGGTGGCTCTCTTGTCCCCGATGGGGGCGTGGGTGTAATAGCCCGGGGCGGTGGCATAAGGGACATCCTTCTCCACCTTCACTTGATAGGCCGGCGCAGTGAAAGGAAGGGCCATGGCGAGGAGCAGCGTGAAAAGGCTCATCATCAGAAGCTGGCCGCCAGGCGCAGGCCGAACCGCGTCGTGTTCTCGATCTTCTCCTCGATCTCCTCCGGCGTGCTGTAGTCCATGTTCCACGCGGCCACGGTCAGGATCGTTCCCAGGTCCCAGAGCTCGGACAGGGCGTGGAGGTAGCCGGAACCCTGCTCCCGCGCGTCGCCGGTGGGGATGTTCATCCCGCGGGTGGTGATGTACATCACCTTCTCGCACTTGCACTTGCCCACGCAGGTGCGGCCGTTGTCCGTGAACGTGACATCGAACAGGGAAACATGCTCAAAAAACACCTTCACCACGGCCGGGAAGCTCATGTCCCAGAACGGGGCGGCGACCACGATCCGGTCCGCCTCGGCGATGGCGCGGGCGGCCTCCTGGGCCCATGCGGGGACGATTCCCGCCGCCCGCTGCGCATACGTCTCGGGCGTCAGCGGTTCCATCGGCATCTTCGTGAGGTCGAACCTCGTTATTTCATACCGCTTGGCGAGCTCCTCGAGGATGGGCTCCGCAATCCTTCTCGTCCGGGATTCCTCCCCCCGGATGCAGGCGTCGATCACGACCAGTTTCTTCATGACAATCAATCTTTTCTGCAAATATAGCGAAAAAAAACGCCCCCGGAAAACTCCGGGAGCGCTTCTGGGTGGATGATGGGGCTCGAACCCACGACACTCGGAACCACAATCCGATGCTCTACCAGCTGAACTACATCCACCATGTAATGGACTGCAAAGGTACGAAAAAAATCGTTCCCTGCAAGGGTTTGCTCAAAAAAATCAGTTGACGGCCGGCGTCTGATAGGAACCCTTCCGTTCCTGCAGGGTCAGGGGACCGCCTTCCAGGGTGCGCGCGGTCCACTGCAGCTGCACCGGGATCGGACGCTCCGGCTTCTGGCCGGTCGACTGGGCGTACTGGTCGAAGGAGAGGGCGGGCTCGTACATGGGAATGCAGAGGAAGACCGTCATGGTCCCGTTTCCGGCCTCCGTGTCCTGGGAGCCGTCATGGCCGAGGCGGAAGGTGAGGTTCTCCTCGTCCACCGTATAGGCGACGGAAAAGGTGTGCTTGTCCGCTTCTTTCCCGGTGAAATTGACCAGGATGTTGAGGTATGTCTCGCTGAACCAGGCGTCGGTGACCTGGCAGGGGGATCCGGAAGGATCCTCCGGGAGGGACCGGGCGTGTTCGGGCTCGAGGATGCCGGCGTCCAGCAGGCCGTGGACATCGATGTCGATATGGACCGGATCCGTGATGGGATGCGTCTGGTAGGAGATCAGCACTCGGCGGGTGGAAGTGATGTCGAATTTCTCCTCGTTGCCGACGACGGTCATTTTCGTGCCGTTGTCGGAGGTGAAGACGCCGCCTCCGAGGGTGCCGGCCTCGATGCCGGAATAGAGGTAGGAGTCCTGCTTGTTGCATCCGCCGAGGAGGGCCAGGACGGGGAGCAGGGCGAGAATCAGTTTTTTCATAGGCTCTTGGACTTGCGGGTAGGGCGGGCGATCAGCTGGATGTCGATGTCCTCGACGGTGAATCCCCTGAACTTGCGCCGCTTCAGGTGCGCCTGGACGAGTTCGGCCAGTTCGTCGTCGAAGATGTCGCGGAACCGGTGGTTCTCCTTGTCGTACAGGTGGATATGACGGAAGCTGTTGATATCGAAATACATCTTGTTGTTGCTGCTGAGGCGACGGCTGTAGATCTTGAGGTCCGCCAGCTGCGACAGGATGTTGTAGACCGAGGCGACCGTCACCTTGACGACGCCCCGCCGGGCGATTTCCTCGGTGACGAGGTCCGCCGAGGCGTGGCCGAGGACCATCATCGCCTCGTGCACCTCCAGCCGCTGGCGGGTCGCCTTGAGGCCGTGGCGTTTGAGACGGGTGCGGAACTCGTCGAGGGAGGGCATGGTTGTATTGCTCTGGGTAGCCATAGGTTACAAAGATAGGGTTAATTTGGAAGAGTTCAAAACGCCAGCAGCGCGCGGGCGTTCGCGACGGCGGCCTCGGTGATGACGGATCCGCTGAGAAGGCGGGCGATTTCCCGGATTCTTTCCTCCCGCGTGAGGAGGCGGATGTCCGTGACATCGTTTTCCTTGGTCACGAGGTAATGCGCGTCGCCCTTGGCGGCGACCTGCGGGAGGTGGGTGATCGCGAACACCTGCATGTCTTCGCCCATCCGGCAGATCATCTGGCCCATCCGGTCCGCGGCGCTGCCGGACACGCCGGCGTCGATCTCGTCGAAGATGAGGGCGGGCATGGCCGTGAAATGGGCCATCATCGCCTTCAGGCTGAGCATGATGCGGGACAGTTCACCGCCGGAAGCCACTTTCGAGAGGTCCTGCGGCGCCTTTCCCGTCGACGAGAACAGGAAGCGGACGGCATCCCGGCCGGAAGGCCCTTCCGGAGCCGCGCCCAGTTCCACCCGGAAGACGGCATGGTCCAGTTCCAGGAAGGCGAGCGAGGCCAGGATCGCGTTCGCAAAGCCCTCGGACGCCTTCTCCCGGGCGTCGTGCAGGACGTCGGCCGCCGCGGCATAGGCCTTCTCCGCCTGGGCGAGGCGCTTTTCCAGGTCCACGCGCCTTTCTTCCAGGGCCGTGGAGTCGAACAGGGCCTCCGAGAGGCGGTCCCTTTCGGCAATCAGCTCGCCGACCGACTGCACGCCGTGCTTTTTCATCAGGTCGTACAGGAGGGACATGCGTTCTTCCACCTGCTCCAGGCGATCGGGAGAAACGTCGATGCGCGCGTTCGCGGTTTCCAGCTCCTCCGCGATGTCCTCAAGCTCCAGCCGGGCCGATTCCAGCCGCTGCACGAGCGGCTCCAGGGCGGGAATGAACCGGGCGGCGCGGGCCGCCTGCTTCTCCGCCTCCTTCAGCTGCGCCGTCAGGGGAGCGCGGTCGTCGGCCGGCGCGAGGATGTCCTCGCAATTGTTCAGGTATTCCTTCAGCTCTTCCGCGTGGGCGAGCTGCTTCTGCTCGGTCTCCAGCTCTTCCAGCTCGCCATCCCGGAGCTTCGCGGCGTCCAGCTTCGCGAACAGGGCCTCGTTGTAGTCCTTTTCCGCGGCGATCCGCCGCAGCCGGTCCGTCACCTCGGCCAGTTCTTTCCGGATGCCCTGGAGGTCGTTCCAGGCCTTCCGGCAGGCGTCGAGATTCCCGGTCGAGCCGGGAATGACGGGAGAGTGGTTGCCGGCGTAGTGGTCCAGCAGGGACATCCGGAAGGCGGGATCGCCCAGCCGGAGGGTCTGGTGCTGGGAATGGATGTCGATGAGGTGCTCCGAGAGGGCCTGCAGGACGGGCAGGGAGACGGGCTCGTCATTGACGAAGCTCCGGGACCGCCCGGTCCGGTTCAAGGTCCGGCGGATGAGGAGGGTGTCGCCTTCCTCCAGGTCGTTCTCGGCCATCAGGGCCTGCAAGGTCGCGTTTCCGTCCACGGAGAACTCCGCTTCCACGACACAGGTTTCCCCGTGCGCCCCTACGAGCGAGGCGTCGGCCTTGCCGCCCAGGGCGAGGCCCAGGGCGCCGAGGAGGATGGACTTGCCCGCTCCGGTCTGTCCGGTTATAATGACGAGACCCTCCGGAAAATCAATTTCCAGAGAGTCGATCAGTACGTAGTTCCGGACGTGGAGCGAGCGGAGCATTACTCCTCGCCGTTGATGTCGATCGGGTTCGCGCTCTGTGCCCGGCGGTAGTAGAGTTCACCGTTCTCGAACTCGGAGATGGCCACGAGGTCCGGCTTGGGCTGACGCTCGTAGTACTTGGAGATCTCGATCTGCTCCTTGTTCTCGAACACTTCCTCCATCGTGTCGCGGTCGTTGCGGAAGTCTTCCAGTTTCTTGGTGAGTTCCTTCTTCTCGGCGGCGGCGATCTGGTTCGCACGCTTGTACAGGATCACGACGGATTCGTAGATATTGCCGGTCGGGGCGGCCAGGGTGCGGATGTCGCGCGTGATGGTGTTGCCCGGTACTTTCTTCTTGCTGTTGGCGTCCATTTCTTCTTCTGATTTTTAAGTTTCCAATTATTATTACTGCACTTTCGCCGACAGGGTTTCAATTATTTTTTATCCATCGCCTTGCGCTCGCGCTCGAAGTCCTTGGCCTTGAGCTCCAGCTCCTCGTCGACGCCGTCGTAGCGGCCCAGGGCGCGCTGGGCGCGACGGTACATCGCATCCAGCTCGCGGCGGTACTTGGATTCCGGATTCTCGCCGATGAAATTGAGGTAGTCGTCCACGAAGACGAGGTAGCGCTCCTTCTGCTTGGCCGGGACGCTCAACCGGGCGTAGTGGTAGGAGGCCATGGCGGTGTAGTACAGGATGTCCTCGCGGTAGGCGTTGTCGGCATTGTCCTTCAACACGTTGCGGAGGGCGACGCGGGCGGCGAGATAGTCCTCCATCTTGTAGTAGAGGCGGGCGTTCTCGAACGCCTTGCGGTCCAGCCGGTCGCGCAGGTCGTTGATCATCTTTACGCAGGCTTCCACGTGCGGGCCGTCGGTGGGGTACTCGGTCAGGTACTCCGTGATTGTCGCCAGGCAGGTCCGCGTGGGGGTCTGGTCCAGCTCCCAGCGGAGGGTGGCGCGGTACAGGCAGTCGATGCGCATGAAGCGGGCGTCGCTCGTGAAGGGGCTCTGCGGATACTTCTCGATGAACTTGGTGAAGTTGGATTCCGCGGTGTAGAAGTCCTTGTAGCGGTAGTTGGACAGGGCCCAGTAGTAACGGACCGTGTCGTCCCGCTCCGTGCCGTCGGTCAGGATGGCCATCGACTCGAAGAGCTGGCCGGCCTTCAGGTATTTGCCTTCGTTGAACAGGTCCATCGCGGCCTTGTATTTGGCGTCCACGTCGTTGGACGAGAGCAGGGTCTCGAACTGGGACTTGCAGGCCGCCAGGGCCGCCACGGCCGCGAGGGTGAGGACAATCGTTTTGAGTTTCATGTTCATGACTCGGTGTTTCAGATCTCTAGCAGGAACTTCTCCGCGTCCCGGGCGGCGGCACATCCCGACGCCGCGGCCGTGATGGCCTGGCGGTAGGCGGGATCCTGGACATCGCCGGCCGCGAAGACGCCCTCCACGCAGGTGCGGGAGGATTTCCCTTCGGTGACGATGTAGCCGGCCGCGTCGGTCTCCACCCAGGGGGCGAACAGCTCCGAGTTGGGATGGTGGCCGATGGCGAGGAAGAAGCCGTCGATGTCGATATCAAAGACAGTGCCATCCTTGCGGACGAGGCGGGCGCCGGTGACGCCGAATCCGTCCCCGAGGACTTCCTGCGTGTTGCAGTTCCACAGGATTTCGATGTTCTCCGTCGCGAAGACCTTTTCCTGCATCGCCTTCGAGGCGCGGAGGACGTCGCGGCGGACGATCATATAGACTTTCTTGGCGAGGGAGGCGAGGTAGACGGCCTCTTCACAGGCCGTGTCGCCGCCGCCCACCACGGCGACGGTGCGCTTCCGGTAGAAGAAGCCGTCGCAGGTGGCGCAGGCCGACACGCCCGCTCCCTTGTATTTCTCCTCCGAGGGAAGGCCCAGGTAGCGGGCCGTCGCCCCCGTCGCGATGATCAGCGCGTCGGCGGCGATTTCCTTTTCCCCGTCGATGACGACCTTGAACGGCCGTCCGGAGAGGTCCACGGCCGTGGCGACGCCGCTGCGGACGTCGGCCCCGAAACTCCGGGCCTGCTCGCGCATCCGGTCCATCAGGTTGTTGGCGTCCACGCCGCCCGGAAAGCCCGGGAAGTTCTCCACAAGGGTGGTGGTCGTGAGCTGGCCGCCGGGCTGGATGCCCTCGTACAGGACGGGGGACAGGTTGGCGCGGGACGCGTAGATGGCGGCGGTGAATCCGGCGGGGCCTCCGCCGAGGATGAGGCAACGGACACTTTCCATGGCTATCGGACGAGTTCGGTTGAATAATCGGTATTGTAGACGATCCGGCGGATGGCGGTATTCCGGTAGGACCCGTTGCGCGCGGGCACGAAAAGGAAATCCGTATGGATGCCGGATCCGGTCACCTGGCGGAGCGCATGGGTCCACCGCGATCCGTATTTGGCGACCAGGTTGGCGAAATAGCGGGTGAGGTCGTATCCCTGGAAGGCGAACTGGCTGGGCTCGGTCCGGTACAGGGCGCGGTAGCTGCGGACGAACGCCTTCACGTGGCTCAGCTCATAGTCGGCGAAATACGGCGAGCAGATGTGCAGGAAGCACTGGTGGTAGAGGCTGCTGTCGATCGTGTCGAAAGTGCGCACGCGGGAAGGCGCGTAAAGGACGATCTTGTAGCCCCGTCCGAGCAGGATGCCGAGGTTGCGGACGAGGTCGCTCACGAACGCCTCTTTCTCGGAAGCGACGATGATGCGGTTCACGCCGCCCTTGGTCAGCCGGGACGTGAGCGCGGCGGGGAGGGAACGTCCCTCGCCCTGGGTCCAGCTGACGCCCTCGAAGGACGTTCCTGCGGACAAGAGCGCCTCACGGACGCCGACGGCGGCCGCCGTGCTGCCGTTAGTGGACTTTTCCGTCACCAGGATGATCTGGTCGCCCCGGACGCTGTCCTCGGCCGCCCAGGCCGCCAGGTCGGCGTACTGGCTGTCGGCGGAGGAAGGCGCCTGGATGAACCCTTCGTACGTGTCGGCCAGGTCGCCGGCCCGCTGGTCCAGCGGGGAGACGACCGGAACCCGTCCGCCCGTCACGCCGAGGATCGTCGTCAGGTCGCTCGTGGTGATGGGGCCCAGGACGAAGTCGTTCTTGCCCAGGTCATAGGACGAGGGGATGCCGGCCTGGAGGTCGAAGACGTTCAAGGTGGTCTTCACGCCTTCCTTCTCGAGGTCGCGCAGGGCCATCAGGACGCCGGAGTAGAAGTCCATGTTGGTCTCGCTGGCTTTTCCGGCGGCGTTGAAGGGGAGGATCAGGGCGAATTCGGCCTTGCCGTTCCCGGTCGCGCCGGTCAGCCAGTCCAGGATGCCGTTCTCCGGCTCCGGGACGGCGGCCTCCTCGGGTTTCGTCACCACGGGGGCGGGCTGCTCCACGACGGGGTTCTCGGCCTGGGCCGGGACTTCGGCCCGGACGGGCTCGGCCTGCGCCGGCTTCTGTCCGGCGGGCTCCGTCACGGCGGGCAGGAGGCTCTTCAGGCTCTCCTTGGCCTTGTCGGTGTAGGGGATGCGGAGGGTCTGCCGCTTGGAGATCCGGCTGGATTTGAGTCCGTTCGCGGCCATGATCTCCTCCGCGGTCACGCCATAGTTCTTGGCGACCGCATAGATGTCCTCGAACCACTTGACCGTATGCTGGATGAATCCGTCCGCGTCGGGGGTCGGCGCGGGCTTGGTGTCCACCACGGAGGGCTTGTTCTCCTTCGGGGCGGGCTGCACTTTGGCCGCGGCGGGTTTCTGTTCCTGGACGACGGCCGGTTTTTGCTCCTTGACCGCCGGCTTCTCCTGTTCAGCCGGCTTCGGCGCCGCATTCTGCTCGGATACGGTCGGGATATAGATGACCGTACCGGCCTTGAGCCCTTCCTGGGCCAGCATCGGGTTTGCGGCGTAGAGGTCCGCTTCGGTGACCTCGTAGGCCTTGGTGATCCCGTAGATGGTCTGACGTTCGAGAACGATATGGACGTAGTAGGTCTTCCCGTTCATGTTCACCTGCGACCGGGAGACGGTGACAGGGACCGGCGGGTAGTCCTGCGCGAAGGCGTCCCGGGCCGGGACGGCCAGGAGCAGGAACAGGAGGACCGGAAGGCGGTGTTTCATCTTGTTCATCATTTACAGTTGTTCCGCGAAGCCGGTGAGGCCCTCGCAGAAGCGGTCCCAGCTGAGACGCTCCTTCTCGAGGCGGATCGCCCGGACGCAGTCCGTCCGGACGGAAGGGTCGGAAAAATAGCGGAGGATTTCGCCGCGGACGGCGTCCGGCTCCGCCGCAGGGGCGACAATTCCCGTGCCACGGTCGCCGATGGTGCCCTTGAGGCCGCCCACGTCGGTGACGATCATCGGCACTTCGAAGTGGTACGAGATGGAGGAAATGCCGCTCTGGGTGGCGCTCCGGTAGGGGAGGACGGTCACGTCGGCCGCGGAGAAGAAGGTCTTGACCTCGGAATCCCGGATGTAGTCCGGGAACACGTGCACCCGGTCTTTCCCGGGAAGGGTGTCGATGATCGCCCGGTACTTGTCAAAGGAACCGTACGGCTCGCCGGCGACCACGAGCTGGTAGTCTTCCGGCAGGTCCCGGAAGGCCTCCAGGAGGATGTCCAGTCCCTTGTAGTCCCGGATCAGGCCGAAGAACAGGAGCGTCTTCCGCGCCGGGTCGATGCCGAGCGCCTGCGCGGCCGCCTCCCGCGGGAGCTTTTCCCCGAAGTGGGAATAGAGCGGGTGGGGGAGCAGGACGTACCTGGCGTCGGGCTTCAAGGTGATGAGGTCGTCCGTCACGCTCTGTGACATGGTCACAAAGCCGTCACAGGCATTGAGGAACCACTTGGTCAGCGGCTTGTCGAACCAGTGCGGCTCGTGGGGGATGACGTTGTCCAGCACGGGCACCACCTTGCAGCGGGCGCCGGCGTGCCGGGCCACCCAGCCCAGCGAAGGGGCGAACCACGACATCCAGTACTTCATCACGAGGAGGTCCGGACCCCAGGCGCGGACGGCTCGGGCGGTCTTTCCCCAGGTGAAAGGGTTCACCGTGTCCAGCAGGGCTTCCGCCTCGACGGGTACGGCTTCGTCGTCGGGGGTCACATACTGCGTCTTTCCGGGAAAGAGGATCTCAGGATACTGCCTTTTGAACGAATAGGCCCTGACATCGTGCAACTTTCCCAGTCCCGCGAGCAAACTCGCGTTGAACTGGGAAATGCCTCCCCGGAGGGGATAGAAACTGGACAGTATGGCGACCTTCATCGGGGCCGGAACTTACTTCGTTTCGGCGGCCTTGGTCTTGACGTACTCGGCGTTCAGGCCGGCGAGGATCTCGTCGGTGATGTCGAGGGCGGCGCTGCCGGTCACCACGGGAGCCGGGAGGATGTCGCCGGAGGTGGTGAGGATGAGGGCGTACTGCTTCTCGACGTTGTAAGCCTGCACGAACTCCGCGATGGCGTTCATGATCTGGTTCAGCATCACCTGCTGCTCCTCCTGCATCTCCTGCTGCTTGCGGACCACGTACTGCTGATAATCGTTCTGCTGCTGCTGGAGCTTCTGGTACTGGGCGTTGGCCACGGACGTGGTGAGCAGGCCCTTGTCCATCTTGTTCTGGAAGTCGTTGGCGTCTTTCTGGAGCTTGTTGCCGCGACGGTCGATCTCGGACTGGATGCCGCTGACCTTGGTCTCCACGACGGAACGGAGGTCGTTCGCCATGTCATAGCTCTCGACGACCTTGTCGATGTTGAAGAAGACGATGCTGCCGGCGGCGGCGGTGGTGTCGGCCTGGGTGGCGGTAGCGGCGACGGGGGCTGCGTTGTTGCAGCCGGCGATCAGCAGACCGGCCACGAAGGCGGCGCTGAGAAGGGTGATGATTCTTTTCATGTATGTTACAATTAATATTTCCAATACAAGAATGCAAAGATAACTATTTTTTGCGGATTTCCGCAAGATAGGCCGCAATCGTGCGTTCCAGACCCATGTAGAGGGCGTCGCAGATGATGGCGTGGCCGATGGACACCTCGTCCGTCCAGGGAATGGTCTTCACGAAGTACGCGAGATTCTCCAGGGACAGGTCGTGCCCGGCGTTCAGGCCGAGCCCGCAGGCGCGGGCGGCCTTCGCCGTCTCCAGGTAGCGGCAGATGGCGATTTCCGGTCCCATCGGATACTCGGCGGCGTAGTCGGCCGTGTACAGTTCCACGCGGTCGGCCCCGCAGGCGGCGGCCCCTTCGGCCATCAGGGGATCCGGGTCGATGAAGATGGACGTGCGGATGCCGCGGGACTTGAATTCCCGGCACACTTCCGTCAGGAAGTCCTTGTGCTTCAGCGTATCCCAGCCGGCGTTGGAGGTGATGGCGTCGTGGGCGTCGGGGACCAGGGTCACCTGGTCGGGGACGACCTCGTCCACGAGGTCCACGAAGGAAGGGATCGGATTGCCTTCGATATTGAATTCGGTCGCGACCAGGGGACGGATGATCCGCACGTCGCTGTAGCGGATGTGGCGCTCGTCGGGGCGCGGATGGACGGTGATGCCCTCCGCCCCGAAACGCTCGCAGTCGAGGGCGGCCTTGGTCACGTCGGGCATGTTGCCGCCGCGTGCGTTGCGCAGGGTGGCTACCTTATTGATATTTACGCTCAATCGGGTCATGTTTCGTCGTTTTTTTCGCGACAAAAATAGTGATTTTTATAATTTAAAGTGTAATTTTGTCGGTTGATTTGATACTGGCGAATGAAAATAGGCTATTTCATCCTGAACGAGGGACTGCGGGAGGACCCTTCCGTGACCGGGCTGCTTTCCGACCTGGAAGCCGCCTCCTGCGAGGTGTATGAGATCCGGAGCAAGAGCGACGTCCTCCCCGAGACGGACCTGGTCCTGTCCATGGGCGGCGACGGCACGTTCCTGTCCGCGGCCCATCTCGTCTCGGACATCGGCATCCCCATCCTGGGCGTGAACTACGGCCGCATCGGTTTCCTCTGCGAGAACCGGCCGGAGGAGGTCCTCAAGGCCCTCATGGAAGGCGATTTCAGCATCGAGTACCGGACGGTCCTGAACGCCACGCTCAAGGGGCCGAACGCCCGCCGCAACATCGGGATGCTCCCTTATTCCGTCAATGAAGTGGCCATCCACCGCAAGGGCCCTTCCGTGCTGGGCATCCGCGTCACCGTGAACGGCGAGACGCTGCCCACCTACTGGGCCGACGGCCTGATCGTCTCCACCTGCTCCGGCTCCACCGCCTATTCCCTCAGCGCCGGCGGTCCTATCTGCATGCCGGACACCAAGGTCCTCGTCATCACGCCGATCGCCCCGCATAACCTGAACGTGCGTCCCCTGGTGCTTCCCGAAACCACCAAGGTGGACATCGCCTTCGAAAGCCGCGACGGGGTGGCCACCATGTCCACCGACAACCAGACGACGGAAATCGAGCAGGGTTGGACCATCCATGTCGAGATGGCACAATTTTCGCTCAAGCGTATCCGGCTCGCCGAGTCCGGGTTCGTCCGGGCGCTTACTTCCAGGCTTTTCTGGGGCGAGGACATGAGAAACAACGGATAACGAACGTATGGACAACGTACCGCAGCACGTCTCCATCATCATGGACGGCAACGGGCGCTGGGCGAAAGCCCGGGGCAAGGAACGCGTCTATGGACACATGGAAGGGGTGGAGAGCGTCCGCGCCTGCACCGAAGCCGCCGTGGAAGCGGGGGTGAAGTATCTTTCCCTCTATGCCTTCTCCGAGGAGAACTGGAACCGGCCCGAGGCGGAAGTGAACCGCCTGATGGAGCTGATGATGGAGGCCATCCACAACGAGGTGAAAACCTTGATGGACAACGGCGTCCGCTTCGTCGTGCTCGGCAACCGCGCCCGGCTGTCCGACCGGCTGAACGCGGCCATCGACGCCCTGATGGACAAGACCGCCGCCTGCGCGCGGATGACGCTCATCGTCTTCCTCAGCTACAGCGGGCAGTGGGACATCCTCCAGGCGATGAAGAAAGCCGCGGCCGAGAAGGGTCCCGAAGGCGTCCAGGCGATGACGGCGGACGATTTCGCCGGCTACCTGGTGACCGCCGGGATCCCGGATCCGGACCTGCTGATCCGTACGTCCGGGGAACAGCGCATCTCCAATTATCTCCTCTGGCAGTGCGCCTATACCGAGTTCGTCTTTTCCGATGTCCTCTGGCCCGATTTCCGGAAGCCGGAGTTCCGCGCCGCCCTCGAAACCTACGCCGGTCGGGACCGCAGATATGGAAAAGTGAAATAAAAGAATTATCTTTGCAGGATAATGAGAGAAACGATGATGATACGCAAGATAGCCTGCCTCCTGCTGTTCGGCCTCGCGGGGATGTCCCTCCGGGCCCAGACGGGGCGGGAATCGATCGAGATTGATTACGCCAATCCGAAGACTTATGTCGTCGGCGGCGTCGGGGTGGAAGGCAACCAGTACTTCGGCGAGAACCAGGTCCTGCAGCTGACCGGCATCCGTACCGGCATGCAGCTCACCGTTCCCGGCGAGGACGTGACCGGCATCGTCAAGCGCCTGGTCGCGCAGCGTTTCTTCGAGGACGTGGCGATGGTCGTGGACTCCATCAACGTGGCCCGGGACACCGCCTGGTTCAAGATCATCGTCAAGGAGCGCCCCCGCGTCTCCCGCTGGACCTATTCCGGCGTCAAGTCCGGCGAGCGGAAGGACCTGCAGGAGCGCCTGAACCTCCGTCCGGGCCGCGAGTTCTCCGACTACGTGCAGCGCACCTCCGAGGACATCATCAAACGCTACTACAAAGAGAAGGGCTACCTCCTCTGCGAGGTGGACACCCAGGTGCAGAAGGATACCGTGATCCGCAGCGCCATCCGGGTGAACTTCGACGTGAAGAAGGGCGAGAAGGTCCGCATCAAGGACATCAACTTCAAGGGCAACAACGAGGACGTGTCGGAGTACAAGCTCGCCAAGGCCATGAAGGAAACCCACTCCAACAAGTGGTACAACTTCTTCAAGTCCAAGAAGTTCAAGGAGAAGGAGTACCAGACGGACCGCAAGACCGTCCTGGAGGCCTTCAACGAGGCCGGCTACCGCGACGCCCGCCTGGTGAAGGATTCCGTCTATTACTCGGACCCCAAGCATCTGTCGATCGACATGGTCTTCGACCAGGGCCCGAAATACTATTTCCGCAACGTGACCTGGACCGGCAACTCGGTCTATCCTTCCGAGGTCCTCGACGAGATCCTCCAGATCAAGAAGGGCGACATCTATGACATGGTCACGATGGACAAGCGCCTCCACGGCGGCGGCAAGCAGACCGACTACGACGTCACGAAGCTCTACCGCGACAACGGCTACCTCTTCTTCAACGTCACCCCGGTGGAGGTGAACATCCAGAACGACTCCGTGGACGTGGAGATGCGCATCTCCGAAGGCAAGCCCGCCATCCTGAACAACATCGTCATCAACGGCAACGACCTCACCAACGAGAAGGTGGTCCGCCGCCAGATCATGACCCGTCCGGGCTACCTGTTCAGCCAGACGGACTTCGAGCGCTCCATCCGTGAAATCGCCTCCCTCGGCCAGTTCGACGCGGAAGCCATCATGAAGCCGGGCGGCTACTCCGTCATCCCCAACCAGCTGAACAATACGGTGGACCTGGTGTACAACGTCACCGAGAAGCCGTCCTCCACCCTGGAGCTCTCCGGCGGCTGGGGCGGCCGTACCTTCGTCGCCACCGCGGGCGTGAGCTTCAACAACTTCTCCACTCGCCGGATGTTCGAGAAGGGCGCCTGGCGCCCGGTCCCGCTGGGCGACGCGCAGACGCTATCCTTCCGCTTCCAGACGAACGGCCGCTACTACACGACCCTCAGCGCCAGCTTCATGGAGCCTTGGCTTTTCGGCAAGAAACCGACGTCCCTCAGCCTCTCCGGCTACTATTCCAGGATGACGGACTCCTACCTGTACATCGGCCTCCTCTCCACGGACCGCATGTTCGAGGTCTTCGGCTTCAACGCCGGACTCGGCAACCGCCTGAAGTGGCCGGACAACTACTTCGTCCTGTACAACAACCTCAGCTGGCAGACGTATAAGCTCACGAACTGGTATCAGAGTTACTTCGCCTTCACGGACGGTATCTCCCACAACCTGAGCTACACCCTGTCCCTGACCCGCAACTCCTCCGACCAGCAGATCTACCCGCGCCAGGGTTCCGAATTCTCCGCCTCCGTGCAGCTCACCCCGCCTTATTCCCTGCTCCGCAAGTACACCTTCAAGAACGGGGAGAAGGTCAAGGTGAACAGCTACAAGGACGTCAACTACGACGCCACCTATCTGGACGGCCTGGGCAACATCCAGAACGAATGGAGCTCGGCGAACCGCTACAAGTGGATCGAGTACCACAAGTGGAAGTTCAGTGGCGCCGTCTATACCAAGCTGGTGGGCGACCTCGTCCTGATGAGCCGCGCGCAGTTCGGCTTCCTCGGCTACTACAACCGCAACTGGGGCTATTCCCCGTTCGAAGGCTTCCAGGTGGGTGGCGACGGTATGTCGGGCTATATGACCTACGGCTCTGAAATCATCTCCCTGCGCGGTTACGAGGATTATTCCCTCACGCCGATGCGCGTCACTCCGTACAGCGCCCAGGGCACGTACGCGGGTAACATCTACGACAAGTTTACGGTCGAACTGCGTTACCCGGTGATCCTGGAGCCGCAGTCCACCATCTATGTCCTCGGCTTCCTCGAGGGCGGTAACTGCTGGGCGGACATCCGCGAGTTCAACCCGCTCCAGATCAAGCGGAGCGCCGGCGTGGGCGTGCGCGTGTTCCTCCCGATGATCGGCCTGCTGGGCGTCGACTGGGGCTACGGCTTCGACGACGCCAAGAACGGCGGAAGCCAGTTCCACTTTGTCATCGGACAGCAGTTCTAACGTTTGGTACAACTTTTGCCTTACCCCCTTCCGACACGAAATCTAAAAACTACAACGTAATATGAAAAAGATTCTTGCAATTGCCGCCATGGCGCTCCTGACCCTCGCCGCTTCCGCCCAGAAGCTCGGCCGTGTCAACTTCACCGAACTCTACCAGCTCGCCCCTGAGGCCGACGCCGCCCGCGAACAGATCAACGCGATGCAGAACGAGGCGCAGGAGACGTTCTCCTCGATGGTCGAGGAATATCAGACCAAGGCCAACCAGTATCAGCAGAAGTCCGCTACCTGGACCGCCGCGATCAAGGACGCCAAGGAGAAGGAACTCGTGGACATCCAGAACCGTATCCAGGAATTCCAGCAGACCATTTCCCAGGAACTGCAGCAGAAGCAGGCCGAACTGATGAACCCGATCATGGAGAAGGCCCAGAAGGCCGTCCAGGACCTTGCGAAGGCCCAGGGCATCATGGCCGTCTTCGATTCCGGCTCCGCCCTCTATTTCGATGAGACCGCCGTCGTGGACCTCACCCCGGCCGCCCGCAAGTCCCTCGGCATCAAGGATGGCCGCACCCTCGAGCAGCTCCAGCAGGAGCTCCAGGCCCAGGCCCAGGCCCAGGCGCAGAACGCCCAGTAATCGAACTGGAAATGCAAAAAGAACTCCGACCGTTCCGGCCGGAGTTCTTTTTGTCATTCTAAGGAGGTCCGTCGCCCCCTCTCTTTGTCATTCTGAGGAGGCCCTCCGGGCCGACGTGAGAATCTCTAACTCTTGATGGACCCGGTGAACGGGTACCCCAGGATGGAGAAGGAGTCGGTCTCCAGGATGTCGTTCATGTCTTCCACGAAGGTGTAGCAGTAGAGGACCCGGCTCCGGAAGTCCACGCCTTCGATGTAGACGTATTCCGGGGCGGTGAAGTCCAGGGTGCGGACGGTCAGCTCGTACAGGAGCTCGCCGGAGCGGAACTCCACGTTCGTCACCTCGCCGCGGGTCTCGCGGCGGAGGATCTCGATGAATCGGCCGATGCGGGGGTCGTCGGCCTCCAGGTTCCAGGATTCCACGAAATCGCGGACGCCTGCATAGGGGCCCAGGAGGGTGATGTCGCCGCCGACGATGTCCACGTCGGCCACTTTGAGCACGTCGGGGAGCTGGGAGAGGGAGACCCGCCCGTGTCCGCGCCCGGGGACGAGCACGACGGCCACCTGGCCGCCTTCCTCGTCGATGGTGATGCCTTTGATTTCGGCGCCGGTGAGGTCCTTCACGCAGGAGCCCAGCCTGTCTTTGAAATCCTTTTTCATATTCGTTCGTTCTGGCTGCAAAGATACAAACATTCGCTTAATATCTATTGGGAAATAACTTTTTATTCTTTACATTTGTATGCTACATTGCACACATAACCATAACTTCATAATTAAACACAAAACTTAAGCATCTATCATGAGAACACAAGACATCATGGCGAAGCTCCAGGCCAAGTACCCGCTCGAGAAAGAGTATCTCCAGGCCGTGCAGGAAGTCCTCGAATCCATCGAAGATGTGTACAACCAGCACCCTGAGTTCGAGAAGGCGAAGATCGTCGAAAGGATGGTCGAGCCGGACCGCATCTTCACGTTCCGGGTCACCTGGGTGGACGACCGGGGCGAGGTCCAGACGAACCTCGGCTACCGCGTCCAGTTCAACAGCGCCATCGGTCCCTATAAGGGCGGTCTCCGCTTCCACCGTGCGGTGACTCCGTCCATGCTCAAGTTCCTCGGCTTTGAGCAGACCTTCAAGAACGCCCTCACCACCCTCCCGATGGGCGGCGCCAAGGGCGGCTCCGACTTCGACCCCGTGGGCAAGTCCAACGACGAGATCATGCGTTTCTGCCAGGCCTTCATGCTGGAGCTCTGGAACTGCATCGGCCCGGACCAGGACGTTCCCGCCGGCGACGTGGGCGTGGGCGGCCGCGAGATCGGCTATATGTACGGCATGTACAAGAAGCTGGCCCGCCAGTACAACACCGGCGTGCTCACCGGCAAGGGCGGCACCTGGGGCGGCTCCATCCTCCGTCCGGAGGCCACCGGCTTCGGCGCCCTCTATTTCACCCAGCACCTCCTCGAGAAGGCGGGCAAGGACATCAAGGGCAAGACCATCGCCCTCTCCGGCTTCGGCAACGTCGCCTGGGGCGCCGCCACCAAGGCCAAGGAGCTCGGCGCCAAGGTCGTCGCGATCTCCGGCCCGGACGGTGTCTGCCACATCCCGGACGGTATCACCAAGGAAATGATCGACTATATGCTCGTGATGCGCGCCTCCAACCGCAACATGGTCGAGGACATGGCCACCAAGTTCCCCGACAAGGCGTTCTTCACCGCCGGCAAGAAGGCCTGGTCCATCCCTGTGGACATCGCCCTCCCTTGCGCTTTCCAGAACGAGCTCTCCGAGGACGACGCGAAGGAACTGGCCGCCAACGGCTGCTGGTGCTGCTGCGAAGTCTCCAACATGGGCTGCCAGCCGGGCGCCATCCACTATTTCCAGCACAACGGCATCCTCTTCGCCCCGGGCAAGGCCGTGAACGCGGGCGGCGTCGCCACCTCCGGTCTCGAAATGACCCAGAATGCGGAGCACATCAGCTGGAGCGGCGAGGAAGTGGACGCGAAGCTCCACTTCATCATGAAGTCCATCCACGAGCAGTGCGTCAAGTTCGGCACCCAGCCGGACGGCTCCGTCGACTACGTGAAGGGCGCGAACATCGCCGGCTTCATGAAGGTCGCCCAGGCCATGCTGGAGCAGGGCACGATCTAAAACCGGACTTTTTCTTCGAAAGAGGATGGCTGCGAAGGCCATCCTCTTTTTTTATGTCGGGGATAATTGTTACATTTGTAAATTGTTTTAGGAATCAAGAACCGACGATATGAGAAAACTTGCAGCCGCCGTGGCGCTTCTTTCCCTCGTGGCCGTCTCCTGTGAAACCCACAGGACCAAGGCGGACCGGCTGGTGGAGAATTACGCCGTGGTCAAGATGCCCGCTCCGGACCTCTCGGGTATCACCGACAATGGCAAGGAAGTCCTGAACCTGTACCGCTTCGCCGCCGACGAAGTGGACAAGATCTACTGGAAACAGAATTTCGGGGAAAAGGATGCCTTCCTCGGCTCCATCGCCGACCCCGCCGCCAAGCTGTATGCCGAAATCAACTACGGCCCCTGGGACCGCATCGACGGCAAACCTTTCGTGGAAGGGTTTGGCGCCAAGCCCGCCGGCGCCTGCTTCTATCCGGCCGATATGACCGCGGAGGAGTTCAAGGCGTTCGACGACCCGGCCAAGAACAGCCCTTATACCCTCGTCCAGCGTGCCGATGACGGTTCCTTGAAGACCGTCTGGTACCACGACGCCTATGCCGAGTCCATCGGCAAGATCGCCGACTACTTGAAGGCGGCCGCCGACATCACCATCAAGCCCAGCGTCCGCGAATACCTCCTCAAGAAGATCGAAGGCCTCCGGACCGACGACTATTATGCGAGCGACAAGGCCTGGCTGGAGATGACCGACAGCAAGATGGACCTCGTGATCGGCCCGAACGAAGCCGTGGACGATGCCCTCTACGGCACCAAGGCCTCCTACGGCGCCTACGTGCTCCTGAAGAACCTGGAGCGCACCGAGGAGCTGAACGCCCTCTCGGCCCGCCTCCCGGAGTTCCAGGATATGCTCCCCGGCGACCCGGCCCACCGGGCCTTCGTCCCCGGCAGCGAGTCCGACATCTTCTCCTGCAACGTGCTCTACTGCAGCGGCTACACCAACGCCGGCTTCAAGGTGATCGCCATCAATTTCCCGTATGACGCGAAGGTCCAGGAGGAGCTGGGCACCCGTACCATCCTCTTCGACAACGTCATCCGCGAGAAGTTCAACCGCACCGTCTTCCCGGTGGGCATGACCCTGCTGGAGGCGGACCATCAGGCCCATCTGGACGCCAGCGCCTTCTACTGGATCATCGCTTTCCGCGAGATCGCGAAGGGCCTGGGCGTCAAGGAGACCGTGAACGGCAGGGGTTCCGTCGCCGACGCCCTCGGAAACGAGGCGCTGGTGGTCGAGAAAGCGAAATCCAACGTGCTGGGCGCTTACCTCTGCGCCAAGGAGGTGGAGGCCCATCGCATCTCCGCCCTCATCCAGAAGGAAGATGTCCTGGCCACCTTCGTCACCAATACGATCCGTTCCACCCGTTTCGGCGCGGCGGACCCGACGGGCATCGCCAACATCGCCGTGTACAACTACCTGGTCGAGTGCGGCGCCATCACCCGCAAGGCTTCCGGCCGCTATGACATCGACTACGGTAAGACCTGGACGGCCCTCGAGACCCTCGGCGCCGAGATCCTCCGGATCCAGGCCCTCGGCGACCTCGTGTTCGCCCGTTCCTATGTCCAGAAATATGGCGTCGTCACGCCCGGCATCGAGGCCGACATCGTCTCCCTGGAGCTCGAGAAGATTCCGGTGGACATCCGTTTCATTTATGAGAAATAACAATTCCAGATAATGGCCAAGAAATTCAACCTCAAGTATGGTGTGTTTCTGCCGCTTGTGCTGCTCATCACCATCTTCCTCTGGGCCGTCCCGGTGTCGTTCTACGGCATCGAGGCCCTGACTGTCGTCCAGCAGAGGGTGATCGCCCTGTTCGTGTTCGCCGCGCTGATGTGGATCTTCGAAATCATTCCGAACTGGAGCACCTCGCTCCTGGTGATCGTCATTTCCCTGCTGACGGTTTCCAACAAGGGTATCGGCCTGTTCTGCGACCCGCAGTACGGCACCCTCGTCCCGTACGCCCGCATCATGTCCTCGATGGCCGACCCGGTGGTCATGCTGTTCCTGGGCGGTTTCGTCCTCGCCATCATGGCGGAGCGCTACGGCCTGGACGTCACGCTGGCCCGCGCCCTGCTGAAACTCTTCGGCACCAAGCCGGAGATCGTCCTGCTGGGCTTCCTGCTGATGATCGCCGTCTTCTCGATGTTCATGTCCAACACGGCCACGGCCGCGATGATGCTTGCCCTCCTCACCCCGGTGCTCTCCAAGCTCCCGGCCGATGACAAGGGTAAGGTGGGCCTCGCCCTCTCCATCCCGGTCGCCGCGAACCTCGGCGGCATCGGCACCCCGATCGGCACCCCGCCGAACGCCACCGCGAAGGGCGCCCTGGAGCAGGCCGGCATCGACATCTCCTTCGGCGAATGGTGCGTGCACATGATTCCCTACGTGCTCATCATGATTCTCCTGGCCTGGATCATCCTGCGGGTCTTCTTCCCGTTCAAGACGAAGAAGCTCGTGCTCGAGATTCCCGGGAGCAACAAGAAGAAGGACTGGAAACTGTACGTGGTCTGGATCACCTTCATCGGCACGATCCTCCTCTGGGCCACCGAGCAGCTTACCCACATCAACTCCAACATCGTGGCCCTGATCCCGCTGGGCGTGTTCACCGCCACGGGCCTGTTCGGCAAGGAGGAGATCAAGGAGATCAACTGGAACGTGCTCTGGCTCGTCGCGGGCGGCTTCTGCCTGGGATACTGCCTGCAGGACACCGGTCTTGCGAAGGTCCTGATCCAGGCGATCCCGTTCGGCAGCATGAAGGTCTGGGTGGTGCTCATCGTCGCCGGCCTGGTCTGCTACCTGCTCTCCAACTTCATCTCCAACTCCGCGACGGCGGCCCTGCTCATCCCGATCCTGATCGTCGTCGCCAACGGCATGGCCGATCCCGAGGCCGCCAACAACGCGCAGTTCCTGGCCATGGGCGGCACCTCCGCGATGATCACCTTCATCGCCGTGTGCGCCTCCATCGCCATGCTGTTCCCGATTTCCACGCCGCCGAACGCCATCGCGTCCGCGACGGGCATGGTGGAGACCAAGGACATGACCCGCGTCGGCCTGATCATCGGCGTCGTCGGTTTCGTCTTCGGTTATTTCTGGCTGACCAAGCTTTTCCCGTTCGCTTAATCAACCCACTTTTATATGAAAAAGACTATCGTTTTATTGGCGGCCCTCGTGTCCGCGCTCGGTTTCTCCGCTTTCGCGCAGGAGAACCAGAAACCCGAATACGGCTACAAGGTGTCCGATTTCGTGAGCAAGCCCAAGTTTGGCGCCTACATCATCGGCGGCTACAAGTACAGCGACCAGGAAGGCGCCCATGGCGGCCCCGGCTTCAACTGCCGCCTGATCCGTCTGTATGTGGACGGCAGCATCTTCAACGACTTCAAATACCGCATCCAGCTCCAGGTCAATGGCTCCAGCCCGCACACGAAGGATTTCTACGTGGAGTGGGCCAAGTACAAGGAGTTCTCCGTGAAGATCGGCCAGTTCAAGCGCGCTTTCACCTTCGAGAACCCGATGAACCCCTGGGACGTGGGCGTGGGTGACTACTCCTTCCTGGTCCAGAAGATGTCCGGCATGGGCGACCGTCTCGGCGAAGCCAACATGGGCGGCCGCGACCAGGGTATCCAGGTCCAGGGCGACCTGATCCCGATGGCCGATGACCAGTACCGCCTGCTCCACTATCAGCTGGGCGTGTACAACGGCCAGGGCATCAATCTGGCCGACGCCAACAAGTCGAAGGACATCATCGGCACGCTCCAGATCCAGCCTGTCAAGGGCCTGTATCTCGGCGCTTTCGGCTGGAAGGGCGACTGGGTGAACGGCAAGGGCGAGACCCTCAAGCGCGAGCGCTTCAGCGCCGGCCTCAAGTATGATGTCAACAACTGGACGGTCCGCGCCGAGTATGCGACGGCCCTCGCCGGCGAGAAGGAGCAGAGCGGCGCCGCCGACGCCCTGTACGTCACGGTGGGCGTCCCCGTGGTCGACTGGTTCAAGGTGTACGCCAAGTGGGACGAGTTCCGCGCCAACGGCAAGTCCGACTCCAGCCACGACATGTATTCCGCCTGCCTGAACTTCCGGCTCCACAAGAACCTGAACTTCCAGCTGGAGTACCGTCATCATAGCAACAAGCTCCTGCCCAAGCCGCAGTACAACGAGCTCTGGTTCTTGTCCTACATCCGTTTCTAACGGTCCTTCCGATCCGACCCTCGTCCAAACCGTCTTATGAAAAAGATCCTTCTTTCGCTGCTGGCGGCCCTTTCTGCCCTGGGCCCGGGCCTCGTGTGCTCGGCGCAGGAAGAGACTCCGGCCAAAGTGAAGGTCTACGGTTTCATCCGCAACTACATGGTGTTCGACACGCATGAGGTGAGCGCGGGAACCCAGGACCTGTATTTCTACATGCCCAAGGACCGCAAGATGGTGGACGGGGTGGACCAGAACGCCAATCCTTCCTTCCGGATGCTGGCCCTGACCACCCGGCTGGGACTCAACATCGGGGGGTACCGGATCGGCGAGCTCAAGGCGACCGGCAACATCGAAGCGGACTTCTACTGCATGAACGGCTCCCTGGCCACGCTCCGGCTGCGGCATGCCTACATGGGCCTGCTGTGGGACAACCTGGTGCTGGGCGACCTGCTGGTCAACATCGGCCAGACCTGGCATCCGATGGCGGCGGACATGCCGCACGTCACCAACCTGGAAACCGGCGCCCCGTTCAATCCGTTCAACCGCAGCCCGCAGGTGATGTTCCACTGGACCGTGGGCAAGTTCACCTGGACCGGCGGCATCCTGTATCCGATGCAGTACCTGCCGGTGGGACCGACCCTTTCCACCGGCCCGGCATGGAACTCCTTTACGGAACAGTACGAACCCACGACCACCTACGGCACGGCCAAGAGCGCCGAATTCAACAAGTACGGCATGATTCCGGAGGTCTATCTGGGCGTTTCGTTCCAGAGCGGCGGTTTCCTGGGCAGGGCGGGCGCCAACTTCTTCTCCAGCATGCCGCGCTGGCAGGCTCCGGCCATCACGATCGTGGACGAGGCGACGAAGGAACTGTCTTTCGATTACGACCATACGTCGATGCTGAAGGCGCGCCTGTACGCCATCTCCCCGTTCATCTTCCTGCAGTTTACCAAGGGAAGTTTCCAGCTCAAGGCCAAGAGCGTCCTGGCGCAGTCCGGCGAGCACATGAACCTGCTTTCGGGCTATGCCGGCACCTACAACTGGAGCAAGCACGCCCTGGAGTACACGCCGATGCAGGACTGGGCCTCGTTCCTCTCCTTCCAGACGGGCCGCAAGTTCCAGTTCCTGTGCATGCTGGGCTATATGCAGCAGCTGGGCACCACCAAGTCGGTGTTCGCCTATCGGGCCAACGACCGGCTGAACACCCTGTGGCTGAACACGTCCGCGGACAGCAAGATCCAGCGCGCCTTCCGCGCGACGCCCACCCTGGCCTACAACCTGGGCAAACTCACCTTCTCCCTGGAGTACAACTGCACCGGGGCCTGGTTCGGCGAAGGCGACCGCAACCGCGGCGGCCTGTATGACACCGGCCACTGGGTCCTGAACCACCGCGTCGAGCAGATGATAAAGTTTAGTTTCTAAACCGACCTTGCACAAACAAAAAAAGGCCCGCCGTCCGGCGAGCCTTTTTCCGTTTAGCGGACCCGTAACCTCCGTCCGATCTGGAGCGTGGTGGTTTCCTTGATGCCGTTCAGGCGGCAGAGAGCCTTGACGGTGGTCCCGTTCTTCCGGGCAATCTTGCCCAGGGTGTCGCCGGAGCGGACCGTGTAGTACTTGACGGCGGCGCGTTCGGCGGCGGCGCGGGCCTCGGCCTCCTTCTTGGCCTGCTGCTCGGCGAGCAGGCGCTCCTCTTCGTCGGTCCGGTAGATCTCGTCCTCGTCGTCGACGGACTGGACGTACCGGCTGTTCGGGTTGAAGTACCAGCTGCGGAAGGTCAGCAGGCGGTGCCGCAGGGTGCCGGACTCGAAGTCGATGAGCCAGGTGGGGTCGAAGGCGTAGCCCTGGTAGCGGGTCTCGAAGTGCAGGTGCGGGCCGCTGGAGCGGCCGGTGGAGCCGCCCAGGCCGATGACGTCGCCGGCGTTCACCCAGTCGCCCGGTTCCTTGTCGCGGCGGGAGAGATGGCCGTAGAAGGTCTCCAGGCCGTTCGCGTGCCGGATGATGATCAGGTTGCCGTAGCCGCCCACATAGTCGGACACGCGGACCTTGCCGTCAAAGGCGGCATACACCGGCGTGCCGGTGGGGTAGGGCAGGTCGACGCCCTGGTGCCGGCGGCCGTGCCGGTAGCCGAACTTCGAGAACACGCGGGTCTTGTTCGGGCAGCAGTAGGAGTCCAGCGTGTCCACGATCCACAGGGAGAAGCGGTCCGGAAGGGGCTTCTCGTCATGGTAGGGGTTCACGCTCCGGGTGTCCCAGTGCTCCGTGAAGACCTTGTCGTCCTGGATGGCCTTGGGGTCCTTGACATAGCGGTAGGTGCCGTTGTTGTACAAGACCACCTTCACGGCGGAGTTACCGGTGTCCAACGTGTCGGCATAGGGCGTGGCGGTGCTGCGGGAGGAACTGACGCTCATCCGCCCGTACTGATGACGGAGCGAATCGGCGGTATGGTCCTCCTGCGCAAACAGGGCAAAACTGGCGGAAAGGGATAGGCAGGTTGTCAGTAACGTCTTGAAGTTCATCTATTTAGCGGATTGCGCCGAAGCGGGTCTTCAGCAGATCGTCGACCTCGGCGATCTTTTGCTTCAGCAGTTCGTCGGAAGTCGCTTCGCACAGGAAGCGCAGGTAGGGTTCGGTGTTGGAGGGACGGATGTTCAGCCACCAGTCGGGGAATTCGATGCGGTAGCCGTCGAAGTCCATGAACGCGGTCGCCTTCTCCTGGGCCATGAAGTGCTCCTTGACGGCGTCCATCGCGCCCTTCTTGTCCTCGATGCGGTAGTTGATCTCGCCGGAGTTCTTGTAGCGGACGATCTCGGCGATGGCCTGGCTGAGGGTCTTGCCTTCCTTCTTGAGGTCCGCGACGATGTTGAGGACGATCAGGGAGGCCAGGAGGCCGCTGTCGCTGTAGAAGAAGTCGCGGAAGTAGAAGTGTCCGGCCAGCTCGCCGCCCCAGATGCCGTCGATCTCGCGGAGCTTCGCGGCGGCGAAGGCGCGGCCCACCTTCCAGGTGTACATCTTGCAGCCCATGGGCTCGAGGTATTCGCCCACGGCCTTGGAGGAGCGGATGTCCTGCAGGACGGTGCCCTTGAGGCCGCGCTCGTTCACATAGTAGCGGCCCATCAGGGCGATGAGGAGGTCGGGGGAGATGAAGCTGCCCTTCTCGTCCACGAAGACCACGCGGTCCGCGTCGCCGTCGTAGATGACGCCGGCGTCGGCCTTCACTTCCCGGACGAGGTTCTCGAGGGGAACCACGTTCGCCTCGATGAGCGGGTTGGGCTCATGGTTCGGGAAGCGGCCGTCCATCGTGTCGAACAGGTAGTGGACGTTCCCGCCGGTGCCGAAGATCTCCTTCGCGAAGAGGTTGGACATGCCGTTCGAGAGGTCCATGGCGATGGTGATGCCGGAGAGGTCCTTCTTGAATTTGCGCATGAAGGCGAGGTAGTCGGCGAGGATCTCCTTCTGATAGACCTTGCCGCGGACTTCCGCCACCGGGGTGGGGACGCCTTCGTCGATCCAGGCCTTGATATCCTTCAGGCCGGCGTCGTAGCCGATGGCCTGGGCGTCGGTGGTGGACACCTTCATGCCGTTGTAGGGGGCGGCGTTGTGCGAGGCCGTGATCTGGACGGAGGCCTTGAAGCCGTAGTTCGCCGTGCCGAAATAGACCATGGGCGTGGAGCTCAGGCCGATGTCGTAGACGTCGGCGCCGGCGTCGTTGATGCCCTGGACGACGGCATCATGCACCTCCGGCGAGGAGACGCGGCAGTCGCGGCCCACCAGGACCTTGTCGGCCTGCAGCAGCCGGGGAATGAAATAACCGATCTTGTAGGCGGTCTCCCGGTCCCAGTCCTTGCCGTAGATGCCGCGGATGTCATATGCGTGAAAAGCTCCCATGGTATTGTAGTTTTAAATGTTATTTCAGCTTGCTGTTGTAGTGCGGATGGACCTTCCCCTTGGCGATGTTCTGCAGCTTGGAGGCGATCATCTTCCGGCGGATCGGGGGGACGTTGTCCGTGAAAAGGTTCCCGTCCAGGTGCGACAGTTCGTGCTGGACCATCCGGGCGGCAAAATTGTCGAAAGTCTCCGTAACTTCCCGGAGGGATTCGTCGAAGTAGCGGACGGTAATCCGCTCGGGGCGGACGACGTCTGCGTAGATCCCGGGGATGCTGAGGCAGCCCTCGGAATA
>ONDF01000042.1 GCA_900316525.1 uncultured Bacteroidales bacterium
CTTCGCTCGAAATGACAACTGTCATCCTGAGGAGGCCGGAGGCCGACGTGAGGATCTAGATCACCTTCCGGTGCACCCGGAGGCCGTAGACCGCAATCACCACGAAACACAGGGCCGGCAGGATGAACGAAACGTTCACCGCCGGCATGCCGAGGACCGTGCCCTTGTCGATGATCATCGCCTGGAACGGCGGCAGGACGGAGCCGCCCAGGATGGCCATGATGAGGCCGGCGGCGCCGAACTTCGCGTCCTCCCCGAGGCCTTCGAGGGCGATGCCGTAGATGGTCGGGAACATCAGGGACATGCAGGCGGAGACCGCGACGAGGCAGTACAGGCCGATGATTCCCTGGAAGAGGACCACGCCGAGGGCGAAGGCGAGGCCCGCGAAAGCGAAGCAGTAGAGCATCTTCCCGGGCTTGAAGTACTTCATCAGGTAAGTGCAGATAAACCGGCTGCAGCAGAAGAGGATCATCGCGGCGATGTTGTACTTCTGCGAGAGGACTTCCGCGGCCTGCTCGCTCATCCCGCGTTCCATGAAGATCCGCGTCCCGTACTGGATGATGAAGGTCCAGCACATGATCTGCACGCCCACATAGAAGAACTGCGCCAGCACGCCCTCGCGGTAGCGGGGGATGCCGACGAGCCGCTTCAGCGAGGCGCCCACGGACTGGGCGCTCTCCTCGTGGACGGCGGGCATCTTCTTCAGGAAGATCAGCAGGAACATCACGACGATGACGATGCCGATGGCGACATACGGGGTGATGAGGATCCCGAGGTCGGACTGCTTCATCGCCTCGAACTCCGCGTCGGACAGGGTGGCCCGGGCGGCGGAGTCCATCGGGTTCAGGCGGGCCTGGATGAAGTTCATCGCCACATACATGCCGCACAGCGAGCCGATGGGGTTGAACGACTGCGCGAAGTTCAGCCGCCGGGTGGCGGTGGCCGGGTCGCCCATCGCGAGGATGTACGGGTTCGCGCTGGTCTCCAGGAAGCTGAGGCCGCAGGTGAGGATGAAATACGCGATCAGGAAAGGCCAGTACGACCCCGTGGACCGCGCCGCGATGAACAGGAAGGCGCCCGCCGCATACAGGCCCAGGCCCATCAGGATGCCGCTCTTGTACGAGAAGCGCCGGATGAACAGCGCGGCCGGAAGGGCCATCGCGAAGTACCCGCCGTAGAAGGCGACTTGCGTGAGGGTGCCCTGCGTCACGTTCATCCGGAAGATCTTGGAGAACGCCTTCACCATCGGGTTCGTGACATCGTTCGCGAAGCCCCACAGCGCGAAGCACGCGGTGATCAGAATGAATGGCAGTAAATAATTTACGCCTTCGTACTTGAAGAAACTGTTTTTCTCTTTCATATGCGAGGGTTGTCCGGTTAAACGGGCCTTTGATTGCGTTTTTTATGGATCTTGCCGCGGATCAGGTCCAGGGCCTTCCGGCGCTCCTCGCGGCTGAAGCCCAGCAGGCAGACGCAGGCGGCGGTGACGAGGCCGACGGCCGCGAAGCCGGCGAGGTGCTGCCAGGGCTCTGCCAGGGGGACGGTCCTGTAAAGCAGCAGGAAGCCGGTCATCAGGAGGGAGATCAGCAGCGGCCGGTCGTAGGCGTGGCGCAGGAACCGGAACACATCGAACCGGAACTGCGCCCGGAGCAGGATGAACTGGATGACCCGGTTCAGGAAGTCGGAGACGACGAAGCAGGTCAGGATGACATAGGCCGGCGCACCGTGCTTGAACAGCACGTAGCCTGCCGGCAGGCACAGCAGGAACAGGACCGTCATCTCGATCTTGTACCACTTGATGCGCCCCAGGGCGTTGATCAGCTGCCCCAGGCCGGCGGAGGTGGTGGCGACGGCGGCGACGAGGAGGGTCCAGCGGGCCATTCCGACGGTCTCCGGCGGCATCTTGCTTCCCAGCCACAGGCCCATCAGGAATTCCAGCTCGCTCCACAGGGGGAAGAACAGCAGGAGGAACAGCAGGAGGCAGATCCGGCAGGAACGCCGGGCGAGCCGCGCGGCCGTTTCCACCTGCCCGGCGCCCACGTTCTGCGTGATCTGCGGGGCGGACGCCGCGTCGAAGTTGTTGACGAACTGGACGACGTAGTTCTGCAGCGTGAAGGCGTAGAAATAGGCGGCGTTGACGGTGGTCCCGAAGAAGGCGTTGATGAGCATGTTGGAGCCCTGGGAGCGGGCGATGAGGGCCGAGGAGGACAGGAGGTTGTAGTTGTTGAACGTCAGGACCTCCCGGTAGGCCGATTTCTCCCGCACGGGCTTCCACCGGACGATGCCCGGCCACCGCCGCGCGCTCATCCAGTGGTAGGCGATGAAGGAAACCCAGGTGCTGGCGCTCATCATCACGGCGTAGATGCGCAGCCCGTCGGGCCGACCCCGGAGGAGGTACAGCAGGCATACCAGCCCCAGCTTGAGCAAGGTGTTGAAAATGTCGACCAGGGCCACCGTTCCGAACCGCTCATGGACGGTGAACAGGCTCTGGAAGGGGACGTTGGCGATGCCGAGGCACGCGACGACGGTGGAGACCTGGAACACGAACATCGCGTCGGATTCCTTCCCGGGCGGGACGTTCAGGTGCGTGTGGATGTACCAGAGGCCGACGCTTTCCAGCAGCAGGAAGATGACGGCCGCGCCGCCGAGGTGGATCGTGTGGCAGATGTTGAACATCCGGTTCGGGTGGCTGTCGGCCTTGCCCAGCTCGATGTTCATGAAGCGGATGGTGGTTGCGGCGAGCGCCCCGGAAACGACTCCGACGAGGGCCACCGTGCTTCCTACCGCGCTGTAGATGCCCACGTCCGACGCGCCGAGCGCCTGCAGGACCAGCCGGCTGGTGACGAGCCCCACCAGGATGGTCACGGCCATGCGGATGTAGATGATGACCGTATTCCGGGCGATGCGGATGTCGGAGTTCGATGCCATAATGCAAAGTTAAAAAATTCCTATCTTTGCAAAAGGAAAAAGCTCTGTTTTTGCTCATTGGACATGCCCGCGGTCAGCGTCATCATACCGGTCTACAACGTGGAACCCTATATCGCACGCTGTGCGCGGTCGTTGTTCTCCCAGACGATGGAGGACCTGGAGTTCATTTTCGTCGACGACTGCACGCCGGACAGGTCCCTGGAGGTGGTCCGGGAGGTCCTCTCCCGCGAGTTCCCCGCGCGGGAATCCCAAGTCCGGTTTTTCAGGATGCAGGTGAACGGCGGGCTGGCGAAAGCCCGGATGCAGGGACTGGCCCTGGCGACGGGGGAGTACGTCATCCATTGCGACAGCGATGACGAACTGGTTTCTCCGGATGCCTATCGTATCCTGTACGGAAAAGCCGTTGCCGAGCGGCTGGACATCGTCACTTGCAATTACCTGAAAGAAGATGCGTCGGGCCGTCGCGTCCTGGTCCGTGGGGAGTGCAAGGGCGTGCGCGACCTGCTCCTGGACAAGGCCCAGGGCTGTCTGGTCGTCCGGCTGATCCGCCGGACGATCCTGCAGGACGGTCTGCTGGCGCCCCGGGGGAGCATGGGCGAGGACCTGGTGCAGTCGATTCAGGCTACGTTGCGCGCCGGAGCGACCGGGCATCTCGACGAGCCCTTGTACCTGTACCGGTACTGCCCGGTTTCCATCACCAAGTTGCAGGGAAAGGAGGCCGCCATCCGGCGGCACCGAGAGCTGGCGGCCAATGTCCGGATGCTGGTCGACCTGCTGGTGGGGGACTATGGCTATCGGGAGGACGCCCCCGAAATCGTCCGCTTCAAGTATTACACCCGGCACTGCATCGAACCCTATGTGGGGGACAAGGCTTGCTATGCGATGTGGAAGGAAACCTTCCCGGAGGTGGATGCGAAGCTGCTTGCGAATCCCTGCCTTTCGCTCGAAAAGAAAGGCTGGTTCATCCTCATCCATCTGCATCTGTACGACCTGGCCAAGCGGCTGACCCGCCGGCTGGGAAAAAGGAGGGGGCAGGTATGAGACGGATTCTGATCGACAAGTCGATAAGCGATCGCGTATTGACCGTGGGAGAGCGTTATTGGGACCCGGTCCATGGCGGTATCGTCTCCGTGCTGAAGGCGTACCGGGAAAGCTTCGAGACCTTCCATTTCATCGCGTCCTCCGGCAGACTCAACTGGGCGCACAAGCTGTGGTACGACCTGGGCGGGCTCTTCGTCCTGGGCTGGCGCCTCCTGTGGGACCGGAGAATCAAGATCGTGCACATCCATACGGCCGCCGGACGGTCCTTCGACAAGCACGCCTACTACGCCTGGCTGGCGCGGCTGATGGGCCGGAAGGTCATCCTGCATAGCCACGCATCCCGCGTCAAGGTATGGTATGAGGGGCTTTCGGAGCGCCATCAGTGGCGGGTGCGGAGGATGCTTTCCAAGCTGGACCGCCTCATCGTCCTGTCAACGTCCTGGCGCGATTTCTTCGTGTCGATCGGCGTCTCCCCGGAGAAGGTGGACATCGTGAACAATATCACGGAACCGGCCGGTCGGGAGAAGGTAGCGCGGGAGGCCGGCGGGCCCGTCCAGCTGCTTTTCCTCGGCGAGATCGGCCCCCGGAAAGGCGTGTTCGACCTGTTGCAGGCGATGGCGCTCCTCCAGGGCGCCGCACCCGGAAAAGCCCGGCTGGAGATTGGCGGAAACAAGAATGAGGAGGCCTTGGAAGAGGCCATCCGTTCGCAGGGACTGGCGGACTGCGTGCACTTCAACGGCTTTGTCGCCGGGGACCGGAAAAAAGAGCTGCTCAACCGGGCAGAGGTCTTTGCCCTGCCCTCGTATCACGAAGGCCTGCCGGTCAGCATCCTGGAGGCGATGAGCTATGGGTGCGCCATCATCTCCACCCCGGTGGGCGGCATTCCGGAAGTCGTCAGGGAGAACGGAATCCTGGTCCGCCCCGGGGATGTCGAGGGGATTGCGGCGGCCATCGCCCGGTGCGCGGACGAAAGCGTCTGCCGCCGGATGGGGCTTTCCAGCCTGGAAATCGTGAAGGACTACTATCCGGAGGCCGTGATGGCCCGCTTGAAACAAATCTACGAATCGCTCCTCCGGTGATTCCGGAACCAGCCTGTAATCCGTTTCACCGGGTGGTAGAGCCGCAGGTGGATGAGCGCGAACCAGCACTTTTCTTCCAGGGAGAACGCCCGCGAGGACAGGACTTTCCGGTCCACTTCGGGGAACGTCTCTTTCCAGCGTCGAAAATAGTCCGGAATATGGACCAGGGGAGTGAGGACCTCCCTGCATTTGTACTTGAAGCGGACGAGCTCGGGTTCGTCGCCCGTATAGCCGTACCGGTCTTCCAGAAGGCCGATCAGAAGCCGGGCATTGTTCATCAGGGAATCCCGGCGGGCGACCCGGTCCTCCCGACTTTTCCGCCGGGTGAAGGAATTCTCCCGGAGGCAGTAGTGATACAGCGGCTGGTCCACGTGCCCGATCCGGCGGGCCTTCATCAGGGCCTGCACGGAAATCACCATGTCTTCGCCCATGTCCGCCACCGGCGCGGTGATGCCCTCGCACAAGGTCCTGCGGATCATCCTGCAGACCAGACTCCACCGTTCCTTGCCCTCGAGCATCCGGGCCACGGACGTGCATTCCCCCCGGACCTGCTCGAGCGCGCGCCCGTCCTGCTCGACGGTGAAATCGCACGTGACGATATCCAGGTCCTCCGCCTTCGCTTTCCCGTACAGGGTGGCGTAGGCGTCGACATCGACATAATCGTCACTGTCGCAGTGGATGACATATTCGCCCCGGGCGAGGGCGATCCCTTGCATCCGGACGGCCGCCTGGCCGCTGTTGCGCGGCGTCCGGAAGACGGTCACCTGCTCCTTCCGGGCCGGGAATTCCGCCAGGACCTCGCGCATCACGTCGATGGACCGGTCCGGCGAACAGTCGTCGATGAAGAGGAACTCGATGTCGTCCAGGGTCTGCCCGAACAGCGAGCGGGCGCATCGGGCCATGTAGGGCTCGACCTTGTAGACCGGTATGATGACACTGACCGCGGGCACGGAGGAAAGATCGCAACGATGCAAAGATATGAATAATTGTCGGCTTTTTCCTATCTTTGTCTTATGCAACGCCCGCTGGTCAGTATCCTCACCCCGATGTACAATACGGAAAAGTATGTGCACCGGCTGCTGGATTCTGTCTTGGCGCAGGACTATCCCGCCATCGAAATGGTCGTCATCGACGACGGCTCGACGGACGGTTCCCGGGCGGTGGTCGAAAGCTACGTCGACCGTTTTGCCGCGAAGGGGTATGCGTTGCGCTGTTTCCATCAGCCCAATTCCGGGCAGTCGGTCGCGATCAAAAACGGGCTGCAGCGGGTGACGGGGGCGTATCTGGCCTGGCCGGACAGCGACGATTTCTACACGACGCCCGATGCTATCTCCAAGATGGTCCAGGCGCTCGAATCTTCTGCGCCGGAATTCCAGCTGGTGCGGACCCAGGTCCGGTATGTCCAGGACCCGTCCTTAGAGCTGCTGCGGATCGAAGGATTGGACGCCCTTGCGGAAGAGGATCCGTCGCTGTTCGAGGATTGCCTGTTCGCCCTGGGCGGATTCTATTATTGCGCCGGATCGTACCTGGTCCGGACGGCCGTGCTGAAGGACTTGACCGGTTTCGATATCTACTCGGAGAAAAACGCCGGACAGAACTGGCAGCTTCTCGTTCCCATCCTGTACCGGTATCGGTGCAAGACCATCCTGGAGCCGCTGTTCACCGTCGTCGAACGGGACGCTTCGCACAGCCGCGGGCAGTACAGCGGGTATGCGCGGGATGTCGTCAAGAAGGAAGCCTATCTCCGGACGCAGCGGGCGACCCTGGAAAGGATCGAGGGTATTTCGGAGGAAAAACGCGCCCGTTATCTGCAGCGGTTGCAGGCGCTTTCCGACGAGCGTATGCTCGGGATGGCCATTCACTTGAACAACCGCGCCGGCGCCCAGGAGTGGCTCCGGCGCTGCAAGGACGGGATGGACAAGGCCGAATACCGGGCCAAGAATATCTGCCTCCACCTGCCTGGCGGAACCCGCCTGCTGAATGCATACAAGGATCTCCATCATCGCCTGCATCTGTTGAAGAAGTCCTTGAAGAAACGTGCGTGAACGATATGATTCACATTGAGAACCGGAATCAATGCAGCGGCTGCTCCGCCTGTGCGGACGCCTGCCCGCACAGGGCCATCCGGATGGCGCCGGACGGGATGGGTTTCCCGTACCCGGCCGTGGACCGGGACCTGTGCGTGGATTGCGGCATTTGTGACCGCGTCTGCGCCTTTCGCCCTGCCGACGGAACGGCAGGGGAGGCCTTCGCCATCCGGTTCCCGGAGTACCTGGACCGGAGCCAGAGCGGGGGGCTGGGCTACGCCCTGATGCGGAAGGCCGTGCGGGAAGGAATGGTCGTCTATGGCGCTGCGATGGGCGCGGATTTCGTGGTCCGGCACGTCCGGGTGACGGAGGAAGCCGGGCTGGTGCCCCTGCGGCTCACCAAATATGTCCAGAGCGACATGACCGGCATCCCCGGCCAGGTGCTCTCGGATCTGGAAGCCGGCCGGCGGGTGCTCTTCACCGGAACCCCTTGCCAGTGCGCCGGCGTCGGATCCCTCGCAGGCACCTTCCGGAAGGATCTCCTGCTGGTCGACAACACCTGCCACGGCGTGCCCGCACCGTTCGTGTGGCGGGACTACCTGAAGTACGTGGAGACGCGGGAAGGGGAGCCGCTCACCGGCGCCCTGTTCCGCGATCCGGCCCAGGGATGGCACGGAACCAAGGAAAGGCTCTGTTTCGGGGCCAGATCCCTGGTGAAGGAGGATTACGCCCATCTGTATTTCCAGCGCTATATGATGCGGCCTTCCTGCCTGGCCTGCCCCTTCGCCAGCCTCGCCCGGCCGTCGGACCTGACGATGGCCGACTGCTGGGGCGTGGAAGAGGCCCTTCCCGGCTTTGCCGACGACAACCGCGGCTGCTCGCTCCTGCTGGTCAATACCGGGGCCGGACGCGCGTTCGCGGCCCATTTCGACGAGAATCCCCGGATCCGGGAAGTGGATATCCATGCGATGCTGCAGCCCAACTTCCAAACGCCGACGGCGGCTCACAAGTATGCCCCGCTGTTCGAGCGGCTGTACCTCCGGCACGGTTTCCCGTTCGTGCTGCGGAACTTCGGGCTGGATTCCTGGAACCACCGCGTCGCCTCCAAGATCGTGAAATTCAAGAAGAAATGGGGAAGAAAGTAGGCATCCTGACCTTTCATGCGGCCGACAATTACGGCGCCGTTCTCCAGGCCCGCGCTCTGGTGGAGGTACTTCGCGCCCTGGGCCACGACGCCCATGTCATCGACTATGCGCCGGCGTACCTGACCCGGCCCTACCGGCTCTGGCGCGGCGACTGGTGGAAACATCCTGTGGGCACGGCCAAGAATCTCGCCGCGAGTTTCGCGGTCGCACGCCGCCGAAAAGGATTCCAGGCGTTCCGGGAGGGCATGCATCTCACGCCCTTTCCGCCGGAAGGCTTCGACGCGGTGGTCTTCGGCAGCGACCAGGTCTGGAACCCGGTCATCAACGGGGGAGACCCGCTCTGGTTCGCCCGGGACCCTGCGTTTGCCCATACCCGCAACATCGCCTATGCCGCGAGCACCGGTTCCGTCCCCCTCCCGGACGGGGTCGATTTCAGCCGTTTCCACCGGCTGGGCGTCCGGGAGCCCCAGCTCCGGGCCGAGCTTGCCGCCCGGGGCGTCGACGCGGCCCTCACGCTGGATCCCGTCCTCCTGGCCGGGAAGGACGTGCTGGACGCCCTGGCCGCTCCCTGCCCGGTCAAGGGCCGGTATGTCGTCGCCTACGAAGTGATCGACAATCCCCAGGTCCTGCGGATCGCGTCCCGGTTCGGGCTCCCGGTCGTCCGCATCGCCTCCAACCCCCGTTTCAGCGGCCGCAAGAAGTATGTCCCCGGCGAGTTCATCTCCCTCATCCGCGGGGCGGAGCACGTGGTCGCGTCCTCGTTCCACGCCGTCGCCGTGGCCCAAATCTACGGGGTCGATGTCATTTATCCGCCGTCCGGCACGCCCAAGGACGACCGGATCCTGCATCTTCTCGCCCCCGGGACCGACCTGGATGCCCTCCGCGCCCGGTCCCTGACATTTTTGCAGGAATCCCTGTCATAAAAAGCCCCTTCCGGAGGTGGCATCGGATTTGCGTATCCGCCGAAAAATGCGTAATTTTGTGAGATTAAGTTTTTAACTGATATTTGAGAAGCATTCTATGGCACTCGCAGATATACTGAAGAAAGTTTTCGGCTCCAAGTCCGACCGGGACATGAAGCAGGTGAAGCCCATGCTGGACAAGGTCCTCGCGGCCTATCCCGGCATCGACGCCCTTTCCGACGATGAACTCCGGGCGCGTTCCGCCGCCCTCCGCGCGAAGGTCTTCGCCGTGGAGAAGCCCTTCGAGGACCGCATCGCCGAAATCAAGGCCGAACTGGAGAAAGACATCCCCGTTTCCGAGAAGGAAGCCCTCGCCACCGAATCCGACAAGCTCGTCAAGGACGAGGACGACGCCATCGAGAAGTGTCTCGACGAGATCCTCCCCGAGGCGTTCGCCATCATGAAATCCACCGCCCGCCGCTTCGCGCAGAACGAGACCATCACGGTCACCGCGACGGACTTCGACCGCGACCTGGCGGCCCACGGCCGCGATTTCGTCCACATCGAGGACGACAAGGCCGTCTGGCAGAACCACTGGGTGGCCGGCGGCAACGAGATCACCTGGGACATGGTCCATTACGACGTGCAGCTCATCGGCGGCATCGTCCTGAACGGCTCCCTCAAGACCAACAAGGAGCAGCGCGGCAGCATCGCCGAGATGGCGACCGGTGAGGGCAAGACCCTCGTCGCCACCCTTCCGGTGTTCCTGAACGCGCTCGCCGGCAAGGGCGTCCACGTGGTCACCGTCAACGACTACCTGTCCAAGCGTGACTCCGAGTGGATGGGCCCGCTGTACCAGTTCCACGGCCTCAGCGTGGACTGCATCGACAAGCACCAGCCCAACTCCGACGCCCGCAAGAAGGCGTACGACTGCGACATCACCTTCGGCACCAACAACGAGTTCGGTTTCGACTACCTGCGTGACAACATGGCCACCCGGATGTCGGACCTCGTCCAGCGGAAGCACCACTACGCCATCGTCGACGAGGTGGACTCCGTCCTCATCGACGACGCCCGTACCCCGCTCATCATCTCCGGCCCGATGGCGAAGGCCGCCGACGACGAGCAGTTCATGGAATACCGCCCCTACGTGGAGAACCTGTACAACAAGCAGCGCGCCCTCATCAACACGACCCTGAACGAGGCCAAGAAGGCCATCGCGGCCGGCGACGAGGCCGAGGGCGGAAAACTCCTCCTCCGATGCAACAAGGGTCTTCCCAAGTATCAGCCGCTCATCAAGTTCCTCTCCGAGCCGGGCATGAAGCAGCTCCTCCAGAAGGCCGAAAGCTACTATATGCAGGACAACGAGCGCGAGATGCCGCAGGTCACCGACGAGCTCTACTTCGTCATCACCGAGATCCAGAACAGCGTGGATATGACCGACAAGGGCCACGAGGTTCTCGCCAATGCCGTGTCCGACCCGAACTTCTTCGTCCTGCCGGACATGGGCTCCGCCATCGCGGAGATCCAGAACGACGCCACCCTCACCCCGGCCCAGAAGGCCGAGAAGAAGGACGCCCTGATGGAGGACTTCTCCCTCAAGAGCGAGCGCGTCCATACCGTGATCCAACTCCTCAAGGCCTATGCGATGTTCACCAAGGACATCGACTACGTGATCGTGGACAACAAGGTCAAGATCGTGGACGAGAGCACCGGCCGTATCATGGAGGGCCGCCGCTGGAGCGACGGTCTCCACCAGGCCGTGGAGGCGAAGGAGAACGTGAAGGTGGAGGCCGCGACCCAGACGTTCGCGACCATCACCCTGCAGAACTACTTCCGGATGTACCACAAGCTCGCGGGTATGACCGGTACCGCCGAAACCGAGGCGGGCGAGTTCTGGAGCATCTACAAGCTGGATGTCGTGTCCATCCCGACCAACCGGCCGGTCATCCGCGACGACCAGGACGACATCATCTACAAGACCAAGAAAGGCAAGTTCAACGCCGTCATCGACCGCGTGGTCGAGCTCACGAACGCCGGACGTCCGGTCCTCGTGGGTACCACCGACGTGGAAACCTCCGAGCTCCTCGCGCGCATGATGCGCCTCCGCGGCCTGCGCCCGAACGTGCTGAATGCGAAGGAGCACGCCCGTGAAGCGGAGATCGTGGCCCAGGCGGGCCAGGCGGGCAAGGTCACCATCGCCACCAACATGGCCGGCCGTGGTACCGATATCAAGCTCACCCCGGAGGTGAAGGCCGCCGGCGGTCTCGCCATCATCGGCACCACCCGCCACGACAGCCGCCGCGTCGACCGCCAGCTCCGCGGCCGCGCCGGCCGTCAGGGCGACCCGGGCTCCTCCACCTTCTACATCTCCCTGGAAGACGACCTGATGCGCAAGTTCGGTTCCGAACGCATCGCCGGCGTCGTGGACAAGCTGGGCATGGGCGACGACGAGGCCCTCGTCTCCGGCATGCTCTCCAAGTCCATCGAGACCGCCCAGAAGCGCGTGGAAGAGAACCACTTCGGCTGGCGCAAGCGCACCCTCGAATACGACGACGTGATGAACTATCAGCGCGAGGCCGTCTACGCCCGCCGCCGCAACGCCCTCTCCGGCGAACGCATCGAGATCGACGTCCAGAACATGATGCAGGACACCGCGACCATCATCGCCGAGAAGGCCGAAGGCATGGATTACGCCTCCTTCGAGGAATACGTGATCGCGACCCTGTCCATCGACCTGGGCTTCGATGCCGACTTCTACGAGCACGCGAAGCCGAAGGACATCGCCGACAAGCTCTGCGCGCACATGCAGGAGGTGTACGACCGCCGTATGGACGCGATGGTGGAGAAGGTGAACCCGATCATCAAGCAGGTGTTCGAGAAGCAGGGGTCGATGTACGAGAACATCGCCATCCCCATCTCCGACGGCAAGCGGATGCTCAACCTGTCCGTGAACCTCAAGAAGGCCTACGAGACCGAGAGCCGTGAAGTGGCGAAGTGCCTGAGCCGTTCGGTCATCCTGTACGAGATCGACGAATACTGGAAGCAGCACCTGCGCGACATGGACGACCTCCGTCAGAGCGTCCAGAACGCCGCCTACGAGCAGAAGGACCCGCTTGTGGTCTATAAGCTGGAGAGCTACAACCTCTTCTCCCAGATGCTCGAGGAGCTGAACGAGGCGGTCCTGACCTTCCTCCTCCGCGCCTTCATCCCGCTCCGTGACGCCAACGAGGCCCGCGCCCCGCGCCCGGCCGCCCAGCCGCGCCGCGACCTGAGCCAGATGCGCACCAACGACCCTTCCCAACTCTCCACCAACGGCGAGCAGAAGGCCCGCACCCCGATCCGCGTGGACAAGCGCGTGGGGCGCAACGATCCCTGCCCTTGCGGCTCCGGCCTCAAGTACAAGAATTGCCACGGCAAGGGGATTGCGTAGAAAACAACAATTATAAAATATGGCTAAACCAATGGAACCTGTCAATGTGAACGAAGTGAGCCGGATTTCCGCCGGTACCACTTTCAAGGGTGAGATCACCACTCCGACCGACCTGCGCGTCGACGGTATCTTCGAGGGCAAGATCTGCTCCAAGGGCCGCGTCGTCGTGGGCGAGAAGGCCCAGATCAAGGGCGACATCATCTGCCAGAACGTCGACTTCACCGGTACGATGCACGGCAACTTCTACGTCAAGGACACCCTCTCCCTGAAGGGGGGCTGCACCATCGAGGGCGACCTGAACATCAAGCGCCTCCAGGTGGAGCTCGACGCCAAGTTCAACGGCAACTGCCGCATGATTTCCGAGGCTGAATTCGACAAGATCGTGGCCCAGATGACCGGTCGCCCGCTCCCGCAGGCCCCGGCGCAGCCCGCTCCGGCCCCGATGCAGAAGTAGTTGCTCAATTCATTGAAGTATAAGTGGTGAAACAATTATGTTTTACCACTTAACTTTTTTGTTATAATGGAAAAGGCTGAAAAATACCGCCTGCTGGATCGGCAGGTGGCCGCTTTGCTGGAAGGGGAGACGGACGTCATCGCGAAGATGGCGAACGTCGCCGCCGTCCTGCACGAAACCTTCAGATTCTGGTGGACCGGCTTCTACCGCGTGGCCCCGGTGGGCTCGGTTGGTGAGCCTGTCGAACCACCGAGCCCTCGCGAGCTCGTCCTCGGCCCCTTCCAAGGCCCCGTCGCCTGTATGCACATCCCCTTCGGGAAGGGCGTCTGCGGCACTGCCTGGAAGCGGAATGAGACCGTCGTCGTCCCGGACGTCGAGCAGTTCCCCGGGCACATCGCCTGCAGCAGCGCCTCCCGCAGCGAGATTGTCGTCCCCGTCCATGGGCCCGACGGCGCCGTCACCGCGGTGCTGGACATCGACAGCGACCGCCTCGGCACTTTCGACGAGGAGGACAGGGTCTGGCTGGAGAAGATCGTGACCCTTTTGTGATTTGCAACTTTCGCTTTTTCAGCGTATCTTTGCAATCCTTTTCGGGCGATTAGCTCAGTTGGTTCAGAGCACCTGCCTTACAAGCAGGGGGTCGACGGTTCGAATCCGCCATCGCCCACTCCGCAATGGGGGTGTTTTGGTTTTGACAGCGTTGATGTCGGACGGTAAGCACGCCGGGCGTTGGAACCTTGCCCGTTAATCTCAGATTCCAAAAAATCAGTTGCCAACAACAACTACGCACTCGCTGCCTAATTCGGCAAAGCCAATTAGCTTAATCCGCGACGCCTAGGCTGCGCCGCCGACGAGTATCCCTCGGACGTTCCGCCCGGTATCGGCCGACTCAGGGGTATCATTCCGACCGGGACGCTCCGGTGGACGCCTTTAAAACCGGCTAAGATTCAAAGGCTAAGGCCGTCTTCGCCCGCCATCCGGCAGGGGCGGCACGAAAACCAAAGGACGGATAAGCGTGTAGAAAGCCGCCTGGTGCGGCGTTTGGACAGCGGTTCGAGTCCGCTCGCCTCCACAAGATACGCTGATAATCAGCGTTTTACATTTTTTACGCACCAAATTGCGCACTATCCAGGCCGATTTGGTGCTTTTTTCTGCCCGTGTGGTG